>JAYNJV010000021.1:0-27353 GCA_038110525.1 Candidatus Poseidoniales archaeon | reverse complement strand
GTGGGAGGGAGGCAATTGGATTGTTCCCCACACTTTGGGATAATTCACTTGCACCGTTAGAAAATGCTGTCCTTGAACGCTGGTCGACCTGCTCGGTTGAATGTTCATCAAGAATTTCAACGGCTCCATCAAGAACTTGGAACCATGACATGCTGACTATCATGAATGCAATGAAAAGCATCATTGCGTTGGCTTTCCCCATAAATCATCGACCATGAGTATGCTATGAAAGTATATCGTTTTGAATTCACTTTGCACAATAACCTCCAAAGAAGGTCAATTTGCATTTCAATTGGTTCATCAATTTGGATCAATATCTCACTTTTTGACGGGTGATTGTTCTCCAAATTCGTTGAAGTGGGTCATAATATCGGTCCACCACGCGCTCTTTCAGTGGAATGATGGCGTCGTCGGTGATGTGAATTCCTGCAGGGCAGACTTCAGTACAACATTTGGTAATGTTACAATATTCAACACCAAAATCCTTCTTGATTTCAGGAATACGATCTTCAGTATCGAGTGGATGCATCTCATACTGAGCGAGGCGAACAAGGTTTCGTGGACCTGCAAATGCATCAAACAACTGGTGGTCTCTCAAAACGTGACATGTGTTGACGCAGAGGAAGCACTCGATACATTCTCTGAAGTGTTGTACTCGGTCGGCTTCCATTTGGTTGAATTCCCAGTTCATTGTTTCAGGTCCGTTAATTGGGGCAATCTTCTGGGCGATGTCATAATTCCAAGATACATCGGTGACCAAGTCTTTGATGTGTGGGAAAGTTTTCATCGGTCGAATTTCAACTGCCTCCCCTGCAGGACGTTCTTGCACAATATCGCTCATTCGCGTCATGCACATCAAACGGGGTTTTCCGTTGATTTCAGCGGAACACGAACCGCATTTTCCCGCTTTACAGTTCCATCGAACTGCCATATCGGGTTGTTGTTCGTGCTGAATTCGGTGGACGCAATCAAGGACAACCATGCCTTCGTCGAGAGTAATCTCGTACTCTTCCATCGTGACATCATCACCCTCTCCGCGGGTGATTCTGAATTTTTGGTCACGGCCTTTGAGGGACATCACTTGCCACCTCCAAGTTCTGCAGCACGGTCTTTTATCATCGTCTTCACTTCATTGAGTGCCTCGTCCAAATCCTTTCGAAGTGGTTCGACCTTCTCTTGGCGGACTTTGATTTCTCCTCCTTCCATCCAGATAATGTTGAGGTGCTTGCCCCAGTAGTCGTCTTCGGGAGTGGGGAAATCATCACGGGTATGACCACCTCGACTTTCTTCTCGTGTAATGGCTGCAAGAGCAGCGACCTTGGAGATATCCGCCATGTTGAGCAAATCAAGAGCTTGGTGCCATCCAGAATTGTATTTCTTTGAGGTTCCCGAAGATGTTGCCATCGCCCTTTGTTTGAAGGAATCGAGTTCTTCGAGGGCTTCTTCAAGTTCGGACTTGGTTCGAATAATACCGACTTTTTGTTGCATCATCTCACGCATTTCATCGTAAATGACACCGGGATTTTCACCGTCACCTCGGTTGAGTGGGGCGAGAATATCGTCGCAGGCCTGTTCAATCTGCTTCTCATCAAATCCTGGTTGAGCAAGGTCAGAGGCACGCTTAGCAGCATGTTCACCTGCTCGCTTTCCAAACACGATGAGGTCGGAGAGCGAATTACCACCGAGTCGATTTGCACCGTGCAGACCTGATGCAACTTCACCACATGCATAGAGTCCAGCGATGGTGGTTTCTTGGGTTTCTGCATCAACTCGTACCCCACCCATGACGTAATGAGCAGTTGGTCCAACCTCCATGGGTTCCTTCGAGATATCGACGCCTGCAAGTTCTTTGAATTGGTGATGCATTGATGGTAGTTTCTTGAGAATCGCTTCTTCGCCACGGTGCGAAATATCGAGGAAGGCCCCGCCGTGAGGTGACCCCCGACCTGCTTTCACCTCAGAATTGATGGCTTTTGCAACGACATCTCGAGTGAGCAATTCAGGAGGGCGACGCACGGTAGCGAGTTTGCCACTCACGACTTCTTCGACCCACTGGTCGGATTCTTCAATGGTTTCTGCATGGTCACCACGGAACATCTCTGGAACATAATCGAACATGAATCGATGACCTTCGCTATTGGTAAGGCGACCACCTTCACCACGCACACCTTCGGTCACGAGGATGCCACGAACAGAAGGAGGCCACACCATTCCTGTTGGGTGAAATTGAACGAATTCCATATCTCGAAGTTCTGCCCCAGCCCAAAGGGCCAAAGCATGACCATCACCTGTGTATTCCCAAGAACCAGAACATACAGACCAACAACGCGTGATACCACCGGTCGCAAGAACGACGGATTTTGCTGAAAAGGCGTGAAGGTCACCGCTCACACGGTCGTACGCTACGCATCCAGTGACTCGGTCACCCTCTTTGAGCAAGTGCCGAACGGTATGTTCCATGAAGATATCAATACCTTCGTGGATGCCTCGTTCCTGAAGTGTTCGAATGATCTCCAAACCTGTAGCGTCGCCGACGTGAGCCAGTCGGGGGAAAGTATGACCGCCAAAATTTCGCTGGTTGATGAGGTTCTTTGGCGTCCGGTCAAACACCGCACCCCACTGCTCAAGTTCACGAACTCGGTCGGGTGCTTCTTTGGCATGAATCTCAGCCATTCGCCAATTGGCAAGCCATTTGCTTCCCTTCATTGTATCGTGAAAGTGAACTTTCCAGCCATCCCTCGGGTCAGCATTCTGCAGTGCTGCAGCACAACCACCTTCGGCCATCACCGTGTGTGCTTTTCCGAGCAAGGATTTGGTGATCATTGCCGTTTTTGCACCCTGGCGTGCAGATTCGATGGCAGCGCGTAGACCTGCTCCGCCAGCACCGATGACAACCACGTCGTATTCATGCTTGGAATATTCATGAGCCATCGTATCATCCCCACAAAATCAGGGCTTTGTCCTGAAGTCCGCCATACTCTTGGCTGACGGCAATCACCCACAGGTCGCCGAGGAAAACAAAGGCAAGGGAGGTCCAAAACCAAAATCCATGCGAGCGGTTGAGAATAGAAATTCGCTTGAACATTCTCCCTCGGAGTCGGGATATGCCCGTCGTCCAGCGGTCGAGCGCACCGCCTGCAACGTGCCTCAAGGCGTGACATGAGGTAACGTACATCGTCAATAAAAAGGCCTCAATGGCCATGACAAATGTGCCGATTGTGAGTCCAAATCGGCCACCCGAAAATGTCATCGTATGGGTCACATCCCACCACTTAATCAAGAGAATAATCATGGCAGCATACAGAAAATAGCGATGTAGATTATTGATGATGAACATCCTTTTCTCACCTTTGTAACCAATCATTTTGTTGATGTTCGGCTCGTCGACCCAACATCCAGTTGGGCTTGCGAAAAATGTTCGGTAGTAGACTCTCCGCATGTAATAACAAGTACCACGGAATCCAAATGGAATCCATAGCACAAGAATGGCTGCATTCACCCAATCAGGATGTTGCCACGTGTTGAGGTCAAACAGACTCCACTCGAGGATGTTTGGAGAAAAAATAGGTGAGGTCACGGTGTTGCCTTGAACAGAATACTCGATGGCATAGTTGTTCGAAGGCGAATAATAGAACAAGCGAAGGGCCGTGTAGACGAGAGCGGCCGTGAGGGCAACGGCCATAGCGACCGGTTGACTCCACCAATTGTCGACTCTATTTGTTCGTCCAAGACCATTCAGTACAGGGAGTTTGATTCCTTCGCCCATGCTCTTACCTCAGTGATGTCATTGTTCCGTGTGTGCGGGGGTCTTTGAGGTTCACTCTTTCACCATGTCGATTTTATCTCGCTCAAGCGAGTTGCGTCCAATCAATTTCGGCTTCCACCATTTCGATTTCATCGACGTCCATTTGGGCGAGTTGAAGTTTTCCAGACAACTCATCGTTGACGGCGTGCCAGTACGAGTAGGCTTCAATGACCCAAATACCCGATTCTCTGGTTCCGTTCCCAGAGCCTTTCACCCCGCCAAATGGCAAGTGAGCTTCCGCTCCGGTGGTTGAATTGTTGATGCTTGTCATACCTGCTTTGATACCGGTCTTGTATTGATATGCCTCCATTCTATCGTTGGTGTAAATCGAAGAAGAAAGACCGTAGGGGCTTGCATTAGCAAGATGAAGAGCATGCTCAAAGGAAGTAGCCTTCACGATGGTGACGGCGGGTCCAAAGATTTCTTCGTGGAAACATCGCATGGATTCATCGACATCAACAAAGACGTGAGGCCACATGTATACGCCTTCTTCAGCAACTCCAAGGAAATTCTCGGGGGCATTGTCGGATTGAATTCTTCCGTTTCCGAACAGATGTGTAGCACCATCTTCTTTGCACATTTCCACGCCTTTGAGGAAATCGTTGGCGTATTTCTCTGAGAGCATCGGTCCGTAGAGAACATTGTCGTGTCGAAGTGAGTCACCGATTCGGGTTGACTTGACCTTGGCCATGAATCGTTCAAGGAATTCGTCATAGATGCTTTCGTGAACGATTAGGTTTCCAAGCGAAGTGCATCGTTGACCTGCTGTACCGAATCCGGCCCAGTACGCCCCCTCGACAGCGTTATCCAAATCTGCCGATGGCATGACAACAAGTGGATTTTTACCACCGAGTTCAAGGGAGCACGAGACCAAGTTTCGTCCGCATACCTCACCGATCATCTTTCCAACTTCAGTTGAACCTGTAAACGAGATTTTGTTGACCTTGCCTTCATCAACCGCATCGATGAGGTACTGACCAGCACCGCTTCCTTTGCCGTGAACAAGATTGATGACGCCGTCTGGAAGGCCTGCTTGATGCATAATTCTTGCAAGGGCGAAGGAGAGCATCGGGGCATCTTGAGGGCTTTTCCAAACACAGGTATTACCGCACATGATGGCAGGAATCATTTTCCAAAATGGAACTGCTGCAGGAAAATTGCATGCGTTGATGATTCCACATACGCCAAGTGGTCTTCGATAGGTGAACAGCTCTTTATTTGGTAATTCAGAATTCACGGTTTGACCATACAATCTTCGTCCTTCGGACTGGAAGAAGAGGCATGTATCGATGGCTTCTTGAACTGACCCTGCAGATTCTTTGAGGGTTTTTCCAATCTCTCTCGTTTCGAGGGCAACGATAGCATCCTTGTGTTCCATCAGCAGCCTGCCCATGTTTCCGATGATTTGTCCACGAGTGGGTGCTGGCGTTGCTGCCCAGGCGGCAAATGCTTGCCGGGCTGCAGCGAGGGCGTCGCTTACATCACTTCGAGTCGATTGTGGAAAGACGCCGACCACATCATCGAGCCAACCGGGATTTCTCGATTCAAAAGTTGAGCCATCAGATGCGGAAGTGAGTTGGCCATTGATGATGTTATAACCTTGAACTGTAGGTTTTCCACTTGGGTTTATTCGCTCGACGAAATCAAGTTGCGCTTCTAAGATATGGACCATGTTCATAGCCAAATCGAAGGGTATTTTGAATGTGATGTGGATATTCTATGAGAACAAAAACATGGGGTTTATACTACACCCATCAAATTCGGAACTTGACCCGTGGAAGAATTGGGGAGGGACAGTTCAAATAGGGTCGGATACTAAAGGGAACGAGGCGATAACATGGCAGACGAAGAAGAAGGAATTTCATTACGTGTTTCAAAAGCAATACCTTCCGACGTTGGACACGGAAGGGCAAGAATTGCTGCAGATGCTGGCCTTGACCTCAAACCAGGTGATATCGTTGAGATTTCTGGTGAGGAGCGTTCAACCGCAGCAATTTACTGGAGGAGTCGTCCTGAGGACTCAAAACTTGACATCATCCGAATCGATGGAATCATTCGAAAAAATGCTGGAGTGAGTCTATCCGACCGTGTCACAGTACGAAAGGTCAATGCCAAAGACTGCACAAAATTGACCATCACTCCAGTTATGGCCAACAAACAGAAAGTCAAATTCGGCCCAGGTATCGAGGGATTTGCACGAAGGGGCCTTGCAAAGCGACCAGTCGTTGCTGGTGATAGAATTTTCATCCCCGGTATGACGCTCTTCGCTGAAGCACTACCGTTTGCCGTTGTCTCCACAGTACCAAAGGGTATCGTCAAAGTGACCAACCAAACTGAAATTGTTATCAAAGATGAAGCGGTTGCCGAAGAAGAACTTGGACAATCCGAAGGAATTACCTACGAAGATGTAGGTGGCATTGGTCAGCAGTTGCAGAAAGTTCGTGAAATGATTGAGCTGCCACTCAAACACCCTGAGTTGTTCAGAAGACTTGGGATAGACCCACCAAAAGGCGTTTTGCTCCATGGGCCTCCCGGCACTGGTAAAACCATGATTGCGAAAGCAGTTGCTACCGAAGTCAACGCCCATTTCAAGAGTATCAACGGTCCAGAAATTATTTCGAAATATTATGGTGAATCGGAAAAACAACTTCGTGAAATCTTCGACGAAGCGAGTGAAAAATCTCCAGCGATTGTCTTCATCGATGAAATTGACTCGATTTGTCCGAAGAGAGAAGAAGTCACAGGCGAAGTAGAACGTCGTGTTGTAGCACAAATGCTGACCCTTATGGACGGCATGCAAGGTAGGGATAATGTCGTTGTGATCGGTGCTACGAATCGAAGAGACGCGCTAGACCCTGCACTTCGTCGCCCAGGTCGATTCGACCGAGAAATTGAGATTGGAGTGCCCGACAGAGAAGGTCGTAGTGAAATTATGGATGTCCATACTCGACAAATGCCAATCTCTGAAGATTTCGATATCAGCTGGATTCTTGACAATACCTACGGATTCGTGGGGGCAGACTTAGCATCGCTTGTCCGAGAAGCTGCGATGAAGGCATTGCGAAGATACTTACCCGAAATTGACCTTGATGAGGATACGATTCCTCCAGAAGTTTTGGAAAAGATGGAAGTTCGAATGGATGATTTCAAAGAAGCCATCAAGGATGTTGAGCCTTCTGCTCTTCGTGAAATTTATGTTGAAATTCCCGAGGTCAACTGGGACGAAGTGGGTGGACTTGAAGAAGTGAAAGACCGACTCAAAGAATCGGTTGAGTGGCCACTGACAAAACCCGAATTGTTTGAGCACTTCGGTATCAAACCTCCTCGAGGCATCGTTCTTTTTGGAGCACCAGGTACGGGTAAAACCCTCCTCGCCAAAGCAATTGCCAATGAAGCTCAAGCCAACTTTATCAGCATCAAGGGACCTGAACTCATTTCAAAATGGGTTGGAGAATCAGAAAGAGCCATTCGAGAGATTTTCAAGAAAGCCAAACAATCTTCTCCATCCATTATCTTCCTTGATGAGTTTGAATCCATTGCTTCTGTGCGTTCCGGCGGAACGATGACTGAAGGAAGCGATGCTTCGAATCGCGTCGTCAATCAATTGCTTGCGAGCATGGACGGTGTTGAATCTATCGACGGTGTTATCGTCGTTGCTGCGACCAATCGACCTGAAATGATTGACCCCGCACTCCTTCGAAGTGGACGATTTGAACGGGTGCTCCATGTACCTCCTCCCGATGCTGCTGCAAGAGAGGCCATTTTCAATATCCATTCGGCAGGCATGCCCCTTGGAAAATTCTCGGTCAAGGATATTCTTAGCGGACTTGATGGATTTACAGGTGCAGACATCGAAGCAGTTTGCCGTGAAGCCGCATTGATTTGTATGCGTGATGAGAAAAAGAAAGTAGGGAAAAACCACTTCGAAGATGCCATTGGTCGAGTCCGACCAACGGTGACTCCTGATATGCTTGAGTACTACAACAAGATGGAGGCACGTCTAACCTCTGGACTTTCAAACATCAAGAGAACCAAAGATTTCGGTTTCGGAATTGAAGCAATGTAAATTCTTCAACCGACGGTTTGATGTGCTCTCGTCACCTCAGCAATAACAGGGGCAAAGCATGGCTATTTTTGGAAGAGAAATTATTGGAAGACAAGTGTTCGACCAAACGGGTCAAGAACTTGGTATTCTTGTTGATCTCCACTTCGATTTGTTCTCAGGTTTGATTACGGAATTCATCGTCAAAGTGAACGATGACATCAATGCACAAAAATTACCTTTTGAATGTGAATATAATATCGTCAAAATTCCAACCGAACAAGTGAACTCAGTCGCCAAAGAAATCCGTTTAAGCGTCTAACATCGACGAAGCAAAATAGCACACGCTTGGACAACCTTCTAAAGTTAATGTGTGACCTCATCAAATTGCAGAGGAGGTGGAACCATAGCAAACGGAACTGGCAGAGTCAATGTTCGACGCATTGTGTTGCAGTCTTCTTTTTGGCTCGTCATGGTCATTTTGTTGTTCTCTGTCCTGTCAAGTTTTGTCAACTTGAGTTCTTCGAATCAACTCTCGGCATACGATGACGACTGGAACGATATGTCTGCATTTCGTAATGACATCAATGCTATGGGCATCGAAACCCGTTCACTTGTTTCAAGCCCACTCCTCCTCGCTGATATTGAGGACCCACGCAACACAACCTACATTCTTGCTGGTGTTGAAAGAGATACCTTGACTCTCCCTCAATTTGATGACGAAGGCTTCATCACCATCGCCTCAGATTCAGGATTTTCGCCCTCCGAAGTTGATGCTGTGGTCGAGTTTGTCGAGGCGGGCGGTACGGCACTCATCCTCGAAGATTACGGCTACGCCAACACCATCGCTGAAGCATTCGGCGTACGATACACTGGTGAACAAGTTTTTGACACAAATTATGTTCCTGAACTCGATTACAATTACATCTGGATGTGTGTCCAATCCACTCCTTGTGGTATGAACGGTTCATCCATCGACCCCTCCACACTTGGCGTCCATGAGCGATGGGCAGAGCCAAATGGTGTTGGCCAGCATCCTTGCTCCAGACTAAGTGGAACTTCCGCACCTTCGATTGAAGACGCTGGTTTGTGTCAACAGCATTGGAAGAATGGCGTGATTGAATACAATGGCTCGTACCAAGTGTTGCTCAACAACATCACAGCCATCGAAATCATACAAGGTCAACAAACACCTCTATCTGAACTCTCAGTTCGTGCACTTACAAGCAACGAAGCCACCGTTGATGTCAATGGAGACGGCGAGATTTGGGTCAGCAACGAAGTCACTCCAGAAACTCCTGACCGATGGGGCCAGTTCAATTTGAGCGTTGAAGCGTGTGAGCGTGCTAGCTGCAATCCACAGGATGGAGGAAGGGTGGTGTTCATCGCAGATGGTTCTGCACTCATCAATGCGATTTACGATTACGAAGGGTTCAACGAAGGAAAATATGGTCAGTTGGATGAAAACACTCCAATGATGCCAGCAAACGACAATCGAAAGTGGGCTCTTGACTTCGTTGCAGAGGCTTTGATGAGTACATTGGATGGAGAAGAAGGCGAAGCAGCTCCAAATGCGATGGTCATTTTTGATGAATCTCGCCACCCTCAAAATGCTGTTCTGGCAGATTCCTACAATACGGTGTACTTCTTGCTGGTGTATTTCACCGGTGAGGGACTTGCCATGCTCGTCCTCTTTGTCATTCTCTTCATGACGTTTGAAGCCGTTCTCATCAAGAAACGTGACCCAGAAAGTTGGCGCCATGTATTCAGCATCATCTATTATGGCTTTGGTGATGCAAATCGGTACGAATATTATTCAAAAATCAGTAAAATTCGGCAGGTCTTTTTGTCCAAAGTTCGAAATCAAAATGGCCTAAGTCAAGAGGAATTCAATTCTATGCAAGCGACGGAACTTGTTCAACTCATCAATGACCCCGTCCTGTCCAAATTTGCAATCGATACTTCACAAAAGTATACTTTAGAACAATCTGTAGCACTTGTGAAGCGCATCAAAGCCTGGGGGCGTCAGTGAGGTTTGGCCATGTGGACGAGAAAAGCAGCATTTACCTTCACTGGCGGTATTGCTCTGGTGCTCATCGGCATGATGATTTCAAATCAACAAATGATGATCTTAGGCTTAGCCCTCGTTGCATTCATCACCGTCAATTCGTGGATTGGAGGTCATGGTGACGTCGAAATTCAGCGGACCCTTTCTGCAGACAATCTGTACAAAGGTGATGATTTGTATGTAGAATTGCTCATCACGAATCGAAGTCATCGTAAGACCCAAATCATGGAAGTGTACGACAATATCCCACATGAAATGAAACTTCGAAGCGGACTCAACCAAATGAGTTTGAACCTCAAACCCGGTGAAAGTGCACGAATTCGATATGTTCTCCGATGTCCTTTGCGTGGTCACTATTCCATAGGCCCAGTTTCGCTGCGCATTCAAAACACATTCAACCTCGGCGTTGAAGAAATGTATGTTGACCATCATAGCGACATCGTCATCTTCCCTCAAATCAAGGATGTCGAAGAAGCATTTTTGCGCAGTCGAACGCCAAAAATGTACACTGGTGCAACAACACTACGAACTCCTGGTCAAGGCTCGGAATTTTACTCGCTACGTGAATATGTTCCAGGTGACCCATTCAAGAACATCAATTGGAAGGCATTTGCTCGAACAGGAGAGTTGATGGTAAACGAAAAATGCCGTGATGCCGTCACTGATTTGTACATCATTCTCGATTCTCGTGACTTAGCAAGAATTGGAACGGTTCTCAAAAACCCTCTTGAGATGGGTACGCTTTCAGCGGCGAGTTTAGCCTCATTTTTCCTCAAGCGAAGAGACTCAGTTGCTCTTGCGATTTACGATGAGAAGTTGTCGTATTTGCCTCCAGATACTGGAGATAAGCAGTATTTCAAAATTCTAAGCGCCCTTGCAGGCGTGACTGCAAAGGGTGAAATGCCGCTTCAAGCGGTTACGAATTCGATTAGTGGACGATTCAGTCGAGGAAGCCCCGTCTTCATCATTTCATCCTGTGAAGGTGATGGTACAGTGCCAGCAGCGGTTCGAGACCTCGTTGGTCGCGGACACGAAGTGACCGTTCTTTCCCCAGCAAGCATTGATTTCGAACGTTTGGTGAGTCGGATTCCTCGTATGTCGTACGAGGTTCTGAAAATCGAACGACAAAATCGTTTGACGACTTTAGCAGGCTTTGGAGCACAAGTCATCGACTGGATGCCTGATATGGACCTATCACAAGCATTGATGCAGGTCAGGGGGTATTAGCATGGCAGATGATGTTGAGTTACAAAGCGATGTCTTCCTTGGGGATGACCGCAAACCTCGCACCCTGCATATCGCTCAATTAAGGAAACAGTGGCAAGTACTTACGCTCCAAATCGTTGCAACGATTGCCCTCATTACGATGTACCTTGAAGTGGTATCAAACTATGTTGTGGGTTCAATCGACCACACGATGTTGTTTGATACCATCGAGTTGCTGATTGGAAATCAACTCCCTCTCGGTGATTGGCTCACCGGTGAAGGTCGAGAGGGCTTGGCTCGATTTACGGTCCCACTTATCCTCGGACTCGGTATCGGAGGGCTCATGGCACTTCTCGCCTTCCAAACACCAAAGATCCAGCAGCGAATTAAGTTTGGATTTTATTTGGGATTGCTGATTTTGATGATTGGGCAACTGCTTCTTTCATGGCTCACCGGTATGTTGTTTGAGTTTGACCTTCGACTTCCAAGTGATTCTGAACTAAGGACCCTCGAATGGCCTTTGTTAATGGTCATGTCTGTGATGATTCTCTTCATTTATCTCAGCCCAATTATCCTTGGGACACGAGGTATTTGGTCACTCCACCGCCGCTCTATCGCCTTCTCGATTGGTATCACACTCGTCTTCCTCGCCATTCACGCGATTCTCACATTCCCGCTCATCAAGAGCCAACTAGGAACATACGGCGGTGCTTTAACCACGCTTGATGGACAAATCTCCAACCCTACGATTGGATTATTCGGCGTTGACCTCGTGACCACGCAACAATTCAACCTCATTCTCATCGCAATTCTCATCATGGTCTTCCAAGAAGCAGCCTATGGTGTGATTCGAAATCTCGAGTACGCTTACCGACTTCCTGAATCCTGTAAGCGAGACCCAGAATATGTTCGCCAAATGGATAACGTGTTGAACACTCACCTTCGACACACCTTTGGATACCTTGGGCTAACAGGTGTTGCAACGATGATTGCTCTTGGCTTCCACAAAGTTTTGCTCCAGTTCGTTGCCAATACAACTGGAAGTCAATGGGCTGGTCAAGTGTCTGAATCGATTGAGCTATCCCTCACCTACGGGCTCGTTATTTCTGCTCTGTTATTCCTTAGCCTCATGGCCGTCTTACGATTCTTTATTCCTTGGCAACGTATCTCAGCACTTATTCAAGGATGGCGAACCTCGACCCCTCAAACTCAATCTCAACCGGAAAAGAAGGATGTTGTTCAACTCTGAAAAGATTGAATCCATCGTCCGACCAGTTCGATAAAACACACGGCAATAAATGGGTACAAACACCACGCTGATACGAGGCCAAACGCTCCATCAAGGCTGTCCCGAATCATTTCGGGTACAACAAAAAGGGATACGATGAAGGCGATCATCAGGATTCGTTCCAACCATAGAGGGTATGTTTTGCTGGGCTTTACCTGACCGAGAGGCAGTGGTCCATGCTCAACGTCCATGGTACGCCCTCAGAATTCAACATCAGCAAGTTTTGATTCTAAATCGTCCAATGCTTTGGATTCTCTTCTTTGTTTCTCATCGGGGCTGTGTGCTGTCGAATAGTGCTTCCAGTTGGAATCCATTCGAGCTAATTCTTCCTCGAGAGCTGCACGTTCGTCATAAAAGTCTGAATCAAGTCGTTGAGCAGTTGAAGAAACCACTTCGACTACTTCATTCTCCTCATCGTTGGTTGGTGCTTCAAGATTTGCCCAACCATCTTCATCATATTCATCATCTTCATCGTCTTGATGTTGGACTTGTTCAGATTGTACCAGCGAGGATTCCATGCCTTCCAACGATGATTCTTGGACCGGAATTCGTTGTTTTTGTGGAATGGATGTGCGTTCGTAGGGTAGGAAACCATCTCGCTGGAATTCCCAAAGCATACCACGAGGAACACCGTCTGTAAGACCAGAGGCGTCAAGTTGCGTGATCAGTTCCTCGAGCACTTGTGCTGTTTCTTCAAGCATAATCGACTCACCTGCATCTCGCTGATCGGCTTCAAGATAGATGTCATCAAGTGCAACTTGAATGAGTTTTCGAGTGCCTTGAGCAAGCATAGGAAGTGATTCTGGTCGTTGGCAATTTGCAAGCAATGCATCGACATCCCGCTGTGGAGCACCTAATCGAGCGAGTTGTTCAAGCACATTTCGAATACGACGCAACATGGTAATCGAGCGGTCATAATCCTCCAACAGATGTTCCAAATCTAAGATCAAATGCGTGACGGTTTCGCCGAGTTGAACCTCAAGCCGTTGTTGTACCGACCATCTTGCCAAGCCTCGAACTGCCCCAGCAGTATCTGGAACCTGCCGTTCCAACATCGTCATGACCTCTGAAGAAAGCAAATGGCGTGGTGTCGCTGCAACATTGTCGACCGTGCTTTGAATGACCTGGAGGGCGCGTTCGACCGCCCTATCGAGCAAGACCACTGAATAACCAAGTGTCCTTGAGTGTTCCAAACGTTCTAAGATTGGACCGAGACCCTTGAATGTCGTATTGTCATCAAGCAACACTTGTGCAAGTGGTTCTTCGGAAAGGCGCGCCCTCAATCGTTCAGCTTCCTTGATATCTTCAAGTGCTTCTTCGTGTGCTTGGGCGAGTTCTTTGGCTTGCTCAACAAGCGAAGCCAATTCTGCTTCAGCGTGACCTCGACGAGCCCCAATGTCACCCAATTCCCTGAGCACATTCCGTCGTTCATTCATTAATTCCCGCAGTTCTGCTTCGATATTGTTCCGTCGAGATTCATCTTCTGCAAGGCGTCGGTGTTCATCCAATGTTCGATCTCGAGCATGTTTGGACTCGGAATGCAAACCATCCAATTCCGATTTTTGTGCTTGGATTTTCTCCTCAAGCACCATGGTCTCGGCTTGGGCATTGACATGACGTTCCCGCACATTCGATACCTGTTCGTTAAGAACTCGAAGTCGGCGTTCTTCATCATCAATTTGTTGACGAATCAATTGGAGACGTTCGCTGTTGCTCGTCACCTCTGACTGGAGGTCTGCTTCTTTGAGGGCCATGGCCTCAATTTCTGATTGGAGAGCAGCAGCCGATGAGGCTTCACCAAGAGCCTTTGCAAGTTCAGCTGCCCTTGTCGAAACTTGATGTTCAAGTTCATTGACTCTGCTCATCAACTTGTCAGCTAATTTTTCGGCTTCTTCTTGTGCTGCTTGGGCGGATGATAATCGCAGTTGCATAGAATTTAGGGCATCATGAGCGGATTCTGACGTGGTTTGATGACTCAATTTTGATTCTTCCAATTGTCGTGCCCGAATCTCAGCGGCCTCTTTTTGCTTTTTACTGGTAGCGAGGCTGGCTTCCAATTGTGCTTTCTGATGCATCAAGTCGCTCACTTTAGATTCGGATTGTTCGAGCCTTCGTTGAAGGCCAAGGTCGACGGCTGCTAATTTTTCTTCACCAATCACCTGAGATTTTGTTGGAGATGGAATCATTGGCCCTTCGATTTCAATTTCTTTTCGTCCGTTTCTCAATTTGGCAAGGGATTGCTCGAATCCAAATAAATTCTTGAGTTTCATCGCCAAGGTCTCCTGTCTTGCTTCCGAAGTTGTTCTCACGGTTGGCAATTCGGTGAGGAATGCGTCGAGGGAAAATTGGTCGATGTTTCCACTGTTGTCAGATAGAAGAGTTCCAGAAGGCAAGCGATGGAGTTTCATGACCTTCTTTGCATCCGTAAATTCGGATAATACATCTGAAAACGTTCCACCTTCTTGAGCAAAAAAGCCAACAGGTAGGCCTCTTGAAATGAGCAGAGATATCGACTTTGCAGTCACCCCTGCTTTGATGTGACCAGTCACTTGTTCTTCGACGGCTGTGGTAAGCATCGAGATGATGGCATCTGTTCCACCTTTACCTTCTCGGACAACAAACCCGTCAGGCACTTCTTTGGAAAAACTCATCCCTGTTACATCGCCCTCCAAACTTGCATTGGTTCGACTCAAAATAGCAGAATGGTCGGCGGTGGCCTCGGTCCATACACCAAGGAGCATTGAGCCGTTTTCAACAACCATCATCGCATCATGTTCGCCTCGAAGAGAGGTGTAGGCTGGGGTGAGCATGTCAGAACTCACGGATTTATGTTGGTTATCGAGCATGTTCTTGAGCGAGATTGCCAATTGTTCAGCATCTTTGGGTAACTGCCCAGTCGAGTCGATGAGGACGCCGTTGTCTGCCACAACAGCACCGCGAACCGAGGGCATTGATTCAAGGGCGGAGAGTATTGCTGAAGCATTCTTTGACAACAAATGTCCCGTCCCAGATACTTGAGGAAGTAGGCCTTGTCGGTCAGATTGATGTTCAAAGGCTTCAGGAAATAAATCAGCGACTTGGCCCAAGCCCTTTTGTGAATATTCGTCAGCAGTGTGGCGAGATTTGTTTTCCGATTCGATGTGCTCAAGCAGTTCTTTTGCTTTCTTCCCACCTACTAATTGCTTTGTGTCAACATCTTCTGCGAGGTAACCAACAATTCGACCTGCTCGAACAAGTCTGTGACCAGAGGGTGTTTTTCTCTTTCCAATCCATGTCGTGATGACGCCGAAATCAAACGTCTGCGTTTTTCCTTCTTCGATATGTATTTCTTCTTGTACTGGACTTCCTGGCGGTAATTCAAACATTTCAATCACGCTATTCCTTCAATTGTTTCCAAACCTCTTCGATGAGTGCGAATATGATTTCTCCATAGTTGCAAATTTTTTGATTCACCTCGCACGACAATAATACGATCGAACGAAAGAATTTCGATGAGCTGTCCATGGTCTGCTTCAAACCATATTTCATGCAAATCTTGAGATGTCAATGCTTGGGCCAATTGCAATTGGGATGCGAGATGATGAATAATATCGTGAAGATCGGGCACAACGCCTTCTTTTCCAACACCCGCCACCAATTGACCAGAACCATTCAACAAAGTAGCGTGTTCAACGCCTTTTACCTGTAAAAATGAGGAAAGGAGGTTGTTCAACATCACTGCTCAACCTCCACCACACCGCTGTAGTATTCAAGAAGTTTTGCGCTCAAGTGGTGTTTTTTGTCGGTTTCTGCACGAAATGGTAATTTCCAACTGGAAAATACAAAATCAATTTTTGAAAATCATGGCTCTGTAAAGCAGTTTTGATGTTTCACTTTGGTGCAATTTCATGTCGTCATATGCATGATTGAAATTTTCAATTGAATTTTTAATTTTTCAATTGAATTTTAATTTTCATAAATTATGAAAAATACCGTCGATTTGATAGGTAGCCCTTCACTCGACTGCCTATGAATGGTGTCAATGGCATGTTCGATGTGCCTTCGTGCGATTCATGTGAACACCCAGCGGTGATTGTTCAAGATTATTCAGGGCGTGTGTTGTGCAATAAGCACCTTGCAAAGTCCGTACGTAAGAAGATCAGTCGAGAACTGCGACAACAATTCGAGATTGATAAGGGTGTCATGACCACCATTTTTGTTGCCATTTCTGGTGGAAAGGATTCTGCTGTACTGCTCGATAGTTTAGTCGATATTTTGGGGCAACGGCGCGATGTTCGAATCGTTGCGGGGACCGTTGATGAAGGCATTGAAGGTTATAGACCTCCGTCGCTTCTTTGTGCCGAAGAATTGTGCAAGAATCTTGGCGTTGAATTCCACACCGTATCCTATCGAGACCTGCAATTCATGGATATGGACGATGTTGTGAAACGACTGCCGATGGTCATCGAGAACGATAACGACGCCCCTCGAATGCCCTGTGCCTACTGTGGTGTGTTTCGCCGACAAGGTATCAACCACCTGGCCAAGCAGGTTGGGGCTGATGTTGTTGCCCTCGGTCATAATTTAGATGATATGGCCCAAACGGTGCTGATGAATATGACCAATGGGGACCTTGAACGAACACTTCGATTGGCCCCCCATACCACAACTCCTCTCGACGGTATGGCTCCAAGAATTGTTCCATTGCGCTGGGTTCCAGAGCAGGAGATTCACTTGTACGCCCTCCATCGAAATCTACCTATTCACCACGAGGAATGTCCTCATGCACGTGGGGCTTTACGGTGGAGACACCGGGAAATGGTTGCGAGAATGGAAGAGGATGTGCCAGGAACTCGTCACGGCCTCGTGCGTGCTGCAGATCACATCAAGGCCATGCGAGACCAAATTTCTGACCTCGGAGGAAGTGCAACCCAATTAGCACCGCCAGCACCCTGTGTCATCTGTGGTGAACTTACATCTGGCAATCAGTGCAAAGCATGCGATATGCGTGCTTTACTCGGGTTAGAATTCAAAGAAGATTTTCAATGAGTTTCTCAAGTTCTTGTGGACGACCGCAGTAATGACAGCGCAACTCTACTGGCTCGCGACTGGCTACAAACAATCGGTGTGGCAAGGGTTCACGAGGATTGGTTGTGATGCAATTACTGAAGGTGCATCGAACGACATTGGTGATTTCATCACCAAGTTCAATGGTGAGTTTTTCGGCAACAGAAAATGCACGAATGATGGCAACATGGGCGTCTGGTGCAACGAGAGCGAGTCTGTTGAGCTCGTCTTGAGTCAGTTCTCTATCCTCGACTTTGATGATGTCCTTCACACCCATTTTCTTCGATGGAACATTCATGACCATCGAAACAGGAACGGATGTCGCATCGTTGATGTTCAACATCTCAAGGACCCGTAACGCCTTACCTTGAGGTATGTGGTCGATGACGGTTCCATTTTGAATCGCTGTAACTCTTCGCATGTTTTGTTCGTTTGCCATATTACTTCCCCCCCTCAATCTTTGCTGGCACTTCGACATTGAGAAGGCGGCATAGCAACGCCATACGTGCTACGACACCGTTGAAGGCTTGTTCAAAATAACGTGCATGGCGACTAGAATCCACCGATGGATGAATTTCATCCACACGTGGCAGAGGGTGCATCACAATCATGTTTGGCCGACAATTCGATAACTGACTTGCATGCATTTTGTACGCACCTGCGACCTTTTTGTATTCATCTTCATCGTTAAATCGCTCTTTTTGAATTCTCGTCATATAAACGACGTCGGCATTGTCGAGGCTTCCAATCAAATCTTCGGTTTCAACAATGGTTGCACCATGAGTTTTCAGGTCTTGGACAATTTCCGCTGGCATTCGAAGTATTGAAGGGCTTGCAAGAATAAGGTTGCATCCGAATCGAATCAACGCATGACTGAGTGAATGCACTGTCCTTCCGTACCTCAAGTCACCTGCGAGCACGATGTCAAGATTTTCGAGTGTGCCGTGGGCTTGTCGAATAGTAAAGAGGTCAAGCATCGTCTGTGTTGGATGATTACCAGCACCGTCACCTCCATTGAGCACAGGGCTTTTTGCAGAGTCTTGGGCATATTGTGCTGCTCCTTGACGTGGGTGCCGTAGGGCAATGATGTCGGTATAACCGTCGACCATTTGAATCGTGTCGTACAAGGTTTCACCCTTGACCACTGAGGAAGTACTTACATCGCCTAAATTGATGACATCACCACCGAGTCTTTTCATTGCTGTCTCAAAGGACATTCGAGTTCTCGTACTTGGCTCAAAGAACAAATTTCCGAGAATTTTTCCCTGGAGAAGCGGCAAATAGGTTTCCCCACGTGCTACAGGAAGCAATCGTTCAGCAGTGTCGAGAATCTCAAGAATTTCCTCATTGGACAGGTCGTTCATGGTAATAAGGCCGGTCATGGTTGAACCTCACTTCGCAAGTGGAACGATAAGTCCTTTGAACATTTGCTACCATGAACATGGTGGAAAAAACCTCAAAGAGTCATGCGTCATGCTCGATGTAGCGTCAAGTAGGGGCTTGTTGAAATGAATTGGGGCTCATATGAAGACGCGATAAAAGCCGAATACGCACTACGAATTACGCGAATCGAGCGACTTGCAATGTTGTCTGCACTTGCCCTGCTCGCCAGTGCAGCGTGGATCTTATGGCCTCTGTTACAATCAACATTGGATGGTAAAGGTGGCATTCTTTCTGGATTTGGAACCACGGTTGTGCTCATTCTTTGGGGCATGATTCTACAAGATGCTGTGCTCGATGACGCCAAGGCACGAACTCGAATTGCTACGGCGACAACGTTTGCTTTTCCTATTCTTGCAGTGCTTGGGACCAAGGATTTGTCAACTGAACCAGCCGATATCGTGGCTTCGGTGTGCATTCTTGTAGCAGCCTTGTTCTGTTTCCGAATTTCACATCATTTTCTGCGTGGCGCACTTGATGTCCTGCGATACCGTGCAATTCTTGGTACGATTGGTTCAGGTACCGCTCTTGTTCTGCTCC
Organism: Candidatus Poseidoniales archaeon; assembly: GCA_038110525.1. Lineage (GTDB taxonomy): Archaea > Thermoplasmatota > Poseidoniia > Poseidoniales > Poseidoniaceae > Poseidonia. Next base: position 7,918 of record JAYNJV010000021.1, on the reverse strand, counting down.
TTACCACCACTGAGGTTTCGCTTGAGATTGGACCATCACTGATTGCGTCGATGGTTCTCCTGTTTGCCTTTGGAGATTGTATTGTGGCTTGGTTTATTGGTGACGAACACAAGGAACTAAGAAAAGAATTCAAAGCCAAACTCAATCGCCTTGAAACTGAAATTCTGGTCTTGAAATCTCAAGGAGCAGCAGTGTCCCAAGCCTCAAGTTTGATCACCACTGCAAGTGAAGAAGGCCACATTGACCCACAACTCGGCATGAAATTACTCAACGATGCTGAGGAAGAAATGGAACGTTCTCTTTCACTTGCTGCAGATGTTGAAATCATTCAAAACGATGCCTTGACTTTTCTTGAGCAAGCAGAATCGATTTCTGCATCAGCCAAAAAACCTCGCAAGGCGTTTGAGGCAGGACAACGTGAAGTCACGCTCGGCTCCTTGCGTGAAGCAGAAGCATTGTTCCGAACTTCGAAAAAGCGTTCCCTTGAAATTATCGAATGGTGGCAACAAGCCGAGGAGGTCATTTCGACTGCTGAAGCGTTATTGCAATCATCAACCGGTGCAGGAACTGGTCATTTGAGAGAATTGCTTCAGGATGCAAAAACCAAACTTTACGCTGAACAGCCCAAAAAAGCCTTCGAGTATGCAAGCGTCATACCAGAACAACTGTCCGCTGATGAAGGGGCTATGGTTCGAGCAGCCGATTCAATTCAAACAGCAAGGCAAACCTTGGAACAAGCCGATGGACTCGGTCTTGAACAAGAACTGGGCGAAAGGTTAGCACAGGCACAAAAAGCCCACGATGATGGACTTGCAAGCCAAGCCATCGGTTTAGCAGAAGGCGTTGTACGAACCATAGAAAAAGAAAGGGAAGCGATGGATTTTGTTCGGCGTGCCATAAAACAAAAAAAGAACTTGGTCAAGCGATTTGAGGATACTGGAAACAAGCAAGTATGGATGGAAAAACTATCTGCCGTTGAAGATGCAATGAAGTCGAACGCATGGTCGACTGCCGAAGGACTCTTGAACACCCTGCACAAAGAACTTGATACGACCTCAAAGCAGATGGAAGAAACACAAGAATTGTTGAATTTCGTTGAAGATGAATGGCGAATCCTCCGAAATCAATGTGAAGCCTCAGGCATTCGAATTGATGACAATGAGCGAGTAGCGTGCGAAGCTTCGGTTGCAGAAACCAGAGCGCATCTTGAGAATGGAGATGTCGATTCCGCGCTTCAATCTCTTGGTACATGTGACGAGTATATGGAAAAACTACGACGAAGGATTTAGCCTGAATGAAGTTTGAATGATGCCTTGTCCACGACATTTGACTGCATCAACAAGGGTGGATACCCGAGGTCGATTGGAACACCTGCAACGGAAACAACAATTCCAGACATGTGTAAAAACAAACCAATGGGCAGATGGTCGGGAATGAATTTTCCGTATTTTTTCTTCGATTTCTTAATCGTAAATTCTGGATGAGAAAAGAGAATCCATGCATTTGCTTGGAAAGCGTGTTCTTTGAGCCCTTGTGAATCGAGAAGTGGTGGAACTGCAGCACGATGGAAACGCCATTGGCTACGCCAATTTGCTTCTTTATTGATGGCCCATTCCATGCCCGTATCTTCGCTTGAAGGCATGGTGCCAAGGTCGATGTCGGCATACAATCGTTGCATAGCCCGAACCCAAGGGTGTCGCGGGTGTTGCTTCCACAGGTCGATTGCGATGTTTTGTGCCGACAGTCGACGACCTCCGTCGAGATGCAACAAACTTTGTGTAATCCTACCTTGAATCCAGTTTTTGTCATCTTTCAGGACTTTTTCAAGAACCGTTAAGGCTTCCTCGCTGCGGTTTTTTAGGCGCATTCGCCCTATTTCACCAAGAAACATCATTTTGCCTACGTCATCTTTGACAAGACGTGGGTCGAGTTTAATTTCCCCACCTTGAAGGGTTCTGGTGATGAGTTTGATATTTTGTTGTGTAACTGGGTCGATGGAGAGTACTCCATAATTTGAAGGGTCAAGCCTATCTTTCGAGGACATCAAACTCGCAAGCCAAATAAAACGCAATGACTCGATGTTTTCATCGGATACCAACGGAAGGCGAGAAAGTGTCTCTCGAATATCTCGTTGAGCCAAACTTGCTGACACGAGTGATAATTTGGCGATATCCGCTTCCCGGCCTCCTTTGAGTGCCAGATAATTGATGGCTACTTCTTCTGCCTGGTCCCAAAGCCCAAGACCTGTAAGAATGGACAATTTTGATTGGTGTTCACGAACCATTTCAAGACCTTCAATGCTCTGTTCATGGGTGTACATTTGGTCGCCATATCGTTCAAGGGCAAGTCCCCAGTTTTCTTCCTTGATGAGTTGACCAATCGGGGTTTGTTTGAGGTAAATGATATCGGACATTTGAGAAAGCCTACTTCGGTTTTCTTCCATTTGGGAATCGAATGAAATCTCTTCAAGACTGGTTCGTCGACTTAGTGACATAAGCCACACAAAAAGGAAGGCCACTTGACCTCCACTCGCGAGCATCCATGTCAATTGCTCCATAGCATCTTTCTCAACGATGTGACAAACTGTAGTTTCCCATGTCCCACATGATGCACCTTGAGGTAGGAAACTGGAATCCCAGAAGGTGATCATTGCAAGTGCGAGCAACAACATAGATTGACCGGCAAATCCTGTAAAACAGAAATTGAGGACTTTGGCTTGTTGTGAAGGTTCTGCCCTTAACAATCGACTATCTGCAAGTTTCATACCTCCACGCCCAGATACATCTTGAACATCAAGAAACAGGATGCGGGCAACTTCGTACACAAACAGAAAACCGACGATAGCAACGTTGAGCAGTAAAAACAGCAGTAAAAAGGTCACAATTGGAACTCGGATACCCGGTTGCGGAATGTATGAAAACAGTTCAATCAATCCAAATCCAAGCAGTCCTCCTTCTTCCATGTATGTCGACTGCAATCGATATTCGGGTAACTCAAGCACTCGGTCTGAATGCGTAAACATATCGGGACTTACAAACAAAATGATGAGTGAAATCAGTGTGTTGACAGCGATAAAGGGCATCACAAAGAGGTTGAGACGAACCACTTGAGCAACGAGTTGTTGCCGCAAATTGGGAATATGATTATGAAACGGTGAAGCCTTTCCTTCAGCGATTTTGCCGCTTGATTGGTACAATGCTTGCCATGCAGCACCGAGAATTCGACCATAGGCAAGCACGGCGGGGCTAAAGGCCACAAAGGCCGAAATGGTCAACGAAAAGGTTGAGCTGTAGCCTATTGCGGTCATGATAAAAAAGACGGTGAAGGACAACAACACCCACGCAAGGAACAGTGCAATGTGCGAGAACGTTCGGAGCAAGGTATTGCTCTGAAGCGTGGCACGGGTCGTTCCAATAGGGCGAATCACCTGTGCTCCAAGCGAGGTGCCGCTTGAGAGTGATGCAGGTAAAATGATGGCCACGAGGGCGATTGCGATGTTGAGTGCGTTGTAGGACATGGTGCCGTTGTATTTTGCTTGAAAAAACTCAAACAGAAAAATGAGGCAACCGGTGAGTGCGAGCAGGTACGAGAAGATCCCCATCCGCATGGTCTTTGAGTGAAGCAGTTTTTTGACGTCCTCCTTGGTTTTTGTTACGCTGTGGACTTCGTATTTTTTGTCACCAGTGATGAATGCAACTTGAAGTCCTTTGAGTTGTCTTGGAACAAAGAACGTCCAGAAGATGTAAACGCTGATACCTGAAAGCAACAAAGGCACGAGCATGCTGCCATTTATGTCCATGGATAGACTTGCACTCGTCATTGGACAACCTCAACCTTCTTGGTTTGGCACGAGACTTGGTTGTGGGATTTTTTGTTCGATTTCACTCATTAATGAGACAATGAATTCTTCAAGAGGTAATCCCGAAATTTGCTCGCCGTTACGTGCTCGCAAACTTACACTTCTCCCCTCCATTTCACCATCCCCAAGGATGACCATGTAGGCAGGCTGCAAGGCACGATGCACTCTGATTTTCTTGCCAATCGTGTCATCACCATCATCAACATTGACTCTCACATTGTGTTTTCGAAGTTCCTTGGCAACTTCATGGGCGTACGCTTTGTGTTTTTCTGAGATGGTGATGATGTGGCACTGTGTTGGCGTAAGCCATGTTGGGAATTTGCCTGCAAAGTGTTCGATGAGTACACCACAGAAACGTTCCATTGAACCAAATGGGGCACGATGAATCATGACGGGTCGGTGCATTTCGCCGTCGGAGCCTTTGTACTTGAGGTCAAAGCGTTCAGGAAGATTGTAGTCCACTTGAACCGTTCCAAGTTGCCATTCTCGGCCGATGACATCCTTGACCACAAAGTCAATTTTTGGTCCGTAAAATGCTGCTTCACCAGGCTCTTCGGTCCACGCAACACCAAGTTTCTGTGCTGCATTGCGGCAGGCTTGTTCGGCCTTGTCCCACTTTGATGACTCGCCGACATATTTGTTGGAGTCTGGGTCTCGAAGGCCAACGCGTACACGGTAGTCCTTCATGTCAAGATGCTCGAAGATGATCTGAACAAGTTCGATGCATCCAAGCACTTCCTCGGCCAGTTGGTCTTCTGTGACAAACAGGTGGGCATCGTCTTGAGTAAAACCGCGAACTCTTGTCATGCCCGAAATCTCTCCGGATTGTTCCCAACGATAGACGGTGCCGAATTCAGCAAGGCGCAGCGGTAAATCTCGGTAAGAGCGTGGCTGACTTGCATAAATTTTGATGTGGTGCGGGCAGTTCATCGGTTTGAGCATGTAGCCATCGATGTCGCCGGTCTGCATCAAGTTCGACAATTCACCACATGTGCAACCGTCTTCTGACAATTTCTTCATCAAATCCCGTTCGACGAGCGGCGGATATTGTGACTCCTGATAGTACGGGAAATGGCCAGATGTGCGGTACAAATCGAGTTTACCAATGTGTGGCGTAAACACTTGATGGTAGCCTTGACGGGTGAGGTGGTACCGAATGAATTCCTGCAACTCTTGACGAACAATACTGCCACGTGGAGTCCACAAAATGAGGCCTTGGCCAACTTCTTCATCGATGTGAAACAATTGCAAATCCTTCCCGAGCTTTCGATGGTCTCGCTTTTTTGCTTCTTCCATTTGATGCAATGTGTGTTGCAATGCTTCTTTGGTCGGCTCGACGATGCCATAAATCCGAACGAGTTGTTCGTTGTCTTGGTTGCCCCGCCAGTAGGCACTTGATACTGAGGTGAGACGGACATGTTGCAACTTGACTGTTGAAGGGACGTGTGGACCGAGACAAAGGTCACCCCAGTCACCTTGCTGGTAAATGGTTGAGCCACCGCCAGCCTCGAGTTTATCTTCGATGATTTCGATTTTGTACGGGTTGTAGGAAAACTCGTTTTTGAGTTCCACCTCAGACATCTCAACTCGTGAAACAGCGAGGTTTTTGCGGGCGAGTTCAATCATTTTCTTCTCGATGGTTTTGAGATCGTTTTCAGAAATTGGCTCCATAGCAAAATCGTAGTAAAAACCTCGGTCAATCGCTGGACCGATGGTCGGTAATGCTCCGGGGTACAAAGCCATCACCGCTTGGGCTAAGAGATGAGCGGCAGAGTGCCGAAGGATGTGCATGCCGTCAGTTGAGGACACATCGATGCCCTCAATGCTCGCATCGGATTGAATTGGACGAGATAAATCGACATCCACACCGTTGAGACGTGCTGCGATGCAGGAATGCTTACTGCCGTGAATGTCGACGATGACATCCCCGCAGGAAACACCAGCGGCGTAAGCATTGACCGTGCCGTCGGCAAAAGTCACATTGACTGTGGACATAGGCTCCCTCCTCGTTCGTTCCTGTAGCCTCTTATCTATGAATTTCCCGCTATACAAACGGTATAAGGTGCTTCATTCTTCTTCGCCCCAAGCCACATCAAAATCATCACCAGTTTTTGAAGCGGCTGCTGAGACCACGTGAGATGTGTCGTTTGCCGTTGGAATTTTGCGTTCATGCTCGGGTGGGGCGGTAAAAAATGACGATTCTCCAGCCGATGCGTGAATGGGTGCTTGGTAGGTGCCGTGACGAGAATCCGATGGTGTATCTGATTGAATGGTGTGGACATCATCTGTAGACGGTGGTTCTTGGTGGTCCGTTGAGGCAGAGGTTTCTGGCTTCGCTGGACCCTCTTTCATCTCTTGGAAGCTTTTGGCAAGAACGTCCTCGAGGCTGGGTAGGTCATCAGGACGACGCATGGTAGGAGATTGATGGAACACAATTGAATGCTTCGCACAATGGACACGAAAAAGCAGAATTTCAAGAGGGAAGGGCAACTCGGTGGCATGTGCGAATCGGTCTTGTGGTCAATCCCGACGCCGGCCTTGGAGGTCGACTTGGGTTCAAAGGCAGCGATGGACGAGCCAAAGAAGCACGAGATGCAGGGGCAAACGATCGCTCAGGCCCACGAATGCAAGAGTGTCTCGCCCATTTATTCCACATTTTGAATTCGGGCTTTAACCGAAGCAACATCAGCGTCTCGTATGTCGGCTGGACAGGAAGAATGGGGCACGAGTGGGTACCTGAACCCTCCATGACCGAAGTTTTTGAGGCAATAGGGGCAACACCTGAAACGACCTCTGCAAAGGACACGAGTCTGCTCGTTGAACAACTGATCGACGCCAACGTGGACGTCATTTTGTACGCTGGAGGCGACGGCACCACAAGGGATATCGTACTCGCCCTCGAACAAGCACAAAGCGATGATGAACGAACACCGCTCGTCGGTGTGCCTGGCGGGGTGAAGATGCATTCCGGCTGTTTTGCAACCACACCAAAAGCCGCAGCAGAAGTTGTGCTCGCCTTCGGACTTGGCGACCTTCAGTGTGCCATTACCGAAGTGATGGACCTCGATGAAGAGGTCTACCAGCAGGGCGAGTGGCGCGTTCGAATGTACGGAGAGGCTTGGACGCCTTCATCACCAAGGTATATGCAAGGGGCAAAAGAGCAGGTTGAACGTGAATCCGAAGAAGAGACGCTCCAAGGATTAGCCAAGCATGTCGAATCGCTTATCGAAGAAGACGATGATTTGATGGTCATTTGGGGTAGTGGTGGTACCCTTCAACGCATGGGCAAATTTGTGGGTAAAGACCTCACCCTTCTTGGCATCGACATCTCTCACCAAACGACTCTTCACAACGACCTCAACGAACAGGGGCTTATCGACATCATCAGCGGACATGTGGACGAACATGGCGAGCAGCGTTCCATCCTTTTGTTGCTCTCACCGATGGGTGGACAGGGTTTTCTGATTGGACGCGGAAATTTGCAACTTTCACCAGCGGTCCTCAGGCTCGTTGGCATGAACAATATTCTCGGAGTAGCCACACCTGCAAAACTGCTCGGACTTGAATCGCTTCGCATCGACACGGGCGATACAGACCTCGATGAAGAATTCAAAGCAAAACGCTACATCAAAGTCTTGCAAGGCTTTCGAACCACTCGTTTGCTCCGAATCGCACAATGAGTTAGTCTTTGAAACGACGAAGTTCTTGCGGCCATCCGCACGCCAAGGCAACCTTGCTTGCCCACATTTTTGCTTCGTCTTCGGTTTCGACGTGAACGATGGTGAAACCACCTAAGAAACCCGTTCGTTGTTCGTAGGGCCCGACGTTGACGCTACCATCTTGAAGGGCATGGAAAGCCTCGTCAAGTTCTTCCACGAGGCCACCTGCAAAGACGAGAACACCTGCGGCTTTCATTTCCTCTACCACCGCTCTTGCAAGCGGACCTCTTGAGATGAACCATGCTTCGGAGTGGTTACCGACCCAGTTTTGGTCGAAGGCGATGAGGTACGATGGCATGAAAGGAAGGGCATCCAATCTTCCACATCTATGTTTTGAACA
>JAYNJV010000020.1:0-28411 GCA_038110525.1 Candidatus Poseidoniales archaeon | reverse complement strand
CGGACACAATCCATCCGCCAATCGAGATTAAACCATATTTGAAGACGCTCATTGCAGAGCTGAAGTCCATGATATTGACCTGGGAACCTCCTGCGTTCGGAGCGGCAACGACCATCGGAGTTGCTACCATTCCTTGATTCATATTCATTTGTTGCGACACATCAACGGTCGCTGGGCTAAATGTATTCGGGTCTGCTGGTTGCATGAAACGTTTTTCTCAAGTTTCTTTATAATGATGTCTCCAATATTATAGAAAAAATCTTCTATTTTACCTTAGTATACATCACGCAAGTATCTCTTTTGTTCTCTCATCATGGTTTTTTCGATAAAATCGGTGGCGTCTGTTTCGTTCATGCCTCCGTGTTCCATTGCAATTTCGATAAGTGCTCTATGGACATCCTTTGCCATCCGACTTTTATCACCACAGACATAGAAGTATGCCCCATTGTCTATCCAATTCCACATTTCTTCGCCATGTTCTTTCATTCGATGCTGGACGTAGATTTTTTCAGCTTGGTCTCTTGACCATGCGGTTGTAAATTGGTAGAGATGTCCTTCATCCAGCCAAGATTCAATCGTATCTTTGTAGTAATATTCCGTCTTTTCAGATTGATCACCAAAGAACAGCCAATTTCTTCCACTCCCACCATCATGAACACGTTGTTCCATGAAAGCACGGAAGGGTGCAATACCCGTTCCAGGTCCAACCATGATGATGTCAATATCTTTGTTTTCGGGTAAAATGAATGATTTGGTTGGTGACATGAAAATTCCAATGGGCTCGCCAGTTGTACCGATTTCATCGGCTAAAAACTGCGTACATAGACCTCCTCGAGGTCGGTTGTTGTATTCAAATCGGACAATTCCTACGGTAAGTTCGACAAATCCTGGGTGTGCATCATGGGAAGATGCAATAGAATAGAGTCGAGGCTTGAGTCGGTCGGCTAGATCAAGGAACTCTTCTGGTGAATATTTCACATTAAACTCTCGCATAATGTCAATGTAATCTCGTGTCCAAAGATAGTTTTCAACAGCTTCTGTCGTTGAATTAATGGCTTCAACTTTTGATGCAGGGTCATCAGAAGGAACGCTTGGAAGTAACAATTGGGCTGAACCACTCGAACCAGAGGTGATGACTGTACGCTGCCTGTTTACAAATGACATCGAAATATCAATTCCGCTCGAAACAATTTTTTGAGCCAACGAGGCGACAAATTTTTTGTTGGCTAAATGGACTTCAAAATCTTTCTTTAATGCTTCATGGAGTTCTCTCTCACCATTATGGGTCGTCACGATGTGGTTTGGATTCCAACCTTGAACTTCGATGAGTTCATCGACGATGTGAGGCGGGTTTTCAGGAATAACCCCGAGAGCATCCCCAACTTTGTAATCCAAACCTGAATCTCCGAGTGCAAAGACAATATGGCGAGTTTCTTTACTCGAACCTTCTCCATTCAAAATGAAATTTTCAGTAATTGTGGTCATGTACGGATTTTTTGCGGACCAATCTGCCATTGTAGTCACATCCCTCGATATTAATTTCCAAGAAAATGACCTTTAATATCATTCGTATACAATGATGTGTACAAGGAAGGAGACCGATTTGGATATGTAGGGTGAACCATTCGTCGAATTGTGTCGCAAAAGATCCAAGTGCTCGGGACAGGAAATGCGTTCTTACCTCAAGGACGATTGCATTCCCTGACACTTATTGATGGCCAACATCTCATTGACGCACCACCTACTGTGCTTGCCTCCTTAAGACAAGCGAATGTTCCAGTTTCAGATATTCGAACGATTTTCGTAACCCATCTTCACGGCGACCACATTTTTGGTTTTCCATTTATACTTCTTGAACGCAAATATATCTCAGACCGAGATGGAATCAAGCCATTGAGAGTGGTTGTTGCACCAGGTGGAAAAGAAATCTTGCATTCATTGTGCACAATGGCATACCCTGGTAGTTTGGACGAAATATTCAATTCAATTGACTGGCAAGAACAAAAGGTTGGCGAGGTTGAGGGGGGATTGAGGTGGAAAAAATTCCAAGTCCAGCATGTTGACGAAGTTGACCCTTATGGATACCGGTTTGACTATCCACAATTTTCCTTTGTTCATAGTGGAGATTCTGGCCCTTGTGAGTCATTATACTCGGAAATACAAAACGTTGATTTTGTCATTATTGAAATGGGTGTACCTGATTATGTTGAAACCGATGAACATCATTCACCGTCATCGATTCAAGCCTTGGCTGAACGCTCTTCAACACCTCTTGTCATAACGCACACCTACATTGACGAAAAGGGCATCAATTCTCCTGCTATCACAGTCGAACAACCACAACATCCATCTCACGTGCATCATGCGAGTGATGGATTCACATGTTTTTGGAGTGATGCGTTAGGCTCAGTTCAATTCTCAAATCGCTCTTAAATTGTTATTTTTTTGTGGATTCTTAGAGAAAAATGTTCAACAACAAATTGGACCTTATATACCCAAGAAAAAGAAGAATCATTGTTTTTGACGGACAGAAATATAAGGGGGACTCGGACTCCCAAAATTTGTCCAATGTGTAGTTCGCAGAACTTTTCAGTTGGCTTTAAGTAGAGGAATATAAATGAGCGAACCCAACATCTTTGATGACTTGTTATCAAGGAAATCGCTCTTCAAAAATAAAGAGATTCTTCGACACGATTATAGTCCAAGCAGATTACCACACCGAGATGATGAAATCAATAAAATTTCATACAACCTCGTTGAAGCCCTGTATGGCCACATTCCTTCCAACATGACATTGTATGGAGTTACTGGGGCAGGCAAAACTGCTGTGACATCGTATGTTTGCCAACACCTTGAAGAAAAAGGTCGCGAAAAAGGTCGAAATGTCGAAACCATCATGGTGAACTGCCGTCAGATAGATACGCAATACAGAGTGCTTACATTCATCGGGAATTCTCTTTTAGAAGAGCATGAAGATGAAGAAATTCCGTTTACAGGATGGCCTACAGATCGAGTGATGAAAGAATTGGTCAAACGGATGGACAAAAGAAGTGGAGTGTTCATCATCGTTCTCGATGAAATCGACCATTTGGTGAGGAAAGCGGGCGATGACCTGTTGTACAATTTAACAAACATTAACTCCATGTTGAAAGTTTCCAGGGCATGCGTTATCGGAATTTCTAATGACCTTAAATTCACTGATTTTCTTGATCCAAGAGTCAAATCAAGACTTGGCCAATTGGATATTTTGTTCAAGCCATACGATGCCCAACAATTACAAGATATTTTGCGTCAGCGTTCTGATGCTGCATTGGTTGAAGGCGTTCTTGGGGCTGGTGTCATCGAGTTGTGCGCTGCCCTTGCAGCTCAAGAGCACGGCGATGCTCGTTGTGCCCTTGACCTCTTACGAATTTCAACGGAAAAGGCAGAATTTGATGGCGACGAAATAGTCCTTTCACATCATGTTCGAACAGCACAACACCAAATTGAATCAGACCAAATCGCCCCCGTCATCTCGTCATTACCAACTCAACAAAAATTGGTTCTTGCTTCGATTCTCATCAATGAACATGCTGGACTTCAGAATATTCAGACTGGAGAAGTTTACGAAATATACCGACAAGCATGCAAACACATTCGGCAAAATCCACTGACCCAACGACGAATTTCAGGAATTATTCAGAATTTAGACATGCTCGGTGTTATCACTGCTCGAACAATAAGTCGTGGACGTTATGGTCGAACAAAGGAAATTTCTTCGAGCATCCCTAAGAATCTAGAAGCCATCCCACTTATGGTCGAATCTGAAGAAGACCTAAAACCAATTTTTGAACAATCATACAACCATCAATCAAGGTTGGCTTAAAAACGTGTTTTATTGGGTGCGTTTATAATCACTATCTAGGTCGGAGCATCATGGCTGATGGAGAACAGTTCACTTCAAACCTACCACCAAAGGTTGAACCTTTGAACCCAATTTCACATTGGTTTATGGCTATTGGACTTTGGGGAATATTGCTCGCAGTCCTCAACATGTTTGGTAAAGTCCACCCTACATACCATGTTTCTTGGGGGGGCCTCTTAACGTTTGAATTCACCAACAAGGCCTTCGAACCCATCTCTGATGGTGTTCAAATCACCGCTTCAGACGGCGTTTTCCTCCTCATCTGTCTCGCGTTGATTTATACAGCTTTCAAGAATATCAACCAATCTATTGGATTTTCATTATGGTTCCGAGGACTTTTTTTCAACGAAACATGGAAATCTCTCGGTGGAGGAAATGAAATTCAAAGGACGATTGCTGCTTGGTGTCTATTGCTTGGCATTATTTTCTATTTTTGGTATGGAATCCAACACTCAGCCTGGATTGATGTAGGAGCATACTCAGTCACAATAGCCTTGGTTGGATTTGGATTTGCAATGCTTTATTCATTAAACTCACCAGAAGGCGATTCAAAAGTTGATTAAATTCTCTTTGATAATAATCTCGGATGACCATTTTTCATGGTCACTGCATCAATGCATCCTTGAACAATGCCAACAAGAAGTGCAAGGCCCCAAAAAACGATGATAAATCGGATTTTTATTGTCATGATAAGTTTGAAAGTTGCACTATTTCTTAAACTATGAATATGGACTGCACCCAAAGTCCCTGTCCACATGAATACCTCATAGAACAACATCAACACTGCAATCCAATAGACTTCAGAGGTAAATTCTGGTTTGAAAGGAGATTGCCACATTGAGATGGTCAAGCTACAGAGAAGGAGAATGTTAAGGAACAGTATTGTTGAGAGCAAAACCGTCATCGATGAACCAAGGAAATCAAATGTGTTTTGGGCTCTTTTCTTTCGGGGATATTTACGCACAATGCGTACATGGGCACGTGCATCCCTTTTCCGTTTTCCAAGAAATCGCTTGAGCCCAGTTTCAGGAACATGATGAACTACAGCATCAGAGGCATAGAGAATTTTTCCTCCATCAAGAATCAACAACAAACTCACCTCCATATCTTCAGCATGATACCAATTGGTTCCAAAACCACCAACTTTCTCCAGTGCTTGTTTTTGGAACATGGAACAGGGTCCATTTGCAAGCGAAGTGTACCTTGAACGAGATTTGTATTTCCGTTCAATCTCCATCGAACGTAATATACTCACAGGATCTGGGCCCAAACCAAACATTGTCCGCCCGGTTACAGCGACTATTTTTTCATCTTCCGAAGACGATGTGTAAGCATTCATGAGGTTACTAATCCAATTTGCCTCTGGTCGAACATCGATATCCGTAATAGCTACCCAATCACCTTTTGCATGCTCAAGTGCATGTTGCCTGGCTGCAGACAAGCCCAGTGGTTGTTGCGATAAAATCTTGACTTTTGGACCACGAACACCATCTGGGTCATCCCATTTATTGAGTTCATCTCGGGTATGATCTGTGGAACCGTCGTCAACCACAATGATTTCATACGCATCGTATGTTTGTTGACGAAGAGATTGCAGGCAATGATCGACCCATTTCGCCCCATTTCGCACACACACTGTGATGGAAACAAGCGGTTGAGTCAATCGAGCACCTCAAACAATCCAAGGATATCCGAACAGCGTTTTTTCGAGGCCAACGTCGTGATTTGTGCTACAATACCTTTGTTAGGCTGCCCATACAACACTACCGTTCCGAGTGGTGCACAAAGATGAACGAACAGTGGAGCAAGATCTTCCTCACCATCGACAACGATGACGCTGTGATCTTCGGAATGAAAACAAAGTTCGATTGCATTGAGAAGGTCGGGCGTAAGTTGTCCAGCTGGATTTGTTGCCATGATATTTTGTTCAAAGTGATGTATGTTGATTTGTTGAGAATCTGATAATTCAATTCGTTTGGTCTTTCCGTCAATAAGTGCAATATCTGGGACTACATCCATGTCCAAGGCTGTTTTTGTCGTGACGTCACCGACGGTGATGAGCAGAGATTCACTAAAATCGTATTCCATGAATATATTTCCCATGGCTATCGAGGGTTCAAGTTCCGAACCTTCAAACAAGATTCCGAATGGTTGTTTAAGCATGTTTCCAACCTCTTCGGTCATCATCAATGTCGAGGTTCTCCACATATCATGAATCCAGGGAAAACCATGTTTGTCAATTTGGCCGTTCCGAATACGTGTGGAACTGATGATTCCTCCTCCTACGCTGGGTAATTGAGCCACAACAATAATTTCTAATTCAGGAAGATTATTTTCAGCACGTACCTCATTTATTTTTTCACACTCAAACTGAGTTTCTGGTGTTGAGATAATACAATCTGCTCGAGGATGTGTTGGAGCGGGACCATGGCGATCACCGAGTTCAGAAACTAAAAAATTCGTGTAACCATGTTCTCGAACCCAAATTTCAATGTCTTCAATGCGTTGTTCAAAATCTAAAATGTGTGGAGATTTTTTTTCTGCATCGATTTGATTGAGAACATAGATTTCAACTCGATGAGCCATTGAAAAAGCGGTGGTAAACAGCAATTCGTGTCCGGCGTGTAACCTATCAAATGTACCGCCGATAAGACAGCATTCGAATCGTTGGTTGCTGCTCATCACACTAACGAGTAGCCAATTGATTTTGATTTCATCGCTAAAATTGACTAAATTCGATGAAAAAATCCCAAAAAACTGTGCCCCGGATTCTAACAGCCTTCTTCATCGTGTCCTCAGAGGCTTGACCCTCGAATCCGGGGCGTACTGTCCGGTGGATTGGTTGTCTCATGGTCATCCTTGCGTCGCATGAGGACCCATAGTCCACCGTGGTTTACCGCATTGCACCACATTTCATCCCTTTCGGTCAATGTGGCCTTCGATTGCGGCCGTACCGTGGTGTCAGACATCATCGCCTGTCGGCTCAGCCCGATGTTGCAGGTACGGTATTCTTTGCACACGATGACACTTCTTGAAACCATCGGATTTTTTTGTTTATCTTGATGTATACATTTGAAGTAAAAATTGACCAATATCAGGATCATCATTTGAAAATGATGAAATAGAAATTTTTGGCCATTGACTGATTGGTTTTGACAACCAACCGAGTAATGGGTGGGTTTTACAACGTGGAACACCACCTTGTTCTTTTGAAAGAAGAATGAGGTGAAGGTCGAGAAGATGGTTATTTTTTGTATCGATTTGAGACAAAATTCGCTCTACAGTGCCGATATCAATAACCTGTGGCTCTCTCTCTGAAAAGTTTTTTCCGGGCATCGTTGTTCTTGGTTTGGGATGCCAAAGAAGTTGAATTGACCAAGGAATATTTTTTCCTGCAAGCCAATCTCTACCCGATTTACTTGAAGAAAGAAATTGAAACCAAGATATTGCATCCTCTCTCCACCATTCAAGCGGAAACAGTTCGATGCATTTTTGAACAAATTCATTGTTCAATTGATTCTGATTGGACTTGTGATACTGTAGCCATTGGTTGAGTAAGGTAAATTGCTCATCATAATGAGGTTGTATGAAGAGCCGATTCAGCATTCGTTTTCGCTCTTCATTTGATTCATGAATATTTGCAGAAAAGAGCGCTTCGAGGACATATGTTGTCAAAACTGGATTATTTATCCATGTCTCGAACGCAAGGTCAATCATTTCTTGATATGTTGGTTCAATGAAGTCAACGCAAAATAATGTGAAAGCAGCTGTAAATTCGTCGTTTTCGTTCTGTAATGATTCGTATAATTTTAACAAAAACATTGGGCTATTAATACACCTAAAGTTTATTTCAACCATCAAATTTTCTTGCCAAGTTTGACCTCCCATTACTACACTTTTCAGTAACATTTCATCTGAGAGTAACTTCATATCAATCAATTCAATCCAACCGCGTGGTATTTGGTCGTGAATTCGCTCAAATCTTTGTGACCGTTCAAGCATTGGCGATGCAATCCATGAAGCCAGTGGCTCCTGACGTTCGATGGAATTTGCAAGGAGTGAATCCCCATTTGGATAACTTGCGATTGCAGCCTTCAATGTTGGCGTTAGAAATGCAGTTGATTGAGTTATGAATTTAGAATCTTGATGAACCTGATTTTTCGTCATTTGAATTAACATTTCAGCATTTTTTGGCACAATTTGTACGCTATCATTGATTTGTACTTCGTTGGCTTGGTCGAGGTGAATCGGGATATATCCACTTCGTGAAACCTGAACGTCCAATTCCCCAATGCGAGTTGATGGACGGAGAAACACATTTGCGTTGTTTATTTTTTTCGAATGTACCTGTTTTGTGATGACGGCAACACAGTACTGATGTGAAAGACAACGTTCAAGCAGATCATCATTTGGAAGTTCTAAATTCCACTCTAGAACCCATGGATAAGTTGTTTGTAAAAGATATTCAGTTACCGCTCTCAAACCCCGTTCATTACAACCTGATATTGAGAGATGAAACGATTTTTGATGTTCATCATCAATCCACTCAACATTCTGGAAATCTCTCCTTAAATCAGTTAACCGTTTCGATGGCCTACCCTTTCCATCTTTGCTCTTTGACAAGAGGTCTTTCGCAATAGACTCCACCTTTCTAAAATTCAATCGCGGATGAATCAATTTTACCCATTCAACAAGGACTGCAAAGGGCATTTTAGAAAATGTGGATTGAATGTGAACTGCCGTATTTGTGTGGCGAGCCAGCTGTTGGATGATCAATTCTCGCTCTATCGAGGAGGGCACCATGGCAAAAACCCCTCTCGTGATACGGTAGGGAATTTTTTTGTCGATTTTGCCGATTTGGATCTCGCCTTCTGAAAAGGTAGGAATTTCATGTTCAGGAGGAGTCGAAGAAAACCATTGCTTTTCAGAAATTTGTTGTTCGAAGTCTCCATGAATAATATTTGCCCACACGAGACCAATTTTTTTTACCGGCTCCTGGAAGTCAATCAATGTGCCCGTGAACGGCTCATCTGGTGTCGTCAAAGCACCGTCCGAGAGTTGGTGCCATGATATTTCTGAATGAAGAATCGAAATCCAAGTCCCCCCGTTGTTTCCATTGGAGTTTTCTGTGTACTGCGTTCTTCTCGTCGACTGCATTTTTGGAATAAATTGGAGGTTATTATGAGGAGTTTTTGTGTAACCTATCAAGACTTTTGACCCTTCATCTTTAATCACGATAGCATCCATTTTTTTGTCAAATTCACCTATTTTGGAACGAAGCATATGATGAATCATGTCACTTTGAATTCGATGTATGCCTTGTGTTGTGAGCCTGAGCGATGCTCCGCGAATACCAATTGAATCATCTCTTTGAATGTCACCCGTTTCTCTTAATTGTTTACAACCGAGTGACATATGGGGTAATTTCATCCCGGAAAAATCTGCCAATTCCGATACCGTTGCTGGACCATCCATCAAATGATGCAAAATTTTCCTATGCGTTCGGCTGCGAATTGCTCGAATTGTCATAAATCTACCACTTTCTATTTGTTATTGCCACAAATCAAAAGTATATATAAGTTAATTCAATTTATAGTTACATTTTGTTACATATTTCCTTTGGAAATAGTAGAAGATAACTTACTTTATAACTTGAAATGTAAAAAAAACACCGATATTTACCATAATTATGTAACAACTTCGTTCTTGAAGAGGGTAACGGTTATATGAGTAGCCTCGCTGCTTAGTAATATCAGATGCTGGAGTAAGTAACTGGTAAAAATGACAGGAGGAGAATGATATGAAAACAACACGAATTCGTGAAAAAATCAAGAAGTATTTGAATGACCGACCAAGGAACACTGCAGAAATTCTTGAACACATCAATTCATCCATGCGTCATGGTACAACCAGTCAACAACTCGGAAATGTTCTTTCAAAAGACAAGGACATTGTCAAAGTCGGCTACATTAAAAGATCTGGAATATTATCAGGTGGATACGATATTTGCGAATGGGCAACACGAGACTGGGTTTCCGAGCATTGTCCTGAATGGGTTGAAGGTAATCCCATCATCATGAGCCCAGATGGTTCGTTTACCACACAGATTGAAGACGAATCTTGATGGAACAACCCGCATTGACTTTGCTCCTCCTTCGAGGGCCGTCTTGCTCCGGAAAATCTTCTTTCATTGAACACGAACTCCGACATATTGCTCCAAAAAGTGTCTACTCAACCGACGATTTCTTTCTCATCGATGGTGAATATATTTTTGATAAAAACCGATTACCTCAGTATCACGAAATGAATGTTCGACGTTGTTTAACCTCAATGGAATCGCTCGAACCGTTCATTATCATCGATAATACTCATTTGCAAATTTGGGAAATGTGTCCTTATGTGCAAGCTGCATTGAAACATGGCTATCACATTCAAATTCAATCAATGCCAAAACTCCCTCTTGAAATCCTCCTAAAGAGAAATTTGGAAAGAGGAAAAACTGGGAAATTTATTCCACCTGAAGTTCTTGGTCATCATCATTCGATATACAATGACGAAATAGCGCTTGAAGATATCATCAAGTTTTGCGAGGAAGCGAACAATTGAACATCAGTTGCCTTCAAAAATGGCCATGGCTTCATCAACCGAGGCCCCAGCACAGATGATGGCATGACACGCAGCCGTCATTCGGACGGCTTCTTCTGTCGATTTTTGGTGGATGTTTCTTCCAGTCGCCGCTCCTCTGCATCCCGAAATATTGACTTGGTCGTGAAGTCGTTGGAGGAAATCACGTGCTGGCAATGAACCTCCACCTGAGCAAATAATTCCAGTTCGACCAGCTGCCTCGACAGCAACTCTGAACGATTCCGGCTGGGTCATTCCTTCCCAAGCCCGTGGATAGTTGACCTTGGCAAAATCTGCACCAATACAAGCAGCAACACCTGCAGCCCCTGAGATAAGTTGAGGGTCTTTTTCATCGGTTACTGCTTTTCCTCTTGGATACATCCACACCACGGAGATCATGCCAAGTTCGTGTGCTTGACGAATGAATTGTGCTGCTTCAGTGAGCATTTCATGCTCGTATTCAGAACCGATGTAAATAGTGTAGCCGATGCCTACGACATTAATTCCGTTGTGAACAAGGGCCATCACATCGTCCATGTCCCACATCGATTGGGAGATCGGGTCGCGTTGGCTCGTAGGTACAACATGAGATTTTGAATTCAACTTCACTAAGTAAGGAATATCGGGGTAATCTCTTGCATACATGGAAATCAGGCCAAGTTGTCCTGCTAAGACCCCAATTGTACCCTCTTGAGCTGCCCTTACACCAATTTCAAACAGGTGTTGTGGGTCATTTGAGGTATGAGGGATTTTTTTCCCTCCGTCGTAAAAATCATCATTTAGATGTTCAATTTTTTGATCACAAGCAAAGAGATTCATTGAGCCAGTACCAGAAGTTGCGGCCCTCATGTTGTCAAGGTAGGTTTCGATGAGTTCATCCGGTACATCTGCAGGAACTGAAACTTTCATTCATCCACCTCAGCACGATCATTGACCAGTGAAATGTGCAACACGCTTCTCAACGTATGCTGCAATTCCTTCCTTCGCATCTGTGCTGTTGAAGAGTGCTGCTTGTAGTTCTCGCTCCAATGCAAGGTGGTACTCAAATGGAATTTCAGGCCCAGTTTGGCATGAACGCTTGATGTTACCAACTGCCTTTACAGCCTTGTTTGGTAATGTGAATTGGGAACACCAATCCAACACATCTCTTCTGAAATCTTGTGCTGTCCCTTCCCAAATGTGATTGATGAGGTTGAGCGAATGAGCATCCTCAAAGGACCAGAGCTCGCCTGTCACCATCATTTCGAGTGCTTTGGCTTTGCCGACCAAACGAGTGAGCCGTGCTGTTCCGCCCGTTCCAGCGAGAACACCAAGGTTGATTTCTGGAAGTCCGACCTTTCCTGAGTTCTTTCGAGCAATTCGAATGTCGGTTGCCATGGCGATTTCCAAACCACCACCAACAGCATGACCGTTAATAGCACAAACCACAAGTTTTGGTGTTTGTTCGAGACGAGATAGAGTTTCATTGGCGTGAAGACAGAAATTGTATTTGAATCCAGGAGTTACGCTGTTGAGCATTTGAATTGAAGCACCTGCGGAGAAAAACGATGCTCCATTTCCTGTCAAAACAATGCAAGTCACATCGTCGTTAAATCGGGCACGAACAATGGCTTCATCTAAATCTCTCATCATTTCATGAGTGTAGGTGTTAGGAGACCTATCACTTGATTCTGAAAGTGGTTTTCCCGCAGAGTCGGAGCACAATTCAATAACGGCAATGCCATTTTCAGTAACGCCATAATTTACGAGTTTGTTTGACAGAGGTTCAAGTTTCAAGCCATAGAGGTCGCTCATGATTTTCTCCACATTGACTAATGTTAAGAAGAAATCGCACAAGAAATTTGTGAATCAAGAACTGTTCTCTTCTTCAAACGAAACATGGCCGCCCTTTTTTCTATGGTCATCCCACCGTTTCTTTACACTCATGGCATCCTCAGAAGGTTCCCACACATCTCGTGGTTTCGCTTTTCGAAACGGCATTCTTCGAATACCTCGACTCATTGCTGTTTTGTCTTTTTCGAGCATGAAAGGTTGAATACAATAATACAGTGTTGTCTTCAATATGGTTGGACGGAATAATTTTGAGATCCATCGAAGGCCATCCCCACTCTTTTTTTGGTCCTTCATCCATTGTCGACACATTCGTTTGAATGTTCTATCGCCCACCCTATTCATCAGCCATCGATTTGCGATACTTGTCCTGACATAGGGAAGAAGTTGCTTTCGAACATCCTTCTCGTAATTTCCTTGGCCAAGGATGTCATTTGCCGCAAGCACCCCCGACCAAATCGCCATTCTCATCCCGAAACCCCACATGAAATCCTGCAGGCCCCCAGATTCACCGACGTAATATTTCCCATCGATTTTGTAATGCTTATTGATGGTAAAGTCGCCTTTTCCTCCAACACGTTTGACCGGCTCCATGTCGATATTGGGGTAATGACGTTGATACCAAGCAATAGTTTCGTTGAGAAATCGCTCTGATTTTTTCTGTTTTCTCCACAAACATGTACAAATGAGTCCTACACCATCGATGACGATGAGGTAGGAATACGCCCCTGGTGCTAACTTGTCATTGAGTTGGAAGGCGATGATGTTCTCATGCTTGGTGTGGAAAATTTCACCATAAGCAACCGCAGAGGTGTTTTTTGGCCCACATGCGACAATATCGGCGTCTCCATTATCAATTTTTGAATTGTAATGAAGTTGTGCGCCTGCCTCAAGAGCCATTCGTTTGAATCCTTGGTCGATGGTATGAGATGAAGTTCCACGTTCTACAATTCGATAGGCAACACCATCAGTTTTGGCTTGAGATATTTCATCATCAGGATGAATGAGGTCAATGATGCTGAATTCAGTCGCTTTGAATTCCGAGGTATCAAACCCCCATTCTTTGAGTTGGTCAAAAAAATCAAACGGATAACTCCAATTTTCTAAGGCTTGAAAATCACCATCAAATCGGGCACCTGAGTCCGCTCGAACATCATGAACATGCACTTCTTTTCCTGCTCGAGCAAGGATAGTTGCAGCCGCCAATCCCGAGAGTCCAGCACCCATGATGGTGATTGGATTCTCTCCGGCCATGACCATGGTAACGAAGCGAGAGGTTTGAATGATGCGTTCCCTTCGCATCATCGTGAGTGGAAATATCATCGTCCTCGAGGCAAAAGATTCACTTGATTCGGATGCACTTTTGCGTCAAATGAATGTGATTGGTTGCGGTGCTATCGTAAGTTTTCTTGGTATCACACGACCGCAAGAGGGTGAACACGAAGTCTACCGGTTGGAATTTGATGCTTGGGAAGATAAACTCTCTGGAGTGCTGTACGACTTAGCCAAGCAGGCTATCGATGAATTTGGTGTGCTTTCGATAGGCCTTGCTCATCGTATCGGAAGTGTTGATGCCAATGAACCCATTGTGGCCATTCATGTTGGAAGTGCTCATCGGAAAGAAGCATTCTTGGCCTGTGAATGGCTCATAGACACATTAAAAGTGCAAGCCCCACTTTGGAAAAAAGAAGTCACTTCGGCAGGAAGCGTTTGGAAGGAGGGGTTAGGTTGACTGAAGAAACATCGATTGAGATAGAAGCAGTGGTTCGAATTCACGAAAAAGAGGTGCTGTTTCGTCGAGCAGTTGCCACTGGATTGTTGACATTGCAAACCACAACGAAGTCTGCCATTGAAGATGGCTCTGTAAAGAAAGGCGATGTACTACAAGCCTCAACGATTGCCGCCATTCAAGCCGTAAAAGAAACGCCTCGTATCATTCCGCATTGTCATCCAATTCCTATTGAGGGGGTTCAAGTGGATTGGGTTTGGGAAGGAAACAATTTGCGGTGTACAGTAACGGTGGAAGCCATGTACAAAACAGGAGTAGAAATGGAAGCCCTCACCGGTGTGAGTGCCGGTCTTCTGTGCGTTTTTGACATGGTCAAATCGTTTGAAAAAGACCAACACGGGCAGTACACTACCGCATGCTTGGGCGATATTCATGTCATTTCAAAAATCAAGAACTTGCCGTCTCAAAATCAATGAACGAATGAATGAAATGAACCGTTGAGTTCATGGACATCATTTGTTTGGTCGACGTATGGGAACGACATCAGACCTCAGCGAAGCATTCCTCAACGCTGTCGAACAGGCAGCAATCGCTTGTGGTCACTGGAAGGGAAAGGGCGATAAAAACGCCGCAGACCAAGCAGCGGTTGAGGCCATGCGTCGATGTTTTGACGAAGTTCCATTCGATGGAAGGGTCGCCATTGGTGAAGGTGAACGAGATGAAGCCCCAATGTTGTACATCGGTGAGCCACTTGGTTCGATGGTTGGCATGCCCCATGCAACCCAAATCGACATTGCAGTCGATCCACTCGAGTGCACCAACAATTGTGCATATGATAAGCCAAATGCAATAGCCGTTCTCGCTGCTGGACCACGTGGAACCCTTCTCCACGCCCCTGATTGTTACATGGATAAAATCGCAGCAGGAAAAGACCTTGAGGCCCATCTTTCACTTGAAGGCGATGTTGCTTACAACTTAGAACAAATTGCTCATGTCCATGACAAACCGATGAGTGAAGTGAAAGTGGTCAGTCTCGACAGAACAAGGCACGACGACCTCTTCCGGACGATTCGAGAGGTTGGTGCCGACCTCCATCTTCTTGGAGATGGGGATGTATCCGGGGCGATTTGGGCAGCAAAGGATGACGGCCCATTTGATGTGTTACTCGGTATTGGAGCAGCTCCTGAAGGCGTAATTTCCGCCACAGCAATACGAGGCTTAGGCGGAATTTTCGAAGGGCGTCTCGTTTTTCGCAATGACGAAGAAGAAGCACGTGCTGTTGATATGGTCGGAGACGACCTCACGAGAATTTGGTCAGCAAAGGATTTGTGTCAAAGTACGAATTCCATTTTTGCAGCAGCTGGTGTTTGTGATGGTTATCTACCAGGTGTTGAGTTTTCGAAAGATGGTGCAAAAACGACTTCTGAAATCATTGATGTTGAAACAGGTCATGTTCATCAAAGAGAACGAACACACTCACTCTAAGGGACGATTATGGCTCAACAGGTACGAATTGAAGTTCGCCTTCCCGAAGGTCATTGGGCTGGAGATGTATCGAGGCAGAATCCCTCTGGAATTCTTCGAATCGAGGAGCACATGCCGTTGTCAAGAGGCAGAGGTATGGCACGATGCTGGAGCGATTTCGATATGAGTTCTGCCATTGAAGAACACGCAGGAGTCGATGCAAGAAAATCACTTTCTGAGCAGCACTTTAGTGTCGAAATCGTGGCAGGAGGGGGAGGATTTCTCAAGCCGTTACGCCAAGCAGGTGTAGTTCCACGAACACCTTTCGAGATCAGGGATGGATGGGTCGAATGGTTCATCGAAGCATCAAAAGACAACCTAAAGGAAATGTTTCGCTTGTTTGATGAATCGTCTATTCCTTACAGGCTTCTCTCTACGCGTCAAAATTCCAACAGGTTACTCACACCGAGGCAACTGGAGGTGTTTGAATTTGCACTCAAGAAGGGATATTACGATGTACCGCGAAAAACTTCTCTTTCTGAATTGGCAGAACAATTGGGTGTTGCCAAATCGACATTATCAAGCCAACTACAACGAATTGAATCTAGCGTCATGTACGCATTTAAGGATGATATTCGGAGTCAAAGCCCCTAACATGTTCGTGCGAACATGTTCGTAAAGAGTATAAGGAGGACCCTTGCGTCAGCGAACCATGGACAACCTTCCACAAACTTGGGATGAATGGATTTCGAATTTTAACGACTGGCAAGATCGAGTCGGATTCAAGCGAGAATGGCTCGGTGACTTTGACCTTTCAATTCAATTTGACTGGGACAGAGCAGGTGAGACCATCGAGTTTGGTGATTTCAAAGGCCAACGAAAGTGGGAGCGTTCGCTCCAAGTGCCTCACCAAAGCATGCGCGATGCACTCGTGACACTCATCACTGTTCAAGGCGATACTGAATTTGCATCGGTTGAACAACAACGCCACCTCCTCGCTACAGCTCCTACCGATTACGACAGATACGCAGCTGCAAGAATCATGGCCGAAGAGCAACGTCACGGGTGGCAAATGGCCTACCTCCTCATGACTTACTTTGGACAACAAGGTCGAAGAGAAGCACAGAAATTGCTCGAGAGGAATGCTCAGGATGGCGACCGACTGCTCGGTGCCTTCAATAGACCAATGCCTCACTGGCTCGACTTTTTCTGTTATACGATGTTTGTTGACCGAGATGGAAAATTCCAACTTGGTATGCTCTCAACCTCAGCATTCAAACCACTTGCAGCCTCGATGGGCCCAATGCTCAAAGAAGAATCATTCCACCTTGGAACTGGTTCAAACGGACTTCGACGGATCATCAAAGCAGGCGTCATCCCTCTCGATATGCTCCAACGATACATCAACAAATGGGTCGCTACAGCACACGATTTGTTTGGTGTCGACGAATCTTCATCCGCCCACTGGGCTTATGTTTGGGGAATCAAAGGTCGATGGGATGAGCGAAGCAAGCTCGAAGGCGGTATTGATGTTGACAAGGAAATTTTGAACGAAGAAGCACGAGGTCATTACCATGATGAAATCGCAAGTGAAATCGAAAAATTGAATGGTTACCTTCCAGAAGGAGCAGCCCCGCTTTATGTTCCTCATGAAAACTTCAATCGAGAAATTGGTGCTATGAAGAAGAAGAGATACAACACCGATGGCAGTGAATTCACCGGAACTGATGAAGAATGGCAAACATACGTGTACGAGCACCTCCCCACTTCAGAGGATGAAGCAGCCCTCATTGATTTGTTCAAGCAACAGTGGGTTGCCGAAAAGCCACTCACACCAAAACAAATTGAATCAGGTATTGGCGCTACTGCATAAGAGGTGAAACAATGATTCCCGTTTCGCTTTACGGGGTCAACGCAGAAATGTGCGAGCGTTTCTACGATGTCCTACCAACGCTTGTCGAAGACGCCTACGAAGATGCAACATACATCGATTCATTGTATGCGATTCAAGATCAGCGTAGCATCGAACACATTCGAATTGCAGACATTTGGGCCCAAAGAGCGCCTTATGCTTGGCCAGAAGATGTGGAAACGGAAGTTGAAATGGTTCTCAAAACAGTCTCCTATCCAGATGTTGCTTTGCTGGAACACCTTCTCACACTCGACGATGTTGATGCACAACGAGTATCGGAATGGATGCATTTTTCGACCAATGTTTATCCAATTTATTCTGAAAAAGCCTGCCAAACACTCACGAATATGGGATTACCAACTCCCTACAAACCGAATGACATTGCAAGTTATGGCTTATACGTATCACGGATAGAAGGGTTAAAAATTCACGCCCCTGCCAAAGGTCTGCCCGAAATTGGGCTTCCTCGGTCGAGGATGATTCAACTCGGCCTGGAGCGTTTTGCATGAAACATTTTCTTGTTCATCTCAAACTCTTTTTCGTCGCTATGATTTGGGGCTTTGGTTGGCCAGCAGGCCGTGTCGTCGCCCTTGATATGCCTCCTGTTTTGGCAGCGTGGATTCGATATGTGATTGCTGTTTTTTGCTTTATCATCTACATTAAAGTTGCAGGAAAATGGTTACTACCAACCAAGAAACAGTGGAAAGGCATTTTTCTGATTGGATTTTTTTCCACATTTCTCTACCAACTTTTTTTCATGTTTGGAATGGGGAAAACAGCAGCAGGTGATGCATCGTTGATGATCACACTCAATCCACTCTTTACCGCAGTCCTTGCGTCGTTCTTTATTCACGAGGCATTTACAAAACGACACGCACTTGGGGTTGGATTCGGATTTACCGGCGTTGCCATTCTCTTTTTCGCATCGCCCAACACAGATATTGATACCGTTGAACGTTGGCTTGGAAATGGTTTCATCGCCTGTGCTGCATTATCATGGGCCACCTCATCGATTTTAATGAAAAAGGTCATGATGGGCAATGACGAAGAAATAGGGTTGTCTCCCCTCATCCTTACCGTTTGGTCTTCAGTGACGGGGCTCTTGTTTCTTACACCATTCGTTGCTTTTGAAACGATTCAGAGTGGGGTCTTGCACTCGCCTTCGATGAACGCATGGTATGGAATTGTTTTCTTGGCGCTGTTGTCGACGGTTGTGTCCTATGTATGGTACGCAGATGGCATTATCAAAATTGGTGCTGGGAAAGCAGCTTTGTATGTGTATCTCATTCCTCCATTTGGGATTCTTGGAGGTTATGTATTGCTCAATGAACAATTAGGCTTCTCACTCATCATCTCATTTCTATTAATTGTCAGTGGAGTTGCAATAGCACAAAGTGAGAAGCATCATGAACAAGAAGTTGGTACAACTACTCATGGCGATTAATCGAATAGCAGTCATCGGTGCAGGAACCATGGGGGCTGGAATTGCTCAGGTTTGTGCTCAAGCAGGTTGGCAAACAACATTGTTTGATGCCTACCCAGAAAGTTTGGAGAAAGGTTTGCAACGAATTGATGCATTTTGGACAAAAGGCATCGAAAAGGGCAAAACCACAGTTGAGCAAAAAGAGCAGTGGCATGCAAATCTCTCTTCTTCGCATGAAATGGAAGAAGCTCTTACAAATGTTGATCTCGTGATCGAGGCAGTTCCTGAATTACCAAAACTAAAACAGGCCGTCTTCACCAAAATTGATGAATACGCTCCCGCCCACGCGATTCTTGGCACCAATACCTCATCGTTGTCGATTGCAAAAATTGCAAGTGCTACAAATCGTCCAGAAAAGGTCATTGGCATGCATTTTTTCAACCCAGTACCCATCATGGAATTGTTGGAATTGGTCCAACACGACGGAACGAGTGAAGAGACGATTACATTGGCTTCGCAAGCAGCAGCACGTATGGGAAAAACATCGATTCTTGTCAAAGATATACCCGGTTTTGCAACAAGTCGTCTCGGTGTTGTTCTTGGAAATGAAGCGATTCGTATGCTCGCTGACGGCGTAGCAAGTGCTGAGGATATTGACACGGCAATGGTTCTTGGTTACAAACACCCGATGGGTCCTCTTCGGCTCACTGATTTAGTTGGCTTGGATGTTCGACGTGACATCTTGCTCAACCTTCAGCGTTCATTCAACGATGACCGATATGCCCCACATCCTCTTCTTGAACAAATGGTCAACGAAGGAAAATTAGGTAAAAAATCAGGACAAGGATTCTTCAAATGGTAGAAACTTGTTTGATCATATTTAATCATTAACTTTCAATTTGAACTTGATACAATATCCTTAAATTCGATGAATAAAGAATCGACACGAACAAAATCGAATCAAAAAGAAAAGGCCCATCTCAACCTTTTTTGAGAAATGATTTGACACCATCTTTGAATTCTTGAGTGGTGCCTGCTGCTTCAATCAGTGTTTGCTCATGTTTGAGATGGGATTCGAAATCATGGTCGGCAAAGACGTGCAAGAGATGCTTTGTTGCTTCTTTGGTATGCTGACCCCACTGACTCCAATGCTTGGCGAGTCCAATCGCTGTTTCGAGCAACGCCTCATCATTTTCAACAAGAATATCCACGGCACCATAATCCCGTGCTTGTCGGCCACTCCAAATTTCATTCTGAAGAAAGAATCGACGTGCAACTTGTTCTCCCACAAGTCTTGGAAGAAGCCAAGTTGTTCCACCATCTGGGGAAAGACCCATGCTCGCGTAAGCAGCAGCAAGTTTTGCGTTTGGAGAAGCAACTCGAGCATCGCAGGAAAGTGCCAAACCGAGTCCTCCACCTGCTGCAGCCCCGTTCATGGCAGCCACAGTGATGGTCGGGGACTGTCTCATTTTGATAAGAAGAGGATGAAGAATATTGGTGAGGTCACG
This sequence comes from Candidatus Poseidoniales archaeon, assembly GCA_038110525.1. Classification (GTDB taxonomy): domain Archaea; phylum Thermoplasmatota; class Poseidoniia; order Poseidoniales; family Poseidoniaceae; genus Poseidonia. The sequence goes on along the minus strand of JAYNJV010000020.1, from coordinate 8,017 downwards.
AATCAACTGTGGTGCTTCATTGGCGTCAATTGATTCTTGAAAGGCATTGATGTCCGCCCCCGCAGAAAAAAATCGTCCCTCCCCTGTAATCACGAGTCCCTTGACTTCCTTTTCGACAAGGGCTTGGTCAATCGCATCGGCGATGACCGGCATTGATTGTCTTGAGAAGGATTGACTGGCAGACGAACCGGTCAGCCTTAGCAATCGAATGCCGTCGGGAAGGTCTTCGGTGTTGACCGTCATGTGATTCCCTCAAAGTTTGACATTGACATTCTTGACCCGAGTATAAAATCGAAGGGCTTCTTGACTTTGTTCTACACCAATACCCGATTGCTTCCATCCAGTAAAAGCAGTTTGTGGGAAGGTGATTGGGTATTCATTGATGGACACCATGCCGCAGTGCAAATCCCGAGCAAACTTGTGAGCTCTACTGAGGTCGTTGGTCCATACACCATTAAGCAAACCAAATTCTGTATTGTTTGCCATGGAAAGTGCTTCACTATCTTCAGAAAAAGTCGTCACAGAGAGAACAGGTCCAAACAATTCATCTTGGAACAAGAAGTGTTCTTGTTGAACACCAGTTACGACGGTGGGTTCCATGAAACTGCCATCACCATCAATGGCATGTCCACCAAGGACAAGTGTTCCCCCTTCTGAAAGACCTTGACTCAGTTTCGCAAGAACCTCGTCTCGATGTGATGGGTGAACCAAACTTCCCATTCGCACGCCTTCTTCCATACCCGGACCAACTTTCCAGCTTGAAATTTCATTGCATACGGCTTCAACGAGTGCATCGTGTACCGATTCATGGACGAGCAATCTTGAGCCAGCCCAACACATTTGACCTGCATTCATGAAAATTCCAAAACAAATTGCTTTGGCTGCATATTTCAAATTAGCATCATCAAATACGATGTTCGCTCCTTTGCCACCAAGTTCGAGCGTAATTGGTGTAAGATGCTCGCTTGCTGCAGCCATGACTTGTTTTCCAGTTGGAACCCCGCCTGTTAAAACGACACCGTCAATTCCTTTGTGGCCAGATAACTGATTGCCGATTTTTGAACCTGAACCTGTGATCACCTGTACAACGTTTTCGGGTAGTCCAACCTCTGCCTCCTGCATAGCCTTGAGCCAAGCGAGCAGTGACAATGGCGTCCAAGATGCAGGTTTTGCGATAACTGTGCAGCCAGCAGCGAGTGCGGGAGCAATCGAACGAAGTGCGAGTTGAAGAGGGAAATTCCAAGGTACGATGTGGGCGGTCACACCAAGCGGTTGCCGAAGTGTGTAATTCAGTCGTGGACCAGGAACTGGAATGGTCGAACCTTCGATTTTATCGCTTAATCCAGCAAAATATTCCAATGTCCAAGCACCGTATCGAATTTCTGATAGTGCTTCTCTGAATGTTTTCCCGTTGTTCGATGATTCGATGACAGCGAGATTCTTTGCTTGTGCGTATGTTGCTTGGGCCATCCGATTGAGCACTCGACCGCGCTCTGCTGGGTCCATAAGGCTCCATTCTTTTGATTCAAATGCTGCACGAGAAGAGGCGATACATTGTTCCACATCTTCAGCAGTAGCTGCTGGAATAGTTGCGATGACTTCCGCTGTTGCTGGATTGATTACCTCGCTCTTTTCACCATTTGATGCACCACACCACTGGCCTGCTACATACATCATTTCATCGTTCATATCCATACGAAGAAGAGTTACTTCAAATTGTCATCGGTCGGAGATGATGCTCAATTCAAAGAATGGTTGAGCCATTTGGCATCGAAGGGTCTACCCCTAACAGGCGAACAGTACCATCCGGTTCCAAAGCCCCAAGGACGAGAAATTGACTCATAAATCCACCCGGTAATGTCTTTTCTCCAAGGTTGATGGCACCAACCACCTTTCTATTGATTAATTCCTGAATGGAGTAATTTGTAATCTGTGCAGAGCTTTGAAGGATGCCCACGACTGGACCGAAATCGACGGTAATCTTGTAGGATGGTTTCCTCATTTGAGGATAATCTTCCACATTGATGACGGTCCCTGTCCTTAGGTCGACGGACAGGAAATGGTCAAACGAAATCACGTCTTTTCGCTCGTATTTTTCAGGTGCGTAAGGCAATGAGTTTGAATCAATTGTGTGGGCCATGACTTTGGCAATATGGAATTCGGTTTCAAACTTGAGATTTGAGGGTTGATGTGCATAATCCTCATGTGCTCATGTGCACCATGACCATCATGGCTGTGAAGGTTGGGCTGTCCGAAGCATCCGCCCAATCAAGTTCAGTAAGGCCCCGCTTGCTGCTTTTGGCAGGGGCCACCGGAACAGGTAAATCGACGGCATCCATCAAAATCGCAGAGCGTGAGGGATTCCATAGAATTGTTTCAACCGATAATATTCGAGAAGTTCTTAGGTCGGTTGACCGAGATGAGGCAACGTCTGCACTTCATCGTTCATCCTATTCGCTTGGGCCATCGAGAGAACCTGTTCAAGATTGGCTCGAAACATGTCAAGTGCTCGAGGAAGGCATTCAAGCGACCATTGCCAAATCCCGAAGAGAAGGTTTTGATTTGATCATCGAGGGCGTTCACATCGTACCCAGTGAGCGAATTTTGAGAGCTTGGACCGAATCAGGTGGCATTGCCATGGGTGTTGTTATGGTGGTTCACGACGAAGCTCTGCACCGTCAAATGTTTGTGGACCGTGAGAAGAATACCTATCGAAGGGCAGAACGCTACATTGCAAATCTTCAACGCATACGTGCTATCCAAGAGGGACTCATTGAACGAGCAAAAATAGCGAATTGGGCGATTGTTGACCCACATCGAGTGGATGATGATGTGGAGCGAATTGTCACGTTATTTCGAAGGAAACAAGCGGATGAGCAGAACGAGTCTTAAATTAAGAAATGGTAATGGTAAACTCGATATCGATTTGCATCATCACATGCTGGTCAGAAACGCCCAATTCTCCTGTCACAAGCATTTGATTGGTGTCGACGGTCGTTGATTCAAAATCGAGCAATTTGATTTCAACGCCTCGAATCTCTCCATGATGGAGCAAATCTTCCTGGGTAGAATCAAGAGCGAGAACTATCGCTTGTTCGGGGTCAACTCCTGCATCGACCCATAGATTTGTACGGTGTTCAACCACATCAGATAAGATATCAACAACTTCACCAGTCGTGTCGAGAACACCGTCAGAAGTTGGTTCGTGAGGTAAGGTTAATCCAGCTACTTTTACACCAAAAACCGCCATGGACAACAGCGACATCAAGAGCACAACTCCTGTAGCAAGTAGCATTTGAGCCACTTCATCGCGGTGAAGTTGATGTTGTTTTGAACGCATCAAACACCCCCTCCCCTACTCCAAACATCAAGTGTGACCGTCCACAAATGCCCATCGACATTGAGAAGTCGGTGTACGCTGATGGTGTTCCCATATGGATTGCCAACCGTTCCATAAGGAACGGACATGGAGCTATCTTTCGCAAGCCAGCAATTCGCTTCTTTTCCCGAAGCAATGACACTTTGCAACAATGCACACGCTTGGTCATGTTGTTCATTGGCGAGTAATTCATGGAGGCGGCTCTCACCCTCAACAGTGGCGTCAAGACCGAGTCCGTAATTCAGACTATCCTCAGCGGCGAGTTCGAGGGAAGCATCAAATGCAACAGATTCAGCATCTGGAACTTGAACTCGAATAAGAAAAGTAGCCGACATAAAAAAGAGCCAAAAAAGGGTGAGCATTTCAAGAATATGCACTTGCCCTTCGTTGTTTGTCCTCAAGCAACCTCACCCCCAGTTAATAGGTTGGGGAACGAAACTACCTGAGCCAGGCGAAAGACTTGGAATTTCAGTCACACCGATGAGGTCATTGGAAAAGGCGATGATGTTGAAGACGAGAAGTGCAACAACGATCATCAATCCTGATTGTTTGAACCCTGCACTAAATCGGCCCTTTGCCATCAATCCTGCCATCGAACCGTTACCCATGGCTTGCATGGTGACGCCGTAATAAAATACAGTAAGGAAAAAGAGTGGGTCGACATTTCGAATCGACATGTTTCCAATGGTTTGTCCACCACTGTCGCCACCTTCTTCGCCACCTGAATTTGAATTTGCAATCGCAGGAATAAACACTTTAGCGAGAACGACAATCACGCCAAGGAAAACGAAGTATGAGGTCCAAATAACAGCAATATAGGAGCCGATAGCACGATTTCGTTCGGCCTCAAGGAATTTTATTTCACGGGAGTCGTTTGCTGCTGTGACGAGAATATCCGAAATTTTACCACCCGCTTTATCTGCTTCTTGAATCAGCGTAATTGCTCTTTTGATGAGTGGAGTACCAACACGTTCAGCAAATTGATGAATCACATCCCCAAATTTGATTCCCCAACTCAGTTGATTGGACATCTTTTTGACTTCATGATTTAATGCACCATATTCTGAAGTCGCTAGGGTTTGAACAGCGACGGTCATCGAAAGACCCCCTTTCCAATATTCAGCGAGGTCTCGAAGGAAATCTGGGAATTTCTCTTCCATCTGGTTTTTCGCCTCTTCGACCTTTTCCCAGTAGTACGATGCTGGGAAAATAAGTAAGAAAAAGGTTAATCCAAAGAAGTTGAGGAAAATCGTTGGATGAACAGATGTGATACCTAAGTTAAGACTTGGTCCAATCCACAACGATTTATTGTTCATATTTGTTGGAATGCCATCAAAGTAATGGATGGTCATATCGAAATTGACTTCGTACAATGGTTCACCTTCTTGATTGCTTAACACAATCAATTCGTACATATTCCCTGCTTCAATGGATTGAAGCGTTATACCGCAATCCTGTGACTGACCTACTGTGCCGTTGTTGTATGCAACGAGGTCGCCGTCGGGCGATCGAATGGCAACAGTGTAGGGTGTCCCATCTTTTGCATCAATGGTACAATTGAGCCACATCGGTTGTTCAACCACAACTCCTCCAGTTGCCTCAGGCGGAACACCTGGAACATTGAAATTTTGAGCTCGTTTTGAAACCGTTGTCCATGGTTCTTCGGTTTCCCAAACGATGATATCTGCCTTATCTTCAAGGATATTGCAGGATTGATTTGCTGCATAGGTCGGTTTTTGGTTGGACCTAAAGTAATCACCCATCGAGGCGCCGGTGACAGGATCTTTTGCCGTTGCACCACAGTATAAATTTGTAAACATAGGCTCTCCGTTCGATGTTGGAACGAAGCCTGAGTTTGTAATCCAAAACAAGCCGCTTGAAAGTCCGAGAATAATAGAGAAAAATAAGATGATATAGAGGCGAGAGAGCGTTTTATCGTCCTTCGGAAGGTCGAGTTCGACGATAATTTTCTCCTTCTTCTTCGCCACGTTGTCACCTCACATCTCCTGCTCTTTACTGCTGGTGTACACGAGGACCGCATAGGCTACGTGGATGAGCGGAACGAATCCAAGAACAATGAAGTAGAGCATGCCTTCTGACATTTGTGCTCCTGAACCAGATACCCAGAACATAATGACCAGCATGACGATCAAGAACAGGGGCATCGCAACAGCAACCACAATGTACGATTCAGCGAGCAAGGCTATGGATTCGAGGAACAATTGCAACCGTGTTCGATTTTCACGCATGTAGTGTTCAGCACGATTGAGGAAGTACAATTTGAGTTGTCCTCCAGCTGTGAGTGTACCGATCATCCCTTGGAAAAATTCGGTTAACCAAACTGATGCGGCACGGTCAACGCTCAAACGCATGGCTGTAATCAAATCATAGCCGAGTAGCGTGACGTCTCTGTAAATCATCGCTGCGTCATCAGCCACATCGCCATAGATGTCTTTATTCATCGCTAATGATTTGAAAATTTTAGCGGGTGTTGCGTTTGCTGCAGACATGGCAGCAGTATAGGAAGCAGCGTATGGCAGGTATTTTTCAATCATATCCGCTCTTCGTGTCACTTCTCGTTGTGAGCCACCAATATTGTATTTGTAGGCTGCATAAGGAACAATAACTCCCCCAATGATGACAATGACATATTTGAGGAAGACCGGGAAGACCTGCAATCGATAGTCTGGACAACCTTTGCCAGGTAGGGATTCATCGACAAGATTAGCATTCCAGTATTCCCAATCCCAGCAAGGTTCGATGGAAGCGGGGTCTTGGATACTCTCATAAAACGCGATGACCCCAATATCGGGGATGAAGAAGAGAGATACAAAGCCCCATGAAATGAACATCACTACAATAGAGGTCATAATCACCGTGGCCATATACACTTCTGGCATCATTGGAATGGCGCCCTTGACAAGGCTTTCAGACAGTTCTTTGTTTCTCCTCGCTCTCTTTTTGACAAATGGACCGACCACCCTTGTGCAGATGCGTTGCCATAATGTCAATTCCATGGTCGTACCGCCTTACTTATCGAAGTCCATCAACTCGTGCCATAATCTCATGCGGCCTGACATAGTATTCCGTGACGATTTGGGATACTTGGTCGGCTTTCCGAATGTCATTGAGAACCATCCATTCAAGGATTCTCTTCCGAGTACGTAGTTCTCGGCGCATTTCTTCTTGACTGTAATTGATTTTGACCATGATTTTCTCAAGAACATATGACTTTCCGCTGAAGACGAAATCATCTGTCGAGACATCCCAACGGAAAACTTCGTTGGTAATCACTTCCATGGTGTTCGGGTCAATACCCACAATCTCGACGAGTTGCTTGGTTCTTCGAACACGCTTTCCATTGATACGAGTTTGGATTTGGATGGAACATGCTTCAAGAGCTGGGAGCAGAACACGAGGAATATCGATCGGTTTGTTCTCCAATCGGTGCACGAGTGAAGGTACCGAGTCAGCGTGCACCGTCGAATATGCGCAGTGGCCGGTAGCCATCGCCTGGAACAACACATATGCTTCAGCACCACGAATTTCACCCACAATAATGTATTCTGGTCGTTCACGAAGGGCTGCCTTGAGCAGTTCGAACTCACCGATGACACCATCAGAAGATTCACCACCGAATCCTTGTCGAGTTAGCCCTGGAACCCAATTCGGTTGTGGAATGTTCACTTCACGAGTTGATTCGATGGATACGATTTTCATTTGCCATGGAATAAATACACACATTGCATTCAGTGTTGTGGTTTTACCTGAAGCAGTACCGCCGACAAACAGCATTGGTACTTCATTTTGGAAAGCAATCCAAAGGTATGCGACCATTAATGATGACATGGTTCTAAACGCAACAATATCCGCAGGCGAAAACGGGTCGTCTTTGAAACGTCGAATACAGAATGCTGAACCTCGAGTTGAGATTTCATGACCTAATTTCATCACAATTCTTGAACCGTCCATCAATGTAGCGTCGAGCAGAGGTTCAGCAACTGAGATGTGCTTGCCGCAACGTTGTGCCAGTTTGATCACATACGATTCCAATTCTTCATCGGTTTCCCAAACAACAGTCGTTTCGACAGATTCGAATTTCCTATGGTAGGCAAAAATTGGAACATTGGTACCATCAAGAGAAATATCTTCAACGTTGACATCGTTCATTAAAACATCCATCAGTCCGTAACCTATGAGGTCACGTCGAATGTAATAGAAAATTTTGGATTTAGATTTTTTATTGATTTTCATACCGTAAGATTTGATGACCTTGTCCATCGCAGTACGAATATATGACTCAGGATTTGCATCGATATCTTCAATGTTAGCAGTGAGCGAACGTATGAAGATATCCATGATTTCATCGCGTTGTTCTTGCTCTTTTTTTGTCATTGGTGGTTCGATGATTTGGTAAATGATATTCAGCGTCTGTTTATCACGTACAATTCGTGCAAAAGCATGAGGTGGCATGACAGGGTATTTGTCAAGTTCATCATACTGTGCTTGTGGCTTTTTACGTCGTTGCTGACCTTCACCTTTTTTCCTTGCCATGCTGACGCCCTCCCCTAACCATGTTAGTTCACTCAATACCCGACTATAACACTTAGGTGTTGAACTTAAGAAAGGGGGGCTGAA
>JAYNJV010000019.1:0-28464 GCA_038110525.1 Candidatus Poseidoniales archaeon | reverse complement strand
TGACTTCCCTAATGTGCTCAGCGCCGGTTAACCAACTACACACTCGGTCAACTCCGAGTCCAAATCCACCGTGAGGAACCCCCCCGTATGAACGGATATCAATGTAAAATTGGTTTGGTTCGCGTGGGACACCCTCTTCATCAATTCTGTGAAGAATTTCTTCTTCAGTCCAGGTCCTCTCACCGCCTCCGATGATTTCACCATAGCCTTCAGGTGCAAGTAAATCATGACATAGAACGTAATTGCCATCATCTGGGTCGACTCTGTGATAGAACGGTTTGGCGACTTTTGGATAATGTGTCAGGAAATGTGGAACATCAAAATCTTGGGTCAGAATTTTTTCTTTTGAATAATCAAGGTCTTGTCCCCATTCAATTTCAATACCCATTGATTGTAATGTTTCAACAGCCTCATCATATCTCATTCGCGGGTACGGGTTATCTGCGTAACGCTCGAGTAATCCAAGGTCTCTATCAAAGAACTTGAGTTCTTCACTTCTCTCTTCAAGAAGTGTAGCGCTGATATGTCGAACGAGCTCTTCTCCGTATTGCATGATTTCAGCATTGTTCGCCCATGCAACTTCCATTTCAGCATGCCAAAATTCAGTAAGATGTCGTCGTGTTCGTGATTTTTCCGCCCTAAACGAAGGTGCAATTGTGTACAAGCGTTCGAGAGCAGGCATAGCTGCCTCGGCGTACAATTGCCATGACTGTGTAAGATAGGCTTTTTTGCCGAAATAGGGTACTTCAAACAAAGTTGAACCACCCTCAACGGCCCCAGCAACAAAGTTTGGTGCTTGATATTCTGTGAAATCTCGCTGTCGGAAATACGAGTGGATAGCCCCAAAGACGCTGCTTCGAACTTGAAGCATTTTGGTCATTCTTGAGGTCCGCAAGTAGAGGTGGCGATTGTCGAGCAAGAATTCAGTTTCTCCACCATCAGCAGAAATCATTGCACTCTCAGTGATAGGAAATGGGCGTTCTGCATCGACAGCACCGATAATTGAAATTGATTGAATACTGATTTCGTGACCTCCTTCGGCACGTTCATCGACATGAACATGGCCTTGAAGAATAACGCTTGATTCAATCAATGCAGTTTTGAAATTTTCAAAACTTTCATCACCCAAGTCATCTCTTTTTCCAACGCATTGAATGGTACCCGTTGAGTCTCGAAGCACGATAAAATGAATCTTATTTGATCCACGAGAACGTTTAATCCATCCCTTGAGTTCAACGGATTGGCCATCGAACTGGCCAGCCTGCACATCAGAAATCCAGACATTCTTCATGCTCTCACTAACTTTTGGAAAAACTGCCCCTATGTGAAATCTTCCACTCGCATCGAAGAACTGTATGATGTTGAAGAATGTAGGGGGAAGTCTCAAAAGGTTCGCAGGAAATCATTCTTTGTGGTCAAAACTGCTGTTTATGCACTTGGAGGAAATGCTCTTGCATCTCCAACCTCAAATTCTTCAGATGAGGAACTGGAGGTATTAGCAAGAGCTATCAGTGATGTGGTCGACCTTCTTGAAGCTGGTTGGCACGTAATCATGACACATGGAAATGGGCCACAGGTTGGTCAACTTCTCGCTCTCGAACAAGATGGACTGTACGAATTAGACCAGTGGGTTGCAGCGACACAATCCATGATAGGTTACAAACTGACTCAAGCGATGTCGTCCATTTTTTTGCAGCGAAATCGACCAGAAAGAGTGGTCGTTGTACCGACTCGGGTGTTAGTTGATGCTCACGACCCCGGCTTTGCTACACCTACAAAGCCAGTGGGGCCTATTCTTTCTTCTTCGACGGTCATGACAGCAGATTGGGATATTGCAGAGACCATTCATGGTCCAAGAAGGGTTGTAGCAAGTCCAAAACCAATTGAAATCATCGACATCGATGCCATTCGGCACATCTCAAATTTACATGCCGTGACGATTTGTTGCGGGGGAGGAGGAATTCCAACCATTAAGGATGGAACAAATTTCATAGGAGTCCCAGCGGTCATTGACAAAGACCTCTGTTCGGCTTTACTAGCGATTTCCGTTGATGCGGGTGCATTCATCATTACAACTGCAGTACCAGGCATTGCCACCGACTTTGGAAAGGAAACACAAAAGTACCATTCTTCAATAACACTGCCCGAACTCAAATCAATGTACGATGAAGGTGTTTTCCCTGCAGGGTCAATGGGGCCGAAGGCGAGAAGTCTCATCATGGCAAAGTCATCAAAACCATCGATGAGCGTTGTCTTATGTGAACCGGGCAATGCTCTTAGAGCACTCAAAGGCACGAAAGGCACAACGATTGCATAGGAATTCTTCAGCATAGGTTCTTATGTCTCGTCTTGGTCGCATTCTCATGGAAGAAAATCATATCTTTGCGGAAGCACACTGTGACGGACCATGTGGCGTGTACGACCCCTCGAGTGCACGAATTGCTGGCGAAGCCGTCCAATCAATGACCAAAAAAATGTTGGCTTTAGAAAATCCAATTAGTTCCGGGAACAATGAACAAGTTGCTGCTTACTTAAACACCATGTCACGTTATGCAGCCATCAAAGAAGAAGAGGCACAAAAGTGTAAAGATGAACTTCTCGTTCTTTGGACTGACTTCTTCAAGCCAATGCACCTTGAAGCACATCCGCAACTTCACACCACTTTTTGGAATGCCGCAAAGTTATGTTCAGCATGTAAAGTGGAAGTTTCCGAAATTCATGCACAAGAATTGATGGATGCAATTGAAGAAATTCATCACCTGTTTTGGTCCGTGAAAGGCCGAGAAGTCCCTTGGATACGTGCATCCTGATTTGCATGTCTGGTATATTGAATGTGACCATTCTCGGGGACAGCATGTACCCTACACTTACGGATGGACAGACCGTATCGGCTGAAATTTTGCACGAATTTGATGATGTGAGGATTGGGGATATCGTTGTCCTCCTCCATCCATTCAAGCCAGAAACTCATATTGTAAAACGAATCAAATCTTTTGATGGGGTGCTCTACTTCGTTGAAGGAGACCAACCCGACCCTCTTGGCTCAGAAGATTCCCACAACTTTGGCCCAATTGCAAGAGACCTCATCCTTGCCCGAATCAATGATTCATCTGCCCAAAATGTTGCACCTGAATTCATTGAAGTCACGATTTGCGATATGGCCATGCACCCATTGTACCAACATAATGATGTTATCATCGCACACTTACTTGACTCAATTGACGAGATTCAAATTGGTGAGGTGATTGTGTTTAATGACCCCGAAGAACCTGAACGCAAACTGTTGAGAAGGGTAGAACATATCGATGGCCAGCATTATTTTGTTTCATCCGATAATAAAGAATCAGAAGATGCAAAAGATTCCAATCATTTTGGCACCATACAAAGAGAAAGAATTCTTGCGATTATTGATGAAGAAGCCCAAACAATGAAGCGGGCCTGACGGGGTTCGAACCCGCGACCGACGGATTAAGAGTCCGTCGCTCTACCTGACTAAGCTACAGGCCCATCGTTCGCTTTTCTATCCCGTATTTAATTCTTGACAGACAACGATGTAAATCAAAGTCGTCCACTTGGATTACGTACGACTTCAACTCCTGCAGGTGTTGCTAACACCACAACGTCACACATGCCACTAAAAATTCCAACTTGTACCACGCCAGCCAAATGAAGCAATTGTTGTTCGACATCTCTTGGGCGAAGTATGGTCGGTCCACAATGAGCATCAACAATGTAGTTTTCATTATCAGTCAACAATGGGCTGTCACCATTCATTCTGAGAAGCACACGGGTACCAAGTAAGGATTCAATACTTTTTCGGGTTGTTTCATGACAAAATGGTGTGACTTCGATGGGAAGTGGAAATGCCCCTAATACATCAACCCGTTTTCGTTCATCGGCGACAACGACCATGGCTTTGGAGGCTTGAGCTACGATTTTCTCACGGAGAAGAGCGGCACCTCCTCCTTTGATAAGTTCAAAATTTGAATCGTATTCATCTGCTCCATCAATCACAACGTCGAGATGTGAAAGAGAGTCAAGATCAGCCATTGGTATGCCTACTTTTTTCGCTAATTCTTCTGTTTGAATTGAGGTAGGTACACCAATGATGTTCAAACCGTCGTCATGAATTCTCCTGCCTAATTCGAGAATTGTGTATTTTACCGTTGAGCCGGTGCCAAGTCCTACATTCATCCCGGACTTCACAAAATCACAGGCGGCGATGCCTGCTTGTCTCTTCATTTCCTCAACGTCCATGCAGTTGGGTAATGATGGCGATTATTGAATATCCCGCTACAATTTTTAGAAATTTGATTCCCGAACATTTTAGACCATTCGTGGTTCATACCAATAACATGGGCGGCTTGTTTTCAAACAAACATGCGGCATTCGCCCTCCTTGCACTATACTTCTGCTCGATGTTGAGTGGAATTGCAGGAAACGACAACTCAAGCACTCTTGAAAGTAAATTCGCAGAACAAAAGGCAACAATGATTGGCCAAGCAACAACAATAGCCATCGGTTCTTGGCCTGACGGGGCCAATGAACGAATCGAATTTGATGTAGCAAATGGAAGTTCAATTCGAAACCTTGACTTGACATTTAGCCCTGCTGCAATACCTGGTTCAACAGCGATCACATGGACAAATTCAAATCATTGGAAATACAATTCAGTTTACGATGGTATGAATGTAAATTCAACTGAATTGACACTCTTGCCAAAAGGCATCACTTGGGATTTCGAAACACCGAATCATGGATGGACTCTCGGCTCAGCGTGGTCTGTTGGATATGATACTACACTTGGTCAAGTCAATGGGGTACATTCTGGAAGCAATGCATTGTATACTTACAATGGTAATTATCCTAATTACATGAGCCAAAATTTTGCTACCTCTCCCTCTTTTGATTGTTCAGGATGTAGTGGTTCATGGTCCCTCAAATATTGGAAACGATTGGGAATCGAATCTGCTTCGTATGACCATGCATATGTTCAGGTCACAAATTCTGCTGGTTCTTGGTCAACCATCTGGTCACACACAAGTGGTTCAACAAATCCATCAACTTGGTCTCAAATGACTCACGATATTTCAAATTACATCTCAGGCAACTCAAACTTCCAAGTGAGATTCATTTTGGGAACCACAGATGGAAGTGTGACCTACACTGGTTGGAATGTTGACGATATCGAAATTGAGCCGACCGGTGGTATTTCAGGAGGAGAAGGAAACTGGACTTCAAGCATCATAAGTCCATTACGCGATGGCCGAGGTGAACTTCGAGAATTCGGATTGATGCATATTGATGCGAGTGTTTCTGCGGGCAGCACATTCGAGTGGTCTTTGATTGATGCATCGACTGGAGCCTCAATCCCTGGCTTTGAGAACTTAGACGCATTGACCACCGATTTAGGGATGCTCGATTGGGAAACCTATCCAGAAATTAGGTTGAAGTTCCACATTGCGACCAACACTGGTTCGGTCGCACCTATCATTCGTAGTATTTCCTTCAATGGTCATATCACGTACACATTCGATAGTGACCCAACAGATGCTGGATGGCAATTAAATGGCGCATCGTGGAGTTCAAGTGGCACAATTTCGGGGTCAGCAACATCATTGTCACCAGAATATAAAATCCGAAGCGGATTTTCGAAGTTGAAACTCGCCAACGATATTATTGGTGATGGTGCTCTTGAATTTTCACTGGATTCGGGTTCGACTTGGACTAACCTTCCAGAAGAAGGTACACACTCTCTTGCTGCACCTTCATATATGGTTCAATTCAGAATGGCTCCAACTCCGAATGCACAAACTTTGTGGACTCTAAACACCTTTGATGTGGAACTTGTTCGAACGTCCACACCGGATGGATTACGAATTGATGTTGGATTGGATGGGGCACCTGAATGGAGTATGGACCAATCTCACATCGGCCGTCTCGGAATGCAAGATCGACTTTTGGATGGTTCAATATGGAAACAACAACAATTTTCGGTATCTTCTTCTGCTAACTTTTACATCTCTGCTCCCACCAAGGGTCTCGATAGCTTGTCCTTTGTCTTGAGTTCGCCACTTCAAGAAATGAAATCGCCTTATCTTGCACTTGCCATTGGTGGCAACGATGTTCTCAGTCGTTCATTGCCAAATATTCAATCGATGTATGAAGTTAGCTTGAGCAGCACTGAACTCCTCAACTTGAATTCTGCTTTGCAAAGTGCTCCAAACACACACGGCATCGCTGGGCTTTCGATGGCTTTGATTGAGTTTAGAATTGGATCTTCCCTTGAACCTGGAACTGTCACCTTTGGGGGTATTTTTGCACCATACAATGGCACAATTTCATTATCACTTGGCTCGGCATCTTCTGTGGTTCTTGGACTTAACAGTGAATTGATGAATTCCCCCGTCATCAATAACGCACGGACAGTAAGCCTCCCCATTCGAATGTCACAATCGGGGGCTGTCTCCGTCACCATCGACAATCTTCAAACATCATCATCGGTGATACCCGTTGGCCTTGTTGTTGAAAATGCTTCGAATACACTCACGCCAAGTACCTCATGGATTCGAGCTATCTCAACATTCGACGTAGCACTCATGACTATGGAAAGTCCACTCACATATGCTGTGAATTCAAATTGGCAGGTTCAACTCAATCTCAATGGTTTATTGCAATCCAGTAGCATCACATGCAGTCTTGGCCAGTTACCTGTCACTGCCATGTCCATTTCAGCATGCACAAGCCAAGGCCAATCTTTAATGTGGAATGATGCAGGCAATATGGGTGAAATCACAGCCAAAGCATCCGGTTCTCGACTTGAAATCCAACACAAATTCAAAATTCCAGACGGTTGGAACGATGAAGAATCCGCCACGCTTGGTGTTCACCTTATTTCAGCATCAGGGCCTATGTTACCAGTTACCCACCAATTCGGCCTCGGGCACTCGAAAGGTGTTGAAAATGACATTGAGGTCAAATCTTGGAGTGTACTCTCAAGCAATGGAGTGAGGTCCTCACATGACTACCCTTACCTTCAGGCTGGTCAGCAAGTCAGTATTGAAGTACAACTCGGTTTTGAAGGAGTAGAAGAAAAAGCGTATCCACGAACAGGCCAAGCATTAGTTCGGTTTTTTGCCGATGGATTCGAAGTAAGTTCAACTTCCATTCTCTATCAGGGTGTTGCTTTACTGCCATACAATGTACCGATTGGACGAACTCAAGTTGAACTTCAGGTTGAAGTTTTACCACTAAAAGGGCAAAATATCATCTTCCCAATGGCGAGCAACTTGACCTTTGGTTTTGATACTGTACAGCCTACATTACTTTATTCGAACATAGAAAAATTCTCACAACATCAAGTCGGACAAGACGTTGAGTTGAAATTTTTAATTGCAGACAGACCTCATTTGCCCACGCACTCGAAATTGCATATCTGGACTTCATGGAAGCATGATGAAAACAGTGACTCCAGAATGCAATTTGCTGAAACGAGCGTTCATGAATTGAACCAACCCGCCTCGCTTGATGCCTTGTCTGGTTTTTACACCTTCAATGTCAATATTCGACAAGCATCGAATGGTGATTTTTTCATCGGTTGGCTTGATATTGCAGATTCTGCAGGTCACCGATTGTCTGAAGGAGGGGATTTCCAATCTCCAATGTTTTTTGTTCAAATTAACGATGATGAAGCACCCAGTCTTGGTACAACAGCAATGAAATGGAATCATTCCAACGGCGAAGTTTGGCTCCATCCAGGGGAAAGATATGACTTGACTGTGCCACTCTATGAGCGAGGTGGAATCTCAGATCTTCGAGAAATACATCTTGACTTATCTTCGAATGCAGTTCAATCCTCAACAATCATTTACAATTCAACTACGCAACAATGTATATCGCTCAACCATTACCTCGAAATTGATTCCTGTGAATTGACAACGGTAGGGTCTGATGACTATTTTGCAAGAGATGGTTCCTTTTCAGTTTCATTCCATTTAGAGTGGGGTTACGACCCAGATGTGAATCTTAAGCGGCTCCCTCTCATCACACTTTTTGATCAAGTCGGTCAATCAAATCAGTTTGAGTTATCAAGTTTAATATGGAGATATTCTGGCGAATTAACAATCGATAAAGATTCGATTGAATTCACATTCGGAGAAGAAACCACAAGTGAGATTGGGTATTTCGTTGAACCTCGAACAGTCTTCAATATCCATGGAGACATGTTTTGGTACCGTACACATGCACCCGTATCTGAAAAATTGAGTATCGAATTTTCCCTCGGCAACAATGACTTTTTGCTCGAAACTGAAAACAGTTCATTTTCGAGTGAACTTTTAGCACCACTCGAACCTGGTACATACGGATTGTTTGCAGAACTCAACGACGCACCATCTGGTGCCCTCTTCCGAGGCGTTACAGATGAACTTGTGTACATCATTGTGGACGAAACGGCACCGAAAATTATTGCCGTCAACGAACCAACATCAAACAGAATTCTCGTTGAATCAGAATGGAAGGATAAACAATTTGAAATTCGTATTCGTGAGACTGGGAAAATTGATTCATCGAGTATTGAATTGAATTGGGCTATTCACGAACAAGGATTAGGTCTCAATTCACCGGCGATGCTGGATGGATCTGTTCCAATGAATCTGATTGGAGGAACGGATTCAGGCAATTCAATACCATTTGAAACAAGATTGGATTTGGATGAAATTATGACTGTAGGTCTTCGGTCAATGTCCCTAGAATTGAGGATTTGGATTACTGGTAATGATGAGGCTGGTCATCAAATTGAACGCTCGTTTAATGATATTGACGCCCCATTACGTGTTTGGCCTCTCGAGCAACGCTTAGCACATTTCGAATTCTCAAGTGTAGAGTTAACCCCTTCATCCAATATTCGAGAAGGTGATACCGTGAATATTGTCGCATTCCTGACCAATGTCGGGCAAGCAAGCGGGGAAGCTCAACTCGTCATGGAACTTGTCGAAAGCAATGGTGCCCGAACAAGACTCGCGAGTAAAGCAATCACAGCTCAATCAAACGAGACTATTCTTTTCCAGCAAGAATGGATTCCAAGCCGCGAGGGTACGATGTGGATTGAAATTCATATTTTGAATTCAAACAACACATTTGCAACCTCTGAAACAGTCCGCATTCAGTCAGCCACATCAGATGGATTACTTTCCAGTATTAAGGAAGTCAATTCGATGTTACTCATCATCATCAGCCTCGTGATTGCCGGATTGATTGTCGTATTGGTCTATGGGCTCCGAAAACCACAGCAGCCCAGACCAAATCTTCAACATGACAAGGTGATGAAGACTCTTCCAACGCTACAACCAAACCAAGAGCAGCAGCAATACGGGGCATATGGGGGCCAATCTCAAGCTTATTCACCTGGCGATAACCCGTATCAATGAGGAAAGTTTTGAACGACGAGATTCAAAAAGTGAATGCTCTTTCCCGAGTTGGAGGGAGAAGGAGGACCGCTGACAGAGCTCGACTCTGAGGAAAGTCCCCTCTCCATAGTGCATGTGGCTTTCAGAAGAAAGAGAGCAGAGATGAACTGGTATTGGTATAGAAACGAACGATGCAGGGTGTGTACAATGACGTTGAAAGACCGAGATTGCCTTGTTGTCGATGAAACGAGCAACCCCACAGGAGCAAGTCCAAATCGTCCCGTTGACGCTGCACGTCGAGG
The DNA here is from genome assembly GCA_038110525.1 of Candidatus Poseidoniales archaeon. Taxonomy (GTDB): domain Archaea; phylum Thermoplasmatota; class Poseidoniia; order Poseidoniales; family Poseidoniaceae; genus Poseidonia. The sequence continues at coordinate 18,755 of JAYNJV010000019.1, read as the reverse complement.
GACAGGTAGGATGCATAGTTGAATGCGGTCACCGAAAGGGAACAGAAAGGGGCTTACTCCCTTCTCCCTCCACTCTCTAAGACAGCTTCAAGTGGCCTCATCGCAATCGGGGAAGCAAGGGCGATATCTTCCCCAAAATCAATCCAAGTTGGTTCGCCTTTGATTTTTGCAGTCAAAGAATGTTCCAAGGTGAGAAGTGATGGTAGCAAGAATGTACTTGTGAGGAAAGCGAAGGCAATGAGTAAGCACATGATCATAAAGAAATTTTCAAGACCAGGAAATGCAGCTAAAAACCCAGCACCAATTCCTGCAATCGTAGTAATTGAGGTCTCAAAAATCGTCTGTCCAGTTTGTTCTATAGAAGTTGCAAGACCATGAGGGGTTTCACCTTCCTCTTGGATTCTGTGCATGATATGAATCGAATCATCGACACCAATACCAAACACAATCGTTCCTATCATTGCTGTAAAGATATTCACATTCACATCACCACTTTGCATCAATAAGGGTTGCCACAAAATGACGACTGCAACTGGAACCATGGTATATACTCCTAATCGAATCGATTTGAAAACAAAACAAAGGATGATCGTCAAGACAATGAGTGTGATAATGGTCGTTTTCGATTGGGAATCATGGATACCATCATTGATGTCTAATGAAACGGGTAAGCCTCCTGTGAGCAAGGATGTTTTGGTGTCAGGTAGCGTTGGTTCTTTTTCCAATACTGCATCAATTTGGTCTCTTAAGCCTCCAGCAATATTCAAATTCATGTATGGTTGTTCAACATATACGATGGCCTTTGTACCACCTTCGTTGAGTAACATTGAACGAACTTCAAACGAAAGGGTATCGAACACAACATTGACCATATCTTTTCGAATAGACTCACGACCACCTGGTGTTGCATCAAGGGCCAACCAAAGATGACACTCAATCACGTTATTACTTTCCCAACATGGTTCATGCAACAAATCCCAGAGACTACCTTCATAGAGAGAAACACCATCAGTTAGCGTTATGCTTGCTGGAATCGTCTTTAAAAAGAGAATGATGCTTGTCGTTTCCGTTTCATCAACGGCATCGACCAGTAGTTCAATCCTATCGAGTTCATCAAGAACAGGAAGGTCACGGATGTTGTCGGTGTTGTTTTGATTTGGGCGCTCTGTCGCATCAAAGATGAAAAGGGATGTTTGTCCGCTGTCAAATTGTCGTGAATATTCAGCGAGGGAATTGAGTGATTGAATGCCATCTGGTGCTTCAGATGAGCCAGTTATAGGTTGATTGAGTTCGTCAAGGTTGACAACCCCATATGCAGTTACAGATGCCGAAACCAAGACAATGAGCATGAATCCTTTAATGGGAGCTTTTCCGATGTTCTTCCACATGGTAGGATTACTCCGCTTACTAAATCTCAACATCCAAGCAAGGGTTGGTACAACTAATACACTGAAAATAAGTGTAGCACCGATGCCGATGACCAAAGTTGCACCAACTGAGCGAATTGGAGAAATTGGTACAATAAATGGCAAAATGAGTACAGTAAAACCTACAATTGTTGTCATAGCAGATAAAAATACGGCAACACCGGTTGACTTTGTCATTTCGATAACGCAAGAACGGTAAAAATCGAGATCCCACAAATCGGGAGGTTCTTGCTCTGCTTGGCCTTTTTTTCTTCGACGTTCGTTATCTTCGTTGATTTTATTCAATTCTTTTCTTCTCACTTCTTCAATCCGATTCACCATGTGGAGAGCGTAATCTACACCTAGTCCAATCAAGATAGGAAATGTAGCTATAATCATTGGTGTCAATGTGATGTCGAGAATGACTGAAATACCAAATGTCAATGCAATAGCCATCAATATTGGAGTACCCGTGATGACCACGACTTTCCATGAACGGTGTAATGCTGTGATAATTGCTATGGTAAAGAGAACAGAAAATGGAAGAATCATCATCAAATCTTCGTAAATCTCATCAGAAATGTCCTCCAACACCTTTGGAAGTCCGGTCACGGTCATATCCGTGGTTCGGTACTGGCCGGGTTTTGCATCGATAACAGCCTGAAAGTGGTTGAGGAGTTCTGAAAAATCGGCGAAATCTCCCGTAACACTCGGGTTGTGGTGCATTCCGACAACAATAGCCGTTGTGTCCCAAATTCCATCTCCATCCATATCATTGGTGTAATTTCCGTCGCCATCTGTATCTTTCGTGAAATCCATGTCATTTGTATCCTTGAAAAATACATCGAATGCCCCATTAGATTCTTCGATGATTTGGTCAATACGTTGTTGGTCTGGGATCGCATATTCTCCTCCTGGCGGCAGCATCGTGCAATCTAATTGAACAGGAATTCTCGTGTTCAAACCATGAACACACATTGACTCATTAAATCGACCGTCTGCAGAATTGATTTCTTTGATCACCTGTGTCCCCGACAAAATCCACAAAACGCCATCACTACGACCGTGGTCACTTTTGTCAAAATCAATGCCACGACCTGTTGAATCTCCGTCAATATTTCGATCGTCCCCTTCAACCCAAGAAATTTCGTTCAATATTTGTTCGGAAGTAATGTTTTGAGTAAATGTCGTATCAAATGCATTCGGAGTTTGAATGTAAATGACTGCGATATCTGTGGACCATTCGGTTCGAACTTCGAGCAATAACTCAGTCGAAGGCGCATCATCTGGAAGGAAAATTTCTACGTCGTCTTCAATTTGTTCTTGAAACGATGCGCCCTGTTGAGCAAAAAATGCGGTGAGGATAACGAGCAGTATAACCACAGTACCCGGGGCTTGTAGGGTGGTGGTGTAGACCCTATGCAAACGTTGTTCAACATAATCGCCAAATTTCTCTCTTGCTTCTGAAACTCGTTGTGACAATGTGTCCAAATGGCTTGGTGGAGCACTTGTCATAGTAATGCGAGTGATACCGGCTTCAAGAAGAATTCCACTCGAACGGAATAAATAACTCAATCCAAACCAAATTCTTCAACGATGAGATGGCGGAGAAAACGCTGGGCAGTCTGAAGTACGATGCCTGTTGCCATCAATGCTAATCCAAGTACACCTATCCATACAGCGGAGATACCACTTCCAATTAATTCATCAATTTGTGTCGTGAAATCTTGGGCTGCGTTCATACCCATAGCAGCACCAGTAGCAAGTAAACCAAGGCCAGGAATTCCCAGAACCAAGAGTGGTTTCTTTTGCGAGAGAGAAAGTAAGGCCCAAGTAAGGACAGTAAAGCCGTGAGATACTGCAGTAAAATTCGACCCTTTTGGCACATCATATCGGATAAGTGTAGGCACTTCAGTTACTCTCAGGTGTTTTTCATTTGCGTCTTCAAGAATTTCAAGTGATAATTCCATTCCTTCAGAATCAAATCGAAGTTTTTCAAGAGCTGCTCTCGAAAATGCCCTGAACCCCGATTGTGTATCACTGATGTTGAGGTCACTTGAAAGATTGGACGCAGCAGTAATCACTTTGATGCCGAGTTTGCGGTAAGCTGGCATATCTACGCCACCTCCACCATCAACAAAGCGAGAGCCAATGGTAAAATCTGCTTTGTTTGACAATATTGGTTCAATCACTGCAGGAATATCATTTGGGTTATGTTGACCGTCTGAATCCAAAATGACCAGCACATCTGCATCCATCTCAAGTGCATGTCGAAACAGAGTTTTCATCGCTGCTCCATAACCTCGATTTGTTCGATGACGAATGACATGAGCTCCGCATGATTCTGCAATGCTTGCACTTGAATCCGATGATCCATCGTCAATACAAAGAACGGTGTCGACATATCGTAATGTGCTGATAACAACCGAACCTATGGTCTCTTCTTCGTTAAACATCGGCATTCCTGCCACTATTTTTAACGAATCTTTGCCTTCTGGCATTGTTCTCACCAAATCAAACTCGCGAACCGCTTCTATTTAGAAATAATGACTTTGAATCTATCTTTTAAACGAATTTAGAAAAAAAAATGGGGCACCACAGCCGTCCGAAGAGGGCTGTGGCGCATCGGCTGCTCAATGCAGAATTCGTAAATGTCAATACGTTATTGAAGGATTTACTCAATCTTGAAATTGGCTGATGGTTGTTACTGCTCTCTCACCGGAAAGCACTCGTTCCAATGCACCAATTGAAATGACAAGAGGAACATATGATTCGCCATCTGCTGTTACATATGTCGAACATTGTTCGAATGCAGATGAGTTGATGGAAACTTTAATTGCTCCACCAGCGTTACTCTTTCGGACGTATCCAACGAGCACTGTTTGTTCTTCTGTTGTCGTTTCTTGGGTGTGTTCTTTTTGTTTTACCATTGTATCACTCCGGGGTTTTCCCCATTTTTTCCCGAATTGCTTCAATGATTATGAATCAATTGATTTGACGGTATAGAGCGTTTCACTTATACGGACGGTGCAAGTCCACACATCATGCGAGTCCTCGTAACCGGAGGTGCTGGATTCATTGGTTCACACCTCATCGACAGACTCATTGCACGTGGTGATGAGGTCCGAGTCATTGATAATTTGAGCAGTGGCCATTCAGAATTTCTTGAACATCACATGCAATCTGCCCAATTTGAATTCCATCATGGTGATGTATGTTCTCTCGAAGATGTAATTGAAGTGACCAAAGGAATTGAATGTGTTTTTCACTTAGCTGCAAATCCTGACATCAGACTTGGAACACAAATCACTGATACAGACCTCCGTCAAGGTACAATTGCAACCTACAATGTTGTTGAGGCAATGCGAATCAACAATGTGAAAACCATTGCGTTCGCATCGAGTTCTGTTGTCTATGGTGAAAATGCACCCATGCCAACACCGGAAAATTATGGACCCTGTATGCCAATTTCACTCTATGGAGCAAGTAAATTAGCAGGCGAGGGCCTCGTGAGTGGTTGGGTCGGAACATTCGGATTACAAGGCTACATCTTTCGTTTTGCAAATATTGTAGGTTCGAGAGCAACACATGGTGTGACCTTCGATTTTGTTCATAAATTGCAGAAGAATCCAAGCGAATTAGAAGTTCTCGGAAACGGTTTGCAAGAGAAATCGTACATGGATGTAGGAGATTGCGTTGATGCGATGTTGCACATCATGTCAACGAGGCACGAAGCACTCAATGTTTTCAACTTAGGCTCCCATGATACAATTTCAGTGAGGGATATTGCTCGAATTGTGATTGAAGAATGTGGTGCACATGATGCCCACATTTCCTATACAGGTGGCGACCGTGGATGGGCTGGAGATATTCCCAAAGCGATGCTCTCCATAGACAAAATGTTAGAAACAGGGTTCAATGTCCGCATGACAAGTGAGGATGCGATTCGACACACGGCAAGGTCTGTCCTCGAAAACATAAGGTGATTCTATGAATGAAGAAGCAACAGCAAAAACAGATACCCTCATCAAAATAATCAGTCTGTTTACACTTGTATTACTCGTGATTGCTTTTACTTCAAACCCTGTATCTACAGGTGTCGGCGTTGGTGAAAGAGTTCCCCCCCTCGCTGGAAAAGCCTACAATGGTGGAGGTTGGGTTGACTACGACATATACGACCACATCGACCTCGATTGGGAGGAAGGAAACAGTTCGGGAACTTGGTTCGTTCTCGAATTCATGGATACGGATTGCCCTTATTGTTGGGATGATGCAGCACCAAAAATGAGCGACCTACAAAATGCAGTCAATTCCGACCAATGGGGCAGGGCACCTGTTCAAATCATTGCGGTAGCCGTCGAGCTTCAGATTGATGGCCACGACAGTACAAGGGCTGAAATCCAAGCGTTTCGGGACAAAAATGACGGAGATGGTTCATTCAAGTGCAACTCAGGACGAAGTGCCTGCAGTACCAGAGATGGTGGGCCACATTCGTTTCCCTACATTGACGACCTCGACCGTACACTTCTCAAAGATTGGAACATCCCTGGAACGCCAACATACTTCATCATTCAGCCCAATGGGATTGTTGCCTGGTCATCTACTGAAGCAAACAACTACGAAATTTTGGATGCCGTAGCCGGCTTAATTCCTGCGGAGGACTCATCGTGAACTCAAACATCATCCTCCTGTTGTATATCGTACCTCTCGTTGTGGGAATTTTATTTATCAGTCCATTACGAGATTCATTATCAAGAGGCCCCATGCTCAAATTCTTTCCATCACTTCAAGAAGATACCAAAAGAATTTTATTCGGACAAACCCTCATTGTGTTGTCAGGTTTTGGTGTATCTGCTCATACGATATGGATTCACAACAAGATCACTGAAGGTGGAAACTATTGCGCTGCTCAAGCACTTTTTGATTGTGATAGTGTGATTGGAAATGCCGATTATAACACCGTTCCTTTGCTTGGAATTCCTTGGGGATGGTTAGGTTTCATTGCATTTACGTTGTTCCTTTACTTTACTCGCACCATTGCAAATGAACCCCAAGCGGGGTTTGTTCAGGACCATATCAAGTATGGAAAGTTGATGACAATGGCCGGATTCGCAATTATTGCCTTGCTGGTGTTTTACGAATTTAAGATGGGTAAAATTTGTCAGTACTGTACAACAGCACATATTGCAAATGTAGCCGCATTTTTTGGATTTTATCAAATTGAAAAAGCATATCAATCCGATACTTGGAGAAAATTGTCATAAGGTGAAAAAATGGAAAGAGAACAGCAATTTTGGTTAGGAATTATGGTTGCGGGAATCATAGCTTTACTGGTCGTTTCAGGATTCAATCCGTTGGATATGTTGAAGACCAACGATGACGATTCATTCTATTCTACTGCAGATTCTAAGCACCCGTTGGCTCAAGAATGTCTCGGTGGACATACGGCTGGCATGCTTCATTATCACGCAACAGTGATCATTCAAGTCAACGGAGAATTCGTTACCATTCCAAATGGAATTGGAAATCCTGACGGTGAATGCCCGATGAGGCCACTGCACACGCACGGTGATAACAATGTAGTGCACATCGAAATTTTACAACAACAGGATGTTCCAATTGAGGCGTTCTTCGATACCTGGAACAAACATTTTGATGAAACCGGCTTTGATACATACAGGGTCAATGAAACTCATGAACTTGTCATGATTGTTAACGGAGTTGAAAATAATGAATACAACGATTATCTCTTGCAGGACCAAGATGAAATCTTCATCAATTTCAAAGAACGAGATTAAGGAGTAAATGACCCAGAAAACACCAACGCTTGGGCTTCGTGGTCAACTTCTTCCATGCGGATAATCGTAACTTCAATTTCACCAACGCCAGCGTATGTCCTTCGAAGCTCATTCATGAGGAGGCTTTGGATATTGTCAACCGAGGTACCATACAAGGCTGTAATATGATGAGTGACTTCTGACCCTGAACGGGCGAGATACTCAACAAGCCATTCTTTTGGTTCTGTCGTCTCCCAAGAAATGTCTTCCCATGTATTGTTCATGACAATACATTGTCGTGCTCCTTTATCAAATTTCAGTAGAAATGATTCAAAAAACTGCACTTTAGGGCCAGATCTTTCAAGACTGCGACGATTTCCGGAAATGAGGAATCAACGTCATTGAAATGCCGACGGCAAGAAACAAAAAAGCGAACAACATCGAATTCGATTCAGGATGAACTCCTCTCTCGCGATAACTCATTTCTATTGCACCATAGGATTCATTTGGAGTTCCATTCATGACATCATCAAGTGTCGGTTCATGGATGAGAACGATACTCCAAGAATTTTGAGGTTCGAATTGAACCTCAAATGAGGAAAGACAATCATCTGCGACCGAAGATGACAGTCCAATCGATTTGGTAATCGAATTGGTTTCAATGTTGCACTCAGATAACCCTATCACCACTCGATCTCTTGTTGATTTTCCAGGGTTGATGGCTCCATCTGGAACCACTTTTTCATGTTCAATATACAAAAATGTGAGTTGACCTGTTGATTGAGTGAGTTCAATATTTTTGACTTTGGCAACCAAATTCGAATTTTCTTTCACGACTTCAAATTCTAAACTGCTGACATCTGTTCGACCAAGTTCCTTATCTAAGATATCATTTTGAACATCTCCCCAAGCATCATAGCCAATTCTCATTTCGCCACCTTCAACGATGAAGGTGGGTGTCGACCCTAATTCGGGGTGTGTTACCATTCTTCGGTCAATCCTGTCCTTCGCAGCTTCAGGCTGAAAAGCATCCACATCATCAGAGGGGTGCAAAGCGAGCAAAATAATCCTTGAACCATGAGAATCTGCGACATTGACAAGATAAGGGTCGACCTCAGCACACACTTCGCACCATGTAGCAGTGAGTTCCTCAACAACCAGAGACCGTCCTCCACGAGTGGAGGAAACTGGTTGCTCAAATGTCTCGGTTATATCGACAACAATGCCTTGTGCTGAAATCGAACAAAGCATCAGTGTTAATCCGAACATCAAAAAATGCTTGTGTATGAACATACAGATGCCACCGAGGAGAACCTATGATTTATCTATGCCAATGGGAAAGGATTCTTGAACCCTATCCTTTACCTATCAATGAGACAGATGGCTGACCACTGGGTTGAAAATCACAAACGTGATTCTTGGAGGCGTCAGGCAAAATCGAGTGGATACAGGGCAAGGTCTGCATTCAAATTGAAGCAAATTCAAGAAAAACATGCGATATTACGACCTGGTGATGTTGTATTTGATGTTGGATGCCACCCTGGTGGTTGGAGTCAAGTGGCTCTGGAGTTCATTGGTTCGAAAGGTGCATTGATTGGTGTAGACCTTCAGGCAACTCAAAGCCTCGAAGGTGCACAGTTTCTAACGGGTGATATTCGAGACCAACATATCCAATATCAAATTCTTGAACACTTAGGTGAGAAAAAATTCAATTCAGTGATTTCAGATATCTCGCCCGATATTACAGGAAATTGGGATATTGACCAGTCGGTCGCCCTGGAACTGGTTGCTATGGTGTTTGATTTTTCAATACCGCATCTTGGGAAAGGTGGTTGTTTTGTGACAAAGTTGTTTCAAGGAACTGGTGTCGAAGAACTTATCGAAGAAATTCAAAAGCACTTCGCATCCGTTCGTCGTTTTTCACCTGAAGCATCAAGAAATTCATCATCTGAAGTGTATTTAATTTGCAAACATCACACGCCTTGGAAATCACCTACAAAATCCATGGTTACACGGTTCCACGACAAAATGAATCGATTGCTCAATGAAGAACAAGATGAAATTCAAACCATCAGCACCACGATGAAAGTGAGAAAGAAAAAATCGAGTTAAACCCTTATTACCATTCACGAATTTCGCAAAAATTATGAAACAGAAAACAAATCAATGTGCGAAAAAGATTCCAACATCCGTCGAGCAGTTGGTGCCAAACCAACCAATAAGAAATCTTGAACTCGTTATCCTTAGGATGTATCCGACTCGAATGGTGGTATCAGAATCTTACACAGGACCTGTTGCAGCAGGTTGCGGTCGAGACCACACTGGACTTGTCGGCATGGTGTTTTGGAATGAACAAATTCAAACTTTTCAGGTCGGTGATATTGTGCGAATAGAAACCGGATGGTGCAAACTCCGCAATGGGCACTTGGTCGTCAGCACCGGAAGGACTGGAAAGATTGTACTGGTCGATAGATAGGGGTTTTCACCTCGCGTAACCATAAAGAAGGGTAGCGTGTGCGCAAAGCATCGCAGAGGCATTCAAATGAGCGCACGAGCATCCAATTGCACATCATCAGGCGTACCATTAGCAGATTCAGGTTCAACCTCTTTCCCATGTCCTGGGTGCACAGAACCAATTGGTCGAAGTCCTCGATGCCGAAATCAAGGCGTTTTATACACTTGTCCACATTGTGGATTTGTAGGACCCTGAGGTGAGAGCATGGGAAGAGTAGCAATGACATACAAATTGAATCCTGATTCAGAAGTCGAAGCAAACATCGAAGAAATTGTAGAGTCTATTCGATTGTTTGCAAACGAAGTTTACGAAGTCCAAAGCGTTGAAACCAAACCACTTGCTTTTGGCCTGCAATTCGTTCAAGTTCACGTCGTGATGGATGACGGCCCCGGTCTTTCTGACAAGTTTGAAGAAATGATGAGCGAACTTGTCGGTGTCGGTGAAATTGAAGTTCTCTCGATGGGTCTTCTGTGAACTCGGATTCTTTCCCAAATCAAAGATGATTTGTTGGGGTTTTCATGAATTCTCTCATGAGAATTGTTGCATAACTGCCAGGCGGCAAGGTAAATCGAAACCTCACACACGCACCTTCAGGATGCCACATTTGAGGTTGGATTACTTTTTGAGCACGTGTTGATTCTTCAAGGACAAGTTCAGAAATCGGGACAGTTTCGGTTTGAAATTCCTCAAAAGCCATTACGAGTGCCCTACGTGTTCCTGAGGTCGTGAGTGCTGGAATATCTGCGACGACCCAATCTTGATCATCAAGTCCGAGTTCTTTGGCAGTGTTCCGTTCAATTTCGCCGATCTGGTCGGAAGCGAAAGCGACTTCACATCCTGGTAACGGACCTGTGGTGACAAGGCGACCCATTTCACAATTGCGAGAAATCCTAGGTTGGGTTTTTTGCCGCACTTCGACACATGAAGTTGGTTCGAGTTGCCCTTTTTCGTCAACTCTTCCAACAAGGTCACCAATGTGAGGCTTCGATAAAGATACACCCGATTCCAATCGATTCTTCATCGAAGTGTTGAAAATTTTCGATTGAACGGCATGAATGGTCATTAACTGTAAATTACTGGGCAATGTGGAATATGCACCCAAATAATCACCTTCGTTTTTGAGGAGATGTTCAATCATTCGGCGTTCATAGCCCATCCAATTTGGCATTTCTTCAACGAGTGCTTCTGAAAACCCTTCATTCGAAATTTTTTGGCGAACTATGGCTGCTTCTTCATCTTCTTCGCCTGGCATGGTGAGGTAGGTCATCACCGCTTTTTCCCAATCACCCGAAAGGGCGTATTGACCAGTTGCGGCTGTGACCGGACGCCCTGAGCCGAATCTTTGGGGCCCAATCCAATTTGGAAATTTGTCCTCGCCAACCGCCTCTTTCATTTCTTCAAGAATGGACGTGATTCGGCGTGCAACATCATCACTTGTGAGAGGATTTCCGAGTTCATCGGCACACCCTCGAACAACAATGGTAAACCTGTTTCCTTTATGATTGCCAAAACCAATTTTTTGATGGGTTCGACCAAGAACTTCAATTTCGACATCTGTCATCTCAATCTCGGCAACTTTTGCCTGTGGTGCGTCAATGACAAAAATCTGTGTCGTGACAGCTCGTTTATCTTTTGTGCCAGCAAAGAAAATACGATTTCGTGGAATGCGTAGTCGATTTGCAAATTGCTGGCAAAATCGATTTGTTTCCCAATTCGATAAGGTAATTCGAGCGACAGTGAACCTACCTTTCGGGTCGAGTGCGATATTGGTCGCTACTTCTTCCACACGGAAATCAGATGTTCGTATTTTGAGGATACCACCAATCCCGGGAGAAGACGAAGCAAAGCCGAGAAGCCCAATCGCTTCTGCGATTGGATCATGGATTCTCATCATTGCTCACGTTCAAAGTTTGAGAGTAAAATCATTGACAACCGAACCGATGATGTCTTGCAAAACTTTGTCTGGTGAACCTTTACCAGTGGTTCGGATGTAAAATTCTGGGTCGTCAAGTTCGGGGTGTCCTGGGAAGTAGTTGGCGTACTCCACGTCTTTGTGGGTGTTAAGCCGCTCTCTCAACACTTGAAGTGCTGTATGGCTCTCACCACTAATTCTCAATCGGAGTTCGTTTTTGTCCTTCTGTAAGACCTTAACAGGCATAGCAATCGGTTGCGCCAACTGCCCCTGTTTTTTGAATGTTCTCATTGAGTTAAAGGCAAATAGATTTCATTCTTAACGAATATTTGAGCCTCTTGTTTTTTTACTTTCATGCGTTCGGGAGTGTAATGGATACGACGCGCTTTGAGGATTGGTTGGCCAGTAAAAGCCAACTTTTCAAAAAAAGTGCACCAGTGATACTCATTGTTTCATCACTCATTTCAATTGCTCTTGTATCCCATTTAGCCACCAACCCCCCATCCTTCCAAACCGATTTGAATGATTTTGCACCAGATGACGAAACAAACGATATTTACGACAGAATTTCTGATGTTTTTCCCAATGAATCTCGACCTTTGTTTGTCCATGTCACGGCTGACGATGGTGGAAATGTACTGAAAATGGAACACATTCAAACGATGCTTGATGATCTTGAAGTCTTTGAATCAGAATCACAAAAGCGGCAAAACATGGTGGTTGAATGGACGACAACAACAGGTATTCTCCAAACTGCACTTAACGAAGAAGCAAATCATACTCCCCTGTCCGAAGTGAGTTCATGGGAAGAAATGTTTGACCTTGTCCTCGAAGACGGTCAACGTTGCACTCTTAGTGCAGACGACCAATTTCTCGCTATGTCGACCTACATTTCATCTGCACTTATTAACAAAGACCTTGAAATTCTATCCACATCTTGTCAATATCTAGCTGATGGAACAACAAACGCTGAGCCATTCGCAAGTTCGACCTTGTGGGTCTTGAACATCGACCCTGACATGAATGAAGACCAGCGTAGAGAAAAACAAGCACAACTAAGAGATGTGTTTGCCATTCAGTCTGACAATTCAACGCTTCATTATGAAGTGATTTCTAATGACCTCATCACATACGATATCGATGCGAATACGTTCAACAATTTGGTCCTCCTCATCATACTCGCCGTTGTTGTGGTTCTTGCCATGCTCTACATTGCATTTCGTGACCTCAAAGAAATCGCTTTTCCTCTGGTTGGTTTGAGTTTTGCACTGATTTGGACATACGGAATTTTGAATCTTTTCGGTGCACGTTTCACTGTCCTCGAAGCGACAGTTGCACCTCTCGTCCTCGGTTTGGGCATTGATTATGCTATTCATCTTCAAAGGGCGAAGGCGAATGTGAAACAAGAAATAGGCGATAATGCAGAAGCATGGCTTCGCTCATGTGCTCGGTTATCAGTGCCTCTCGCGTTGGCAGTGATTACAACCATCGCTGCTTTCTTGGCAAACATTGTTTCTCCATTACCGCCCATTGCCACATTAGGATATGCCCTTTCGCTCGGCGTGTTTAACGCTTTCATCACATCATTATTTGTCGTTGGGGCACTCCATGTCGTATTTTCTAAGGATGATGAATTGAAGCCAAGTAGCCCTCAACTTGCCCTCCCGAAAATCGCCGATGGTTTTGTCAATGTACAGCAAAAGCAACAAGTCCTCGTTTTACTCATTGCTGTTTTGATTTCAGGATTATCCATCTACGGGGCCGCATCCTTGGAAACAAATTTTGACCTCACAGATTTCGTGGATGAAGACCTTGATATCATGACAGTAAGAGATGACTTGGCTCAAAATTACGATAGTGCTGGGTGGAAAATCATCTATGTTTTCATGGAACCTGTTGAAGGGGCAAACTTCATTCCGGGCGATGCAACACTTCTCAGTGAATTGAGAGGTTTTCATTTCGACTTGAGAAACAATCACAATGTTGTCGGAACGGATTACAGACTTCCTTCACCATCCTACGAGGGCCCTTACACTGTACTCCGTGATGCTATTTTACACAATGAGTCATTTGGTACAGACCACAATCTTGAGATCTTTGGAGGCGAAGTATATGCCATCAATAATTCAATTCCTGTCAATTTAGGTCATGCTTATGCAAGCCTTGCAAACAATCAGTCGATTGCAGACCCTCTGACGGGAAAAACTTGGGAAGACCGCATCAAAGATACTGTAGCACTCGATAACGAAGAGATTGTGTACCTTCGGCATGAAATTAGAGTGGAGGCTTCAACATCAGCCCAATCAAGTTGGGTTGTATCTGAATTCCAAGACGCTTTGGGTTCAAAAGAAGATTCTGGAACGCTCAAAGCATCGTTATCGAATCACGCACAAATTTATCTTGCTGGTGACCTCGTTAACCTACAAACCATCCTCGATGGCCTCTCATTGTCTCAATTAAGTTCGACTGGAATCTCACTCATCTTCTCCTTCGCTGTTTTACTCATACTTACTCGTCGAATTATGCCTTCGATTATTGTGCTCTTCCCTGTCGGGGTAGCGTCTTTATGGGTCGTTGGTTCGATGGCCGTGTTGGGACTCAAATGGAATGTTCTTACCGTCATGGTTACCGCATTAACATTAGGCATAGGCATTGATTATTCCATCCACATGTGGAGGAGAATCGAAGTTGAAATGGAGAAGCGAAAAGACCACTGGGAAGCTTTGAGAGCCTCCCTGAATTCAACTGGCGTAGCGTTGATGTTGAGTGCAGTCACAACGATGTTTGGATTTGCTGTGTTGCTCTTTTCGCCAATGCCCGTCATTCAAGACTTCGGACTTGTCACAGCCGTTACTGTGTTGTTTTCACTTGTTCTTTCACTGTTTTTACTTCCCGTACTCGCTGAGTTGACGGCAAGGGGTCACGAGGCGAAAGAAGCCACGGGTGGCGATGGGGCTGAAATCAACAGCGATTAAGATTGAAAGACGTCGATGATATCGTTCATGGGCAATCCGACTTCTTTGGCTATTAAAGCCAAAGCCATCCATTGAGTCGTGTATTGGAGAGCATGAACTTTGCGTTCTGCCCTTCGTTCAATTTCTTGGACTGATAACCCAGAAGAACGACTCAGGTATGATTTCAGTCGTTTCGTCTGGTGGCTGCGCAATCCACCATTATCCGAGTTGTCTTCGGACTGGACATTTGCGATAAGTGCTTCATGTTGTTGAGGTTCAACTTTTCTTTGCTGAGCCACGCCTTGAGGTGCTGCAGGATGAAGCAAATGTTGGGGTCTCGGAAACCATCCCAGCGGCAATTCTTCTTCAGGGAGTTGAACTTTGAGTTTGCACCAACCTTCATCGATTGAAATCCAACCAGTTGTCAACAACGCCTCAACCATTTGTTCTGATTGAAATGGATCAAGCCATTCCATATCAAAGGCAATGATACGCTCAAGTGTCTCTCTTTCAATTGAAGATGCCTCTCGGAATAAAATTCTCAGAACACTTTGGACATCGAACAGTGCTGAATCCGTCATAGAATATTCTCCTATTCAACCTTTGAAAAGGAATTATCTTCATTGAGCACCCATCGTCCACAGGTTGGTCCGACATAGAATGTCCCATCTGGAGAATATTCATACTGCCCTCCACCAGGTAATTCCGAGTAATCTTTTGCATAGGTTTCTGTTGATTGATCTGTCTTTGTTTCTGTCGCAGCAGGTAGTAGAGCATCAAGAGCCGAAAAATGAAGTTGTGCTTGTTCTTGTGGCGATTCTTCGAGCTGCTTTTTAGGAGGTGGACCTTTTTTCGGCGGTCCGACTCTTTTCTTTGGCGGTGCAGGTTGAGGTTGCTCGCCAGTGAGGACTGGTGCAACTTTCACTTCTTCCTCAATTTGACCGAGGTCAAGGTTGGCTACTTCATCATCGACATTGTTACGTTTACGTACGAGAATGAAACCAAGAAGGGCAAGGAGTGCTAAACCACCGCCTACTCCTGCAACAACAGCACCAAACATTGAGGAGCTTGTCTCATATGACACGGAATAATTGTTGTCGGTTTCGTCTAATTCCCATACCATCTGTTGAGAATCGAGGACAACGAGTAATTGCCACTTTCCTTCTGGTATGTCCACGTATGCATTGATTTTTGTTATGACATCCGATGACAATTGTCCATAACTCGTTTTCTTAGCAATCGTATGTTTATCCCCAACAACTGTGAAGATCGTCACGTTGAAAGGAACTTCAATATCTTCACCTGAGTTGTAAAATCTGACCTCAAGCAAACTGTTTTCTCCTGCGACCATATCTTCTTTCCATGTTATTCCATCAACTACAAGATTTGGCCCTTTGTTTGATAACGATTTCAAAAGCCATGGATCGTTCTTTGTGTTCCCAGTGCTTGAGTAAAGAGTCCAACCTGCATCATCCGAACCACTTGCCCAGCAAGCAAGCGATGCTTGAGCCGACAGTAGTGAAGGGTCGCCTTGGCTTGAAAAATTGTACAGGAATGTGAACATTGTTTTGTCGTCAAACACGGTTGTCGAGTTTCGAATTTGAGTGATTTCATCCCAAGTGACATCATTCGAACGAATTTGACAAGTCAATTCTAACTGCCCAGACCAGCCCTGCGGCTCGTCGATGTTGACACCTACCTCAACAGCATCCAATTTATATCGAGAGACGCTAAAACTCATGCTTGAAGGCAAAATTTCTGGTGCGGTGGCATCAATAACAAAATTCGGAACAAGATACTCTGCAAGTTTGACTGTTTCAAGCGGGTCCCAAACTGAAATCTTGACCTCATTGATAAGGCCACTACGCATAGGCGTTGGAATGAGATACTCGATTTGACCATCTTCAACGTCGACATCGACGCCTCCAGTCCATCGATCGAGTTGTATTTTGCCCTCCCACCTGAGTTTGACTGTGCCATCGTAAGGCGTCAAACTTGTTGCGTGCATCAAAGTCGCTTCGAACAGTAATTTATCTTCGCCCATGACGATGACATTTTCAACGATATCGTTTTGAATCGGACCATCAACATCTCGAAGTCCATGAATTTCGATATTCATTTCTTTTTGCAACAACCAAGCATTCTCATAATTCGTTCGGTTCGTTCCATCATGATCTTTGACAACCACATCGAGTTTGCCATTAATGAGTCCACCAAGGGAGAACGACCAAGCAATTTCAGAGTTCAACTGAAGCGTCAAAATGTCCGCTTCGTATGAAACAACACAGTCCATTGCCGTAACGAGCAAGCGTGCATCCAAAGAAGAACAACCATTGATGTGCGGTTGATAGAGAATGCCAAGCTGATCATCGCCTCCAATTTCAACGATGATTTCAGTGATATCATCAATATCATTTGCGTCATACACTTGGAGTTCAAATGCAAGATTTTTGGATGGCTCAAGCAAGGCTGCAGTGCCGATTTTTTCTGAGGTGATTTCAAAAGAGAGTAGTTCACTTAGGCTTACTTCACGTGTTTCCCAAACCAAATGACTCAAACCATTCGAGGGAGCTGGCAAATTGAATCCAGCAACATCATTTCCAACAAAGAGCACATGAACAAATTGATGGTCGTCATTGACCGTATCGTCGACTGATACATTGAGAAACCAAGAATTGATGTTATTTTCAATGCTATAATTGACTGGAATAAATTCTATAGATTGTGGGTATGAATCTAAAGAGCCTCCATTTGTACCATCGTGTTCTGCTTCAATCCAAAGGAAGGCTTCGAGAGTTTGATTGGTAAATCCTCCGACATCATAGACTTCGATTCCAACGACTCGATCTGCATTTTCATTCGAATACGAGTTGACTTGTGGATACGTGCTCATGAGGATTGGTTCATCGGCATTAATCGTGAAAAACAAGTCCTCTCCATCCACATCAAGCGACCAATCTTGGTCGGTTCGTGCCTCAAACCACAAATGTGCATCCCCAGACACCCCTTCAGCGAGATTTATTTGAGCGATGTATGATTGGGCCTTAGGCAAATTGAACCATTCTGTTGTCAAGTTATCCCACAATCTCTTTCCTGAAATTTCATCTTCCTCAAAGGTTCGCACATCGATGTGAAGTCGACCTTCGATGTCGCCTTCAAGCATTCGCAAACCTGAATTCTTGAACACACGGTCAACTTCGACTTGAAGAGAACTTGTTGACGGTATGACTTCTCCCGCCTCCAATGAAGAATCACCAACACTTGAAAATGAAGAAACAACATTGAGTACATCAACTTGAACCTCTTTATCGAGAGATATCAAATCGGGTGAAGTATATGTGACATTTCGTTGTGCTTTCGTTCCAACCCTGTATACGAGATAATCCGATTGGACGTCTTTCGAAAGGGAGACTCGCCAATCAAGAAGGACACCTTGATCGTCGCTTGAATTGATAGATATAGAAACCTGTTCTGTAATGAGGAGTTGGTCCACATCTTCGAGGCTCAATTGTTGGGTTGAACTGTTATAGGTGACCGTTGACCAAGATGAACCTGGAAGATAAATGCCGTTTTGGTCACTTTCCCTGAATGCTATCCAATAGTCTCCAGGCATGGTCACCCCGTGATGATGTGTTTGGAACAGCACAGGGGCGCTAGATGGCTGCATCGATACGGGTGTTGTGGGCCCAAGGGATGCTTCATCAGCACCAATGGTGACATAATTCACCCTTGGCATAATCCAATCATTCAATTCAGTTGAAGTAAATCTCACACGATATTGAAGAAATGGCAAATCCTCCAGACTTGACAGTAAAGAGAGATTCGACTGACCGTAAAATGAATTCACTGGTATCGATGCTGGAACCCAATTTGCTTGAGGAAGTCCAGCTGCGGTTGTCGCAAGTCTGTATTGAAGTAAAGCCGAAGTTCCCGTTGGTTCGTAGGCTGTAAAATCAAGCCATATTCCTGAGGCACTTCCCTTTGTACCCGAACGCAAATCAATGGCCGAACTCGTCAACCAACCTTCAAGATTATCTGGATTCTCGTACATTCCGGTTTCCGATAGATACTGGAGATACCACACATAATACGGGTATTGCGTTGCTTCACCACCAGCATAGACAAGTGTCCCACCGGCATTGACCAAGGTTGATTCATACATTCCAATTTGAAGGGTGTTGTGTGTTCTCC
>JAYNJV010000018.1:0-30484 GCA_038110525.1 Candidatus Poseidoniales archaeon | reverse complement strand
ACGATTCTTGGTCACACATGATTGAAAAATTACGAGATGCAAGAGAACTTGCCGTGGAGGCTGCTGTTCGTGCAATCAAAGATGTAGGCCTTCCTGAGCGGGGTTCTGCGTTCTTGGCACTGGTCAAAAAGTCTGCATTACAACGCAAACCAGACCAAGTTCTCGGTGCAATTCACTATCTTAGGGAAGTTGAGGGGAAGTCAGACTGCCCTCCTCGTGTCATTGAAGATTTGTTTGAAGATGCAGGTCTTGAAAAACCGGGAAACCTTTCACTCTATCTTAATCGACTTCGAGAAAAAGAATACTTATGCATTCCAGACGGCGTCGAAGACAAAAACAGATACGCAATACTTACACCCGAAGGCCGCGCCCACCTCGACAAGCGTTCGCTTGAATGAGGTGTAAGTATGGTCATGTCGGGTGGAGGGCAAGGTGACCCTCGAGACGATCCCGATACCCGCGAAGATGCGAAAGTGATTGACGCCTCCTATCAAAACCACAAGGGTGCGATTTTTCGCGGGGGACGACATTCAGGTTCAAATTTCAAAAGAGCCATTCTTGATGGTGCAGACCTTACAGGAGCAGATTTTACACAATGTGACTTTCGAAAAGCATCGATGATAGGTGCAGACCTCATGAAATCTGCTTTTGATGGGTCAGATTTCCGTGGTGCTGATCTAAAAAAAGCAAGATTGAATCTATCGAATTTTCGAAATTGTCAACTTGATGGAGCAGATTTGAGGGGTATTCGAGGAAAATATGCAATTTGGCAAGATAGCGATTGGTGGAATGCCATTCTCGACGATGATTTACGCAAAGCCCTTGCAAAAAAATGGCCGAGGCCTCAAGATTCTTCATCTTGAAGTTCAAGGGTCACTTTCTGATTCATGGCGAGTCTTGCTTGAGCATTGATGATAGGTAAAACCGACATTGCAAAACATAGTCCAAGTACTGTTGACCATAGATACACCGTTGTCAAATACGTGAGTTGTAGCGATTGATTAAGACCTATTTTGGATTGATGGTAGATATCAAAACTTGTGATAAACACCACACAAGTGCCAAGGCCAACACCGACACCTGCAATTTTTGAGCCTGCAGCATTGAGTTGACGTAACATCAAGCCCCCTACAAGACTCGTGCATCCTGCAATGCCGAGTCCAACCGCTTTGTAAAGGAATGACGATTCTTCTTGATTGACTTGTTCAAATGCACGATAATCATCCAATGTGGTGTTTTCATCGGTCTGTCGGTTTGAATTTTTGAGTAAAGTATCAACCTCGGTATCACTCAAATCAGAGATGTGATACTTCAAGTTTGAATACGCAAAAAGAAGGAGTAGAATTCCACCAATGACCATGAAAGTACCAATGTTCTTTGGTCCCTTCGTGTCTGGGCGTGGTTCAAACATTGGACTCACTCCACAAGCAAGTGTTCAACCATAGCCAAACGAAGTTCTTCGGGAATGGCAACTGGTTGAATGGTGATCATGTCCACACAAACTGTAGTTTGAGAAGATGACCAAACCATCGTGCCGTGTTGATTGGTCATGCTGTACTCCCACACACAAGATGAAGAACCAATTTTTGACATTGAAATTTCGATGGTGATGATGTCACCATATCGAATTGGTGCATGAAATTCAGATTCAATGTGTTTGATAGGAAAGCCAACGCCAATATCATCCAATATCTGTTGATAGTTGTATGAAGTAAATTGCTCCCATGCGTCCTCAAACAATCGATGACATAAATCGTAAATTCGAGGATAATATGCAATTCCAGCTAAATCAATCATTGGAAAATCGATTTTACGGGTGCATTGAACAGCCATGTGATGTGCTCAAGGCGGTAGTGTATGAATGCTAGGGTTGATTCATATTTTCGTGCTACCCTGTGTGCTTATATTGGTCAGCCAATTCGGCGGAACGAGGCCTGTTAGGGTAGTCTGGATATCCTTCATCCCTGCGGAGGATGAGACCCGTGTTCGAATCGCGGACGGGCCGCTCACTGCCCACCCTCATAGCCGCCAATCGCTTTTATCTCTTCTTTGAGTTCGTCAATTTCAATCAATGCGTTTTCGCAAGGCATCTCGCCCCATCGGTCGGTATTGTCAGCCTCAAACCATGGATTTGACTCAAACAATCGGCAAATGCTTTTCGCAAGCGAGGGATAGATGACTGCGGCTCGAAAAACAAAAAGACGATGATACCAAGATGGATGTTCTTTGATTTCAGATGGACACTGAGCAAGAAATTCTACCGTTTGAAACAATTCATCAAATTCTTCTGAATGGCTGAAGTCGTTGGATGTGTCCTCGGAGATTGTGGTCCACCAATCTTGTCGAGGCTTTTGAAATTCAATTTTATACCCCGAAATACAAGGGTTCTGGAAATCTATTCGCCATTTCCAATTGTTTGTACCTTGAATAAGAATTTGACTTTTCCCAAAATCAATCTCAGCATCGCATCGGTCGCTAAAAAACTTCTCTAAGACGTCGGAAATTGGACTTTTCACATATCCATAAGTTCTCACCAATGCAATCCTCAGTGGGTGCAATTCCTCATGATGGAAAAAGACATGGTCATTTAACAGACCTAAGACATAGGAGCACATGAAATCTATACCTGGTTGCATAGAGGTATTACCAATTTGGATACACGCCTTGGTTGGTGATTGAACAAGTTGATTCAAGGGGTGGACTTCAACTGGTTCGAATGTTGTTCGGATGAAGGGATTTCGTAAAGCATCAAGCCACGATTGCATATTGATTCGGTAGAGGGCTAAATTTCCTTTGACAATCATCCTCATCTCATCTTGAAAATAAATTCGTTCAGAATTTCGCTCGATGATGTCTTTAAACAGTTCGAGCGACTTTTCGTAACTTACGACGACGCCTTCAAACTCTTCGTAGATTTCTTGCTTTGCGGTCTTGAACATGGGAGTTGTGCTGTCTGCCCCGAACAACATATCGAGAATCGAATCTGACATATTCAAAACCACTCGCCAGTGTATTTAACTGTCGAGTTTCCAATCCACAATCTTCCATCCCTGCTCACGAGCATGTTTTCGTAAACTGGATTCAGGGTTCACTGCAATTGGATGGCCGCACTCGCGCATAAACCAGGAGTCGGCCATCGTGTTTCCGTATCCGTAACATATCGATAGCGTAGAATTTGACAATTCAGCATCACGTTGCATGATGGGGACCTTGCCCTTTCGGCGAGGAACCGACCAGCCGCGTTCAGAACCAGAAAGGCGGCCTTTTCTCTCGCTTGGACCACAGCCATACACTACATCGATGCCGAGCACCTTAGCCATTGCCTCAGCCATCGGAGCAACTGTTGCAGAGATGAGCACAAGTCTGTGTCCCTGTTCCTTGTGCCATTCAATACACTCTCGTGCTTCGCTTGGCACATACTTGGCTAACTTGTTTGTTGCAAGCTCAACTGACATCGTTTCAAGCACATCCCATGAAGCTAAACAGAAATGGCCCCGATTTCTTGCTGCATCATACAATGACCTACCTCGTAACATATTTCCAATGAAGCCTAAAGACCACATCATTGTACCAAGGGGAATTCGCCAAGGGCGTTTTTTCGCAAGATGAGCGGTTAATGTTTTTTCGCTCGAGGCATTCAATAACGTGCCATCAAGGTCAAAATAAGCGGTGATTACCTCGCCCATTGAATGAACTCATCCATCACCACTACATGAGAAGAGCGGATGATTCAAGCGTAGTTATCGTGGTTTGATTCTGCTTCGGCCATGCCATAGACACGGCGACCAGCACGGTGATCTTGCCACCAAGTGAGCCACTGCCCCAGATTCCTTGTGATGAAAAAGCCGACTTTTCGTGGTGTTAAGCCATGGTTTCTCAGTTGTTGTTCATGATTCAAGTTTGCTACAATAGCCTGTGCAGTGCAACCTGGGTTCGCTGAAACAAATCGAATAATTTCTTCCTTCAATCGTTGAAAGCGAGCCCGCTTCTGACCGCCTATGCCTCCGTTTTTTTGCATAGACCAAAAATCATAGTGAACCATTATCAAAGAATCGGGGGGATTCCTACTGGAATTCAACCGGTTGTGTCGTCTTCCAATTTGCTGTAGCGAGTTTCTTTGCTTTACCATCAGCGATGATAGGATGGATATCATTAAGGCGCCCATGCATGCCTTGAACTTGGAATTTTACACGGAGTTCTGCAACACGGTCACGCATCAAAATCTCAACCTGTTCTGGCTCAAGGTCGATGTGAGCGAGAAGTGTCCCTTCTACAGCACATAAAATTTGGAGTTGTTCGTTGGAGAAGACCATTTTTGGTCTAAAATTCCAATCATCTGGGTGCAACATCCATACAGAAATGTCAAGTGAAAGTGAATCTCGAATGTTAACTCGACTGATTTCGACCGTCTCCACCATACCGCTCAACCTCTTCCACAAGTCTTTGATTGATACACCTTTCTCTTTACATCGATGATTCATTTGTTGCAACTTCGGTGAGTGAAGGACGACCGATCAAGATTTGTATGGTCAATTCCCAGTCATTGCCGGGGTCTGGGTCTGGTATGCCTGGAACAAATGAATCCGGGTCAGATTGGTCAGCACTCACAATCCATATCCATTCTCCAAGGCCATTGAGTGTAGCATTCCCACGTAGCAGTTCGAACAGGAGTTGTTCCTCCGAGTCCGAAGAGTACAACGCATTTTCTGGTTGGATATTGAAATCAAGTATTTCGATTTCAGCCTTCGCAGATTCTTGGTTGGAGTAATTTCCTTCTTCTGTTTGTTTCGATGTTCGTAGACCATCATCCATGATTCGAAGGACGAGTGAAAAATTATCATATGGTGGGGCAATATCTTGGTCCAATTCGAGCAAAGCGTGAATTTCCATAATTCGACCAACCTCAGAAGGTGTCATATTGACTTCCCAAGATTCGCCTTGCTCAAGGTATTCATCCCAAGAATATTCGATGGTCTCGTAAATCCATACAACTTCATAGAGTCGTTGGATAATGGAAATCTCAAACGTTCCATAAGAGCTCGCACCTTGTCCATCGCTTACAACAACACTACCTTTGAGAACGCCAGAGGAAGTGGTCGGTACAATAATCGTTGCTTCAGCAGCATCGACATCATTTCTTGGGTCTGTATCCCCGTCGGTATCTTGAGTCCAATCAAGGTCCCAAGCAAACATGAGCTGTGCGCCTTCTGGGTCATAGGTTGCAGATGCATCGAGAAGAATTGAATCACCAGCCCGTACTTGCTCGGGGAATGTTAGGTTAAGCATCGGAGCACCATTGACTGTGATCACTTGAGTTGATTCGTCGGTGCCACCTTGGTCGTTGGTCACCTTTACGGTCACAGTATACTGACCAAATTGGAGATAACTATGTGAAGTAAAGGCAGAAACTGTTTCGGCTGTTTGACCATCACCAAAATCCCATTCATAGGAAACAAGCACACCCTCAACTGCACTTGACTCTCTGGCATCGAGTGTGACCATCTCGCCAACCTGAATCAATTGGGGATAGGCGACGAGTTCTGCACGAGGATTGACAGTCGTATCCAAAATACCTGTGCAACCAGCAGTGACTTGGCAAAGCAGAAGGAGTGTGAACAACAGGCTTGAGGACTTCATTCGTCCTATCGCTCGTTGCATGAATTTGCGTATTGGTTCTCCTTTCTAATAGTTCGTCTTCATCATGTCAAGGTGTCTTTGTTTTCTTACAGGTCGACTTGATGCGAAATATCTCCAAGAATTTCCGCGTCTTCATATGGGTCTTCAAGAGTTGAAACATCAACTATATGGACTTCGTTGGTTGTCGAAAAATCTTCCATATCATTGCTTGCAAGAATCACATTGACATCCACTTCACCAACATCGTACTCGGGTGTTGCAACCTCGACTTTTTCTTCAATGGATGTATCATCATCATCTTCAAAAAGGACCTCCGCTGATTGTTCAAATTCTTCTTTCATGTCATTGAACTGTTCCCGAAGCAAATCGTCTTCATCCAAAGGTTCGTCATCGACTTCTTCCCTTGCTGATGAAAAAAATCGACGAAGCCAATCCGTGAGCGCCATGGTCAACCAAAAGAGCACCTCCTATGAGAATGATGTGAAGTCTTGACTCAATGGAAAAGTGCGTGATGTTCAAATGCTTGCACATCTCGTTGGATTCATGGGTGTTGATTTCTTTGAAGGTGAACGCGTGCTCGCGTTTGACTTAGAAACAACTGGAATCTCCACCTCAAGAGACCGGATTGTCCAATATGCACTCATCGGCTCAGATGTTGATGGTACCTCAATTCACTTGGACAAATTGGTTCATCCACAACGCAAAATTCCGAGAGATTCAAGTGAAATCCACGGAATATTCGATGCAGATGTTCAGGATGCCGACCCTTTTTCTCACCATGCAAAACAACTTGCTGAACTGATGAATGGTGCTATTATCGTGGGCCATAATGTCCGCCAATTCGACCTTGCTATGCTCGAACAAGAATTTCTTCGTCTCGGTCAACTTGCTCCGAAACCTAAGGCAATTTTTGACACGCTTGAAATTGTAAGAAGACTCAAAGTTCCAAGGCCACACAATTTGGGAAGTCTGTGTCGCCGACATCATATCGATTTATCAAACGCCCATACCGCTGGGGCAGATGCGGCTGCAACGCTTCTGCTTTTTTGGCAACTCTCACTCGATTACGCACCCATGTTCCGAAAATCCATTGACGAATTAGAACGCTGGTTTGCTCATGGTGATGTCACAAATCAAGACGCTTCGGAATTAGGTCGAAGTCTTGATGATTTACCACTTGTCGACTCCGAAGGAAAAATTCGCAGGGATGGAGACCAGCTCATCCTCGCTTTTGGTAGGCATCGGGGTGAGGATGTCAAAATCGTAGCAAAGGATGACCCCGCCTATCTCCATTGGATGTTATCGCCAAATGGATTGGATGATGAGCATATTCGAACTGTCATTCGAAATTACATCAATGCTTGACCTTGATCTGAGATAGGATTCCATGGGAGTACATCGCACCAATGGCCAACTCGAATTGAATTATTTCGCATCATTGCTGAAGCAATAAATGTGACACCTTTGTGCGAATCCCACATCTCTTCAAACGCTTCTTTTCCTCTTCCATCAAAATTTGCCGTCAAACGTTGGCCGGTTGGTAGAGGGTGCCCATCGGTTGTGGATGGTTCACACAATTCAACAATCGCTACACCACTTGATTCATCGTAGCTATGGATGAGGACAACCATATCCATGAAGTCGCCCGAATGCAACGTTCCAGATGCTTGACGCCAATTCCACCAATGCGGGCACCACGCCTTAAAATCGCAAAATCCTCCACAGGTTTCCTCTCCAGAAATTGCTGGAAGGGGTTGGTCGGAAATTTGTGTTGCTTCCCAAGCTGCGTACGCGTCTTCGAGAACGCTTGGTCCCGATGCTGGCCATTTTGAAGCCGTTTTTGTGTACCAACCTTCGGTACGAACTTCTGGGGCATTCGGATTATTGGCAAGCAATATATCTCTATACATTCGGAGTTGACGATTGACTTCTTCCTTTAACTTCATCTCTGGTGCATTTCCTGTTTTCAAATCTGCAACCAACCAGCCGGTCATGTTGCCATCCATATCAACATCAGCGAGAAGTAAATCAAGTCGTCCCATAAGGCGACCATCACGGGTTTTCAATTCCCCTTCTACAGCGATGACGTGTTGTTGCAATTTCTTCCACAAACCATAGGAAATTCGCTCTGGAGCAAGGCCTTTGACTCCAATATGATCGAGCAACATGATGACTCCACCTCGCTGCTGTCGTTTTGCTTCGGTGAATTGTTCTTCTTTCCACATCGGACGGCGGGGGGTTGAAAGAAAGACCGCTTTTTCCTCGTCCCATCGGTTTTGGAGCATCTGCAATGCACAATCTGGAAACCATCCCATTTCCATATCTTCTTGGTCTGAAATGTCCATGTTGAGTAAATCTTCAATCGAAGCGTGAACAGCAGTTCCAAGCGATGCAGCCATGCCCGCTTTACGGGGGAAACCTTGACGACTTAACCAATACATACGTGGACAAGTTTCGTATCTATTCCAAGCAGAGGGCGAGAGTTGGTGTTTTCGCTCCTCTTTGTCCTCGGTCATGCTCGTTGGTCACCCTCAAGAATGATGAAGGCTTTGATTCTAAACTTAGGAAAGATTTGATACCTAAGCCGAGCAAGCAACGATTATGGAAGGCCCAATTGTGAAACTCAACAAGCCAGTGGAAGAAAAAACATTGGTCATTACCTGTTTTCCAAGCATTGGCATGGTATCGAGCATTGTAGCTCACTACCTCATTGATAACCTCGAATTGGAATTTGTTGGTGGCGTGATTGATGACCGCCTCCCTCCTATTGCCATCGTTAAGAATGGGGAGCCGCTTCCTCCAATCCGGGCTTACAGTGGTAAACGAAAATGTTCGATTCGGGGGTGCGATGAAGTCATTCTCCTCATGAGTGAGCTTGTTGTTCCCGACCCCCTTGTTCATCGATTGGTCTGGTCCATGTTAGAATGGTCGAAAGAAAACAATATCGAAGCGGGCGTTCTTATCGATGCATTCGCAAAAGATGGTTTGAGCGGTTCTCTCGATGGTTCTGAGCCTGTCATCAACTATGAGGATACTGAAGCCATCGATGTCATTGGTATCGGGGCGAATGAAACCACACGCGAACTTTTGTCCAGCATGGGTATCCAATTAGCTGAAAGTGGCGTGGTTCGAGGAATGAATGGTGGATTGCTTGCCGAAGCCATGCGACGAGGCATCGATACAATGTCTTTGATGGTCGAAGCAGACCCTCGCTTTCCAGATGCCAGAGCCGCAGCCGCCCTCATTGAAAATCTCAATCTTCTCCTACCAACCATTGACCTCGACCATAAACCACTCCTGCAAGAAGCAGAAGAAATCGAATTGTCCATCAAAGCGATGATGGAAGGAATGGATCTCAATTTGGAACACTCATCAGGACCAAATTCAATGCTCTACGGCTGAAGACGTTCGAAAATACATCACGATATTTGCTATTCCGATGCCAAGGAGTACAATTGAGAACCACATCGGTGCAAGAAACAATGTGTCGTAAGGAAGATGGGCAAAATCAAGTAAGGATTCACCTCTTGAAAAGCGGCCTCCGAGTGATGCAGTGAGTAATATTGTACCAACAGCAGTCATTCCTATCGAAGCATGAGCAACAGCACTCTTCACGTTGGACCATACTTCAAAACCAAACTTTTTCCTCACCATCAAAACAGCAATAGCAAGGCCAATGCCACTCATTGAAAGAAATAATTTCGTTGCGAGAATAGAAGATTGAACATCATCTCCTGGACTTGATTGAATTCCGGAAAAAATAGCTAAGGGGGTCGCAAGTAAACCAAATACAAGGGCACCATGAGCAATGGTGTCGGCTTTTTTTGTCAAGATATCAAATTTCCAAATGTTCATCACACCAAGAACGCTGAGAAGAAAGCACGCCCCTGAAAGGGCAAATGCACCCACCACCATTTCAGTTCCAACCACGTGTAATGTTGGAGGTGATGGAAGCATCAGAGTTCCCCTCCTTGGTCATCCTCTTCATCTTCAATGGATACGAAAGTTTTCTGTTGGGTTTGACTTGGTGATGACATCAGTGTTGCGAGGGCGAGATAAAATCCACAAGAAAAGATGAGGAGTGAAATGGATTGAATATACATTGCAGTATTGTCAATGTCGATGTTCTCGTTCAAACTCGAAATTTGAAGCCAAGGGGTGGTCTGCTCGATGTCGTTTCCTTGTAATGTGACTCGCCATTCGACAATGTCGGGGGATAATGTGGCTGGAATGACGATTTCCCATCGCTGTTCACCTACTTGCTCGGCTACAAAACTATGGGTCTGCCCACCTTGTAAACGCCATTCCACAAGCACACTCTCAACTTCGATGGTGGAAAGGACAAATGCTGTTTCCTCACCATTGTTTCGCTGTGTCGAAAGGATGGTGTCAGAATCGATTCGTGGTAAGTTTTCGGGGACTGGTAACACCTCAATTTGTATGGGCTGGTCGGATATACCAAAGAAAGGTGTGTCACTTTGTTGTGCCGAACCATGATGAACGGATGCATAGAATGTGTAGATCCCAGTGCTCGTAGGTGCTCGCAGCACCCATTCAACGGCGATGCTTGAACCCGAATGTTGCACCTCGAGATAATTTTCGTTGCCTCCCTCTGAATGACTTATTGTGGTCCATCCATCATCTTCAGGTGTATCCTCAAAGCCGGTGGTATCGGTAAGAAGAAAGACCCCGATGAGACTCGTTTGAAGTTGGTCAAGATTGGATACTTCTACTCGAACTGAAGTTGGTAATCCTGCGTATGCAGTCGAAGTTTGTTCGAGTGTAATTGTATAGGGAGATGTTGCATTCAAATCGGCATCGCCATGGCACGCTCCTCCACATTGCATGTCTTGGGTGGATGGGCCAACACCACCGGGATTGGCTTGAGAAAATGATGAAAGAATCAAGAGTCCGAGGAAAAGGACCAGTGTCTTCGTTGATGGTTTCATTGTGAAGCCCCCTTTCTAAACATCAAAAGAAAGACAACAGCACCTGCAAGAAGGATGACGGTTGAAAACAACATTGGAAGCATTGGAGTTTGTTCGGCTTCCAATTGAACCTGGCTAAAATCAACGGATTCGGATTGACTTTGTCCTGCTTGTAATTCTTGGTCGTTCACGACTGGAACGATAGAGAACGACTGCTCGATAGCAAGACTGCTCTGTCCATCAAAGGTGAGCCTACTCGTCTCGCCAATCAACCGGCCATCCTCATAAATTCGAAACAGTGCATCTGGACCATTCCATGCCCATGAAAGTGAAAATTTCTCATTTGATTGCTCAAGTATAACATTCGAAACTCTTGGACCTTGGGTGGACTGGAAGGTTTGTTTTGTCTCGGATGTTGCACCGGATGAATCTGTCACCATGAGTTTGACTTCAAAATTTGTAGGTGCAATGATTTCCAAAACTGGGTCAGACCCTACAAAGCGACTTTGACCATCACCTGAATCAAGATACCAAGCAAATGAGACAAGACTACCATCGGGGTCAAAGGATGTTGATGCATCGTATCGTACCATTTCGCCGGTCCATACCACCTCAGCTTGAATTTCGAAATCCGCCGTAGGTGGGGCGTTTAGAATCATTACGATGAATTCAAATGTTTGTCCTTCATCGTCACCATCTGACAATTCTATGACTAATTTCCATTCTTGTCCTGGACCAACTTTAGATGCCGGAACGACCATTTCATCATCGAGGGTACCATCACGAAATCCATTTCTGTACCATGAAATTGAATAATCAATACTATCATCATCAGCGTCAAAAAACGAAATGGAGGGCACTAAATCCTGCTTGGCTATTGGTTGTTCTTCAAATTCAACTGCAACGATTGGAATCGAATTAAGAATCAGCACAGAAGCCGAAGTTGTCACTTCACTCACATCTTCTCCATCCGATAGGACAACAGATGCACTCCATTGATCGCCTTTTTCGGTGTATTCGCTTGGTAAGGTTGTTGAAATTCCTGTGTCAACCGATGCTTCACCATTGTTCCACATGACCGAAAAAATGGTTATTGCATCTCCATCTGCATCCGTTGCTGCATAATCAAACGTCAAGTCTTCATCTGATGGAGTTTCAATCGAACCAAGAGTGATACTCATGAGGTGTGGTGGAGAATTTTGAATGAGAATGAGTTCGGATGGAGTCCAATTCGACCATCCAAATCCGTCGAACACACGAACCAATGCTTGCCATGATTCGCCTTTCGTTGTGCTCGATGAAGGCAAAGTAGCACGTGTTTGCTCTTCAACTTCAACACCACCACGAAGCCAAGAAATTTGATGCTCTTGTTCGGTGTCACCCTCTTCATCTTCGATGGTCCATGCGACAACAATGTCATCGGACGATGTTGGGGTTGAAGGGGTAAATGAAATCGAAGTTATCGTTGGTGCTGAGTTATTTGAACCCACAAAAACACTCGGGCTTGTCACTTCTACCGAATCAATTCCATCATCAAGAACAAGGACGGCTTCCCAAGTATCACCAATCCTTGTCGCGAGACTTGGTACGGTCGTGAGGTTATCGAGACTGTCGATTCTTTGCCCATCAACTTTCCAAAATAAGGAGGATGAAATGCTATCGCCATCATCATCTGTGGTTGAAAAATTGACCACAAGGTCATCTTCGGTCGCTGGTTGGGTGGGTGAAATCACAAATTCGATGGCTGAAGGAAGGGTATTCGAGATAGTAATGGTTGCCGATGTCACACTTTGACCTGTATCGGCCCCATCAGAAGGCGTGACCACAACAGACCACTGCTCGCCCCTCGTCGTTTGAGATGATGGCACTGTGGCTGTCGTCATGCCTGTGACAAGCGAGCCATCTTTGAACCACTGAATGGTTGTTCCTGATTGCTCATCACCGTCAAGGTCCGAATAATCGTAACTGAGAACCAAATCATCGCTCGTTGTAGGGTTCTCGGGACTGATGACCACATTTGAGACTGAAGGAGGATTGTTTGCATCAACAAATTCTGAAATTTGGACGGATGCTGTCCCTTTCATGTCATTTTTATTGGAACCGCCACCATCTGCATTCACCACAGCGACACTGATGGTCACATCACCGCTACCGGTGGAAGGTGCCGTCCAATCGACCTGCCAAGCGTTGCGTTGGAAATCATCGTGGGTTGCTGAGAGTTTATTGGACGATATTTGAACCATCGTACCAGGATTGGACAATTCACCTTTGGTGACCTGCAGTGAAAAACCACCCGTGGAATGGACTGGACTGACAGAACTGATGTTGATTGTGTAGGTCGTACCAGCAACATAGGCCGATGGATATCCTTCAAGTGTTGGCGTTAACGAAGATGATGGTGTGTGGCACGAACACCCACTTGAACTGTTGAAAATACCATCGTTCCTACTTTGGCTCATCGGCGTGGCAAAAAGCGAAATAAGGAGAAGAGTAGTGAGCATCAGCGTTCTAACCTTCATGGACAGAAAATGCTGGTGGAGTTTTTTATTCTTCGTTTTGATTTGAGCCAAAATCAAACAATGTTGTTCGATTTGGCTTTGCTTCAACAGTTTGATTTGATTCAATTGCTGCTGTACGAACGCCGGATGGAACCAATTCAATGCAGGATGAAAATCGTTGTTCATCCCAAATCTCTACACCAAGTGTCTCAGCTTTCGCTCGTTTTGAGCCTGCATTTTCTCCAGCGAGGAGGACAGATAATTTGCTTGACACACTACCGACCACCTTGCCACCATGCATCCGGATGAGGTCCTCAAATTCTTTCCGACCTTGGCTCAGTGTTCCTGTAATACAAAATGTCATTCCATCAAATACAGCACCTGCCGTTGAGGTCACAACTTCATCTTCGACATTCACATGCTTCATGAGTTCGACGATCATCGCCATTCGAACATGAAGACCGTCGCGAATGTGCAAAGCCACAACATCTCCTACACCTTCAATGGCTTGCATTTGTCGAAGTGCTTGATTCTCAGAATACGGTTTTCCTTGTTCATCCTTCTGAGGGCCAAACTGTTCACTATCTGGCTCAGCAAATGCACGTTCAACCCATTCTAAGAGGGTTTGAAGTGATGTCAAATGTTTTGCGATAGCCATGCCAAGTTCAGGGCCAATTCCAGGAAGTCCGAGAGCATGAAGAAATTTTGAAAGGGTCATCGTTTTGGTTTTTTCAAGTTCACCAAGAACATTGAGAGAGGACTTTTCACCCATTCGCTCAAGGCTTTGTAAATCATCAAGTGTCAATGTGTACAAATCTGCAATGGAAGAAATTTTGCCTGCTTCAATCAACTGTTCAACTAATTTTTCGCCAACGCCATCCATTTCCAAAGCACGACACCAGTACAAAATTGAACGACCTGTTCGAGCGGTACATGCAAGGTTGATGCATTTGAGAAATGCACCTTCCAATTCCACTTCGCCTGAACATGCTGGGCAAGAATTTGGAATCGGAATGTCAAATGATGTTGGAAGTTGCCCGTTAAATTGCGAACCATCGGCGTGAAATCGGTTGTTCAAATCATGTTGTGAAGCCTTACCCAAACTCGCTTCGATTTTTGGAATCACATCTCCCCTTCTGACTATTTTGACTTTGTCTCCAATGGCTAAACCAAGTCGTTCAATCTCGCCGACATTGTGCAATGTTGTGTTTTCAACAGTCACTCCACCTACTCTTTGGGGAGCAATCTTTGCTACGGGGGTGATGTTTCCAGTTCTGCCCGTTTGCCAAACAACATCGAGGAGAACAGAAGTGGCTTCTTCTGGTGGGAATTTCCAAGCAAGAGCCCACCTCGGGTGATGGGCTGTTTTTCCAAGTTGTTCTCGATACTGCAAATCATCGACTTTGAAGACGACGCCATCGATTTCGTATCGAAATCCTGAACGTTTTTTCGACCACTCAAGCGTAACATCATGCAATGCTTTTATGGATGTGTCAAGCATTTCAGAGCGATGAATACTCCATTCTGCAGGCTCGATGGTTGAATGTTCGACAAGCCAAGCAAGCACTTCGGAATCATTGGAAAAATGTGGAGGTGCGTCGCTTTTCGTATGACGGAATTTCTCCTCAGGAAATTGGGCATCGTAGGCATGAAATCGTAAATCCGCAGCGTCTGCTTTTCCAATTTCCAATTTCTGCCGCAAAGCTCCAGCCGCAAGATTGCGAGGATTTGGCGAAATGTGTTTGTATTTTGACTCAAAAATATCGAGCGGCATCACCACTTCACCTCGCACATGAATGTCGATATTTGCATTCAATTGAATAGGAATGTTAGGTATTTTGAGCACGTTTCTCGTGACATCTTCGCCCCGTTCACCGCTTCCTCTCGTCGCTGCACGAACAAGACGGCCGCGTCGATATTCGATGGATAAGGCTGAACCATCGAGTTTGGGTTGTGCTAAGAAATTCAAAGCACCATTTGTTGTCGTTCGAACAAAATGGGCGATTTCTTCTTCTGTCGTTGCTTTATCCAAACTCAACATTGGAAACATATGGTCCACTTTTTGTGTGCCTGGGTCCACATCTGCACCAACTCGGTTGAGTTGCGGATGCTCTGGTGAAAGTCTTTTGAGTTCGTCCCATAATTCATCGAATTCTGCATCTGTAATTTCAGTCTCTGCTTGATTGTAGTACAGATCGGAATGGTACGCAACTTGTTCTGCAAGCCATGAAATGCGCTCTACGACGGTCAACTCTGCGTCGTCTTGAGCCATAATTCTCCAACCCTTCAACCATTCTTGAACCCTTGCGCACCTACTCAAGGAAGTTCAATTGGCCTGTTGTTAGGTCATAGATACATGACACGATTTTGACTTCACCGTTCGCCACAGCACGGGCGATAATATCGGAATGGTTGGTCAATCTCTTCGCCGTTTGAATGGTTGAAGATTGCACCGCTTTCGTTGTATCATCTGCTTGTTCTTCAATGAGATGAGAGATATGCTCAACGAGGTGCAGCAGATTTGGTGATGTTGGTGAATGCCCTTCCAAATGTTGCATGGTTGCCCCTATAGCACCACACATGGTGTGGCCCATAACAACGATGAGTGGGCAATTCAACTGGGCAACAGCGAATTCTAAACTTGCAATTTGAGTCTCTGTTGCTATGGCACCTGCAGTTTTTACGACAAAAATATCACCAAACGACATGTCGAAAATAAAAGCTGGAATTGCTCTTGAATCTGAACATGTTAAAACACTCGCCAATGGATTTTGTCCCTGAACTTGCGTGTTTGAGGTCGCAGTTTCAAGATTAAAATTCGATTGTTGCCTTCCAGTGAGAAACCGCTGGTGACCATTCATGAGTTGTTCAAACGCCTCATCTGGACTCATACTGATGCCCTCCCCAACACTTCCTAAAGCAGAGAGTTGAAGAAAATTGAGGATGATTCTACTCCTCTTGGGAGATTGTTTCGGATTGTGTAAATCGTTCAATTCGATGTTTCGCTTTTTCTAAATCATGATATTCTCCCCCAAGCGGGAGAGGTGCAAATGGGCCCCAACCCTTTCGAAGCAGCATGATTCGAGAACGTGGTTGACGTTTTGCGAGTTTTAGCCTACCCCATTCATACCGCTGTCCATCAGCAAAGAGATGGGTTGGAGTAATGGCGTATCGTTTTGGAATCAAAAGCGAAATGAGATGAAGACCAAGAAGGACATCCCAAGCAATCGCATATCCAACGGGTGTATCAGATACGCTAAGTAACGCCCATGGAAGAACCATCATTGCTGCCATAGAAAGTAAATTACCCCACTGACGGGCTACTTCATGAACGCCTTCGCTTGACCAACTGAATGATTCATTTGGTAACTCACCTAAAATTGGTACATCAGTTCGTTGTTTGGTAAGCCAATATCCATCCCAAAGAACTATGATGCCAAGAACTGCAACACACGCTGTGGCAACTGCATCTGTGGTCAATATGGAAATTGGGCTCACGTTTTTTCCCTCATCATGGGTTATCAAAAACGTCTCGCTTTTGTAGTGAGGAAAGGTCAAGGTTTTGTGCAGCAGAACCATCTCCCTTTCTTGCCCTCATCAACAGCAAAGCGACAAGAACGATGAGAAGAATTGCTGTGAGGAGTGTTAAAGTTAGATCGTCGTCACTCTTGTCATTATCTTGGCTTTCAAGGATATCGGGAATTCCATTTCCATCATCATCATCATCTTCGGTGAGTAATGTTGTTGCCCCTACTGGGCAATCGATGGTATCGGGTTGTCCGTCGCCATCAGTATCGAATGCTGCACAGGGGTCGAGAGGGAAATCGTCTTTTTCATCTGAAACCCCGTCGTCATCATCGTCACCATCGTAAACATCTGGCCCACACGACCGGCCATTTGCTGCATCAAACCATGTTGCTGCATCGCAAGATGATAGCCAATCTCTGTCCGTATCGAGAAGTGTAACTTCAAAGTCAACGCTTTTCGATGTTGAACTGCCAAGCGAATCTGATACATCTACCACGAGAATATAGTACCCTGCTGAAAGGCCAGTCAAATGATTTGTACTCGTGCCTTCCTGATCGTACACCTCAGTACCTTGAGAATCCTGGACTGACCAACGAATGGTCAAGTCATCCACTTCATCAAGATCATCGCTTACCGTTATTTCGCTATTCAATGACTCGGTTTCCATAATTCGTTGGCCAGGATAAGGCGACACAACGGTGACCACAGGCGGTTGATTTGGTGTGAGCGAAAGAATGATGATGTTCTCTTCCAATTCTTGAGGATTGAAGCTCACTTCTTCGCTCGGATGACCTTCTGCTTTCGCTATGATTGAAATGGATGACACAATTTGGTCTTCTGATTCGGTGTACTTTTCAACAAGCATTTCAATTGAAAGACCTACACCATAGGCTTGCATAGTCTCATCGGTCAAACCATCGATTGACCATGTCACCTGAGCAGGAATCGGAATTCCATCAAGCTGTGCCTCGACCAAGAACGTACTGAAAACCTCAACTTCTGCGCCTTCGGAGAGTGAGGTGGTTTCAATCTGGCTGTCGAGAATGGATAAATGAGAACCATAGGCTTGCACATCTCCCTCAATTGTCACATCTTCAATTCGAAGGTTGTATCTATCGGTTGCAATGGCAGTGGTTGCTGAAATTGACGCGTCTCGCAAGAGTGCTGTAGCAGAATTTCCTTGTTCATCTTCATGGAATGAAATTCCAATAGCATAGTTCTCTATCGTCGCATCAATCAATCGTATGGACGAAGAAAACTTGCCGTGTTCAACATCAATTCCGGTTCCAACGCCTAACCCTGTAGCTTGAATGGAAGAGACAAGTCCAGCAGATTCGATGATTTCAAGAGCTGGTGAACCTGTCAACATGAGGTCATGAATTTCAAAACCAACGCTCTCGTCAATTCGCATGACAGGGCCATTTGTTGATGTCGCATCAATATTTGAGAGGTGCATCGATTCATCAATTCCGTATGCTTCGATAAATGGAGACGAACCAACGAAATCGTCATTTTCAACATACGAAAGGGAGCCTTCACTCGCTAAGAGCTGGATGCCTCTCGACATCGTACCTGCGAAATGAATGTGGGAAATGTCAATTTCAGTCTGCTGAACGGACAATCCCACATCACCACAATCGGTCATCGTCACATCGGTCATTCGAATCATAGCAATTGATGGATAGGCCATCACACAGGCAAGGCCTGCATTTGAAAATGAAGAATTCGTGATTTCAACTTGTGCTGAGCTTCCCGAAGCCACCACCATGAGGGATTCTGCTCCAGAACGTGCGAACGTAGCACCGTTGGCAATGAGGGTTCCCGACCCACCACCGACATGAATGGCTGGTGAAGTTTCAACAATCGAAGTACCTGTCAATTCAATGAGAGAACCGGCGGCAGTTCCTGTTTCCAGTCCACCCCAAGGGACGCCGCCCCCTGTTGAAGACAGCATGGCTTGGCCAGCATCGAGTTGTCCATTGACTGTAATCGAAGCATCCGATGCAATTCGCAATTCAACACCATCGTTGATGGTGAGAATACCCGACATACCGATGGTAAGCGAATCAGTGAGGACATAAGGGCTCCATCGCTTCTCAAGAACGAGCCAATCGTTGAGTACACCTGTTGGTACTGTTGAAACCATGAACGAATGGTCAAGTGAAGCATTGGTCTCCCATGAAATAAAATCGTTAAACGAACCATATTGCAAGGTAATGACTTTTCGGCCACCCCAAACTTCACTCATCTCATCAACCACTCGAGCATTCGAAAAAGCGGTGACTTGACCATACTCATCGGTTTGAGATGTCGCACCATCGATGGAAATAATCGCACCAGAAATCGGTGTTCCTTTATCGAGTACGGTGACAAACAGCGATGACTTCAACGTCATTTTTGCACCTGTCCACGCTGTAATTTCTCCATCCACAAAACCATTCAACAGGTCAATTTCACAATTGGGCTGGAGGGTCATGTGCCCCACGATGAACAACGATTCTGTCTGACGCTTGCTCAAGCACGACCAAGTTACATCACCAACAATATCCAACGGGCCATTTGACCCCGACACAAATGAGGAGGCCCCTAAACTCAACATATCTGTTGTGAGCACAGCATGGGTTCCATACAATGTTCCACTGCCTTCGACTTGTACACTTGAGCCGGATGGAACGATAACTTCAGTATTCACAAGGGTCAATTGGGCATTGGTTTGAATGGTTAAATCGCCTCCAAGCACATGGGCTTGTCCATCAGGTCTTGGACCGAGAACAACCGATTGCCCACTTGAAATTGTCCAAGAACCTTGAGGAATGACTGGAACTTGAACACTTTGTCCACTCTGTCCACCATACAATGTTGTACGAACACCTGCACCAAGGTATGTGACATCTGCAACAGAGCCTGAACTCACCAAAGGCAGGTTTGCAGCCCCATTGCTGTTGCTCGTCATTTCAAAACCGTGAACGACGATGTTTGCTTCAATGGGTGAACTGACCAAGTCGGTGAAAGTTATTGGAGTTTCAATCAATTGGTACGATGCAGTCGTTGAAATGGTTGGATTGAGATTTGAGCCGTAGTACAATGTACCATCTCCAAGGGCATCGGCTGAATTTGGAGCAGTATTGATCGGTTTGAAAGAACGGATATTTGCCAAAGCACCGTTATCAAGCAATAATGGTGTCTGATGCAATTCTGCAGTCCAATTTACGATTTGAAGAGGGGCAGTTCCTTCAAATTTAACTCCTGTGTCAGAAGATTGGGTCGTTAATTCTTGAATTTTGATTCTTGAATTTTCAGCGTCGATTCCAACATCAATACCCTGCGTGACCGAAAGATGTTGACTATCTATCGTCGTTGAATCGATAATGAGCGCGGTACTCCAACCGCTGAAATCGAGCGACGTTGCCGACATGATGCTGTACCAAATGTACATGCCAGTCGATGAATGGTCTTGAGAAGAATATGGTTTCTTGATGACCGCACCATCCCAATCATGAATTCCTTGAACGAGGGATATCGCTCTGGAATTCGATGTGAGATTGAAGAATGAGTCATGCACCATCGTCGTGGCGCCCTGAGAGTCGAGTGCTGATTCTGTGGCTTCGATTGATGTTTGTGACAGTGTCAAGTCACCCGTACCAACGATATCAATGCCGCGAGCTGCATTGCTAATATCGAGTGCATCAAACTGAAAAGGTCCATTTCCTGTCAATTGTATTGCTTTGGAAACATTGGTCATCGACAGTTCGTTAAAATCACAGGCTGAGGTACAACGAACATCCATAGCGTATCGTTGCTCGGTTGTTGAGCCAGAAAACGACGCATCGTCCACTACGATTGATTGTGCACCTGAAGCAAACAAAAATCGTTGGCCTTCAAACGCTCCTCGGTGGATTTCAATGTCATCCGAATCGCCTGCGTCAATCGATAGCACCGTATCATAACTCACAGAATCGTTCACTCGCATTTGCACCCCAGATTGACTGACATATCCAATCGTGGAATTGTACACCCCCGATTGGTCGATGTCCAACACACCAGAAATGCCTTTGAATCCAATTCCAGCTTCGTGAATAGCAAGATTGGAAATTGAGGATTGCCCATCGGATTGAACACCGATACTCACAGAGGAAAATGTTCCTTGGTCCAGTGAAAGCATTCCAGAGGATTCAATGCGAATACCATCGAAATCCATGTATTCAATTTCAACTGAAGTTGCTGAAACCGATCCGCCATCAATTCGTATTCCAATGTACGAATGATTCAAGTGAATGCTATCAAGTTGAGCAGTTCCTTCGACATACAATGCAGATTCTGCATTTGAAATTTGTACGTCATTCAGAAAGACCGAGCCACCTGGAGCAACATGTATGCCCGGCCACATACCTTGACCTTGAGAACCGCCAGTCAGTGGGGGTTCAGATGAAAAAAAGGTGGTGTTCGATGCTCGAAGTACGCCTTCAACAAGAATAGAATATGTCTTCGCATCGACGGTTGAAAAATCTTCGATGGTGAGTGTTGCTCCTGACGTAATTGTGAGATTTCCTTGCATGGTGTACTCGTCAGCAGGCCAGGTCGTGGTGGTTGACACTGTTGTGTCTGCCGCTTGGATAGTCATCACAAAAATTGCTGACAGCATGAGGCCTGAGAGAAAAAGTGCATACCTTCTCATGGCAAGTTGTAGTCCCTTGTCCTTATCAAATTGAGGTCTTAGTGTCTTCAATCGAGGTCGACTTCTTGGAAACTTGACGCAGTTGTGGAAGTGGGCCCGCCCGGATTTGAACCGGGGTCTGACGGCCCCCAGCCGCCAAGTATAGGCCAAGCTAACCCACGGGCCCGAGTGTTAATCTTACAGACGTGCTGCACTGAAAGGTGCAACCTCAGTAATGAGGTCGATGTGACCAACATACATTCGGCGGCAACAATATCGCTTCAAACCGATTCCGTCGAGTGCTTCTGCGACTTCTTTTCCTGCCGCCACAAGTTCGTTGAATTCTTCCCATTTGTGAGCAATAACGCCACCACAACTGAAACATCGTACTGGTATAATCATGCAATCGCCTCATCGGTAGGACTTTTGTTTCTTGCGTCGAGCACCGCGTCCAAGTTGGTGCTTCGGTTCTTTGCGTCGTGGGTCGTTAACAAGGAGGCTACGGTCGAATCGAAGATATTCGTCTCGTAGGTCTTCATCAACGCCTTCTGCACCACCGTTGTAGTGCACAAGACCACGTGCAATTGCAGTTCGAATAGCATCTGTTTGACCCATGATTCCACCGCCTGAAGTGACGACACTGATATCCACTTTGCCAAGTCGATTCATGGCATCAGCGATGATGAGTGGTTCCATGGTCTTTCGTCGTGCAAGTTCAGGTTGCATAATCTCAACCGGTTCGGAGTTGATTCGAACGCGGCCTTGACCGGGCTTTACAGTTGCACGGGCAACAGCGGTCTTTCGCTTTCCTGACATCTCAACGGACTTCTTTTTCTTAGCCATCATGCTTCACCTCCGTTCCATCGGTGTGAAGGAGCGCCAAGATGTTGACTAACTTCACCGAGTAAGACGAATCGTTCTGGGTTTTTCCCTCGAATAGCTGAATCATCGCCACTTGTATGACCTTCTGGTAGGTCGCCAGCCAAATGACTTGGGCATCCGATTTCAACACGTAGGTTTCGAAGGGCTCTGCGACCACTGCTCTTCTTTTGGTATGGCAACATACCTCGAACAGCACGCTTGAAAATCATGTCAGGCATTCTTGGGAAGTATGGTCCCTTTCGTGCATGGTTGAGTTCATACTTTTCTTGGTAGCGGGAGAAAACAGCAGTTGAGCGTCCTGAAATCATTGCCTTTTCAGCATTGATAACAACCACTTTGTCATCTCTGTCTTCTCTTGCAGCCTTGAGGAGGATTTCAGCCACAGTGGACGCTAATCGTCCCATGACAACTCCTTCGGCATTGAATACATAGGTTGTTTCAGCCAAGGATAACCACCCCCGATCCTGTTGGGTTTTCGTTCATTAGTTCACTATAGGTTAAACATCGACCACCAGCGGCCTCAATCTTTTCACGTGCACCTGAACTGACACTGTAGGCGGCGACGGTATGGCTTTTGGTAACCTCACCTGACCCAAGGAGTTTGCCTGGAACGACCACGACTGAACCGTCGGGTGCGTATCTGCTCACTCTGCTTAGGTTTGGTTGCGCCCAATTCTTTCGACTCTTTTGGAGACGAACTGCCACATCTCGCCAAACAGCAGAACCGGTTTCACGAGACTGTGCCTTTAACTGATCGATAACCTCAACCAATTGCGCATTTGTCTTTCGTTCTGGGTTGCTCATTTGACTCCCTCGATGCTAGAAGCATGTCGCCGACCCCCCTACCCATTAAGAAGTCACCGACGCGAAGAAGCGCTCTTTTTTATCGAAATACGCTTACTCAGGGAAATGTACTTCGCCCTTTGCATCAAGAATTTCAATGGCCAAATCTGACTTCTTTGCTTCCTTGAGAATTTCATCGTGGACTTGGTCAGAGAAGTCATCAAGGGCTTCAAGTGAAGTGATTCCGCCAAATTCTTTGAGTTCGTCAATGAGATGATTCAAGACACAACTTACGCCATATGCGTGGCCGACCCTAAAGGTGTGGTCTACTTCTCCAGGCTCCATATCTTCAACTCGAAGTTGCAAAAGAACCGAATTCGAATACGAAAAGACGGCCCCGTAAATTGCCTCAATAATCTGTGCAGCTTCAAGATCACCAAGTAACCCTTGTGCTTCTGCAAGAGCGTGTCGGCTCGCTTCCTGATACTTGTTGTATGCTTGCAAGACATCTTGATTCTCAAGTTCCATCGCTGTTCCTACCATTGATTTCCAGTCATCCATGGTCAGCGGACAAAAGTTCCACTCTTTCAATGTTCGGCAAGGAGATTCACGAAGGAATCTCAACCTGCGGTTTCAAATTTA
Source organism: Candidatus Poseidoniales archaeon (assembly GCA_038110525.1). GTDB lineage: Archaea > Thermoplasmatota > Poseidoniia > Poseidoniales > Poseidoniaceae > Poseidonia. Next base: position 6,932 of record JAYNJV010000018.1, on the reverse strand, counting down.
GATTGAGAAATCTGAGCCTTCGCCGTCTTGTTCACCTGCAAATCGCACGGAACCATCAGCTGCAACGAATTCGCCTGCTTTGGTTTGCTTTTCATACAATCCAATGCCATCAAATCGCTTGACTTGTCCTTCTTCACCAAGCGATCGGGTCAACGAAGTGGTGATTGTCGAAAGTGTTGCAACCGCTCTATCTCGATGGCTTGCATCGATGGTGTGTTCGGAATATCGTGCTTCTTCGAAGATGGATAGGAAGGCATCCATTTGGTCTCCTGGCACCATGCCGAATGCGGAACGAACTGCAGCCTCGAATTCACGAGCAGTTTCGTACACCTTCTTCATGAAGCCATATTTCTTGAAGTGCTTGACAAGGTTCTTGTAGCAATCGAAAATGACAGCAATGTATTCGTTGCTGGCACGCAATTCAATGATGGCATCGGTAAGAATACCGTGAAGCGCCTGTACTTGACGTCGTTCTTGAACTCGTTGATAGTACATCAATCCTGCAATCAACAAAGCCATGAGGATGATTGACATTGCAAGTAAATTACCAGGGCTAAAGAAATTGCTTTGTGCCGATACACCATCTGCTTCTCTCCAATGAATTTCATGGGTGATGTTATCTTGAGATGGGGCGAAATAGGTTGAACCTGGATAATACGCAGTGATTCTCCAAAGTCCAATACACTCTTCTCCGTCGCAGGTTTGTCCCGTAAACATCCAAGTGAAATCAGCAAGTCCTTGCTCATTGGTTCTCGTCTTGTTGTTTGTGTTCGAAAGAATCCATTGGTTGGTTGCGGAGTCGAAATATTCGTAGGCAAAGATGATTTCTTCATTTTCAACTGCGAGGTCAATTCGGTCTCGCAGTAAAGCGACTTCACCAAAGACTGGTGTACCTTCATCAATACCATTAGCTCCTGCATTACTCCATGTGGTTTTGACTTGGAGGTCAACTCTTGAACGAACGAGCACAGTGAGTTCCATCGCAGAACCATTGAGGGAATTTGAACTATCTTTATCACAACCACCGGGAACGTTCACATCCGGCTCAAACGCTACACGTAGAGTTCTGAAACCTTCCAGTTTACCACCAGTGGTTTCCACCCCACGGAGTGTTGGGTTTTGGGATGGGTCACCACTAAACCAAGTAATGGTTCCATCGAGGTCACTTGTTCGAATGGTAGCAATTGGTCGAATATTTTCAAGTGGGTCGAGGTAAATGTTGAGACACTTTCCTCCCACTGCTTGACCGTTGGTTTGAGCAAGGAATGCTTCCACGTGGAAAGATTCTTTGAGGTAAAGCACTGGGTATCGTGAGCCGTTTTCTGCCACATATTCATCGACACTTGACTTGAATGGTCCGACTTCGGTGATTTGAAGGGTTGAGTTTGAGAACACATCAAATTCGGTTTGAACGGTCTTGTTCTCGTACCTGTACGCATCGTTGTTGTCGTATGAGGAATAGACGACGGTCACCTTTGCCTTTCCAGCCATGACGTCTGAAAGTGGACAAAAGATTGAGAAGTACCCGTTCGGGTCAGTCATGCCTGATTGACAGGCGACTGGGCCTGCTTGACTGTTGATCATCTCGTAATTTACACGAATCATTCTGTTGGTCAAGTTTGTTCCCAATTCATCTCGGAGTTGTCCCGTCACAATCATTGGCTTTGGTACAACTTCGCCAGTCATTGGGTCGACTTCGCTCGTGTAGACGATTTGGTCGTCAACGGTCATGAGCGTTCGACCAATGAGTGAAAATCCGTTTGCGTTGTGTGTCATTGTCAATCGGAAATGGTCGTTACCAGGGATGCTTGTACATGGGTCCCATGCTCCTTGGATACCAAGGTAGGAGACATCGAGTTCTCGACATCCTTCGTTTGGAAGCGTTTCTTGGAACCTCAAAATCACATTCACAGGACCAAAGCCATCAGGAAGGAATGATTCAGGGTCATCTCGTAGCAATTGTGGGTTAAGCGGGCTGATGTTTGCCTTCATACAACCGATGGTTTCCTGAGGGTCAAGCACATTGTTACCGTTGGTATCTCGGTCAGGCACTCCATCGCCATTTCCATCATAATAACACAGGTGCGAGTTATCTGCTTGAGGCTCAGGTAGGGAAATCAATCCTGCAGCTGGTGCAAGTGTTGCAACAACTTGTCGGTGAGAGACACCATCGAAATCCTTGCCCTCGAAGATGACATCGACAAGGCCACCGTTTGGAGGTGTTGAACCAGTGAGTGCTGAACCTCCAGAATCACGTTCTATGGTCTTATTATCGTCCGTAACTTGGGCAGTGAAATCCCATTTATCACCTGAACGTCGTAAATTCGGGTCGGAAGAAATCACTTGCATGTAGGTTCTTGAAACTACCCAAACCGATTGAGTAGCGGCATTTCCTTTGAGCAAACTTGTTCCTGCATATTCAAATTGTAGCGTAAAGTTACCCAATTGGTCATTTGCCTTGACTTGGAATGGAATTTCAAAGAATCCGTTATCATCAGTGTAGTTCACACCGCTTCTACCGTCAAATGACCATGTCCAATTGATTGGAGCACTGCGTACTGGTTGAAGTGAGTTATCGACAAGTTTTGCTTGGATGCTCGTGTTGGTGTTTCGATACAATCGAGGCAACGAAGTGGTCAAGAAACTGGTTGTTCCAACCACGGTCACGTTGATGTACGCACCTGTTGGTGCAAGTGTTGAAGAGTTTCCAGTGAAATAGTATGCCGAATTCGTAAAGTCAACACGCATTCCATAGGTTCCTGCAGAGTACTGGCTGTACCAAGACCAGTTGTAATCGTAGCGTGCTTCACCGTTGACCATCTTTGGTGTTTGAGTGTATGCTGTTTCTCCAGCACCGAGGAACTGTCCGTTCTTGTCAGTATCAACCTGCAATGCAATCGGGTCTTTGACCCATGGTTGGTTGGTTCTGTTTGAAACTGAACCTATCACTTGAAGCGATTCGCCAGTGTTCATCTCAGGAACAATTTCACATCGAACAGCGCTGTTTGGATCTGTTCGGTCAACCGGTCCACAAGGCGGCAGACTGCTGTCGCCACCGTTCACCAAATGAATGAACCAGTGGGTCGAGTTCGATTGGTCAAGGAACGGTGCTAATTTTGCAGCCTCTCCTGTCAAACTTGCAATGTTACCATCCCATTGTGTTGGATAGGGTTTGTAGGCTGATACAGTAGCATAATCAATACCATGTGCAGCAAGACCAGGTCCGTGGAACAATGTTGCCCAATCACCAAAGGTTCCATCTCCATTGTTGATGGTCTTGTCGTAGTAATACACAGGGCTCTTTCCATCGACAATCATTTGTCCGTAGATGTTCATTCTGTGCATAACTCGGATGGAGAATGGTTCGGAAGCATCTCCGTACATCCATGGGAATGGGTATTCGTAGGCGAGTTCCGGTGAAACCCTTGCAACAACCTCAATGTCGCCTGCTGGCAAACTTGTGTTGGTGTAATTGTAGACCAGTGTGTTTCCACTTGAATCCGTCACGACATTGTGTTTCTTGGTGGTGTTATCCCATGCAATTTCTTCGTATGCACCTGGTAATTCACCTGCCCCATTGTCGTAGGTTGAATTCCAACGAACCTGCTTCCAGACACCATTGACTCCGATATCTTGTACGAATGTAAGTGATGCCCAACCCGAGGCATCTGTTCGATAACCGTTGTTTCCAAGACCTGTAAAGTTGGTCGGATGGGTAATGTTGCCAAACAAACCGCCAAAAATCGAGAATGTAATTGGAGCATGAACGATTCGGTTATCATAAATACCTCGCTCCCAATCAGCTTCGAAGTGAGCCTTGAAGTCAAGCCAGAATGGTTGTTCATCGCTTCTAAAGTAAGTCCAAGCAGAATAATCAACAGTGAGATTTGCTTCAGCACCAACATAGTATGAAATCGATTCATTTCCATTGAAGGCGAACATTTCAGTCACCACAGCGTAGACTCTGTAGGTTGAGTTATCGCCGACCGTCAAATCTTCAGGATAGAGGAATTGCCCAACCGAGAAGTTACCTTGATTGTTGGTCAACACATCAACGGTTTCTTTAGCAATCGTTCCATTATTTGCCCATTCGATAATGACTTGGACTGGAAGTTCAGGCGCAGCTTCTAATTGAAGAGAAATAGGATTAATCCAATCGACATGGCCAGAGAAAATCGCTGGTTGTCGAGCATCCAACCACAACGTGCTTGGTGCATTGAGTGAGATGTATGTCGGTGCCTTGTCGTCTTCATCGAGGATACAATTGTTGTCGGAGTCCCAATCAGAAGATTCTGCAGGCGTGTAACAAGGAGACGAAGTTTCGCCTTCTTCGAGATGGTCATAGTCTCCGTCCCACAATGTATCATTGTCATCATCGTTGTCGACTGCATCGGGTCCTGTTGAGTTACCTGATGGGTCGGCGAGCGCTTCTCCGTCACCAAAGTCATCGTGGTCCCATGGATTCGTTGAATTTCGGGCAAACCTCGTTGGCCACAGAATAACTTCGTCCTTGTCGTGCATTCCATCTTGATCGTCGTCGAGGTCAATGTCATCTCGCAATCCATCGTTATCGTGGTCAAATGGCGCGACTTTGCTCACAAGCAGTTCAGCAGCATTTGTAAGTCCGTCACCATCCCAGTCATCGTCTTTCCAATTTACGATGCCATCGTTATCGTTGTCCCATGTGTGCTGCTCTTCGCCCCAGAAACATCCTGCTTGAAGTTCTTGGTCCGCATCCATGACACCATTATTATCATCATCGGGGTCTTCCCCATCTGGAATACCATCGTTGTCGTTGTCAACGTCGTAGAGTTTAATCACTCCGAGACCTTGACGCATCAATCCACGGTCCCAAACCGCTTGGAAGAATCCATCGTCATCAGCATCAGCGTCGTTACCATCATCGTCATTATCAACGCAATTGGTTCCAGAGAAGAAGTTGCCATTGTTTTGATTTGTGTCGTCATCGAAATCGTTGTTTGAGTCGACTTCGAAATAGTCCCAAATTCCATCGTTATCGTCATCAACGTCATACCAGTCATAGATAGAATCGTAATCATCATCAACATCGATTGTTTTGTTGGTGAAATCACCATCAACATCACCATCGACGTCGTTCTTGAGAAGGTCAGCACCTAATTCGTCAGGGAAATCCGCATATTCTGCGGGACCATTGTCCGAATTCCACTGCCAAATTCCAGTTAACAATCCAATCCAAGTCACGAAAGCGTCTCTGTTGTCGAGCATTTGTGTGTATGACAAGGCAGAGTCGATGTTTCCATCTCCACCAAAGTCGTAGTGGTAACAACCTATTCCATTGACTGGAGCGCAACTCCAATTACCTGATGGGCCACCTGCGGTTGCACCTTCGTTCCAATTTGCATCGGGTCGGGTGGAATATGGTGAGCCGAATTGTGCGTTGACGCCGTTGAGTGGCATTTTGTAAGCGATAGCATATGCATAACCGCACACGAATCCTTGTGCAAGGTTTCCTGCGGTAAATCCACAAGTTGAGAGATTGAATGTTCCTCCCATCTTGATGTCGTTCACGTCAAGAATTCCATCGTTTGCTTCGTCTTGGTCCCACCAATTTGGTAACCCATCAGCGTCTTGGTCGATATCTAAACCGTTGATGAGCGAATCCCCGTCTGCGTCGATGTCCCATTCATTACCTCCGTTGTATGGAGACCATCTGGTAAAGAAGAACCAGTAAAATTCAGGAACCGTTCCTGGAGTAACTGGACTTGTCGTTCCATCGTATCCATTGTAATTAAGGACAACATCTGCAAATGGGTTATGGTGAAACACCATGCTCCAGTGGTCACTGGTGTTTGCAGAGTAAATTTGTCCGTCAAGACTTCCATCGAGTGCACCGCCGTCTGCGATTGGATAGTATGGGTTGGTAAATGAGTCGGTCATATCGTAGTCAAGCACACCACAATTTCCATCGTCTGGGTCGAAGAGGTCGGATACACCATCGTTATCATCGTCCCAATCAATTGAATTCTCAAGACCGTCACCATCGACATCCGAATCAACACTGTTTGGACCATCATCACGATACAATGCACCGTTGATGGCGTGAAGGTCAGCATCATTATCGAGATCACAATCCCAGTCGATATCGAGAATATCGATGATACCGTCGTTATCATCGTCAACGTCATCCCAATTGTCAATACCGTCACCATCCCAATCATTGAATTGAGAATACGACGCACGTCGAGTTTGACACCTTGTGTCTGGATTTGTTGGGTTCGGGTTTGAAATTGAAGGACAGTTCCATGTTGCCACGTCGGATGCTTTGTCGAGTGGGAATGAGTCGTTTTCGTTCTCAATTTGGTCGTTGTCAAGATCGTATTCAAAGTTGTTCGCATCGCCACTGACACTGACATCTCCAAGGTTGTCAGGCGTGGTTGTTCCACCCATGTCAGGGTCGAGCCAATCGTATATGCCGTTGTAATTTTGGTCAAATGGTCGCTTTCTGTCATCGTCCAAATCTTGGTCATAATCAAGTTCGCAATCAATCGTTCCATCGTTGTCGTTGTCTTTTCCTGGGATTTCAAACACAACAGTTAGAACGGAAGAAACGTCAATGGTTGCTCCATTGTTACCACCACTGATGAAAATCGTGTTACCAACGGAGTATCCGTATCCAGGCGAATTGATGGTGACCGAAGTGACTGCACCACTGCCGTCAGCGACAATGTCCACAGTGAGGCCTTGTCCAGCACCTGCTGATGAGGTGGCTACATTGGAACTCGTGACGTAATTTGCACCACCAACAATGCTTCCAGAGTTTAATCCGCTTACTGCACCATCTCGTACATTTCGATTGTAATCGGATACCGCATCATTGTTGGTATCAATTTGTGTACATGTGTCAGGAATACCATCGTTATCGTCGTCAGGGTCCACCATATCGAGTATGC
>JAYNJV010000017.1:0-31121 GCA_038110525.1 Candidatus Poseidoniales archaeon | reverse complement strand
CACTCAATACCCGACTATAACACTTAGGTGTTGAACTTAAGAAAGGGGGGCTGAAATTGGCCCTCCTTTCAGTTCTCAGCCTTCAATCCAATTGAATTCAACCAATCGAAAACTTGGTTCGAAAATTCCTCTAGGGACCCGTCGTTTCCAATGGTTTCATCAGCATTCTTGAGTAAGATGTCAAGCCCCCAACCGATTTCACGTTGATTTCGTTGTTCAAACTCTTCTCTACTTCCGTCTTCAGCCCTGCCTCTTTTTTGTATTCGTGCGAATCGAATGTCCTCGTGTGTGTCGATTGCTACAGAGATAAAATCTTGACCCCATTCATTTTGAAACACATCAAATTCATCTGTCCCTCTCATGCCTTCGATGAGAACGACGTGGTGACTTTGGAGCAGTTCGTTGATCGCCTCAACCAGTCTCACTGCAAGGACATTTTTTCCGAATTTCATTCGCATGTCATTGGCGACCTCTCCGAAAATTGAAGGGGATTCTTCGAGGCCCCTCATTTGAACTTCTCTTCGAACCATATCACCCATCGAAAGGATTGGAATGTGGTGTTCAGCCAAGATTGCTGCAAACTCTCCTTTTCCTGAGCCGGGCATACCGCACACTGCAACCACCTTGCCCATGGAAATCCCTGATGCCGATAGCCTTTGAAAATACCTCTTAAAGTGTGCAATGATTTAGTTTTTAATTCTCATTCTCATTGGATGAAATGTTTTCAAATGAAACGAAATAGGATTATCTATGAGCGGTTGTGGCCTCATCTTGACATTGGGGAAATCCTCAGAACACGTAAAAACATCTTTACTTCGATATTCTCCCGATCACCTTCTCATTATCACCAGTAAGGATTTTGCAACACTTTCAAGAAGGAGATTAGGTCAGTGGAAACGTCAATTTGATTTGAGCGGGGATGTCCTTGTCATCGAGAATTTGTTCGAAGTCGAAGGAGGAAATCAGATAATGACAAATATATTGTTTGCAATAGATATCCTAAAAACACTTGATTGTTCTCAAATTTTGTTGGGAATCACAGGTGGTACAATGTCGATGGCCGCAGTTGCCGCCTCGACCGCTACAATAGTTGGCATTCCCATTTTTTATGTTCGTCAGCCGCTGAACAATCAAGTCATTCAACCTATGAAAGATGTTCTAGAATTTCCAACGATTAACGCATATCGAGCAATTAATTCTATGCCTCCAGATGCGTTGAAATTATTCATTGAAACTTTTGGTAAGAAAGACGCTAAGCGAATAGGTATTATCACTATTGATGATATACATCATTTAGAAATGCCTGACCATTTTGTAACCCGATTAATTAATCTTAATGTGATTGAGCCAATTGAAAATGACGAATTTAAGATAACCTATCCTGGCTTCACATTACTCAAAGTGGTAATTGAAAATCCGAATGTTCTTAACTTGATAAAACAAGAATTAAGCCCCAATGATGCACCGAATACCATGTATGTGTAAATTGACATCAATTTGAGAATTCAGCTTTACCCCAACGGCGGTCCATTAATTTCCACAAAAATGCAGAAGCGAACAAGAGGAAAATGGAGATTCCGATCATACCAAAATAGCCTTGCTGCACCATGGTTTCGTCGTACATTTGTGCTGTTGCTGCAAGCCCACCTTCCGATGCCCTTTCCCACCAATTGCCATAGAGAGAAACATCGCCTTGCGTAAACGAAAGCAAGAAAAGACCGAGTAAAGGAAGGACGGTTCCAATCCAAAACCAAATCATAATCGAGGCATCAAAGATGGCCCTGTTAGGTCGTAAGCCCATCAAAAAAGCGGTGAGTGCTACAATGTAAATTGAGTTTGCAAACATAACGATGACACTCGTAGGCAGCGAGACCCATTCATCGAGTCTCCAGGCCATCAGCACAATGAAGATGAGAGATATCCAAGAGGTGGCAAGGAAGTAGACCACCACTTTTGCTCGAATCAAATCTGGAACTTTCATCGGTAGGCCATTCATAAAATCTGGTGAATCAAGAATGGTAAGCCATGAATAAAAATTGAAGCCAAAAAACCCGAGAAATGGGGCATAAGATAAGAGATTGATAGGAATTGGAGCTTCGGCAAAATCGATGAGCCATGCCATACCGAGGAGGACGAGGAGAGGAATTGAATACGAAACGGTCATCTTTTTGATGGACCCACTTCGGAATAAATCCACAAATTCTTTGGCGACGAGTAAACGAATGGTTCCTTTACCTAAGAAACCCAACCGATTGTATGCAGGCGTGAGGAGATCGCCCTTCTGAACGACATGCACATCAAAATCATCTCGAATCATCAATGAGGCTACGCCGCCAATGGTGACTGAAGTTCCGAGAGCAATGAAGAGAGGAAAGAGAAATTGATGTTCTTGGATGTACATGCCCCACAACGCATAATCTGTGTTGATGATTCCAGTGCCGATGCACAGAGCAAAGGCAACAACGGCAATAGGGGCGATGAATGTATAGGGTCGACCGAGCATCCAAATAGCAGAAATGAGGAACGAAACGGCAAGTCCCTGTGCTAATGTTGTCACCATGGCAATCCATGTCCAAGGCAATGATCTCCACATCAGCGGTGTGTTGACACCGCCAACACCATCGAGGAGAATACCGGTCGCCATTCCAAGGATGATGGGTGTGAGAATCAACATCACATAGAACGCCAAGTCTTTGATGAAGTATGCGAAATGTGCTATCGAATTTGGTAACGGAAGAAGAGCTGGTGATGCGAGCAGGTAATTTTTGGTTGCCGTTCGTTGCACAATGGCATCTCGTCCCATGAATGCAAAGGTTCCCATGCCGAGACTAAACATGAGGAGTGGTGCATGAAGACCAAACCGCAATTCGTTCCAATTGAACGTCTTGGCTTCGATATCGCTTGTTTGTGCTGCGGAGTCACCGACCAGAAATTGTAACCCAATTGTCGCAATGGTCGTGACAAACATGAGCATGAGCGGAAAAAGAACGATGTGTCGTTTTTTTGCAAATTCAAGACTTTTTCGTCGCTCTTCATGAAACATCACTTTGAATGTTGCTCGAAATGCACTGAGCCCACGTAATGGCTCGCGTATGAGTTGACCACCGCTTACTGTTCCAAGAGATTCCATCACTTCTTGATGTTCAGGAACTTCCAACCAATCTCTCGATTCGATGTAGGTTGTGGACACGGTTATTCCTCCGAATCATCACCTGTTTCTTGACTTCGCTCCACATCCTCAATCGATTTTCCAACGAGACGAATAAACACGTCCTCAAGGGTTTCTTCAGGTGTGAGTTTCATTCCTTTCACTGTGCCAGCAGCGAGAACCTTACCATCGTTGATAATAGCCATCCTGTTGCAGAGGCGTTCTGCCATTTCAAGAACGTGGGAACAGAGAAAAATTGTTCCACCATCTTTGACATGTTCAAGCAACCATTCTCTGCACTTACGTTGGTATATGGGGTCGAGATTGGCAAAAGGCTCATCCAAAAACAGAAGTTTTGGTTTGTGAATAAATGCACTTGCAAGCATGACTTTTTGTCGTTGGCCTTTGGATAGGTCTTTGCACATCGTATCACGTTTTTCTTCGAGACCAAACCAAGTAATCCACTCGGCAACGGTTTGCTGAAGGTTTTCTACACCGCGCAATCTGGCTACAAATTCAAGAAACTCAACTGGGGTCAAAAACGATGGTGGTGATTCAGATTCAGGAACAATTCCAATGTTTGCTTTCACTTTTTGTGGGTCATCTACCGCATCAATTCCAAGAACTTCGATATGCCCTTTACTCGGTCGGAGTTGTCCTGTGAGTAATTTGATGAAGGTGGATTTTCCTGCACCATTCGGTCCAAAGACCCCGAAAAACTCGCCTGGATGAACTTCAACATTGAGCGGGTGCAGAGCGATAAAATCGCCGTATTTCTTTGCCATATCCTTTGCTTTTACCAATGGAAGCGAAGGTTCAGGCATAAAGGGTCGAAGGAACAACAGGTTTTGACTTCTCGCATTTCTCCATCTCAATAAATCGGTGGCATGATGAACTGAATGGTCATGCGAGTATACATGCAGCCTCCAAATCACGAGACCGTTGCATTTGAGATACACGAAGTGAACCAATCATCTTGCTTTGCACTTCTTACTATTTCACGACCAGAGAAACTCAATGCCCTTAATCAAGATGTGATGACAGCTTTGGTGGAATATTGTTCATTCATCGAACAAGAAGACAGCATTCGTTGTGTTGTGGTTACCGGTGCAGCACCGCCTGCGCCAGAGGAAGGAAAACGTCCCAAACCCCACGCTTTCGTTGCAGGCGCAGACATCACTGAATTCGTTGATAAAACAAGTAACGACCGTCCAATTTTTCCGATGAATGGATGGGAAGCCCTCTGGAATTTATCCAAACCAACCATCGCCATGGTGGACGGCTTTGCCCTCGGAGGGGGTTGTGAAATCGCTTGTTCGTGTGACATTCGAATCACCTCAAATCGCTCCAAATTTGGCACGCCAGAGATCAATCTTGGACTTATTCCGGGGGGCGGAGGTACGCAGCGACTTTCGTCACTGATCGGATATGCAAAAACCATGGAAATGGTGTACACGGGAGAGATGATTGATGCTCAAGAAGCAAAGGACATCGGCCTTGTCAATCATGTATTGGAACCAGATGAATTACAGAATTTTACCTTCGACCTCGCTTCAAAAATTGCAAGCAAATCATCTCACACTTTGGGTGTGGCAAAAAAGGTCATCCGTGCAGCCCTCGATGTAGGCTTGTCAGATGGTATCAGCGTTGAAGAGGACGAATTTGCGATGTTATTCGATACAGAAGACAAAAACATTGGTGTTCGAGCATTCCTCGAGAGAACGCAGCCCGAATGGAAGCACAAATAATCTTCAATCTCGATTGATGTCATCTCTCAATGCTGCGAGTTGACCAGAAGCTGAAGGCAGAGGTGGCAAGGGCAGAGGTTTTCCATCTGGACCCAAAAGTGGGGGCAAAATTTTGCCATCCGGGCTAAGCAATGGGGCTTGAGTTTCTTCTTGCTTGGTCATTTCGCCAACGGACTCAAAGCCCACATCCAACGGAACGCGGATTCTGAGAATATTTTGTGCGTCGAGTCGAATAAATGTGCTCCCGTAGGTGTGTCCTGGTTCCAATTGTTCTGGCTCGTAATGAATGGTCAATCCATGGTTTGGTTCTTTCAACAGAGCGATGATGTCTTCACGTGTATCGGCCTCATGCCATTTTTGAGTTGCAGCAGTTCGAATGTCAGCGAGTTGGTTTCGACGCCTCACTTCGATGCGTTCCCGAATCTTATCATGTCGTTCTTTTCGTTCCGTGACGGTGACTTGAATATCGGCTTCTTCGAAAGTTTCAGGACTGACTTCGACAACAAATTCCTCAGCAACGTGAACTTCTTCGATTTCAACGACGACTTCATTATCTTGTGATTCTTCGTTTTCTCGGGATTCAATAGCGGCAATTTTTGCCATTTTGCGTTCCCGTAGAGTTTGCCCAGAGTCGTTTGAGCTCGTGATTGGTGCAGGTAATTCTTCTTCCTCTTCCTCGATGTCCTCTTCAGCAACGACGGTTTGAATCGTTCGTTGTTGTGGTCGAGGTGCTTGGGCGGGTTTGGATTGGTTTCCAAGGATCACCCAAAAGAAGGCTAAAGCACCGAGAATTGAGATGAGAACCCATTTGTCGTTGTCCGTAAGGTGGCCAGCGCTAAGGTAGTAGAGAAACACCGCGATAAAGGCTACAGCGATAATATTTCGAACTGCACCCATGTGTTGACCTTCCTTATCTATGATGCCCGACGATGTGACTTTATTTATTGTTCACCCTGTTGAGATATTTTGAATGATGTCCTTCATGGCTTTCTTTCGGTGACTAAATTCATTCTTTTGCTCTGCTGATACTTCACCAAATGTAGCGCCGTGGGTACTGTGCATACCGGTTTGCCCTGGAGGAAGCGATTGACCTGTGATATCAATGTCGTTTGGAATGAATATTGGGTCAAATCCAAATCCGTGTTCACCTTTGATTTGTGTTGAAATATATCCTTTGCACTCACCCTTTCCTGTGAATAATGTTCCGTTTAAACTTAACATTGCAACGGCGTGAAACGATGCACTTCTCAATGAACGCAATTGAATGGGATTTTCACTGCTCAAATGCGATAGCAAACGAACGATTCCATCAGGTCCAATCGTGTCAAAAACATAGGACGAATAGACGCCAGGAAATCCATCGAGTGCATCGATGAACAAACCAGCATCTTCAACCAGAACATTTGCTACCCCACTTTTTGAATCGAGATAGGATTGGGCTTGTTCCAATTTTGATTGTGCTATGAACTCAAGGTGGTGATGTTGAGGCTCGATAAATTCAAACGAAGATGGATGAAATTGCTTGAGTTCAACATTGAGATTTGAAAAGGCCAATTTGGCTTCCTCGAATTTGCCAGTATTGCTTGTAACGAACCAAATTGTTTCCGGCATGGCAAAGGCTGGAAGTGTTCCGTTATTGAATTGGTTCCTCTACTTTTGCCACATTCTTGAAGTTCCTTCTCGGTTTGCGACAACGCATGAATTCATACTTTTTCGTAGCCATTGGTGGGGCTTTAGGAGCCATATTGAGGTTTGGCGTTTCAGAAATGTTGGAAAATCAACCGTTTCCTCAAGCGACGCTGCTCGTGAATTTGGTCGGTTCAATTCTTATCGGAATTTGTGCAGTGGCCATGACCAATTCTTCGCTCGGCCCTGATGGGGCGTTATTTCTCATGACAGGCATCTTGGGGGCTTTCACGACCATGTCCGCTTTCTCACTTGAAACCATTGAACTGATCGAACAAAAATTGTGGGGTCAGGTGTTGCCCTATGTCGCTGTGACTGTAATTTGTTGTCCTCTGATGGCATTTTTAGGTATGAAAGTAGGACAATTTATTTTTCCATCTTAGCGTCACCTCTTTTTAGGTTCGAAGTTTAGCAAGATTGAGTGAGATGTCAACGAACCTCATTAACACACTGAACGAAGCCCTTGGTTGGGAGTTACGAGCCATCAACATGTATGCACACTTTGCTGCCATCGTTCGTGGTATTCACCGAATTCAATTTGCACCGATGTTTCAAACAGAAGCAACAGAATCACTCGCCCATGCCGACATTGTTCGACGGGCTATCGTGAAGTTGGATGGCATGCCGGTCACTGAACGAAATAACACGCCAATTTCCAACAGCACTTCCTACATAGATATGTTACAAAGTGCACTTGAAACCGAAACCAAAGCAGCAGAACTCTACGGGCGGTTGCTCGAAATGCTCAAAGAATACAATGATAGTGAATTGTTCGATGCCATCGAGCAAATTTATCTTGCCGAATTGCGTTCCATCGAAGATTTACGCCTCATCACTTCCAACTGATTATTTTGGAACAGAGAGCATTCGTTCAAGAGCGAGCATCGAGCCGTGTTGGATTTCTTTGTCGACAACGATTTGATTTGGAATTTCTCCGTCCACAATGCGTTCAAGCACATCCATCAAGTAGGCTGGATGAATCATATACATTGTCGAACATGGACAAATTTCACTGTCAAGACATTCGATGTGCTTGTCGGGATGCTCATCTGCGAGTCTTGCAACCATGTTGATTTCGGTTCCGATGGCTACGCTTGCGCCCGGTTTCAAACCCTGAACAAAAGAGCGAATGTACTGTGTTGAACCATACGCATCCGCTAATTCAACGGTTTCCTTTGGACATTCAGGGTGAACAACAACAATACCTTCAGGATGACGTGAACGAAAATCTTCGATTTGTGCGGGTGTGAATCTTTTGTGAACGGAACAAAATCCGTGCCATAGGACAATTCGAGGTTGTTCACATTGGTGACTCCACCCAATACCTGGGGTCCAAGTTGGCATGGCATCTTCACTTACGCCCATCGCAATTCCAGTATTTCTTCCAAGGTGTTGGTCGGGGAAAAAGAGCACAGCACCTCGTGCTCCAGCACGGTCAAAAGCCCATTGTAACACGCCCTCAGCGTTCGATGAAGTACAAACTATACCTCCGTGTCTTCCAACGAAATCCTTCAAATCGGCACTTGAATTCATGTAGGTGACTGGAACGAGATAGGCCTCATCGTTTTGAGCAAGACTTGCAGGATCTGGTTTTGAAATTGGGTCAAGCAGGCCAGTGTCGTTGAGAATATCGTTCCAAGCGACTTCGACATCGACGAGGGTGGCCATATCAGCCATCGAACAACCAGCTCGCAAGTTCGGAAGGATGACGAACTGATCGTCTGATGTGAGAATATCTGCAGATTCGGCCATAAAATGGACGCCACAGAACACGATGTATTTTGCAGATGATTCTGCAGCCTTTTGACTCAGCATGAATGAATCTCCAAGGAAATCCGCATGCATAACGATACTATCTCTTTGGTAATGATGGCCTAAAATCAGAAGTTGGTTTCCAAGTTGTGCTTTAAGTTCTGAAATCCTGTCGGCAATCATTTGTTCTTCTTCAGACATCTGAGTCGAAGAAAAATCAACAGCACACATAGGTAGAGTAACGGTCATCTTGTTCATCATTCCGACAACCTCCTCCTTATTGAAGCAGTTCCTTCTCGCCTCGCCCTCACAAAAAGAGCCATGAGTTGTTCAAAAAATCAGGCATAGATTTGAAAAGTGAACCCAAGAAGCGACAAATATGCCCTTTGAAGCCGGTGAACTCGTTCATCTCGGTGCTGAAGCCGAAGTTTGGGATGGCACTTGGTTTGGGAAAAAGGCGATTCGTAAACAACGAAGGAACCGAAGTTGGAGGCATCCTGATCTTGATTATCAACTCGGCGTCCGTCGCCTCATTAGTGAGTGCAGAATTATGCTCAAACTTAGCAACAACCAATTTCCAGTTCCTCATTTGTATGATGTTGATGTTGAAGGTCAACGCATGGTGATGGAGTGCATCGAGGGAACCCCATTGATTCACATCCTAAATTCAGTCGAATCATTGGATGATTCAATTCGAGATTTACTTTTCGAGACAGGCAGAATGATTCGGTCATTGCATCGTTATGCAATTACCCATGGTGATCTTTCAACCAACAACATGCTTGTGAGAAACAAGTCGATTGTTTTCATTGATTTTGGGCTTGCTGCCATTGAGTATGAAGTCGAACGTTTTGGTATTGATCTTCATGTATTAGACGAAATTCTCAACGCCTCACATCCACATTTGAACGAGGCGATGGAAGATGTCATCAAAGGTTATCTTTCGTACGATGCCGAACACGGAGACGAAGTCGAACTCGATGGTGGCAGAGTACCAACCGCAAGAGAGGTCATTAATCGATTGGATGAGATTCGAACAAGGGTTCGATACCACGGTTAATTATCGATTTCGATGCTCCTTTTGTCGTTGCATGACATGTATGAACACAACAATGACTGCAAGTACAATTCCGATTTGCAACACCAAACTTGAGTATGTTTGAAGCGTTGGCTCCCACGAATGAACTTGAACTGTGGATATACCTTCATCATCGGTCTCGACATAGACGATATGCTGTTCAAGGACTTGAGGTGAATGTTGGTCTAAATCATCTACCGTAAGTACATTCGAACGATTTGTTTCAAAATCGAGATAATACAATTCAAAATCCATGTATTGATTCTGAGGTGAAGTGGGATTCAAATGGTCCTTTGCAACCCATGCCAATCGTCCGTAGCCAAGGGCAGGTTCGGCTGCTTGATACTTTGGATTGCTCACGAGCCACTGGCTTGAAGTATTTCGATCAAGAAGAATTAATCGGTCTGTTGCAGTCACATTCACAGTGACTGCGAGATGATATTTATCAAATGTCATTTCTACGATTGAAGCATTTTCTATGTCGACAGGTGTGCCCCACAATTCCAAGACTTCGTCTTCAACAATTGGGGCACTTGCATTGATGGCATAATCACGGTGACCATTGATACCAATTTGTGAAATCGAAACGGTTGTTGGGGAATTTGAGGAAACATAAGCTATCTCATTGCCCATCGGTTCATACACAACAACATCCGTGATTCCTTTGAAATCACCTTCGAGTTCGATGGCATCAAATGTCATTCCATAAATTGAGGAGTTTTCTAAGTATGTAAGGGCATAGGATGACTCCAACTCAATGATATGAATATCATGTGAATTTGAAACGCTGAATGTGTTCACTACCGTTCCATTCATACCGAGGTCGAAAATTGTAATATTTTCAAGTGTGGACACTCCAAGATAATGGTCCTTGATGCTAAAGGAAGTGTTGAGGTCAATTTTCAAATTTTCAAACACGAAAGGTTCCACTTCCAAATCAGAGAGGTTGTGGACAACTAAGGTTGCAACACCGCTTCGATTGTCTAATGTCGCAAGCCAACCATCTGCAGCAACAACAGCTTCTGGTGCTTGGACACCTTCCGCAGGCAAGGCTTGGTGGGTCAAATCATAGGTGACGACCGCAGCGGTGAGAATTAAGATGAAGACTGCAATCTGCCCGGTCTCCTTTGAGGTTGGATGGCGAAATCGAACAGTGGTCGTTTTGACTTTGCTCAGTAAAAATGAAACTGCTTTTTTCGGCTGAGTGAGTACGGTTACAATTCTCGAATTTATTGTTCGTTCATCAAAGAATTTCCACCAACCATTTGCGGTTTTATCTGCCCAAGATACCGCCAAAGCGGCGACCAGCATTCCTCCAATGATATCGAGGAACCAGTGAATTCCAAGATACACGATGGTGAAAGCGGTCAAAATGATGTAGGCAAGAACCGTGTAGCGATACCGCTTCCATCGGTTATCATGGTCAAATCGCACAAGGCACAACCAAACACAAAATGGGATTCCGATGTGGAGCGAAGGCATTCCGTTACTGAAAGGGTCAATTCTTCTGAACCAATCTGCTATTTCTGGGGTGAGCGAGTAAGCAATCGTATCCATTTCGGGTATTGTTTTTCCCGTGACCTGGACATTGAAAAAGAGGTAAAACGGTACTGCAATCAAATACACATATGAAATAGAGAGTGCAACTCTATCCGCCATCCATCGGTCATCAAAATATGCAAAGTAAAAGATAGAAACATAACAAATAAACATGAATCCAACGACATAGAAATGGGTAAGAAGATGACTTAACCAATCGGCTTCAAATGTTTGTTGAACCCACAAGACCAAATCACCCTCAATGGCCCAAACATAAGGTGTCATGTCGAAGCCAGCACTGGCCATGAGAATCCTATCGATTTGGTCAAGCGCATCCTTTGCGTTGTAAATGATGAATGTCATCAGGATGTGAATCCAATATCTTCGGAAAAAATCGACGAATGAGGGCAATGTTAATCGCATCCATTTCGGCTTGTAGAATGGCAAAAGCAGAACACCGAGGGCCAAGGCTGAAATGAGCCATGTCAGGTAGATGTTTTGCATCTTGGACCCTCCTAACAGGAACGAAACGACTTATCTTCATCAATGCGACGATGGATTGAACGATTTGTTTGGGATTTACCACGCGCCGTGCACGTACGGTTTTCCACGGTCTGGATCATTTCCTTGAGCAAGATCCCAAAGTCTTTCGAATCGGTAAATTCCGCTTGAGCACCCTCTTGTCCATTCAAACGATAATGCATAATTTCCGACTTTTTTTACCGATGGTTTTTCGGAACGGAATTTTTCGATTTCCCTGCGAAGTTCCATGCTTGTAGCATCTTCATTTCGCATAGGAGAACATTTGGCACAGGGACATGCGTGTCGTAAATCGTCATAAGAAATTGTGTAGGATTGACCAGAGTCATAGGTCACGACCATGTCGTGCTTTTTTCGCTCAAGGCGAATCATTGCAGGAGGTCCTTCCATGCTATCCCTCAGATAATTTCCAAGTCGTCATTCATACCCGATTGCAAATGGGACTGGATGGCTTCAACTACTTTTGCGAATGCCTTTGCAGAGGCACCGTTCGGGTCGGAAACAATTCGGTGAACTCCGTCATCCCCACCCCGTACAAATCCTGGGTCAAATGGAAGAGCCCCGAGGAAAGGAACGCCAAATTCTTCAGCCGTTGCTTTTCCACCACCTTCTTTGAAAATATCAAGTGTGACAGAGAATATTCCTTCTTCGTTTGTTGTTGCTTTGAACATTTTACCTGCTGGTCCAAAAATTTCGAGGTCAGTACCCGGTTCAGCTTTGCCTTCAATCGTATAACCGCTCATGTTTTCGACAATTCCAATGACCGGAACCTTGAGGGATTGTGAGAATGAGATGGATTTACGACTATCGAGTAACGCAACTTGTTGAGGTGTCGTCACGATGACCATGCCATCGATATTTGGAAGAGATTGGGCAACGGTCAGAGGCTCGTCCGATGTACCTGGTGGAAAATCGATGACAAGATAGTCCAATTCTCCCCAGTCCACATCACCGATGAATTGCTGAATTGCACCAAGTTTGATTGGGCCACGCCAAACGACTGGCGTATCTTCGCTTTCGAGGAGAAAAGCCATGCTGATGACCTTGACACCGAGATGACCTTCTGCAGGCAGGATGCGTTTATTCTCGACTTGGAGTTGTTTTCCATCAAGCCCCATCATCTTTGGCACGTTAGGGCCTGTGATGTCAATATCGAGGATGCCGACTTTGAAGCCTTGTTGAGCTAAGGAGAGTGCCAAACCAGTTGAAACGGTTGATTTTCCAACGCCTCCCTTGCCTGAAAGTACCATGATTTTATGCTTGATTTTCCGACCAATTTCTTCCATGGCCATTTTTCGCTTCATTTGAGCATATGCTTGCTCCATTTGCTTTTGTTGTTGAGCAGTCGCATCTTGTCTCTCCGAAGGTTGCCCAGGGGTATGGATGGAAACCGGTGAATCGGACATAGCCCTCCCAACCGTTCAGCCTACTTCAATGCGTCTTTTCATCAACATTCAATTCAAGCCACGAAAAGCGAGAAAGAATCTGAAACCAAACTCCATGAATTATGGACGCCAATATGATGGCAGAAAAACTGGCTTGCCATTCAAAGACCATGTCCGTGTATGCATAGGCTATACCTATTGAAAGTGGGATGCTCATAAAGTAACCCAGCAAAGAGAGTCGATTTGCATCAGTTAAAGTGGATTTTTTCCCATTGAGCCAAACCAGAATTGGGCCACAAAAGAACGTCATCAGGGTAACCGCAGCAGCATCGAATTTGAAGAGGAGAGTCATGTTGTACATCGCAAAAACGATGTGGAGAATAAAGCCCACACCATATGCAAGCAAAAACATGAAGGCCGCTTTACCCTTCATTCCAACCTATAGGAACTAAGGAGTCAAACTTGATAATATGTGGTTATGAGGCATGAATATGCGATTTCTTTTTGTTTGCGTCGGAAATACATGCCGTTCACAAATGGCCGAAGGTATCGCCCGTTCAATGGGCCATGAGGCAGTCTCTGCTGGCACGCGTCCAGGTCAACAGGTTGCCCATCACGCTCTGAAAATTCTCGAAGAATACGATGTCGATACAACTGGAATGAAACCCAAGTCAATTGATGATATTGAGCATAGAGGTTTTGATTACATCATTTCGATGGGTTGTGGTGTAGAATGTCCGAATCTCCCAATTCAAGAAGATTGGGGACTTGAAGACCCAGTTGGTCAATCCATGGACGTGTACAGGGATGTAGCTGAGACGATCGTCGTTCACTTGAATCGTTTGACTCAGGGTTCCGGTGATTGAGGAAAATCTCCTTCGCCTTTCAGCGAAATGGTAAGCACACTTACCATCCGTTCATGACCTTCATCGCTCATAACGGTTTCTGAGTTTGATGCAATTCCAGAAACTTCGACAAATTCAGGAAGTTGTTGTGCAATAATTCCATGTTTTCTTTTGCATAATTCCGCAACATCTACCGCACGACTGATGTTTGCACCTCTCGCAACTAGATCAATTTCCAACTCGCCTTCTTGCATCGCCATCAAGACTGCACGGATGTAAGAGTGAAGTGGTTTTTTCCCGATGTAAATTATTCGGCGTGACAAAGCAATCCCCTAAGTTCAAATGACATGATATAGGATATAAGTTTAAGTGTTCATGCATCATGAAGACGGGACAAAAAAAATTTCTTGGATAATCAAATTGAAGTGCGAGTGCCGGGACTCGAACCCGGGTTTAGGCGTTGGCAACGCCCAGTGATAACCACTACACTACACTCGCTTCATTTTCCCGATTCAAATGGGGTATAAACGCTTGTCGCTGGAGTGATTTGGTCATTGAAGTCCAAATCTATCCTCTTTTTCAGGCCCATCCTTTCGACCTTGAAAGAACATCAACCCAATGACAATGAGAGCAACAGCGAGCACTAATCCAAACACATAGATAATGGCGGTTGCCTCAGATTGCGTTGGCTCAACGCTTTGCTCATTGAGGATGACAATAACAGAAGTTGAAGATTGAGAGCCGTACACATCGGTAGAGTACATCAAGAGTTCATATGTGCCAAGAGGTGTAGCATCTCGTATTGAAAGCTCAACCGAATATATGCCATCTCCTGCAGTTCTGTCTCCGCCACGTTGGCCATCATCATACATCGTCACTCGGTCGTTTGCACCAAGAGGAGTGAACACGCCTAATTCGACTAAAACAGTTGAGATACCATCTGGGTCAAAAATTTCGACTTCCAAAATCATTACTTCATCAAGTTGTTTTTCTAAGGTTAAGGTCGTTGGATTTATTCTTGGTGGTTCATTTTGAATGGTGAGAAATAGAGGTTCAATGTCCGAAGTATCAACTGCGTGTGGGCCAAAGGGGCCATCGCCCAAGAGGCCAAGTGGATACCACACCGAAACGATACTTTGCGTTCCGTCCCCATCCACCATCACGAAGGTTAATGCCTGTTCTCCAGGCGTCATTGAATACGGCATTTCCACCATTGCTGACCAAATTCCATTTTCTTCGGTGAAAGCAATCAATTCTCCGCCGTAGCTCCTCATATCGAGGGAAACATTGGAAACACCATGCCCATCGTATGCTTGAATGTTCATCACCGCTGATTGACCACGTTCCAACCTCGTGGGTAGAATTTCGATGTCGATGATTCTTGGACCCTGATTTTGAATTAAAATCGTGCCTGTTTCAGAATCAACAGCACTGAATGAGTCGGTTGCCGTGACATCAATTTCAATCTCACCTCGTTCAAGTCCTTTTGAAATGAGTGTGGTTGTGAAGACATTATCGCCTATTTTCATATCACCATCAAGCCCTCTATCGTTTAGTTGAACAATACCGAGCCCAATATTTGACAAGTCAACCTGAACATCTCTCAAATTCCAAGTGGTGTCAGTGACTTTAACTTCCAAGTGACCAATTGATCCACCTTCTGCGACGACGAGTCCTTCTCGAATTCGAATCTCTTCGATGAGCGGAGGGGTGTTATCATCGCTACCCACAATGGAGGGTGAAAGGATTTTATCGAGTATTTGTGATTCAGTGAACATATTTTCTTCGCTTTCATTATCTAAGATAAACAATTGACGAGTGGTGTTCACGAGCAATCCACTGAGCGGACCTTCGACGATAATAGAGCCGTATGCGGAACCTATTGGTGTGGAAAGATTCCCATATGTTCCCATCCAATCAATGACTGAAACCGAATGGGAATCCCATATTTCATCATGAATCGAATTGACAGAGACATACAAAATAGCATCTTGTTGCCCATCAAGAACAAATGTGTCACCTGTTGAAAGGGGTATTGGCATGAGGCCAGTTTCTCTTGTTATCGTTAAATTGCCAAGTCCTTCTGCGGGTTCAGGTTCAACTGGGTCGTTTTGGATAGGACTTCGTTCCGGATATTCATCACCACTTGATGGATTTGGGCCAGTTTCTTCCCATTTTAGGCGTACGGTACGATTGTCCCAATCCGACTGAACGACTTGAAAATCATACGTGTTATTGTAGACTTGGCCAATGTCAGAAGAACCAAACCATGAGCCACCACCGATTCCAGATAGATTAAACCACGATTCTTGATGAATCACATTGACGAGGAACATTTCACCGGTTGCATTTGCTTCGTTTCGTTTCGCTTCAATCGTGCGAAGAATTCCAAAAGTCCCCTGAACATCTCCACTTAATGTTCCGTCAACGTGTAAGTCGTCAATTGTTGTTGACCCGTTGACGATTTTTTGGTGAAAATCAATGATGGTTCCGTTCACGACGAGGCTTGCATTGTCATCATCATCTTCAAGGCCGAATGTTCCATCGCCTTGAATCTCTTCAAGATGAAGCACACGAACACCATCGACCCATCGCTCAGTAGCAATGAATTTGTTCAATTCGACATCAAGGCGAGTACCATCATCGATGAGAACAAAATCTGCCATTGCTTCAATTTGGCTATGTTGCATGGTTCGTTGTCCTCCTTCATCCAAATATTCCAAGACGAAGACAGAAATTTCACCATCGATACTCAACTGACTATTGTCTTCATCTTGGCTCACTGCAAGTGAACCAAGGGCTTCAAGGCGAAGGTATTCGTCAATTTGTTCATTCGATAATTCTCTTTTGAGATACGCAGATGTCACATTGGCTGTTACTGATGTCTCCATTCCAGAGTCGTTGGTTAAAAGCCAAATGGTGCCATCCCCACTCGCCTCAAAGACTTGTGAGAGGAGGCTGCCATTGAGTGTGGTTTCATTTTTCCAAATGGATGTAAAATCGAGGTCAAGCACCGTCGAGTCAGCATCTGTGTTTTCAACACTCCAAAGTTGGCCCGAACCAAGTTCCCATGAGTATAGCGTCTCTCCAACTCGTTGTTGCCAACCTTGTCCTTCAAATGTCAAATCAAAGACTTGTGGCCCATATTCATCCGTGTAATTTTGAGCCAATGACCATGTGGTTTGCAAGGTAATTTCATGATCATCAATGGGTTGATTCCATATGCCTACAACAAAACTTCTTGAGACTTCAAGAGGAGGTGTCAATTCAACACCGTCTTTCGCTTGAACAACGACTTTGATTTCCACATCGTCAGACCATTGAAGAACGTGATCCGTTGTCACATGAAGGATACTCCTATTTTCCAGAATAGCCCATTCAAGTTCGATATCAGGAAACACTATTCCTTCAGTCGACTCAATGGTGATGTTGGCTTCTGCGACGTACATAGAATCATCATCAAACACGATGCTGTATTGTTGTTGACCGTTTGTTTTCCAAGCAACCAAAATATCTGGTGCCTCTACACCGTGGTTTTCAGAAACTACAGGTATGCTCGAAAAAATAAGGACGATGAGCATACCAAAGGTTAGGTATTTTCTTCTCCCCATAGCAGGAGATTGGGGGGGGTCCTCTTCAAAAGTTTTGTATTGCGGTATCAAAAATCGAGAATATAACCAAAAAGAAGAGGCAAAACAATCGTTGCATCACTTTGAATGTTAAACTTCGGTGTATGAATGCCTAATTTTCCCCACGTGATTTTCTCATTTGGCGGAGCACCCGAATATCCTCCATACGATGCAGTTGCGTCAGTAATTTGTGCAAACCAAGACCACAATGGAACTTCGCGTTCGAGGTCTTGATGGAGAAGTGGAACAACGCAAATCGGGAAATCTCCTGCAATACCTCCACCAGATTGAAGGAAACCAAGCGGTGTTGCATTGTTTTCATAAAAATCCACCAAGGCCATCATGTAACCAATGCCACTTTGAACACAAGATTGGGAAACTTTACCCTCCAAACAGCGGGCTGCAAAGATGTTGCCCATCGTAGAATCTTCCCATCCTGGCACAAAAAGTGGCACATTGCATTCTGCTGCAGCAAGGAGCCACGAATTGTTTGGGTCTGCTTCGTAACTATCGACTAAGTTCCCTGACAGGAGCAGTTCGTAGAAGTACTGATGCGGTAATTTCGATTCATTTTTCGACGTTGATTGTTGCCATGCTTGAAGTAAATGATGTTCGAGTTTTCGAAACGCTTCTTCTTCTGGAATACAGACATCAGTGACTCGATTGTAGTGAGCATGAAGCAGTGCAAGTTCATCCTCGGGCGACAAATCATTGTAGTCAGGAATCGGTTTGTAACTGTTCTTTGCAACTAGATAGAAGAGGTCTTCTTCTAAGTTCGCTCCGGTACACGATATTCCCGCAATATGTCCTGTTCGAATCATTTTTGACAGACTACGCCCAATCTGTGCTGTACTCATTGCACCTGCTAGGGTAAGGAAGATTTTGCCACCTTGCTTGAGGAATTCGTCAAGTGATTGGGCAGTTCTTTTGAGCATTCCAGCGTTGAAGTGGAAAAAATGTTCATCGATAAAGCGACGAACACTCATTTGATCACTCGCCGTTGAGGAATCTCTTGTGATATTCCCTGTTCATCAATTTGATTGATGGAATGAGTTCTGATAATGATGCGTGAATGAAATCCGCGATGATATTGGGGTCGGTTTTTCCACAGGTAAAACAGTCAATGGCAAGCAAACCTCTGTCCGAATAACAGTGGGCTGAAACATGACTCTCATCTAACAACACGACGGCTGCGAAGCCTGGAGGCGAAACTGTACCATCAAATTCCTCGACATGAGCATGAACCTCACGTGCGGGACTTTTTGATACCGCATTTTTGAGGACACTGAGCATGAATTTGCCAGTGTTTTGGTCCTCAACGAAAAATTCCGTGTAATCGATAAAAACATGAGACCCTTGATTTTCCACGCAAACCACCACACAGCCTTGCGGCAGCCGTGCGCGATTCGGATTTTAAGATACCGATGATTTAACCCTCGGTCCAAGTGGAAAAAAAGGTTGACTGTGTGGCTTTTTTATCAAAATTAACATTTTGGGGATTTGTCTTCCAGAATCCCATTTTTCTTGAATAACAATGGCCGCCAATTATTTTGGTTGCAAGCATTGCAGCAGTAAATTCGGTGAGGGGTGAATTGCCTTGAGGCACAATTTCATTCACATCAGCACTGATGACTTCAGCATGTGGATTTGAAAAAAGTGCCTCAATGGTCTCAACAGCCTGCCAAAATTGCAAACCACCAGGGACAGGAGTCCCTGTGGAGGGGACGAGTGAACCATCCAGGCCATCGATATCAATGGTAAGGTGCACCGGCCCATCGATTTCTTGAAGCATGTCGATCCAAGCATTCCAATGCTGTGCACCAGTACAAGGGTGCTGCGTGTCCCGTGCAAAGAATGTCGTGATGTGTTCATTGGTTTGAATACATTCAAATTCTTCTTTTGAAAATGCACGAATGCCAACTTGCATAAGTCGACCAATGCCCATATCGATACTTCTTGATGCGGCACAAGCATGTGAAAAAATTTCTCCATCGAGTTCTGACCTCAAGTCGGCATGGGCATCGATTTGGACGACAGTAAGTTTCGAAAGGTCACCCGTAAGGCTTGGATGAGATTTGAGAGCTTCCAAAATTGGAGGAAGAATACCATGTTCTCCCCCGAGGAACAATGGAAATAGTGAACCATCGGTATATTGCTTGGCGAAATCGACCATTTCATCGAGTTGACCCCTCAAAGTTCCAGCCGTCCCAATCCACGGTGATGGTGTTGAGAGAACCAAATCTCCAGGGAGGTCATCGCCAAAGAGAGGGTCATACAATTCCACTTGTGCACTTGCTTGAACGCAAGCCTTTGGTCCAGATGCAGTTCCTGAACCATACGAAGTGGTCAGTTCGTATGGAAGTTGGATGACGGCAATATCGGTTTGACCATTCCGTACCTCGAGGTCAAGAAATTGAAGTACATCCTCTCCCTCGGCCATGTTGTCCCGCTCATACGACTGCTTCTTGAGATTACCTATGACGTATAAAATCAAATTGTTGAAAACGAATAGTTAATAATGTATGGAAGACAATATACAATACTGTACTGGGAGAGATTTTTGGGGGATTATTATGGGGATGACACTTGATGAATTGACACGGGCCATCCAGCAGCACATCGATCTTGAGATGGAAGAGGATGTTGCACGTGGAATGGCTGAGCATGCACTTGGATTTTTTGGGTTCTACAATCGAATTATCGATAATGCACTTGAACCGACTGACAGAAACTTGTTTTATATGTTTCAAGACTACGATTTATTGACAACGGAGTCCGAAGAAACCACGCTATGGGATGGCAGGGAATGGCGAATTCACTACTGGAAATTTAAACCAGATCTCAAAGAACGAGTGGAATCCTATATGCAACGAAGTAAAAAGACCGAAGACATTGATCCATACGCCGATGTTTACAGTTCTGGCTCAACATCAATTTGGACGAGGGAGTCCGAAAAGGTTGTCAATCCAAATGCATTTACTTCGGATTGGTAACAAGGATAACCTTCAAACTCATCGCCGAAGTCGAGATTACATGAACCGAGTGGCAATATGCCTTCTTGTCATCTTGGGACTCAATTTTGTTACACTTCCTGCACAGGCCCAACCAGACATTGTCGAGGAGCATTGGTATCATTCGTACGCTACACTGACAGTTCAAGTAAACG
The DNA here is from genome assembly GCA_038110525.1 of Candidatus Poseidoniales archaeon. Lineage (GTDB taxonomy): Archaea > Thermoplasmatota > Poseidoniia > Poseidoniales > Poseidoniaceae > Poseidonia. Next base: position 10,605 of record JAYNJV010000017.1, on the reverse strand, counting down.
ATTGGGCAGATGATTATCCGGAATTTGTTCAACTCGTATCCGCAGGTCAAACTGAACTTGGGCGGCAACAGTGGGTTGTACAAATTTCAGACTGGTCCATGAATTCATCTAATCTCTCTCAAGCCAAAACCATGGTGTACATCGATGGTGGCCATCATGGTAATGAACATCTCGGCACAGAACTAGCTTTCCTCGTTGCAGAGTATTACATCGAAGGGGCAGCAGCAGGAGATGCAACGATTCTCGAGGTCCTCAAAACCACAGAAATTCATGTCATGATTATGCTCAATGCCGATGGAAATGATTTCGATACTCGCTGGAATGTGAATCAAATTGACCTCAATCGAAACTACGACCACATGTGGTCGGAAGAAGAGACTCGTTCTGGCCGAGGAGGTCCTTTTTCTGAAGCAGAAACGAGAAACAATGCAGACTACATGAATGAGTACATGAAAGATGCAGATTTGTACGTCACAATGCATACCGGGACGTGGATTCTTGCATATCCATGGGGCTGGACAGGCGACATGCCTTCTGATTGGGAATTATTTACCCACATCGCTGATACCATCCATGAAACAATTGACGATAGTTTGCCTATTCGAAACGCCAATGCTGGAATTTACCCTACCCACGGGACCTCAAGAGATTACGGATACGGCGTCATGGGATTCCCAACCTTTACCTTTGAAACAGACGACGAACAATGGTTGTTGGGCACTGTCGAACCATTGTCTGAGCGTATGGCACTTGAATTGGATGTCATGAAATATTTGATCGAAAATGCAAAACTCTGGCGTGCCCATTTGAGCACCGAACAACTTCACATCGAGGACAATGTCCTGACAAGCCAAATCGCAAACAAAGGGCACGCCTCCACAATGAACGCAACATTGGTCGCATCGAAATCGAATGGTGAAGTCGTATGGAAGAGTGCGTCCTTCAGCGTCAATGCAACAAATTCAACGTCTGTACGCTTCAATGTTCCAGCCAACGCGACTTCAAAGAATATTGAGTGGTCCTTTGAATACCAAGTTCGTGTTGTCGAAGTCAGTCGATATGTTACGGAAAGCATTTCATCGGATACTCTCAAGATCATCGAGCAAAAGGAAGATAATTTCCTCATTGGTTATGGAGTTTTTAATGTTGTTACAACCACCTTGACCATTGTCGCAGTGGCTGTTTTTGTCCGAGAAGATGATGAAGTCACCGAATCGATGACTCAAGAAATAACATGCGAGAATTGAAGAGGGTCGTATAATTCGGTGGCATGGCGATACCATGGAAATTAGCGCAAGTTCAGGAGACAACATCAACGGCACCTTCGTTTACCTTACTTACGACGGCGACACACAAGTACACGAGGGAGTACAAGGAGTTCCTCAATCATTGAAATCACAAATGAACCATGTTCTTTCGAACAACGAATTCGATTCTAAAGCAGGTTCAACCGTTACTCTCCTAGGAGGCGAAGGTGGAAAGGCAATACTCATCGGTCTTGGCAAGAAGAAGAAAAAGACCGACCATGGAATTCGAGAAGCAGGTGCTTTACTCGTTTCATCGCACAACAAAAGAAACGGTACAGAATACACTGTCAACATGCACGGATTCTCAGCCCATGATGTACTCCTTTTCGCAGAAGGGGCAATGCTCCGTGATTATTCATACGACCTCTACAAATCCAAGAAAAACGATGAGAAGCAAGACTTACGAGTTCGATTGAACTGCGATGACGATGCCCTCAAGAGCGTTTCAACAGGCATCACACGACTTGAAGCCATTACAAGTGGAGTCCATCTTTCCAGAGACCTTGGCAACTGTCCACCAAACGATATGTACCCTATGGAATTTGCAACCAGAGCAGAAGCTTGGGCGAAGCAATACAACAATGTTGAAGTGACCATCATTGGTTACGAAGAAGCCGTACGATTGGGCATGGGTGGTCTTGTCGGTGTTGGAAAAGGCTCTGACAGGAAACCCTGCATGGTGATTTTCAAACTCAATGGCGACAAGAAAGGACCTCATCCCGTCCTTGTTGGTAAAGGCATTACCTTTGACACAGGGGGCATTTCTCTCAAACCAGGTCCATCTATGGATGAAATGAAGTACGACATGGGTGGTTCAGCCACGGTCTTCGGAACCATGCAAGCACTCGCTGCAATGGGATACGAAGGCAAGGTTGTCGGCATCACATGCATGGCAGAAAATATGCCATCTGCTTGGGCACAACGCCCTGGTGACGTGATTACCACGCTTTCTGGAAAAACCATCGAAGTGCTCAATACCGATGCTGAAGGACGACTGGTTCTTGCTGATGGTCTTTGGAAGGCTGGCACAGATTTCGAAGCGGAATACATCATCGATTTCGCTACACTCACAGGTGCTTGCGTCGTCGCACTTGGACACGAAGCGACTGGACTTTGGTCAAACGATGATGACCTCCTCAAGAGGATTCAATCAGCAGGCGATGATGTTGGTGAACTTGCTTGGCCTATGCCACTTCTACCTGCATTCGAAAAAGAAATGACCGATTCGCAGATCGCAGATACCCGCAATTTGGGTTCTGGTCGATGGGGTGGAGCAAACACCGCTGCAGCATTCCTCAAGCAATTCGTTCCTTACAGAGATGAAGACGAAGAAGAACAAGTGCCTTGGGCACACATGGATATCGCTGGAACATACTGGGGTGCGAAGACCAACAAAATGGTCGGCCACGGAGCCACAGGCATTCACGTTCGAACCATGGTTCGATTGATTACGGGCGAATAAATGAAATTATGCAATTTGAATATTTAGTTAAAAATCAAAGGTAATTTGGGGAATAATGGTGTCAGAAATCAATACGAAAGAACCGGTTTTTGCCCCAACAAATTCACAATGGGTAGCAGAAGTGATTGAACTACGAAAAGAGGTCGATGACTTACGCCAAAGGTTAGATGAATTGCAACAAACACCCCAAAAAATCAAAAATCGAAAGCAACTAAACTATGGGGTTTTATCGGATGCAATATTGAGGTACGCATCCTTCGTATGTTGCATTATTTTTGCACTCGTTTCCGTAGAAGAGTTTGAATTTCTTGTTGTTGCGTTTCTCCCCTCATTCGTCTGTTATATGCTTTTTAAATTTGTAAAACCCTTCGAAACGTTTGAGCGTATGGGGCAAAGGGAGAAGCAAGTATTTGCGCTTCGAGCCGATATTTTACTTGGATCCATTGCAATTGCAATTTTTGCGATATTCATCATTTTGATTGACTGGAGCAATAACTATCTTGCAAGAAATTTTGATAATTTTTTATGGTTTGCAATTCCAACAATTATTCCTGCCTTTACATTCTTTCTTCTGCGTCCGTTGCACAAGCTCACGGTAGCACTCACGACATCAACTCATTCAATCGAATGACCTCTTCTGGCCTTTACAAAGAGCGATTATTTGTTTCGTGCTTAGGTTTATATGGGCTGGCCATTTAGCACTATACAACCGATGGTTAAGTAGTGGTGAAGAAATGGACTCAAACGACGACTGGGAAGAACAAATTCTCAATCAATTGGAAAAAATGTTTCAACAAATGGGCATTCCAATCAGCAAAGAACAACTTCGTGGATTCATTCGTCAATTCCAAGACCAATTCGATAAACTCGGCATTGACCCTGAAAAAATTGCGAAAGGTGAAGTCAATTTCAACTTCGACCTCTCAGACATCACCAAGTTGTTCAAGAGCGGCGAATCGATTGATTCCATCCTCAAAAACCTCGGTGTAGGCGTACAAGTCGATGCTGCACCAGTCGAAATGGATGAAAGTGCCATTGAAGTCGAAGAGGTTCTCAAGTTGCCTTCAGACGATGTGTACCTCGAAGGATGGAACATGTCCGTCACCGTAGATTTTGCGTTGAAGGGCGATTTGGAGCCAGACCAACTCGAACTCGAACTTATTCGAAACGGCTCCCAAATCGAAGTTCTCAAATCAACTCAAAGCAAACCAATTGCCCGAATTGAGTTACCTCACCCATGCGATGATGTCGTCGATTGGTCACTCAACAACGGCATTCTTGACATTACCCTCAAACTGACTCCCCAAGGTTCAGCCTTGGGCGAGGATGAGCACGAAGAAGAACACGATGATGATATTCCACCCGCTTCAGATGTTGCGGTCGACGTCGCCGATGAGGATGACGATGACGACGATGATGACGGTGGTATTCCAATTTTTTAGGATGTGAAAAAAATGAGTAAAGTGATAGGAATAGATCTAGGAACAACAAACAGTTGCGTTGCCACTATCGAAAACGGCGAAGCGGTCGTCATACCAAATGCAGAAGGTGCACGAACCACACCGTCTGTGGTCGCCTTCGCAAAGTCCGACGGTGAGCGCATGATTGGTGTCACTGCAAAGCGACAAGCGGTGACCAATCCCGACCGAACCATCATTTCCGTCAAGCGACACATGGGAACTGACTGGTCGGTCAATGTCGATGATACTGAATACACACCACAAGAAGTATCGGCATTCATTCTGCAAAAACTCAAGGCCGATGCAGAGGCCTACCTGGGCCACGAAGTCAACCAAGCGGTCATCACCTGTCCCGCTTACTTCACCGATGCACAACGAAAAGCTACCAAAGACGCTGGTCGAATCGCTGGCCTTGAAGTTCTTCGAATCATCAACGAACCCACTGCCGCAGCACTTGCCTACGGTGTAGAAAAATCGTCTGACCAAACCATTCTCGTCTACGACCTCGGTGGTGGAACCTTTGACGTCTCCGTTCTCGAAATTTACGAAGTCGATGGTCAACCTCAAATCGAAGTCAAAGCAACTGCAGGAAACAACAAACTTGGTGGTGACGATTTCGATGACAAAATCATCGACTGGATGCTTGCTGAATTCAAGAAGGAAACAGGCATTGACCTCGCTAAAGACAAACAAGCCATGTCTCGTCTTAAGGAAGCAGCGGAAAAGGCAAAAATCGAATTGTCTGGAACCAACCAAACCCAGATCAATCTTCCATTTATCTCAATGGCGGATGGACAACCAGTGCACTTGGACCTCGCTCTTAGCCGAGCCAAATTTGAAGATTTGATTTCAAAACTTATCGAAGCGACGATGAAACCTACACGTCAAGCCATGAAAGACGCTGACCTCAAGAAAGGTGATGTCGACAGAGTGCTTCTCGTTGGCGGCTCCACACGTGTCCCAGCCGTTCAAGAAGCGATTGAGAAAGAAGTTGGTAAATCACCGTACAAAGGTATCAACCCGGATGAAGCTGTAGCGATGGGTGCTGCCCTTCAGGCAGGTATCATTGCAGGCGATGACAGTGTGGGCGATATTTTGTTGCTCGACGTCACCCCTCTCACCCTCGGAATTGAGACGCTCGGCGGTGTCATGACCACCATGATTGAGCGCAACACCACAATTCCAGCACGACGCTCAGAGATTTACTCGACAGCAGCGGACAACCAACCTGCTGTTGAAATCCACGTCTTGCAAGGTGAGCGAGAGTTTGCAAAAGACAACATCACATTGGGCCAATTCCAACTCGTGGGTATTCCAGCTGCACCTCGTGGTGTTCCACAAATCGAAGTGACTTTCGATATCGATGCAAACGGTATTGTCAACGTCAGTGCGAAAGATATGGGAACAGGTAAGGAACAATCCATCAAGATCGAATCCAGCACCTCCCTCTCAGAAGATGAAATTCAAGCCAAAATTGCCGAAGCTGAAAAGTTCGCTGAAGACGACAAAAAGCGAAAAGCCAAAGTCGACCTTAGAAACATGGCTGACCAAGTCGTGTACCAAACACGACGAACACTCGACGAAGCGTCTGACAAACTCGATGACAGTGATACAGACCCAGTCAAGAGTCTTCTTGACGACTTGGAAAAACTCGTGCAAACCGACGATGGTAAGCCGGTTGATATCGATGCCATGGACGACGCAGCAATCCAAGCCAAGGTCAAAGAAATCGAAGAATCCATGCATTCTGTTTCTTCAAAACTGTATGAAGCTGCAGCAAAAGAAATGGCTGAACAGGATGGTAACGCCTCTGCATCTTCCGCTGATGACGGCGTTGTCGACGCCGATTTCGAAGTCGTTGAAGAAGAAGATTGAGACCGGTTGCTAAGCGAGTGCCTTATGGCATCAAGTTAGGTGGCCTGTGTTATGAGCGATGTGCCGTTTCTCAAAGAAACATCGCGAACCGCAGGTCGCGATGCATTGCGAAAGAACATCAACGCAGCCATCGCCCTCTCGTCAGCAGTTCGTTCAACCCTCGGGCCGAGTGGTCAGGACAAATTGTTGCTTGATGACCAAGGCAGAACAATGGTCACCAACGATGGTGTTACGATTCTTGAATCCGCACGGGTCGAACATCCAATTGCAAAGATGTTGATTCAAACCTCCTCAACTCAAGACTACATTGCAAGGGATGGCACCACAAGTGCCGTGCTTTTGACCGCAGAGTTGTTGCAAAACGCATGGCGCCTCATCGAACAGGACATTCACCCATCCGTTGTCATTCGAGGTTATGCGTCTGCGTTGAAGCATTGTCAGACCGAACTTGCGGGTTTGGCCTTTGACGTTACAAAAGAATTAATGGAAAAAGCAACCATCACATCCCTTGCAGGTAAAACCCACAAAGCGGTTCAACACCACATCGCCCATCAAGCCGTGCTCGCCTCCACAGCGGTGAAGGAAAGCCAAGCCGGTGAAGTCAAATGCGATCCAACCCGTGTGAAGGTCATCACCCAAACCGGAGGTAAAATGACCGATTCCGAGGTCGTCAACGGCCTCGTGCTTCCAAAGAAACCTCTCTCACCAAAACTCGCCAAGAAAGTACAGAATGGAGCAATTGCCCTCATCGATGGAGGTATAGAACATGAAAGCCATGGGCTTGACATGAAAATTCAAGTCGAGAATATCGGTGTGCTTGAACAATTCCGCAAGCATGACCTCAAACAATTGCACGAGAAAGTCGATGCGCTCATCGCCCTTGGCATCAACGTCATCGCTTGCCGCGAAGGTATTGATGACGCCCTACATTCACGCTTTGTTGATGCTGGTATCCACGCCTACCGCCGCGTTGCTCGTTCGGATTTGGATGTCTTAGCCCGTGCCACAGGTGCTCGTTTGGTCCACCAAGTCGAGGATTTGACTTCGAGCGACCTCGGTCAATTTAGCGAATCTTCAACCGTTCAAGAAGGCGGAGTGACGCACTGGGTTCTCGAAACATCTGGCGGGGCAGCCACATTTGTAGCTCGCGGTTCAACCGACGATGTGGTCGCAGAAGTGGAACGGTGTTTTGCCGATGCACTCGGTGTGGCATGTCAACTCGTCGAAGAACCATCCCTCGTTGCTGGTGGAGGTGCAACCCATGTTGCCTTAGCACGTTCACTACGAAGATATGCAGAAACAATTCCAGGTCGAGAACAACTCGCCATCGATGCGTACGCTGACGCCCTCGAAGTGATTCCACGCATTCTCGCTGAAAACGCTGGTCTCGACCCTCTTGATATTCTGCTTCAAGTGGTGGCTCATCAAATCGAACAGGAGCACGGAGAAGTGTATGCGTTTGACATGGAAGGCAAGACACTTGCAAACATGAAAGAGGCAGGTATTGTCGAGCCACTTCGCATCACTCGCCAAGCGATTGCTGGTTCGACCCAAGCCGCCATTTCTGTTCTTCGAATCGACGATATATTGTGGGCAAAACAAGAAGCCGTCATCCCAGAAGGCATCCTCGACGAGGATTAAGAACCAAATTCGAGGACGATTTTACCACAGTCGCCGTTGAGTGCCAATTCGTGGGCTTGTTTGAACTCGGTGTAGTGCATCTTGTGGGTAAGGATTCGTTCAACATCGATGAGGTTTCGACTGAGCAAGTCGTGCATTGTCTCCCAAGTGGACCACATTTTTCGTCCATTGATACCCTTGAGATGGATGTAGCGAAACACAATTTCATTCATGTCCACAGGAATTTGTTCCTTGCCGTACACCGAAAGCACATTGAGGTAGCCACCCATTCGTGTGGTCTTGATAGCGTTAGAGAGGGCTGCGGCAGATCCAGAGAATTCGCATGAATTGTCGACACCACGTCCCTTTGTCGCATCGAGAATCGATTGTTGGACATCATCGCCTTTGCCGAGTACGAGGTCGGCCCCGATGTGTTTAGCGATGTCCATACGGTACTGGTTGTCCCAATCCACGGCGATGACCATGGTTGCCCCCATTGCTTTTGCTGCATTTACTGCAAACAGTCCAATGGGTCCAAGACCGTGGATGGCGATGGTTGCCCCTTCAACAGGTCCGCCTGTAAGGGTGTGGATAGCGTTGCCGAGCGGGTCTTGAATTGAAGCATATTCGAGAGGTAATCCAGGTGGAACATGCCGTGCATTGACCGCTGGTACGGTAAAAAACGGTGCAAATGCACCGTTGGTGTGCACACCGAAAATCGAACCGTTCTCGCACACGTGGGCATTGCCTTCCTCGCAACGAGGACAATTCCAGCAGGCCAAATGGCATTCGATAGCTACAGCGTCACCGATGCGATGAGAGGTCACCTCAGAGCCTACTGCAACGACATGTCCACTGGTTTCATGGCCGGTAATCGTTCCGAGCGGTACATTTGCCGCGCTCCACTCGTCCCATTTCCAAATGTGTAAATCGGTTCCACAAATTGAGGTCGAGAATGTTTTGACAAGCACTTCATGTGGTGCTGGTGTAGGGACTTGATGGGTTTTGAGTTCAAAACCGTCTTGCGTTCCCGTGGCTTTTGTCCACGCCTCCATTTGAGTAGGAATGAGAACCATGAAACCGCCCATGTATACTTTGCACGCGACGATTTTTGATACTTCGCCATACATGAAACGAGATGAACATCGGAAAATCCTTGATTTTAGAAGGGAACTTTCATGTAATACGGGCACCCGCCTCAAATCCCGTTGGTAGTACATGAAGTATGTCGTGGTCAGCGGGGGCGTTCTTTCTGGACTTGGTAAAGGAGTCACGGCGAGTAGCCTTGGCGTTCTCTACAAAAGTGCTGGACTGAGCGTCACTTCAATCAAAATTGACCCTTACCTCAACAGCGATGCAGGTACCATGTCACCGTTTGAACACGGCGAAGTTTTCGTCCTCGACGACGGTGGCGAAGTTGACTTGGACCTCGGAAACTACGAACGCTTCCTCGATGTCAATCTCACGAAAGACAACAACATGACCACAGGTAAGGTCTACTCCAAGGTCATTGAGGCTGAACGAAGAGGCGATTATCTTGGCAAAACCGTACAAGTTGTCCCCCATGTGACCGATGCCATTCAAGAATGGATCGTCGATGTGGCCAACCGCCCACTTGCCGAAGGTGAAAACAACGCCGATGTGTGCATCATCGAACTCGGTGGTACCGTAGGCGATATCGAATCCGCCCCGTACATCGAAGCACTGCGTCAATTCCAATTCAGAGTTGGCCGGGATAACATACTGTTTGTCCACGTCTCTCTTGTCCCTGTCATGGGACCGGTGGGTGAGCAGAAGACCAAACCCACACAACATACGGTCAAGGAATTACGTGGCCTTGGTATCAATCCTGACATCCTCATCTGCAGGTCAAAAGAACCCCTAACGGATGATACGAAGGAGAAACTTGCAGCGTTTTGTCACGTCCGCCCAGAGGCAGTGTTGTCGACCCACGATGTGCCGAACATCTACCACGTACCTCTCATGCTTTACCAACAAGGTATCGAGAACATCCTCGGTATCTCCTGTTCAACCACTTCGTTACTTGAAGAATGGACCACGATGGCTCATCACGTGGATTCCCTGACCGAAGAGGTCAAGATTGCGATGGTCGGAAAATACACCAATCTGTCCGATTCGTACTTATCGGTCATCAAGAGTTTACAACACGCCGCCATGGCCGTCAGTCGTCGCCTCACCATTTACTGGATTGAAGCAAGCCAACTCGAAGACGACTGGAAAAACGAGTCGATGGAAGAATACGAAGCTGCGTGGATGCTTCTCAAAGATGCCGACGGGGTTCTTGTCCCTGGAGGATTTGGCGACCGCGGTATCGAAGGCAAGATTCTTGCCGCACATTATGCACGAACCAACAACGTACCATACCTTGGCATTTGCCTTGGTCTTCAAATAGCAACCATCGAATTCTGTCGAAATGTGCTGGGTCTTGAGGGTGCGAATTCAACCGAATTTGAAGACAATCCCAAAGTCGCAGCCGTGGTCTTTATGCCTGAAATTTCGAAAACCCACCTTGGAGGAACGATGCGACTTGGCTCAAGGCCAACGATTTGGCAAGTCGATGCGTGCAAGATTCGTAGTTTGTACGGAGCAGGCGACACGGTCGATGAACGCCATCGCCATCGCTACGAGGTGAACCCCGACCTCATCGAACACATCGAGGCAGCAGGATTGAGGTTTGTCGGGAAAGATGAGACGGGTCAACGCTGTGAAATCTTCGAACTCGATAACCATCCTTACTATGTTGGTGTGCAGTACCATCCTGAATTCAAGTCACGACCTCACAGGCCAAGCCCACCGTTCCTCGGCCTCCTCCAAGCAGCCACGAAATCAAATTGATGGACACACCGTGCCGAGTGTTCAA
>JAYNJV010000016.1:0-31686 GCA_038110525.1 Candidatus Poseidoniales archaeon | reverse complement strand
TCGGTGGCACTTTTTGACACACCGAGGACCTCGTATGGATTACGCCCACTCATCACCCGAACCGCCGTGTAGGAACTTCATCAATCCTCCCATTTTAGAAGTTCTTGGAGAAGAACAGGAGTTTACAGTTCACAAATTTCCAGACGGCTCAAAGGTTGTTTGATTCGGTAAACTTGGAGTTTCTTGTTGTGGCATGCTTGGTTGTATTGGTTCATGCGATGTCGCCATTGGTATACTCGTTGAATCTTGTTGAGGAGGTGCATATTGTTGAGGATAGGCAGAAGGAGCCACTTGAGCGTAATTGGGTTGGGCCTGAGTTGTGCTTTGAGGCATTTGTTGAGTCGCTGCAATCGGATGATGTTGAGCATAGGTCATTTGCGTTTGAACCTGTGGAATAGCAGGTTGATAGTGTTGCACAACTTCTGGCACCGCCTTTGGTGATTCCTCCATTGGTGCTGAATAAATCGTAGCTGTTCGACTTCCCATTTCCTTAATTTGCGAGGTTTCTCGAACAGTTTCCCCTAATGTCGCTGAACTGATTAAGGAATTCACGTAATCGATCGTTGAAAGTACTCGTTGTATGTTTACATTCACACCTTCAATCAATGATGCTTTGAAAGCAAAGCCATGCACTCCCCCACCGTTGGTTTCAAATCCAACATACATTGTCTTCTGAAGGTAATAATACAGTAAACATGCCCCTCCAAGTACTAAGAAAATGATTCCGACTATTTTGGCATCGTCGATTGAAAACAGAACACCAGCAAGAGTACCTATGACTCCAAAAAAAATGAAAAATATGCCAAACACAAGAGCGAAAAATGGTTTCTTATAGCCACCAATAAAAGCTCCAATGTTTGTAAGAGGCGTTGAAACCTGTGTCGAGCCAAAGACGGACGAAGTACGAAAAGCAATCGAACCCCTTGACACTGTCAACGAAGAGTTTGGGTCAAGTCCAACTAATGTCAATAAAAAATTAAAAAATCCACCTTGCCGAGCTTCAATCCAAACGTTTGCACCTGATACGCCAGACTCATCAATTTGATATCGGCGAAGGACGAGTGGAGTTCCTGTATTCATCATAACCCGTTTGCACACTATGATGAAATAAAACTAGCTACATCTCCATTTCAACAAATTAGGGATTATGCGGAGTGGTTATAATGAGGAGGTTTGTGGCTCGGTGGGTTGAGGTTGTACCATGCCTGATGAAAGCGCCAGCGAAAAGTCGTTTGAACAACGAGTGCAGGACCGTCAAGATTGGATTGAGTCGCAGTTTCGACGCATTACTCGCGGGTCTTGGGCACGTATTATTCGAATGGCTAAAAAACCAACAAAACAAGAGTTCCGCCAAACCGCCATTATCTGTGGCATCGGTCTTTTCGTCCTTGGCGCCATTGGCTTTGCTATTCTTGTCCTTATGGATAACTTCCTTCCATGGATCATTCATGATGTCTTTGACATCGCCAATCCCTGAGGTGATATGATGAGTGAAGCATTTGTAGCATTTGTACGATTTGAAGAAAAACTTCTCCTACTCAAGCGCAGTAATACTGCCGCAGATTTCTCTGGTATGTGGGATGGTGTTTGGGGTGCTGGCTCTGGAGCAAATCCAGAAGAGGTGATCGCTCGTGTTTCAGAATCCACAGGCATTCCTACCGAAGCACTTGTCTGCTACGACCATGGTCCAGACCGTGGTATTGTCATGGACTCGGGAAGTCTTGTGGATGTCGTACCAGTTCTCGTCGTCTCAGCAACCGATGAAGTAGAACCTTCGGGTATTTACACACATGCAGAATGGGTTGACCCAGGTCGAATTCAAGAATACACCTGTATCTTCTCGAACCTTGATATGGACAACTCTCACAAATTGTTCCGTGAGATGTATGGTTCGGTTGGTTCTTTCCTCTACATCGTCAAAACCGCAATCAACTCAGAAATTCGAGTGGTCGATGAAATGGGAGCAAGACTTACTGGCTCAGGTTCCTTAACCGACCTCGATGAAGAAATCATGTCCATCCTGCATCCAACCGGTATGCGAGGATATGTCTTTGTTGAAGCAAGTGCTCTCCATCATGTGGAGAAACTCATCGGAAGAAGTGGTGGAAGAGACCCATCCTCTCGCCGTGGCGTCAACCAAACACCATTGAAGAACGCTAAATCCGTTCTTCCAGGTGAAGCACCACTTGAAGACATTCTTCCTTACCTTGAGCCAAAATCAGTCACACACGGTATCGAAATCGGATGCATTGTCGAAATCATTTCTGGTGCATTCAAGGGTGAAAAAGCCCGTGTGCTTTCAGTTCAAGACACAAAGAATGAAGTCAGTCTCGACCTGTATGAGAACCCAATTCCAATGACCATCAGCATGCGTGGAGACCACGTTCGCGTCTACGAGCGTGTTGATGGCTAACCCATTGTAGCACGGTGCGATTAAATAGGGGTTTCAAGTCGGGCAAGTTGCTCAGGTTATGAGAGTAGGTGAAATCAATGCCAAAACCATGGACTTCCGAACTCATCAAGAAATCACTTGGTGTCCAGAAGTGCAACGGAAGTGTTGATGCTGCAACCGAAAGCTTGCCACTTGAAGAAGCGATGAAAATCGCAAAACAAAAAGCAGGCGACGGACACTTGACTGGCCGAGATCTCAAAGCACAAACACGTGAAGTTATCGGAACTTGCGTTGCCATGCGAGTAAAGATCGATGGGCACTGGGCCAATGACGCCCTCGAAATCATTGCAAAAGGAGAATGGGACGAGCGGTTTAATTGAGCTATCACGAATTGCGGGAGAGGAGAACATCCTCGTTGACCGCAGAGGTGAGGAAAAATGGAAGAAAATATCACACAAGCCATCCAAGCAGCTCTTGCTGCAGCACCAAAGAGAAAATTCGTCGAGTCGATTGACATCGCCTTTACAATCAAGGATGTCGATCTCAAGAATCCTACCAACCGTATCAAGGAAGAAATTCGACTACCTTCAGGACGAGGAAAGGAAGTCAAGGTTGCAATGTTTGCTACCGGTGAAGCAGCCTCAAAAGCAAAAGAAGCTGGCATCAAAGTCATTTCTCCTCAGGAAATCGAAGACCTCGGCTCAAACAAAACAAGAGCCAAGACCATCGCAAATCAACATGATTTCTTCCTTTCTGAAGTTCCTCATATGGGACTTATCGGTCGATACCTTGGTACTGTTCTCGGTCCACGAGGCAAAATGCCACGACCTGTTCCACCAACACTCGACCCAGGCGTCCTTGCAACCGGTCTACGTTCAACCGTTGTCGTCAAATCTGGTGACAAGATGACCTTCCATGCAACATTTGGAACTGTCGAGCAAAGTGAATCTGACCTCGTAGCTAACGCCTTGGAAATCTACAATCGTATCATTTCCAAACTTGAACGTGGTGCTGGAAATCTACGTTCAGTCTACATCAAGACCACCATGGGTCCAGCACAAAAACTCGAGGTGATTTTGTGATTCCAAAAGTCATGAACTGGAAGCGCGACACCGTCGACAAGTTGCACGAACTGCTCACCAGCGGTGAAACCATTGCAGTCATCGACATTCACGGTGTTCCTGCTGATTCAATGATCAACATGCGAGCAAACCTTCGCGACAACATGGAAATCCTCGTTGCAAAGAAGCGTTTGATGAAAATTGCTTGGGAACGTGCCGGATACGACGAACAAGACCTCGAAACTTTGTACGAGAGTGCTGTGCAACCAGCTCTCGTTGCAACAAGTACCTTCAACTCATTCAAACTCTTCACAGAATTGAAGAAAACCGAAGCTGGCCGTGCTGCAAAGCCTGGTGACATCGCTCCATTCGACATCATCGTCGAAAAGCAAGATACCGGTATGAAGCCGGGACCTATTGTCGGTGAACTCAACTCCGTAGGTATTCCTGCGAAAATTGTGAGTGGTTCGGTTCATATCCAAAAGACCATCACTGTGTTAAACGCTGGAGAAACATTCCAAGGCGACCTTGGTATGATGCTATCGAAGGTTGGAATCAACCCCATCATCACCGGTCTACGACTTTGTGGTACCATCGAAGATGGTGTCGTCTTTTCGCCAGAAACTCTCGATATTGACTATGACCAATTTGGACAAGACCTTGTCGGATACGCAGCAGGTGCGTTCAACGTCGCCTGTTTCATTCGATGGTTCACTCCAGAAACCGTGCCAACCCTCATTGCGAAAGCAAGTGGTGAAGCACTTTCCGTGGCTATGGAAGCAGAAATTACCAACTCTGAAACCATGCCACTCTTCATTGCCAGAGCACATGCAAGCCTCATGGGTGTTGCAGGTGCACTTGGTCCAGACGCACTCGATGACGAACTTGCAGAAATGCTTGGTGCCGCTGCTACCGCAGCCGCCAGTGCAGCAAGTGCTGTCAGTACGAGCGAATCCGAGGCCCCAGCCGAAGCCGAGGAGGAAGAAGAGGACGATGAGGACGCCGGATTTGGCGGACTCGGAGACCTATTTGGCTGAAAAAAGAAAAAAAATTTGAGGTGAAAAAATGGAATATGTATATGCTGCTATGTTGTTACACGCTGCCGGACAAGAAATCACAGATGATGCTGTGACAAAAGTGCTCAAGGGCGCTGGCGTCGATGTTGATTCTGCTCGAGTAAAAGCACTCGTTGCTTCCCTCGCTGGCGTTGACATTGCTGATGCTATGACCAAGGCTGTTGCCGCACCTGCCGCTGCTGCTCCTGTTGCAGGCGGTGGTGGAGACGCTGCTCCAGCTGCTGAAGAAGCACCTGCCGAAGAAGAAGATGACGACGACGGCGGCTTCGAAGGTCTTGGCTCGCTCTTTGGCTGAGAACAGAACAAGCATCCAGAACGATCGTTAGCACATGCTAACGAAACGGAATGGGTTGACTCTGGTCTTGTCCAAGGGTAAACCTCGCCCAGCAAGGGCGATGACCGCATGAGTCAACCAACGGCAATTCAGGTCTTTGGCAACCAAGGACGCAAGACGAAACGCCACAGTATTGATGAAATATTGAGGTAAAGGATATTCATGGTTCGAAGGAGAACACACGACTTTGAGGTTTGTGTTGGTCCTGTGCAAAGCATCAAGACGATGCGATTGATTGCTGAAGAATTCAACTGGTCGTGCAAACGACTTGAAGGTTCACGCCTTGTCGACCGATTTGCAATTATCATGCCGATGGCACAAGCCACTCGTACGCTCACATTGCACATCACAAACGGACCTTTTGCAGGCCTTGAATTGTCAGCGTGGGCGGAAACTCGAGGCTCATCAGGGGCGATCAACGTCGTTTCGTGGACCCTGCCCCAAGGCATCGAACATCCACCCAATCGAGACCTCATCATTCTCTGGGCATCGAAATGCGATCGTTGCCCTTGGCAATGGACTTTTGGCGAGCGGTCGAAAATTGGAGGATTGCTGCCTGTGTGGCGTAGAGCAAAGAAGAAATTTGCAAATCTTGGGCTCAATGTCGGCAAAAGAGGTTGGCCGATTTCAGAGGAATTGGTGCCAACTTTCGATGTGTTTGAAGAGGAAGAATGAGCGAAACTATGACAGTCAAGTTCGGTTTAGCATAAACGAAGCGGAGGAACGACAATGTATTCCATGGATGACCTCAAAGAAAACAGAGATGCTCAAATTACCGTTGCGTGCATCGCTTTTTTCCTTATTGCCTTCCCAACCTATTTCTCGATTGCAGCCGACCGAGCCGATGGTTCACTCGGTGGGGGTGTCGGTGATTACCAAGTCAATGGCGAAGTCACCTATGTCACTCTCGACTCTGGTGCCGAGTATGTTGCCGAGGGCACGCCGTGGAGCGAGACCTTTAGCACCGATGCTCTTGACGGGGCAGAAGACCTCAACATCGTTGGGGTTCGGGTGATGTTATCGTACGGCGAAGATGAACAAGGTAGAGGGGCCCCTTGTGTATCTCAAACGGCTGCAGATACCATTTCTGGCTCTGCAACCCATGGTGAATTTTCCAATTCAGCAAATGGACAAAATGGAGGCGGAAGTGGCTCCCATGATGTGACTGTCGAATGGTTCAATTCGTCCATGGTTGGAGCGGTCGTCAAAGGACTGAGTGTGAATGAAATTACATCCCAAATTGATGCAATGGGTGCCGGACTTGGTCTATACGACATCGAAATTTCAGTCGATGCACAAGGTGATTCATGCACAAATCCATTTGTTGCTGATAACGAGGATAACGGCGAAGATGTATCGTACACCATTGAATTGATGGTCTTTGATTATACCATCGTACCATACATCGAAATTCAAGAAGAGTGAGCGTTCAAGCGTTGAGCAATTTCTCGATGTTAATGAGAGGTGATACACGCTCATTGGCTATTGCTTTCATCAGGTCTAATTGTTCATCTGTCTCGGCTTCCATTCGCATAATGAGCACGGGTTCTGTGTTCGATTGACGAGCAAGATACCAGCCGTACTGCTTGCCTTCATTGTCGGTGAACCGCACCCGCACCCCGTCAACGGTGATGCATTCAAAATCGGCAAATGCTTGTGTGATTCCTTCAACGACTCCAGTTTTTTCTTCTTCAGCACATGGGACTTTGACTTCCCCCGTTGTTGGAAGTGGAGGAGCAAGTTGGTTGAGTACCGAAGAGAACGTGGCCTCTTGATGTTGCCTTGACCACAACTCGATGATTCTTGCAGTATTGTAGAGTGAGCAATCAAACCCATACCAGCCTCGGTCAGCAGGGAAAATGTGTCCGCTCATCTCGGCAGCGAGTTGGCATTTAGGTCGTTCTGCAAGTGCTCGTTTCATGAACGAATGCCCTGTTCTTGCCATCAGAGCATGCCCTCCCGCATTTGAAATGACATTCTCAACGTTCATCGAGCATTTCACATCATAAATCACGGTCATTTCTTCCTCTTCAGTCGATGTCGTATTTCGCAAGATATCGTCGGCCAAAAGAGCAACAAGTCGGTCTGGATAGACGAATTCACCTCGTTCATCGACTGCACCAATTCGGTCGCCGTCACCATCGCAACCAATACCAAACTCACAACCTTCTGAAACCACCAAATTTGCAAGGTCGACCATGTTTTTTGGTCGAGTGGGGTCTGCTCCGTGATTGGGTTCGGTTGGATCCCAATCGCAGTACAAATCATGAACTTCGCAATCAAGAAGATGGAGAAGTTTGAGCATCGCTGGACCAGGAACGGCATTTCCACAATCTATAGCAATCTTGACCGACCTTGCAACAGGACCTACTGATGCCAAAATGGCTTGGAGATAGTCGTCAAGGTGTGGGGTGTCAATGGTTGTAGCTTCGCCTTCTCGAAATGTTCCTTTAAGGAAAACATGTTTGAGTTCTTGAATTTCCTCACCTGCGAGTGGTAATGTTCCATTGCACATCTTGAATCCGTTGTGTGTGGGCATGGGCAAATGACTTGCCGTCACCATGATGCCTCCATCCACTGGTAAAGTCCAGCACGCATGGTACACCACGCCAGTTGATACAATGCCGAGGTCGAGCACATCGACGCCAGATTCAGTGAGCCCCCGAATCAATTCACGTGCAAGGGCGGGAGAGGATTCTCGAATATCTCGGCCGACGGCCAAGGTCTTGCATGAGAGATAGGTCGCAATGGAGCGACCCAAGCGATAAGCAAATTCGGGGGTCAGGTCGCCGGACCCGTCACCATAAGCGTGACCACGAATATCGTAGGCCTTGAAACAATGTTCAGGCCAAGCACTTGTCATGTTCGCCCCTTGCGAATCCTCATAATGAGTATGTCGGATTCTTGAGGCCATTATGTGCGTGGAATCAAAGCCGTTATGGTTCCAATGATGAGTATGGCAAGACCGACTTCGACAAGGAGGTCAAGATACCAAGCACTCGCAAGTACAAGGACAAGCAGGGGAACGACTCGAATCAATAAACGAGGCCATGTGAGTAATCCCTTTGGAATTTCTTCCAAATACGGTGAACCTGGCATGATGTTCACTCTGGTTTTACTGCCTGAACCACAATTTCGACCAAAGCATTGGCTGGTAATGCACCCGCCTCGAACGCAGCCCTTGCAGGTGGGATGTCCACACCTTCGAGCCATTGTGAATAGACTTCGTTGAGTGCTGCAAAATCGTTGATGTCATCAAGAAGAACCTGAACAAACGTTGCATGATGTTTGCTCGTTCCAGCAGATGCGAGAAGTGCATCGATTTTATTGAGCGTGGCTTGAACTTGGGCCTTGAAGTCACCAGCATCTGGTGCAATTTGACCGCTTAACCACACCATCGACCCAGCCGTTACTCCTGGAGAGTATGGGCCGTAAGTTACTGCTCCTTCAAGTTCGATTCGTGATTTCTTCATGCTCCACCATCGTGCTTTACATCTTCAATTCACCGATGGGCTGGTTTGAAACCACAATCATTGAGAAGTGAGTCGAATGTGATGGGTCATGGAGAAGGGCAAATCCCGAACCTCAAATGCTGCGAAACGACCAATTCGCAACTTCTTCAAATTGGTTCCACTCATTGAATGGCTCTACCCCATCGATCACCGTCGAATGTGGAAAGAGGCGTTCCACGAGGCTTATCCCACTGGGGCAGCCCTCAAGCAGAGCTACAAAGCCATCTGGGAAGTCCACACTATCGCTGCAGCCCTTGTGTTGTCGATGAACGCCCTGCTGTTCTTCGGTCTGCTCATTGGAGAGACCCAAGACCGCTACTGGAACGCTACTCCGTACACGAGCATCGAATGGTGGGCGATGATGGTTGGTGGATTTATTGTCATCATCAATTTCGTTCACCTCAATGTCCTGCTCGTCGTCCACGGTGTCTATTCCGCGGTGGACGATGACAACTTCCGCGCCATTGTCAGCGCCAAGGGTCCGACGGGTCGCTTCGTGATGTTGCCCGAATACGCCATCGTTGTGTCCATCTATGGGGTCGGTGTGTGGTGGGCTATCCTGCTTTTTGTTCACATACGTGACCCGCTCAGCGTTGTGGCTATCCTCGCTTTCCTGCTGGTTGTGGTCATCGGACTTCTTTCCTATGCGGCCTATGCGGCGAGAATCATCTACCACAGTGGGGCTCACAAGCCGGAGAGCATCTTCAAGGAGACGCCGTTGGCTGACTTGCCTCAAAGTTCGGAAGCCCTTGCGGACCTGCTGATGCTCAGGGCCCTCTCTGATGCGAGGGCTACGATGGAGCCGCTGAACATCAGCGCGCAAATCCAGAAGGACGTCGGTATGTCCGATACATGGGACATTGGTTCAGAAGATTAAGTTGGTTGCTACCGTTTTGGGCTTCCAATCCAACCTTTTCGCCAAAAATAAATGAGCATCACAAGAGCAAAGAGGCCCATGAACATCATAATGCCCCAAAAACCGCCAATAGGTTCGGTGGGAAGGTCTTCGTTGTTCATACCGAAAATTCCCGCAATGAGCGTAAGTGGCAACATGATGGCACCAATAATTGTGAGTGTGGTCATGACTTCCGTCAATTGTGCATTTGACTGGGACAATTGCATGCTGATGTTTGAAAGATAGGTGTCTCTTGAAGAAGTTGCGCCCGCAGAGTAATTCGTGCATCGCTTCAATAGGGAAATTGAAAGTTGATGAAGGTCGTTGAAATATTGTTGGCAGTTGTAAGCAACAAATCGTTCTCCGGGTTTAATCATCCTCATCGTCACGGTGTTGAGTGATTCGATTGATTTGTTTGCTTGACGCAATTTTCTTTTCAAGTCGTGTAATCCTTCAAGCAAATCATCGTATTTTTTGCTCGGGTCGAAGACCTGAAATTCCAGTTCATCGAGGTCCCTCGAATATCGTCCAAGAATCGGAGTCCAATCATCGGCGACGGCATCAAGCAATTCATAGAGCAAAAAATCTACCCCAAGTTGCAAATCATCATCATGAATTTCCTCCACTCTCTTTCGAAAAACATTGATTGCAGGAATGGGCGAGTGCCTTAACGTCACGAGGACATTGTTGAGCATGATGATGGCCAGTGGTTCAGTATCCAACCGATTGTCAGCATCACGTGCATTGACCACGATATATCTGTGATTGGAAAATTTCAATGCAGTGGTATCTGCATGGCCAAAGATGTCTTCGATAATCAACTCATCAATGTCGAGACCAACAAGAAATTCCTTCACCTTTTCATCGGGTTGGAGTATATCAAGCCAAGCAATCCCTTCGCCTTCCAGTGCCCCATGCACTTGGTCAAGCGATTCAACACCGCTCTCTTTTGACGAGGACGATATATCATAGAATCGGATGTCGACCATAACGCTCGCGAGAACAACGCACATGTAAGCGTTTCAGTTTGAGCCAAACTCATAAGTTCAAGCCTTTTTTTCATCAAGCCTTCGTTGAGTTGAAAATTGATGCCGATTTTCAACTTCGGCAAGTTTACTTCGGATTTTCCAGACAAAAAATCTCACGATGACAAAAAGGGCAAGGAAGACAAAGATGAGTAAAATCCACTCAGTTGTGCCCCACTCTTCAAACATCTTGATCACAACGGTGGGCGAATATCAATATCAACAGCGGTTGTTGGCTTGCCAATACAACCCAATCGACCACCCTGCTCAACATAATCTTCATCGAGACCAGGGGGCAATTCTTCATCCACAGGAATATCACCCTTGATGAGCGTGATAAGGCACGTTCCACAAGTTCCTGAGGTGCAATTCGTTGGAATAGATAGCCCCATTCGAAGGGCGTGTTCAACAAGGGTTTCTTCGGTGTTCAATGAACACTGACCAAGTAACACTGCACCGCGAAGAATTCGAACCATTTCAGGAACGGTCATCGGCAAGCATCACCGTGCCTTTTCTCGAGTCCAACGGCCTGTTTGCTTGTTGAAGTACAAACCTGCTTTTTTCATCCACTTGTTGAACTTGGTTGCACCTGCACCAGTACGAAGAATGAAGTCTTCGCGGTCTTCTTGGGCTTGAATGTAATTCTTTGCAGCAAGTGTTTGGTCAATCCAATCATTGATATCCATCAATCCACCAGAAACAACGGTGTCTTCAATGGCTCTGGTCATCTCATCTGCTGATGCACCGGTTTGTTGGAGGTCTTGTAAAATGAGGTTGTTGACGCTTGAGAAATCGAGGCTTGCAGGTTTTGGAGGAACGGGTGACCTCGGTGCTTTATTTGGGTCGATAGAAATTCGCGGTTCAGCAAGAATATCTTCAACGGATTGTGTGAGTTCAGGCATGAAACTGGTTTCGCATTCCCAGCAGATAAACGCCCAATCATCGGGTCGATCAGTATCCCTGCTTTGCCGAGGGTCGAGTTCATCACCACATTCAGGACAAGCATGAAACACAAGGCTTGGAACATGTTTTCTTCGAAAATCGACGATGTCCTGAGGAGTGCCTTCGAGTTCCAACATCTCATGGTCACGTGCCGCTTCAAGACCTCGAGTTTCAAGTTGGTCTCGAATTTTCACTTTCTGGTCGTCCTTGCCTTCGTCATTGAGGTTATTTTCTAATTTTACAATGAGTTCAACTGTTTTCCCAAGTCGATTCATAATGATTTTTTGATTTCTAAATGTTTCAACTTTTGCTTGCTTGAGTCGTTCTTTTTGTTCGGCAAGCTCTGTGAGGACGTCTTTTTGTTGACGCTTGAATTTCATCTCTTCGATTTTCGACTCTTTCTTTCGTTCTGGTGCAAGTACTTTTGCAAGATAGCGTTCTTTTCCGTGAACTTGGGGACCGGCCTTGATAATTTCAATAACACCTTGAGCAATGTCGGGTTTCAACCCATAGTTGTCCACCAAAATTGTTTGATCGATTTTTTTCAGGTCACCAATTTTTAATCCAGCATCGGCGAGTTGGTTTGCGGTTGTATCGTCGATACCTCGACGTAATAATGCAAGATACGTGTCTTTCTTTGCCAATTGGCATCCCCCCGCGTTCTTGCGAGAAGGCACTCATTAGAAAACCCTCCCGTGCAACAATCCGTAGGAATATCATCAAATCGACACATTATGAAGCATGTTGTTCCATAGTTGAAACGATTTGAAACCACGCTTGAAGGTCAATCTCTTCGGGACGTGATTCAAGAATCGGGTCTTCTCGAAGCGATTCAAAAGCATCTTTCCATCGTTGATGATACCAGCCTTGAACCCGACTCAGACGTTTGGGAGGTGACTTGAGCAGCGACCTCAATTTTTTTCGCCTTTGTTCAAAGCAATGACGAAGAACC
This sequence comes from Candidatus Poseidoniales archaeon, assembly GCA_038110525.1. Taxonomy (GTDB): domain Archaea; phylum Thermoplasmatota; class Poseidoniia; order Poseidoniales; family Poseidoniaceae; genus Poseidonia. Next base: position 19,497 of record JAYNJV010000016.1, on the reverse strand, counting down.
ATCACGAGAAGTTTCCTGTTGCATGGAATATGCTGTTCGACCGATGAAAATTTCACCACTCTTGAGTGAACCTTTGGATGAGGTATGAAAGCATCCGGTGCGACTTTATCCAACATCTCGATTCGGAAATCAAGTGAGACCACAAGCCCAAGTGAACCAACGGTGTCCGTGGTTTTCATCTCAAGGCGCTCCGCAAATTCATTTTGAACAAGCAACACCATCAATTGCAACTGTCGACTATTTGAAAGATGAAATCTCGTCAATTTTTCGATGAGAGGTGATGAGATCTGATAAGGGATATTTGCGATGACTTTGGTGATTGATGGAGGTAATTCGTATTCCAAAACATCGGCTTGGACAAGCTCAAGTTGGCCAGACTCCAAATGTTGGCCAAAGACTGAATTCAAATGTTCGAATGCACCTTCGTCAATTTCAACGGCGGTAATTTTGCAACCTTGTTCAAGTAAATTCGAAGTGAGGGTCCCTGGACCAGGTCCAATCTCGAGAACGTGGTCCGAAGCATCGAGTTCTCCAGCACTGACGATGTGGTGTAAAATCGTATCATCGATGAGGAAGTGCTGACCAAGATTTTTGTTCGCTGGTTGAAGGTCAAGCAATCGGTCGACAAACCATCTTGCGTCCTTCATGCTTTCACCGGTAGGAGCAATGAAATGAGCCGAGGTTGTAAATCTTGGTCTTTTAACTCCTCAAGAAAACGTTGTGAGAGCAATTGGAGAGCGTCGATGTTGCATTGTTCATTCAGCGATTCAATGGATTCGAAACCACTACCTCTTGCTTCAACCATTTGCATTGCTTTCTTATTACCGACTTGAGGCAACAATTCAAAGGCATGCATTTTGAGTGAAATATTTGATGCAACATTGAAGAATGCGTCGAGGAAGTACGTCGTATGTTGCAACACCATGTGATGGATGACTTGGGGCAATTGAAGAACAGCATACGATGACATCCGGTCAATTTTTGCCAAACCCACAATGTGGAGTATTTCTTGCCGGTCTTGATGGCGTTTCCCAATGTTGATGCGTTGCATCGGTGAACACATTCCACAATCATCTTTGACTCGAAGGCGACAAAGAACCATCTGTTGTTCTGAAACTGCTGTAATGATGTTGTCGTCAACATCGTGTTCGATGACAAATGCCCAATTTTCATCTTCGAGTTGTTTTGGACGCTTGTGTTGCTGCGGACTTTGTTGCTTTACTTTTTGAGGGGAAGAAGGTCGACCACGTTGTTGTGGTCGTTGGTTTCGTTGAGCAGGAGGTTGTGGTTTTGTTGGTCGGGTCACGGGTTCAGACCTTCCTTCAGCAGGCCGGCTCGGCATGTAGCGTGACTTATCGTCTTGCTTCGGTGCTTGCTTCTTCGGAACGAAGATGCGCTTATGCCTATCGTCGTTTGACATTGATGTGCCTCATAGGTGAGTTCACTCAAACCCTACATGCTGTCGTACGAGTTCAAGAATAGTGTCAATGTCGCCATCGTTGATTTGAATTCTCTTTGACGCGAGAATGGTCCGTACATCATCAGGGTATTTTGGAATAAGTTCAGCAATTTTTGCAGCGAGGTCGGGGTACTTTGTGAGGACTTCAAGTTCAAGAAGTGCAACAGTGAGTGCTGAAAACACTTCAGGATTGGTTTTGAATCCGTTTCTCATTTCACTCGCAGCCCACTCTGCATGCTGAAGAGCCGCTTTTTGTTCATAGGTCAATATCCCACGTCGCTCTTGTGCTGCAATGAGTTCATCTCGAACTGTTGAAAAATCAAGAAATGTTTGTTCATCGGTCATATACATCAACTCATTCAAGTGGTCGAAGGTGCTCTGGTCGTGCTACGACGGTTTTGTTCATGTTTCCATCTTTGACTGCGACAACCCAGGCTCGTCCTTGTCGTGATTGAATAAAACCAGTTCGTCCGTGAAATCGTCGGTGGGGCATGCCTTGTTGTTGGCCACCGTCGAGAACGATGGCAACTCGGTCGCCCTCATTGTAGTCGTACATAACACGAGCAATGTTGAGTTGACTTTTCTCAGACTTTCGTCGCCTAAGTATGCTACGGGTCCCCATTCGTTGTCCCTTTGAGCGCTTCATTTTCTCACCTTTTTTTCCTCAGTTGCACATACATACGTCTTCGGAGCAACTCGGCGACTGATATGCCCCATATAAGCACCGCGACGATTGAAACCCCACTTTGTGAAGCAAAATCGCCTTAGTCAGCGTGTATATCCCCCACATCCAACCAAAGAACTTGGCATTTTGCTTTGAGCATGGTAGCAAGACATGGTTGAGTTCGGCCAGAATCACCATGAATAGTTTCTTTGACGTATGTTCCTGATTCGCAACGTAAAGTAAATTCGACCTCTTTGTTGCCTTCTTCATTCACTTCAATCAACGGTGAATGGGCTTCGAAAACGGTTCTTCTTCGAATCAAATCTGCACGTCGGTGAGCTACTCGGTCTGGAGTTCGTTGTGCAATTTTTAATCCATTTAATGCCTCAATTGTTGTGATGATATGATCGTCATTTGGAAGGTCAAACTCTGGCGATGGTTGATTTTGAAATTCTATAATTCGTGCCATGAGGTCTTTCTTTGTTCCACTCACGGCAAGTTTCTTTTCTTTTGCAAGAACAATCAATTCGTCTTTTTTCATCGACTCAAGTTGTTCTTCAGTATACCCTTGGTCGACAATGATTTCATTTTGAATTGGTTTGGTTCTGTCTGACCTTTTCTCAGTACGTTTCTTTTTCTTTCGCTTTCCTTGACCATCATCTTCATCGGTCAAATCAAGAGGTGCGGTCAAAACAGCAAATTCAGCCTCCGACATTGGTTCCAGTGCAAATCGTATGGTGTAGGATTTTTCTGCAGGTGTATCTTTGATGCGAATAACCTCGCTTCGGGAGGATTCTCGAATCGATGAAACCTGTACATCACCATTGGCATATTCATTAATGCACTTCTCAAGTTCTTGAACATTCATCGACCTCTTTTTTGGGTTTTTCATCTCGATAACAAATGGTCGTCCACGACCGAGGCAACGAACATCGATGTCTTCTCTTCCCATACCATGAAAAGCATGTTCTTCGGCTTCAAACAACTGCAAGAGCGGATTGCCAATCAGGTCTTGAACACTTTTTTCGTACTGCAAGCCAGTAAATTGGCAGGATTCACAACTTCGACCTTTGCACATACGGCATGGCCAACGCGTTTGAGGTATGCCTCGAGTCAGTTTTCGATACCTTCCATAAATGTACACCGCTCGCAAATCAACTTCAACCGAGAGCGTGAGCACATCCATCAAGACCAAGGCTTCTGGAGTATCATTGACCAATTTTGAATTCGTAAGTTGGACACTCAGTGTTCGACCAATATCGTTGACAAGTGCCGATTTGAGTGGTTCAGAGCCACCTGCTGCAAACTTCTTTCGCAACGCCTCTTCAGTATCGATTTGGTCTTTTGGAAATCGAGCGCCAAGTTGAAGACGACCAATGTCAATACCCTCTATTTGTTCGAGGATAACATCTGCGAGCACTTCGACTTCCTCAAACAAATTTTCACACATTGGGCAGAGCGGTACGTCGATTCTTGCTGAGGATAAATGGCTATCCTGTTCCTCTATCTCGTTCCGAATTTCCAAACCTGACTCCTGCATGGTTTGACCAAACCGTTGTTTACCACCACAACGACCTAAGCAAGCATCACAACAACCAATTCGAACCAAATGTTTCAAGCCTGCCGGTGATGGTGCCCTTGGAATTTCCTCCATGTGTGTTCCGAGTTGGTCCGCAACTTCGAGTGAACCTGAATCAAGGTCGATTTCTTCTTCATCTTCCTTGGTTTCTTCGACATCATCCCAAAGTGAATAATTGGTTTGACCGAAACCCGCAGATGCATAGCGCATCCAATCCTCTTCGGTTTCCTTGTCTTCATCAGGCATTCAAAACACCACGAAATTGGGGTCAACCCCGTTTCCCGCAAATCTTCCGCCTTGGTTCATCTTCATGAATACATCGCCTGCATTCATGTCGAACTTTTGATGTTTCATTGGTAAAATGTCGAATTTATTTCAAGCAGAAATGTCATTGAAATCCAACATTCGAATGGAGCTTATCGCAACGACTCCTTAGGCAATCGGCAGATTGTATTTGATGGCTCTCATGGCCATTATTCTGCATCGTCATCGAGGGAGGATGCTTTTTGACCATTGCTTGAATGGAAAAAAGCACTTAGACCAAGCAGAGAAGTTGTGAGTACGAGACTTGCAAACAAGGATAAAGCGATCATAGCGGCTGAAAAGATTCCAAAACTACTGAATAAGCCCATGGGCGAGAGGGCGATAACACCAAATCCAACTATATCTGATGTGGCTGAACCAATAAGTGCTAAGCCACAGGCACCGCCTATCGAATGCAAACACTCTTGGTGATTTTTGCCCATTGATTTGCTTTCGCGATAACGTTCTGTCACGTGAATACAATAATCGATGCCCACACCGAGCGATATCGTTGCAATCGTCACGGTGACGATGTTGAGTGATGCTCCGAGTATGAACATGAGCCCATACAACCAGACGACGACAACGAGGATAGGAAGGAAGGTCACGAAGGCTTGTGAAAACGAGCGGAATCCTATCGAGAGAGAGATGAGAACAAAGAAGGAGCCAAGGACAAGCGACGATTGCATTTCTTCTTGCATTGCAGTTGATGCAGCATATCGAGTAATAGGTCGCCCGGTTAACATCACCCATGTGAGTGGTTTTCCATCTTCTTCTTCTCCAATGGTTGAAAATGTACCACTCGATAAATTTGTGAAGACCGATAAATCCCTCCATATTTCTTCGATGCCCTCGCCTAATCCAGGAAAATCTTCGGGTTGTGTGACGCCAAACCGAATTTGCATGAGCGAATACGAGGCGGGATTTCCATTGAGATCAAGCCAGGGTTGAAGCGGGTCAAGTGGCTCGTCAGGTGTGATATACAACCGAACAATGCTCGGAGGTATATCCGGGATTGGTCCTGTGCCCGGAACCCCGTAAAGACTCAAGAATCCGTAGAAAAATGCAAGGCAGTCTCTATCGGAAGTATCGACAAACAAACTGCTTCCCTGATTAGGACATCCCACACCGTGTTCGGTTTCACTGACATTCCAACCTGCCTTTTCAAACGGAGTTGAATTGAGCACCAACGACCCTTGAGCTGCCAAAACCATTTCATCCAATGCAAGCAAATCAATGGTTCCATCTGGTTGTCTTGTCACCTTGTCGGGAACACCTTCAGGAAGTTCGTTCATTTGTTGTCGAAACACATCAATAGAGGCATAGACTTCTGGGTCGAGCACGTCGCCGATGATGAGGAGATTGGCGGGTTCGCCCTCCGTTGCAAAACGCTGGTTAAGTTCGTGTACGCCAACGGCAAAATCTGATTCTTCATCGAGAAAATCCTCGACGGCAAAGTCACCTTCCAAATTCGACATTCCGATGGCTGCAGGGATGCTTATCAACAACGCAACAACCAAAATGATGGATGCGTATTTTGGTTGACCTGCAAAGGTGGGGATTTTTTCGAGCCAATCTCTTCTTCGTTTTGACCCCTCTTTGGTAGCCTTTTCTTTTCCTCTTGCCGTGAACCAATCATCGACGGACATTCGAATGAGTGGTGTCCAAATACCTGTGAGCAAAAACGCTGAAAAAATTCCGAGGGCAGCTTCAACACCAAACGACCTGAGCGCTGCAATATCACTGAATAAATTCGCTGCGAAAGCCACCATCGTTGTGATGGAAGTGAGGGTGATGGCACGACCAATCCTTTGAATGGTGATCTCGGCAGACATTTTGGTTGAATGTTTGTTGCTTCTTTCCTCCTTGTAGCGATGAAGGGCGTGTAAAGAATCATCAATGCCTAACGCAAGAACAAGAATGGGCAGTAAATTCGAGAATTGCGACCTCGTAATAATATGTAGACCAAACCATGATGTCAAAGAGGAAACATAACCGATGAGACCTTGCATCCACAACAGGGCAATAGCAAGAGCAAACATCACAATCAAAACATCACTCCATCTTCGCAAACTCACGAACAACAATACAACAATACAAAGCATCATCAAAGCAATTAAACTTGCACTGGATTGCAATTCTCGGTTGACCTCAACATTTACGCCTTGACCGAGAAGCAGTGTGATTGTTGTTCTGTCATGACTTCGTATCTTGCCTTCCAAATCCATATATGTCCATTCAGTTGCACAACCAGCACCATCATCCATCATCTCTTGGCACACCGATGAATTGTATTGTGGTGGATGGAGGATGAGGTGATTGTCGAACAACCGGTAACCGCCAACATGGAATCCATCATCAGAAAAGTACACCGATTTTTCTTGATGGGCATCCTTCCACACAACTTCCCAACCCATCTCACGAAGTGAGGTTCGGTCAAGTTGAATCAAAAGCCAAGTCGAAGAAGCAGACCAACGACCATTGGTGAACGTGGCATCACCCCAAGAACCATCACTTTGCAATGAGCCGTTCACTGGACCAATTTGCAGAGCATGTTCGTCGAACAGAAATCCTCTATCAAGCGATAGCCAACGAAGGAAATTGTTGTTTGACGCCTCAGCCATTCGAGAGGCAGCCATATCGATATGTTGTTGGGTCACATCTGCATCATCAAATTCCAAGCAATCCAAAGGAAAACAATCTGTCCAATTTGTTGGTGCTGGTAAGGGAACACCGAGCGATGAAAGGCCCGGTTGAGTCAAAATTGAACTACCATTCATGAAACTACGAAAGTGGTTTGGAAGGGAAATCGCACCGCTCGATTGTTGACCAGTGACATCGTTGACCAGTGGTTTCATTGCTGGAGCCAAAGGATGTGTTTGAATGAGGCTGATTTTTTCATCGATCTCTCGAAGAACAGAAAGATTCAGTATGCCGCCAGTGGGCGATTCTATGCCACTCCATGCCTCACCAGAAGAAAGCATTTCGCCTACTGATGGAAGTGAAGAGTAATCAGCAGCTCCCGTCGAGGTGGGTGCCACTGGTTGCCAATCGTTTTCACTTGGAACAAGATTAGGGTCGCGAAGGGCGACCATGAATCCCAGGATAATTTCTGAATCGGAAAATTCGTCTTCGATGATGCTTTGGGCGGTGAGTTCTGGGGATTCCATTTCGTAGGATTCCATATCAATGGGTTCAAGTGCGGTCATGGCACCAGGAATCATCAAGAGCGACAAAAGAAACATGACAATGTGAATTGATTTTACCCGTTCGACAAGGAATCGACCAATGTTGCTCCTCGACTCCTTCATACGCTGATTACAAGCACCCTATTTTTGAAATGATGTTTTTCTGACGCAATTCAAAAAAATAAATATCGACCAAATATTCAAAAAAAGAGAAGTTTCGCAAATTCATGGGGAAGTTGTTTGTTCGACCAATATATCGATATGCTAAATGAACTCGATGAGATGTTGAAGTGGGGCGTCGCCGCATTTACAACTCTTGTTTTGCTTGCGATGACGAATTTTTTCATGAGAAAATTCGTGCTCACTTCGATTCAAAAAACCAAAGCACAATGGGATGATTTATTGTACTGGCCGACAAAAAAGCGGCTCACGATCTTCCTTGTTGTCGTTTGTTTGCATTTTTCTTTGATTTGGATTTACGGGCAAGATGATGAATTCCTTCAATCCTTGATGCCGTACATTTCTTCAACCTACATCATCCTCGCTGCTTCACTTGCAAGCGTTGGCCTCAAGGTGATTCTACCGGCTATCCTTGACAGGTATGCAAATCCCTCAACCGTCAAAGTTTCTGGAAGTAATTCGCTTTTGGTGTTTGTATCCAGAGCAACGGTTTGGGGACTTGGAATTTACTTTGTCTCCAACGAACTCGGCCTCGAACTATTCGGGATTGTAGCCTCCTTAGCAGTGTTTTCCTTGATCATTGGACTTGCCATGCAACAGACCCTTGGAAATATCGTGAACTCGTTCATGCTTGCCCTTGACCAACCATTCGAAGTTGGTGACCGAGTCGAAGTCGATGGTCACATTGGAGCGATTGCTTCAGTTGGTATCCTTTCAACCAAGATTCTCACCAGAGAAGAAAATTTAGTTGTTATACCCAACAATAACCTCGTTAACTCTACCATCATTAATCATGCCCGAGGTGGCGGCGATGGTAAAGGTCGACGAATTTCGCTCGTTTTGGATGTTGGCGTCGAATATGATGAAGACATTGACCATGTCAAATTTACACTCCTTGAATTGATGAGAGCTTGCCCTCTCCTTCTCAAGTCGCCCGAACCACGCGTACTTCTCTACGACCTTGGCGAATATGCCAAAATCATGCGTATGTATGGCTGGGTTGAGGATTATAGCGATGAATTCATCGCACGGGATTGGTTGCTTCAAAATGTTGACCTTTACTTTGAACGAGAAGGAATCGGAATCGCATTCCCAACCTCGGTCGAGCTCAGCGAGCCAAAAGCACCGGATGTCAATTCACAAGCAAAGATGGCTCGTATTCGAATAGCCCGCATGAAGATGGCAAAAGAAAACCGAGAAATGCTTGCCGAACGAGAAGCTGCAAAGGAAGATTTGGATTACATCGCAAATCGTCTTTTGGTTCAAGACATCTCAAAGAAGGAACGTAAGTATCTTCAAGATGCTCAGGAGGAATTGCAACGTGTGCTTACCCAGTTCGATGTCAGTGCAGATTGATAGCCATACACATGGGTACCCAATCATGAGTTTCTAATGCTAGGGTGTCGCAAGGGTGTAACCGTCATTCTAATTATCGGAATTTGGCGATGTCTTTTGTAACTTTATCTTTAAAAACATTGTAGTCAAAACCTGATATTGTATGCAATATCGACAAACAATACAAATCAAGGCAGAGGTGTGTAGTTGCGGATTCAAGATGAAGCGTGTGTATATAAGTGCAGAAGGAGGAAAGGGCAGGGACCCAGTAGGTTGGATGTGTTGATATAGTTGTAGTTGCGTTAACTTTGATGTAGGAGAGCGGGTTTTGCAAGATTGCAAAGCATGCAAGGGTGGTCACAATGAAGAATAGAGTAATGAGATACTTGTTCACATTGACAATTGTTACTCTCACAATTCCTGTAGTCTCTGCGCATGGCGATGCAAAAAACCCCTCTATCTTGACGAACATGCACGTTTTCTTAATTTCGGTTTCTGTTTCTACAGTTGTTTTCATGATATTACGCGCAAAGTTTTCGAGGAATCTACCAGTTTTTTCCCCTTCTGTTTTTTCCTTGGCACTGCTCTCTGGTTTAGTGCACATTCTATTGGGAATTACTGATCGGATATTGCTTGTTGGAGGCGTAGGAATGCTGGCAATTCTTGCCTCTCCAATGCTGATAAGATTTAATAATGCAAGAGAAAGAATTGCAAGATTTTCTTTAGGGGGATTATCTCTCTTGATGTTTATTGCATATTTTGTTTCTAATCATGATATTCACTATGTTTTGGAAGATTACCTTGGAATCTTTGCAAAAATTTCGGAAATTGGAGTTATTATTGGTTTGGTCAAGCTTCGTAAGATCAAAGGTACAGAGGAAGAATAATTCAAAGGAGGATTGCAATGCGAGTATTATTGTTCATATTGTTACCAAGTCTTCTACTTCTTCCCTCATTGGAGGTGTTTGGTTCATCCCACGGAATAGAGGGATATTCTGAAACGGGTTGTACTTGTCATGGATCCAATGCGGGTAGCGATACCTTGGTTGAAATTATTGGGGTTCCAGAAAACTATACTCATGGAGAAAGATATGATTTGACAATCATTCTTTCAGGTGGCCCTCCTGAAGCAGAACAAGGTCACAGAGGAGGATTCAATCTAAAGGCATCAGATGGAGAATTATTTTCCAAAGATTCAACAACATATGTCACAGAAGACGGCGAGATTACTCATGACCACTCCGGAGCCAATCAGCGTACTTGGCTTATTGAATGGATAGCCCCTTACAAAGAGAATGATGTACAGTTTACGATAGCTGGCAATGTTGTTGATGGAGACCATCAACCCACAGATGGAGATGATTGGGCCATTGCAAATTATGTTTCTTACGGAAGTGAATTAGAGTTTTCAGACCGTTTGTCTCAATATTCGACTCTTTTAATTCTGATTTTTCTATTTGGTTTTCCGATTGCCTTATTGCTTAAAATTAAAAAATAGTATTCGCTTGATTAAACTATAATTTTCACTTTCATCTTTGGAGTTGAAACAGCAACTGATACATCATTTCCATGAAATTGGAGGGGTTTGTCCAAATCCCTCAAGACATTGTGGAGGAGTACAATGGGTGTTCAGTCACCCAGTACACTCGCTACCGATGTGTACAATTATCAGGGCTGCTGCCATTGTTTGTGTTTGTTCATGATGCTACCAAACAACGCTGAATCAAGATGACCCTTGAGCCATCCATGAATTGTAGTGAAAGAAAGTCCATCGAAAAAGGCCCTGTCATGGTTCGCAAATTGCCGCACGAAAGGAAAGACTGCGATGTCAACGAGTTGGGTTTTGAAACGATTTGAGAGGACCTCATCAAACTCGAAAAGGAATGTTAAGGCCAATTCTCGATGATGAAGTGGGTCCACATCGTCATAACGATTTGGATATTTGTATCTGTCAAGATTGCCTTTGAATTCGTCTTCAAACCTTGCAATCCACACTTGGTCTTGATCAGCAAGCCAGTGGTCGGGGTCATGTTGCAATAGTGCCCAATGCATAATGTCAAGGCTCTCCTCAATCACTTTTCCATCTGGTAGCACAAGGACGGGAACCGTTCCTTTCGGGGAGAACTCCAGCAGAGAAAATGGCAAATCTCGTAACACAACCTCTCGATGGTTCCACAAAATATTCGCTTGATGAAGTGCCATTCTTGCCCTCATCGCATAAGGGCAACGACGGAATGAATACAGGATAGGTAGCGAAGTATTCTCCTCTTGGGTGTGCATCAAATCGGCTCACTCAGGAGGGGTTGGGGGTGCATATCCTCCATCAAGTGCTTCTTGGACGATATTCATGTCGGACTCCACCATCATCTGAACAAGTTGCTCAAACGAAGTGTGCGGAACCCAATCTAATTTTTCTTTGGCAAGGGCAGGGTCACCTATGAGGAGGTCAACTTCGGCAGGACGGAAAAATTTCGGATTTGTCTTCACACGAACCACACCGTTTTGGTCGGTTGCAATCGTATCAATGCCTTCTCCAGACCAGGCGAGGTCAAGACCTACATGACTGAACGCAAGCGTGATCATATCTCGAACACTGTGGGTTCGACCTGTGGCAACGACAAAATCGCTCGGCTCATCTTGTTGGAGCATTCGCCACTGCATTTCGACATAATCTCCTGCGTAGCCCCAATCCCGCTTCGCATCAACGTTACCAATCATGAGAAATTCATCGATGCCTTTGGCAATTCGTGCTGCGGTCATGGTGACCTTCCTGGTCACAAACTCTAGGCCTCGTCTGGGGCTTTCGTGGTTGAAGAGAATACCAGTGCATGCAAACATGTTATACGATTCCCGATAATTTCTCGTAATTTCAAATGCAAACACTTTGGCACAACCGTAAGGTGACCTCGGGTGAAATGGCGTTTGTTCGGTCTGAGGAACTTCGCGAACTTTTCCAAATTGCTCGGAGGAGCCAGCTTGGTAAAAACGACAGTTCGGTGCATTTTTTCGAATGGCTTCAAGACAACGGAGAGCCCCTAATCCGGTAATATCAGCTGTCATCATTGGGGAACGCCACGACTCTGGAACAAACGACATCGCTCCAAGATTGTAGAATTCGTCGGGCTGAATTTCAGTCACCGCATTGTCGATTGAGTTTTGGTCGGCAAGGTCGCCGTTAAACAGATGGAAATGTTCGTGCTCGATGAGGTGGTTGATGAGACTGCGACCGCTTGTTGGCTGGGAGACTCGACGCACAAGACCATAGACATCGTACCCCTTTTCAAGCAAAAGTTCTGCGAGATAGGAGCCATCTTGTCCGGTGATTCCGGTGATGATGGCTTTCTTAGCGGCCATAGCACGCCTACCGCTCCTCCTTTTTTGAATTGGGTGGTTGATTTCATCACGAATGTTTACACTGCTTGAGTATGCTATCATCGGTTAAATTGAAAGTTTGGACCATCTAACCTTAGGTATGGGCAATGCTCAGGATTCCACACGACATGTTCTGGTCGTGCGTGGTGTGTTCGGGGCACTTGGAGGGGCTGAGCGTGAATTATTGCAACTCATCCCGAAATTAGAGAACGAATGGAAGGTTTCACTCGCCACACTTTCGCTTCCAGAAGAGGCAAAGCAACTTCTTGATTCGACAACGATTGACATTTATCAGAGTCAAACATCATTTGAACCACCTATCGATACGCTTTCTGAAGTAAGAAATGTTGCCTCCAAACAGGCACTCAGGTTGTGGAAAAGCATCGCAATTCCATGGGATTCCATCGATGTTGTACACCTTTCAGTTTGCCGCGGTACCCTTGAAATTCTGCCACTCATCCCTTCAACGATTCCCGTTTTGTACCATTGTCTTGAACCACCACGCTGGTTGTACGAAGAGGTGCTTCACCGACGACTTGATGGCACAAGTAAACGCCCTGCTCTGCTTACAAAAATTGCATTTCAAAAGCAAAGGAACGATGACCAACGCCTTGTTCGGATGCTGCTCAAACGCCCAAATTCAACCATTTGCGGCAATTCACAATACACTGCCAATCGACTTGCTACGACCTACAAATTACCAAATGGTTGCACAACTCAAAAAGGCAATATCCCTCAAAGAGACGCTCAAAGAAGGGTTCTTCAAAGCACATTTATTCATCCCGCTATCGACCTCGAAAAATGGCCAACTGAGGCAACAACAGATGAACAAGCCGAAGTTGAATCTTTGAATTTACCCGAGAAATATGTTGTGACCATCGGTAAAATTTTGTTTGTCAAAGGTACCATGGAAAGTGTGGCTATGCTGGAAAATACTGGTGTCGCGCTCGTACAGATTGGAGGAGGAAGCGATGCGGATAAAGAGGAATTGATGCAATTCGCTCAAGCTAAAAATGTGCATGTCATGTACATGCCTCGATTATCCCAACGCCAAATTTGCGGTGTTGTTCGTGGCTCAATCGCTGTGGTATCTCACGCCCACGGTGAACCGTTTGGGCTCACGCCTCTTGAGGCTCTTGCGGTCGGCATTCCACCGATGATGGTTCGCGATGGTGGTTTTGTTGAAACCATGGGTGCTCTTGACGAGGCATACTTATTCGATCGAAACGATGTGGAAAGTTGGCGAGCAGGTCTTGAAAGAGCACAATCGGAAGATGTTCGAAGCCGGTGTTTGGGCCAAGGCAGGCCATATGTTGAAACACATTTTTCACTCGATGAGCAAGCTGAACATCTCTCTCTGCTCCTAAAGGAACAACTCTATTCGTGATGGTTTATATTCACTGGAACAACAATATCAGTATGACTCAAAAAAAGAACGCGTTAATTGTTGGGTGCGGCGGTATTGGAAGCAACGTTGTCGACGCCTTATACAGAGCATGTCATGCCTTAGATGTGCCATGTAGACTCCATATCATGGATAGCGATGTTGTTTCAAAAACAAATCTTGGTCACCAACGATTTCGCTCAAGTGATGTTGGCCAAACCAAAGTCAGTGTCCTTGAAAATCTCTACAAGGATGAGCATTCAAATGTTGAAGTGGTCGGCATCGAAGAAGATTTACGACATAGCGAACAACTACGAGGTTACGATTTCATCATCGTCTCCGTCGACCGTCCTGAACCACGTCGTCTCGTTCATGAACAATCAACACCATGGATTGACCTTCGTTGTAGCGGAGACGGTTACATGATACTTACCCATCAAACACAGAAGGCTTTGGTCGATGCAATGACGCCTGACCACCTTCCAAAAAGTTGCCAACTCGAAGGAGCACTTGACATTGGAAACATCGAATTTGGATTTCTTATTGCCGCTGCCCATGGTGCACAATGGGCGTTTCAACACCTTCGAGGGGCACAAGGACCAACAGAAAGTATGGGAAGCATCACCAATGGTCGATTCAATTTTCCGGAGGTGGGTGCATGATTCCTCCAAGACTTGGTGAATATGGAATCAAGGATGAAGAATGGTTGCATGCCATGCAACAAGCCGTGTACAAAAATGTGGAGGATGAAATCTTACTCGATATTCAAAAGCGAAGTGTAGAACACGACAGATGGGATATTGTGTACTTACTCTCCTATCTCGCTGGTCTTGAAACTTCAGTTCTTCTCGATGCAGAAAATAAAATTTTCATTGATTGGGGGCTTCCTGGAAGTGTGCATCTAAAGCAACCTATCGGTGCAAAAATTCCCTTCAAATTATGGGTTCATACCCACCCTCGAATGGATACATACTGGAGTAGAACAGACAAAGACAGCCTTGCCTTTTCTACTCTTTTGCTACAAAATGCATCGGTGCTTGGAAGACAGGGCATCAAGACAAGTCGAAATTCAACATTGGTTGAAATCGATGAATGCCCCTCCATTTCGGAGGCTGAACCACTTCAATTTTGGACCGACGAGGCCATTGAGGACTGGGAAACATGGTATGAAGACCGCGACATCATGTTTGATGAGACAAATTCACTTACCAACATATGTTGGCTTGCGACCTTCAATGAGCGCCGATAATCCTTCGAGTGCATCTTTTGTGGAAAAAATCGTTTCAAGACCGTTCAACTCGGATGCAAGTCCATCAGAAAGTGGCTGAGTGGACGAGTTGATGAGGTCATGAGCCATTTGTAGGCCGACTGGAGCAGTGAATTTCAACGATTTTAATTGTCTTGAAACAACTGAATCTTGTTCATCAAAACCTTGTGGGCATTGATGGTTGAGAATGGTTTGCATATTTTCATCACTGTAAAACGACTTTGCAAATTGTACGATTCGGGAGTCTTCGTTGTTTGGTTTTCCATTGAATTTCGATGCTGGTTTCCCTTCTTGACTGAGATTTGAGATGCACCCACTCACTTCGGAAACTTCGACCAAATGTGAGAGCAGTCCAACATCAAAAGCAGTTTGGGCATCCATAAAATTTCCAGCAAGGACAGCCCATCGAGCTACTTCTTTACCGCACAATCGGGCTGGCCGTTGCGTGCCTCCTAAGCCTGGATAGATACCAATGCTTGTTTCAGGAAATCGAAACTGTGTTTTTCTCGTGCCGATTCTGTAGTCACATGCCATGGCAAGTTCAAGGCCACCACCCAAAGCAAGTCCAGTGGTCAAGGCAATGGTTGTTTTGGATGATGTTTCAATCGCATTCAGGAGGTGATGACCATTTGCTGTGAAGTCATAAATATCTTGGAACTCGTCCGAGCGAATTTTATCGACAAAGAATTTGACATCCGCACCTGCAACGAAGGCTTTTCCCGCACCGTCGAGCACGATGGTGTGCACATCGTTGTTTGATTCAACGGCGGCGAACGCCACCGTTAGTTGGCCAACGACATCGACATTGAGGGCGTTCATCGCCTCTGGTCTGTTGATGGTGAGCGTTGCAATACCTGCATCTATGGTGGTATCAACAAAGGAAAATGTCCATGCTTGGTTACCTTGCTCTGTGAAAAATTGTGGTACTTCCCAGCCCGAAGTTGCGATGTCAGTGTAGGATTTTGCCATCGCATGCGATCGTTGAACACCTAATTTATTCATCAATTCAAACGGTCCAAGAGCCCAACGTAGCCCAACTTTTGCCCCACGGTCAACATCTTCCATCGAACAGACGCCTTCGTCAACGATTTGAGCTGCCACACCAAACACAACACCGAGAAGTCGCTCTGATATCACGGTGTACTGTTCTTCACTGTATGACTCCTCTTCATCAATTTCCCACATTCGTTGTTCTGCAACCAATTGACGTAAATTTTCTGCCCCAATATAGCGTGGTGTCGCCAATTGTTCGGCAAGATAATCCGTAGAGTGAAGGGCAATTGGTGGTCCGGTGAGGTTCATGAGACCGAATGGACCAAGGCCAATTCTGAACGCCTTTCTAGCGACTGCATCAATTTGTGCCGTTGTTCCAGCACCTTCTTCGAGAAGACAACACGCCTCATTGAGCCAAGGGACAAAGAATCGATTGACGACGAAGCCTGGGCGGTCGGCACAAGTGATGACCACTTTTCCAAGACCCTTGCAATACTGGACGACGCGGTCAAGCGTTTCTTTTGATGTCGTTTTGGCCGGGATGACTTCGACGAGTCTATTTTTTGCTGGATGATAAAAGAAATGCAAACCAACAAACCTGTCAGGTCGGCCGGTCGCTTGGGCTAATGCATTGACGGAAAGAGAAGATGTGTTTGATGCAAGAATGGTATGAGGTGAACAGACTTCATCCAAGGTCGAGAACACATTGGTTTTTATGTCGAAATCTTCGAAAACGGCTTCGATGACCAAATCTGTTTCTGGGTTGGTCTTATCAACACCCACGACCCCTGCAATTCTTGATTGAATGGCATCAACTTGTTCTTGTTTGAAGATTCTTCTTTCCATGGCCTCGCTTAGAAAATTGGAGATGATCGATTTGCCACGTTCAACCCATTGTGCCTCTCTATCCACCATTTCAACATCAAATTCTTCCTGTGCAGTTTTTTGAGCAATACCCGAGCCCATGTTTCCAGCACCGATGATGGCAACTTTTTGAACAGGTTCCATACCACCGCCGAACAAAATTCACTTCATGAAGGTGAGGGCGGCTAATTTTCAAAAACAGAATTCAATACCTCCGAGAAAGTATTGCAGTAATGGCTTTTGTTGAACTTTTGGAATGTTCCTGCTTCGAAATCAAACGGTTGGCGAGGGCCATTTCGTTGTTTCCAAACTGAGTGAATTTCAGTGATATGTTCTTTCCATAGAGAAGAATCTCTTGCATCGATGCACATTTCATTCGGGATAAATTCGTTGTGGGCTGGTTGGTCAGAACAAAGAACAGGTAGCCCAGAAAGACATGCTTCAAGAGGAGGATACCCAAATCCCTCTGCGGCTGATGGAAACAAAAGTCGCTCAGCATTCCATCGCATTCGATTGAGTTGTGCGTCGTCGACACCTTGCCCATAATGCTTCCAAACCACTCCTGCTTGGCTTGCGTAATGGTCAATTGTATGGTTTCGTTCATGACAATAATTTGAACCAACATGATGAACCAAAATATCCTGCTTCACATGGTCATCAAGTTCCTTCATCACATCAACGATGAAATTCAATCTCTTCCTTGGTTCATGGCTGCCTACGACAAGAAGATTGCATTTTGTGGCGTCAAATTCTGTCGGATATTCATTTGCAGTTTCGCTGAATTCATACTCTTTGGAATTCACATGATATGCAATGACATGTAATGGCTTCTTCGGCAGGTACAAGGAACAGAGTTGACGAGTATATTCGGTATTGCACAAAATAAAATCTGCTCTTTGCAAACCTTTTTTCAGTTTGGAAATATCTCGCTTCCGAACAAATCCGGGTTTTGCTTGCCCAATGGTGACCTCGCCCTCTGGAAAATTCTCCTGTGTTGGAAACAAATGGAAAAAGTCGTGAACATAGACACCGACTGGAATTGAAGATTGCTTTGGAACGAGATGGGCTTGTTCTTGGTCAGTGATCAACGCCGCATCTACATCGGTTGAATTTTTGAGGCTATTTTTCACCGTTTTTGGATGAATAGTCCAACGTTTTCGTAACCTTTGAAAGGCGGTCATCTTGCTAGTCGATTCATATTCAAGTGTACCCGCATATGTCCAACCATCGACTTCGTCGTTTTGCAGAACTTGTTTCAAATCATGAAAGGCTTTCCCAAGGCCAGAGAATTTACTCATCGCACCACCGCGAATAAGTAGAAGACGTCGCCTCATCAAGAAGAATGAAGAGGCTTTCCTACTTGAATCAAGCACATAGCATGATGAGAATCAACTTTCATTTCACTTAGTTTACTAATGAAAGCAATCAAATATTGCAAACACTACGCAATCATGTTCCAATGCCTGACCCTCCACTTCTTCTACGATCTGAATCATTTGAGAGGATTGACCATTTGATCAATAAAACCGTTGAATTCGGTGGAGAAATTCGCCAAGAGTTGGCCAAACATTCGACTGGCAAGGACCACTCTGTCGAATGGGAAGTTCAAGCTGCTGTCGAAGCATTGAATGTCTTTGGGTCACGATGGACCATTGAAATTTTATCCACCTTGTACATTGCAAAAACCATGCGATTCAATGAAATGAAGGTCCTTTTGTCAGGAATTTCATCAAGAACGCTCTCCGATAAATTGCAATTTCTCATGAGTGAAGATTTGGTCGAACGAATTGTCGACGATGGCCCCCCAATTCGTGTTCATTACCAACTCAGTGACCATGGAATCAATTGTGGACGGTTGCTTTCTCCTCTTGTGGCTCATTTGAAAATTCGACAAGGTTCAGTCCAATCAACATAATCAAGGCTCAACTCGTTCTTGTTGAATAACCTCTTGAGACTGTAAATCGAATGCGGTCAGATATTTTGCCCCGTTTTGTCTATGAAACAAACAAGTATCGATGCCTATCAAAGAATTTCTTCCATCATCAAGCAAGATTTTACTCTTCCAAACTTTGCCCCAATCGTCCTTCGAAAATCCTGGGAGACCAACTGTAGGAGTGTGGCCAAAAATTATTGTTCTCATTGGGTCAATTGGCTTATTGGTTTGATAAAAGGAATCTCTTATCCACAGGTAATCTTCCTCCGATTGTTCATCAAGAGGGATACCTGGACGATATCCAGCGTGCACTAATCGCCATTCATTTAGAACGATATGTGAAGGTAATGTTACCATCCATTCTTGATGTCTGCCTACACAAGCATACATCGATTCATTTCGTAAAACTCCATCATCGAGGCCAAATGCTTTCTCATACGAATATACTGTTGAACTCCCTCCGTTTCTCCACCATAAATGGATATCATCATCAAAAGATGAAATCTTATCTTGATGAAATAGTTCGAGCATCATCATTTCATGGTTACCAAGTACACTTGTCATTTGAGGGTGTTCGTGAACTGCTTTTACAACTGCATATGAATTTGGTCCTCTATCGATTAAATCACCCAAAAATACGACCCAATCAGATTCACTCAAATTGAGACGTTTTACCAATTCCTGCATTGTGTTTTCATATCCGTGAACATCGCCAACAACCCAAACATGATGGCCAGCATCCAATGCATCTTGGAGCCTTTTTTCCATTTCAGCATCTCGATTTTTCACTTCAATATCCATAACAGGATGAACAACAATCAGACTATTTAAACAAATTAAAAATCCGTAGGTACAATTTCGAGACACACAATTGGTCGATGGTTTAACATAGGTCACCTTTGATTTCCCTCCATGCCACTACTCTCTCAGTGGATGAGACAGCGACCATGGGTAGCGGCAGGCTTTGCTGGTGCTA
>JAYNJV010000015.1:0-36032 GCA_038110525.1 Candidatus Poseidoniales archaeon | reverse complement strand
CTTCAAAAGCCCTGTAGGTTGTTTTTGTGCGAAAATCATAATATGCACAAAAAGACCTAGATTGATGACCCGATTATTCAGAGGGGCCCTCTGATCCATTCTGAGTCTTCCACCTTTCCGAATCTTCTTTTTCAACAACTGCGAGATAATATGATGTTACGATATTTAATGCACCAAAGATAATCAAAATAAGACCAAGAAGGCGAGTATTAACCGCAACAAGTTCTGACATATTTGGGTCATCGACAATGTTCCCAAAAATTGGACTGTTCATCATGAAGGCGATCCCCATCACGATAAGTACTACCTTGCCCGCCAATTCATTCACAAATCTCTTCAAGGCACTTTCCGACATGTTAACACCTAATGTAATATATATTTTGAAGATATTGATGTAATCTGAATATTATCATTATCTCTCGGATGCTGTGATTTTTTTATTGAATCATACGGGGTAGGCTCAAACCCATGAATTCGATTTAACCTAAACAAAGATCTTGAATAGGGTTTTGAATAAATCGCTATCTTTTGTTTTGTATATTTATTGAAAGTGACAATGTTTGTTTCGATTTCGTCTTTTACAGGATGTATTATCCTTATGATGGAAGTGTGGGTACTTCTTGGCCAAGACCTTTGTAACACTGCTTGTTCAATCGATGTGACCATTACCGACACACGTGAAGGTAAAATCATCGATACAACAAACGATGTTGCTGCTGAGTGAACGAAATTTGAGTCATTCCGATGAGAAAAAATAGCGATGGGGCTTTAGGGCACTTGGGTTTCGACACAGCATGGGCGAAGGAAAGATTGTCGCAGGTTGCTTAGCACCACACCCCCCCCATCTCGTGTATGCGGAAAACCCTCCACAAAACGAACCCGTTGCAGAGGGTGGCTGGGAACAACTACGATGGGGCTACGAACGTCTTCGTGAGTCTCTCAAAGACATCGAATACGATTCGATTGTGCTCCTCTCTCCACACTGGCAAACCTATGTTGGAACTCATTTTTTGGGACTTGAAAATTTCAAAAGTTTGTCTGTTGACCCAATTTTCCCAAACCTCTTCCGCTACCACTACGACATCAACATCGATGTCGAACTTTCACAGGCCATTTGTCATGCGGCTGCCGAAGCGGGTCTGCCCACCAAGATGATGACCAACCCCGACTTTCGAGTGGATTATGGAACCATCACCACCGGGCACATGTTCAATCCAACTTGGGATAAACCGTTTGTGGTCATCTCAAGCAACCGTTCAACCCACTATTACTCCGTTGAGGTCATGCAAGAGATGATGCTTGAACTCGGTCGTATCACACGAAAAGCGATTCTCGAAAGCGGCAAGCGAGTGGTCGTCCTCGCAAGCAATTCACTTTCGCATCGTCACTTTACCACAGAATCAGACATGCCTGAAGACATGAGTAAAGAACACATCACGAGCCATGCAATGCACCTTTGGGATATGCGAATGATCGACTACATGCGTAGCGGACAATCTCAACGAATCATTGACGAGATGCCAGAATTCACCGAACAGGCCATCGCTGAAAGCGATGGAGGTGGCCTCACTTGGCTGTTATCGACCCTCGGCGTACCAGAATATCCAGCTACGCTTCACGGGTACGGAACTATTATTGGAACTGGAAATGCCATCGTTGAGTGGCCTGTCCACAAATACGAGGAGGCAAAGGCATGAGTGATGTCATCGTCGGCAATCTTGTCGTTCCAATCCACCCTCACACCGTTCTTGCACCAGACATGAACGAAGGTTGGCGACGACTCCGAGATGCTTACGATGAAGCAGCAACCATGATTGAGCAATCCGATGCTGACCTGCTCATCATTTACTCAACCACTTGGCCAAGCATCATCGGTCACCAAATTCAGGCAGATCCGAATCCTGAATGGGTGATGGTCGACGATGATTTTCACGACCTTGGAAGCATTCCATATTCCTTCAATATCGATGCAGAATTTGCTCATGCGTGGGATGCAGCAAACAAAAAACGCGGGCTTCAAAGTCGATGTGTGAATTACAAAGGCTTTCCAATCGACGTCGGTTCTGTGGTAGCGCTCACTTTACTCAATCCAGAAAATCGAATTCCTGCGGTCATCGTTTCTTCCAATGTATACGCAAACCGTGCAGAAACCACTGTCCTTGCCAAAGCATGCCTCGACGTGCTTCGCCAACAAGGGAGAAAGGCCGTTGCCATCACCGTTATGTCCCTTTCAAATCGAATGTTCACCGATTTTATCGCTCCAGAAGATGATCGAATCCACTCACTCAAAGACGATGAATGGAACCGAAAAATCCTCGAATTTCTTGAGGAAGGCCGTCTCGAGGATGTTGGCCAACTCTCAAGAACCATACATCAACAAATTCGGGTGCAAAAAGTCGTGACGTTCAAGCCAATGTGGTGGTTATCTGCAATGAATGGAAATCGAAACGACCTCTCTGGCAGGGTTCTTGCCTACGAAGCTCTTCACGGTGCAGGCGGGGCTGTTGTTTATATTGACCCAACACCAACAGGCATGGGCGACAAAGAATACGATGAAGACGATGTCGAGACTTATGCCGGTGACCGAAACGTGTTGGATGCAGATGGTGATACTGAAGAACATGAAGGGGATTCGCCATCACCCACGACCAACGGACCGGAGTTATGGGAGCCGACACAAGCCGAAGGTTCCGTTAACACTGATGCAGCACCAAAGCCTGTAGGGGCTTATCCGCACGCCCGAAGGGTAGGTGACCTCCTCTATCTATCGGGAGTAGGTCCACGACAACCAGGCACCAATGCCATTCCTGGTGGCCCGATACGAGATGAACAAGGCTCACCACTAGACTACGATATCAAGGCACAAACCAAAGCGGTCATCGACAATATTGAACGAATTTTGATTGAAGCGGGTTCGTCGATTAACAAAGTGCTCGATGTGACAACATTTCTTGTTGATATGGACCGCGATTTCAAAGGGTACAACGAAGTTTGGGCCGAGACACTCGGTCAAGTTGGGCCAACTCGGACAACCATCGCTATCGATGCATTACCGACACCAATCGCCGTCGAAATGAAGGTTATTGCTCAAGCATAATTTCCGGATTGTGGAAATAAACTTCTCACTATATGGAGGAAAGAATATCAAGCATCGACTTTTGCTTAAGATAATAAGAAGGTTATGTGACTTTTTCCGGAAGTGAAGGCATGGATTTGAAATCAACCACGGGTAAACTCATACGTGGTGACATCAAAGGTGTCGCGAAGGACCTCTCTGGAACGCTTGAAAGGAGTCTTAGTCTCGTCGGTGTCATCATCATTTCCCTTGCTTCAATGGTCGGTTCGGGTCTCTTTGTCCTACCCGGTTTTGCCGCAGCGATTATGGGTCCAGGCATTTGGTTTGCATACCTCTTAGCGGCACTTGTCGTTTTACCAGGTGCTATTTCCAAAGCAGAAATCTCGAGTGCAATTCCTAAAACCGGAGGCACTTATGTGTATCTTGAACGTGCCTATGGACCGTGGTTTGGAACCATCTCGGGTCTCGGGCTTTGGGCTTCATTCTTACTCAAATCGGCGTTCGCACTCATTGGATTTTCAGCCTATTTGCATGCAGTATCTTATTTCTTTGAAATTTCCATCAACACAACAACTGTAGCCCTCTATGCACTTGTTCTCATTACAGGACTCAATATATTGGGTGTAAAAAAAATCAAGAATGTCCAAACACCAATTCTTGTGGTCACGATGATTGCTGTGTGTTTGATTGCCGTCTATGCACTCTTCCTCGACACAACCGACTTTGGACGACCTTGGCAAGGGGCAATGGATGCAAGTTTCACCGATATTGCGAGTGCATCGGCCTTTGTCTTTGTAGCCTATGCGGGCGTCATCAAAGTGACAGCCATCGGTGGAGAAGTCAAACAACCAGAGCGTAATTTACCCTCAAGCATTCTTGTTTCTCTCGTGATTGCAACGTTGTTGTATTGTGTTCTCACTTACATCATGATGGCTGCAGTTCCAGGCGAATGGTGGTTCAATGCGGATGGTAGCACTAATGAAGCCCCCATTTACGTCTTTGTTCACTCGATTTTGAGCAATGAGATCGCCGTCATCATCGCTACCCTTGCGGTCTTAACCATGATTTCTGGGGCTCTTGCAGGATTACTCGCATCTTCTCGATTTCTATTTGCCATGGCAAGAGATAATCTTCTGCCTACTGCTTTGGAAAATGTGAATGTCAAATATGAAACACCACATTGGCCAATCATCATCACTGGTCTGCTCATGGCTGTTGCTATCCTTCTACTTCCCGTTGAGGATGTTGCTAAATTAGCATCTGGTTTCCAAATCATGGTCTATATCCTCATGTGTGGAACGGTTTTCATCTTTAGAAGGGCAAATAAGGTGCACGGAAATTATCTCCCCACCTTCAATTCACCCCTCTATCCCCTCATGCAATTTTGGGGCATTCTTGCTGGATTGTATCTTCTTTACATCATGGGTTCAAAAGGCATCCTCGGAGCAGGTATTGCCATTATTGTCGGCACTTTCACCTATTTTGCATACGGAAAAAAGCATTCAATTGACCGAGTAACTCCCTTTCAAACTTTTCGAACTTTGTTTGCAAACCCTACACCAACTGAACACGAATTGCGTGTCAAAGTCTTTCATGCTGCAGACATGGGCGAAAAAAACCATCTCAATTATCAAGAGTTTAGACACGCGATGAAGACACTAAACTTCGAATTCACAAACGATGAGTTAAGAAGAATTTTTCATTTGGCCGATGACGACGACGATGGTGTTATTGATATCGATGACTTCATCAACGCTTATGAAGCAGCCCTTGAGGAACAATAGATTATTCCAATTTGTTCCAAGCACCTTCGGCAGTTACTTCCCATGCCTCAAGGCCTGATTTCGTATTGACATACCAACCCGTTTTTCCTTGTTCAGTTCCGGGAGCTGCTTGCATGACGCCTACTTCGACTGCTTTTCTTGCTAAGTCATCGCGAACGGTAATCTCGAGTTCTGGCCTTGTGCCTGCAATGTGATTTGCCTTTGGTTCGGGTTGGGAAGACACAACTGGTGTCTGCACTGGAGGGGAAGGTGCTGGGCTTTCTTCATCATAGGTCGCATGGTCTTCTTCAAACACATCCTCAACCCATTCTTCAAGAGACACTGCACTTGCTTTCCTCACAAGTACGATCATCACCACAAGAATGAGAAGAAGCAAGAAGGTCAAGATAGCAATTGCTGTATTGGTTGAACCTACGGCACCGCCAAACAGAACTTCATCAACATCGAAAAAGTTCTGGGCAAGCAGGCCTTGCCAAAGAATAGTACATGAACGGTCATTACCCGATTCAGAAACTTCGATTTCCCAAGTTCCTGATGTCACGTGAACTGCATCACCCGCTGTACATGTAATTGTGGTGTTTTGATGATCAATTGCAACAATATTGTCGAAAGCATCAACACCCCATACATCAATGAGGATGATATCACCTTGGGATATTGAAGTTGATTGCATGCTCGTTCGAATCCGAATGGGTTCACCCGGTAGAACCGTGAGGGGTATGGTGTGGGTTGCATTGCCTTCGATGAGTTGAAGGTCGTATTCACCACTCACCTTCCCGACAAAGGACCAGTACCCCACTCCAGTGGATGAGGCTTCTAATTCACCAATTGATGAATCAATAGAACTTGTCAGCAGTGAAGATTCACCAACGTTACCATGAATGTCGACGACCTCGACATAAATATCAACAGGTTCCCCTGCGAAGACGACAAGCCCTTCTTCTGCATCAGTGAGTAGAGAATGGGCTGCTCCTGGAACGACATTGAGCCGGACGGTACCGAATATTCCATCGGCATTCACTCGAATTTCATGCCCACCGAGCACCGAGGATGACCACACATTATCGTTGAGTCGCATTTGTAATGTAGTATCTTGTCCATCGATACTCCAATTTAAATTGATTGAATCGAGTTGATTTCCGTACGCATCGTAGAATTGAGGATTGAGGTCAAAAGTTTGGTCGGCTGGTAGAATATGTCCGTCGCCTTCAAGGGCGATGAATGCCAGCCTACCGGCAGAAACATCAAATTCGAGTGATGCAAGAAACTCTGAATTCGTTGAATCATCAAACCATGTTCCCTCAATCTTCCACTCCCCGGTCGATGCGGCTTGAAGAAGGGTGTATGATTCGTAGGCTGTCAATTCATTGGTGTTGCCCTTGACGAAATCAAGTATTCCATTGACGACCCAAACATTCCCTTTGATGTCAACAGCAATCGTTTCCAAGACGACTTGGTCACCTGCATGTGGAGAAGCATGACTTGTTCGAATTGAAACTTCGATTGCGTTTCCATGAACGACTTCGACTTGAAGGCTTGAAGATATGCCTTCATCGATTGTACTCACCGTTGCAAATCCAGTTCGTGAAGGAGTCCACATCACCTTGTTTTCATCGAGCGAAAGTCCGCCTGAAGTTACGCTCCAGTAGGGCAATTCTGGTGTCACGAGGCCAATGTATCCATTAATATCTCGCCGTTCAACAGCAACTTCGTAGGCTTGTCCAGCCACATACACTTCTCGTTGGTCGACAATCATGACTTGAGAAACGACTGCAGAACCAGGTACAACATGGATTTGTCCTGCACCAGTTACATTTCCTGCTGTGACGGTGATGTTCCAAAGACCCGTGTCGGTTGAGGAATAATTTCCATATTCATTGATTGTACCTCGTTCAGCCCACCATGACAACGAACCTGCAGATGTCAGAGGCATGGAATAATCGTTGATATCGAGCAATTGTGGATTCAAGGTAAATGTCTGGCCCGCAATCACCGTCATGTAATCTGGAAAGACGAATGAATGAGGGGATCCTGCTATCACCGTGATGTTGGAATTGGTTTCAAGTTGATACAATCGGGCACGAATCGAAAACACACCTGTTTCTTCTGGCGTCCACACGGGTGAACCTGTTCCGACATACTCACCATCAATGTCCCAAACGGTTTGGGCTGAGGCTGGTTTAACGTTGCCACGTCCATCGGTCACTTGGGCTTGAAGTTGATTTTGTTCAAGAACCGAGGCTGTGGTTGTTACAATTGAAATTGATGTCGCTGCACCTGGGGTAACCGTGATGTTAAATTGACCGCTTACGCCACCGTAATCCGCTTCAATCAGAACAACACCAGCTGTCCAAGGATAGAAAATTCCATCACTCGAAATTGTACCATTGGATGATGACCAATTCACATCGTCTTGAATCGTGGTGTTTGTCGTGGTGTACAAGGTCGCGGAAAATTGAATGATTTCATCAGCCGTCATCGTCATGGTATCGCTGCTCACCACAACTCTATCCACAACATTTGACTTTGAAATTGGTGAAGCTTCTTGAAGAATTTCCGGAGGTTCAACATTCAGTAATGTTGAGCAAAGAAAGAGGGCAATGAGCATTGAAGACGTGAAAACTTTGGTTTGCATTCACAATCCTCCAAAGGCTTTTCACTCTTCCCACGCACTCCAATCTTCTTCATTCTGTCCCCTGTACCACCAAGTACCTTCATCGTCTTGATACCACTCAGTACCTTCTTCATCGACTCTGTAACTTTCATCTTGAGTGTAATCCCATGCCTCTTCTTCTTCGACTTCTTCAGGCACCTCTTCTACTTCTGCGGGCGGTGGTCCCGACGGACCGTCAGATGGTGGTGGCCCAGATGGACCGGATGTTGGCGGGGCACCTGTTGGTCCAGATGCAAGTCCAGCAGGTGTTGGTTTTTGGACTGGCCGTTCATCATCTTCGTCATCCTCTTCATCTTCCTCGAGGTCCCAATCTGTGTTGTTCGAGCGCATAAAGACGACGAGCCCGATGATGGCTCCAAGCAAAGCAATGGCACCAAGAACGGCGCCAACATAATACAATGTTCCACCCGCTTCAAAGAAACCTTCAAGTGTTCCCGTGACCGAATATTCGACTTTTTCGAGCACAGGCCCTACATTGATTGTCACACTTTGCGTACCTTCGTCAAGTGTAGTGACTTTCCACACTGAGGAGTTTATCATACTGACAGTTCCTCTTCCAGAAGCATCAACTTGAACGCTTGAAGGAACTTCAATTTCGTTATCATACATGTCAAATGCACGAATGTAAACTTCAAACGAGCCGAGTTGTTCAACGGTTGTAGCACTTAATTCGACCTCGAGTCGAGCAGTGATGGATTGTGGGCGAACATCAATCTCTACACTCGATTGAGCATTACCATACTCAAAGGAGAGGGTGTGAATTCTAGCAATCGTTCCGGTGTATACGTAAGCACCATCGACATCTTCATTGGATTCAAGTCCATCAACAGTATCACCATCTTCGAACCACTCTACGTTTTGGTCAAACAAATTGCCATCAGCATCCTTACCAGTGACTGCAAATTCAACCATTGAGCCCGCAACTATGGTCTTGTTGGTTGATGTGAGAATCAATTCGATGGCATCTCCATGATAGACTGAGATCAGAACACTATCGGAGATGTTGTAGTTGGTCGAACTGACATCATAAGCTACAATCTCGTAATTTCCAACCTTTGTTGCGTTCCACATCAAACCGTGATACAACATAGCGACGGTAATGTCGCTAACTGCGTCGGTGTCACGGTTGTAGAGCAACCAACGAACATTCGATGAATCAACTGGATTATCCTTGGCATCGGTGAGAGTGATTGCAAATTGGATGTAATCATCTGCAGAGATTTCAAACTGCGTGTTTGGAATTCCATCGCCTGCCATGGCGTCTAAGTTCACAGTTTCAAGAACACCTGCAGAAACCATGACTTCAAATTGTGTCGTATGAGTTGTGTTGTCTTGCGTAAATGATGCTCGAATCGTGTATGCTGAGGTACTGGCTTTGTATGGACTGAAAATGACTGAACGCTCGATAACCACCCCGCCTTGATATTCTTCAAGTGTTGATGTTGCGGAAGCAATTGATGGGTGGTTGACAATCCATTCTGCATTCAACTCCCAAATATTTCCTTTGCTATCTGTGGCTCGAACCTTGATTTCCATCGTGTCATCGGCTGTCATTTCTTGGTCTGTATCCGATACTTCTTCACCATCAATAAGGAGAATCAAACGTTGAATTTGACCGTCCAAGACAACGATGGTGATTTGTGTTGTTTTATCCTCGTAACGTGCTTCAAGCACCTTTGAACCTCTCGATTTTGGCTCCCAAGAAGCAGGTTGGCCAGGTGTGAGGATACCATCTTGAATCTTCGTCCAGTTGTTGCTTGGCAAATAAACTGGCAGCCGATTTCCTCGAATATCTATTCGAGTGGTGTTGAGATAGATAATTTCATCAGCAGTAATTTCCAAATCCGAAGATGTAATTTCAAGATATGCCATTTGACCGTGGCCAACTGTAATTGGCAGTGAGTATGTCAAACCAATCGCAGAGGACAAGTTGAGGTGCCAGGAACCGACATGGTCAGGATAATATTCGTCGTTCACATCTGAATAATTTCCATTGGTCGTTGTCCAAGTCAATGCTCCAGCATCTTCGATGTCAAGGAGATTGCCAAATTGATCAAACAATTGGGTCGATACTTCGCACCAAACACCAGCAGGTACAGTACCTTCACAACCACTCACTTCAAAGTAAGCAGGTGCACCATTCGTGACAGTGACGTCGATGGTCACTGAGTTTCCAGATGCGGGATGCGACACAAGAATGGTGTGTTGACCGACCGCATATGGTTGGAAGATATTGGGCATGACCGGACTCATACTGCCGTTTGAGGGAGTGTATGTGAGAGATACGCCTGTGACTGGATTGCCGTGTTGGTCCACCATATTTGCTGTGATGGTAAGCGTTTCATCAGCAGTAATCGTTGCTGTCAAAGGAGTGACTTGCAGCGTAACTGGTGCACCTGCGGTCACAATAATGGTTTGTGTTCCACACACAAGACCGAAGCACGCCTGAACAGTTTGTGTTCCAGCAGCACTTGGGGTAAAGAGACCATTGCTACCAATGCTACCGCTACTTGCGGACCACTCAAGGAGAACATTCTTTGTCGTACTGTTGAAATCCTTTGCTACTGCAGCAAAGAGTTGAGTGGAGTCGGCATCGATTGTGTTTCCACCAGGTGTCACGGTAACGGTCGAAACATTGGTTGTGTTGAACAATATTTTCGGCCTCAAAGAACTATTACCTTGGTACTCACTGGAATAGAATTGTGCATGTGCTACACCCACATTCGATGTGCCGATAATGACCCATCCTTGCGTGTTAGCAAGATTCATTCCTACTACACCAATATCAAACCAAACCCATCCGGTTTGTCCCACAGACATCGTGATTGTCGAAATTGGAGTAGAACCGTATTCTACGCCGGAGCCTAAACCTGGTGTTGACCATGCGACACCGCTTGAGGATTCATTCCATGTTGAACCAGATTGTGACCAAGAAGAAGTGAGGAGTGGATACACTCTGAAGGTCATCAATGTTGCACTCTGTGCACTTTCCCAGTCATCAACATACAATCCAAGAGAGGCTGAATGGACACTTTGATTGGTATCAAATGGAATCTGAGTGGGGTCCAAACTGAAGACGAGTCGGCATTGATGGACGTGCAATGTGCCACAGAATGTTCCACTTTGTAGGTATGAACTATCGCCAAGATTGACATCTGGGAATTCTGAGCTCAGCGTCGAATCTTGAATATTGGTGTGCCCAAACGACTCAACTTCGTTTCCAGTTTGGAATTCGTAGGTATAGATCTCATTGTTGTTGTTGTAAGTATGCGTTGGGTCACCAATCGCAAAAGTCCAACGTGCTGAAGAAGCACCAGGAATACTTTGATTGAACGCAGACACCCACCATGTGAAAACCTCACCTGGAGTGA
Organism: Candidatus Poseidoniales archaeon; assembly: GCA_038110525.1. Lineage (GTDB taxonomy): Archaea > Thermoplasmatota > Poseidoniia > Poseidoniales > Poseidoniaceae > Poseidonia. The sequence continues at coordinate 25,127 of JAYNJV010000015.1, read as the reverse complement.
GTGCATTGCTAAATTGGAATGTAGTACCACTAATGCCAGAATTTTGTTCCCAAGAACGGAATTTGTACACACCAGTTTCGTTCGAAATCGTCAGCAGATATCCGGATGCACCTGAAACTGGGTTCCAAGACAACGTAGGATATTGGTTGGAACTCAGCAGTCCATCGGTTACATTATACAACACATCGCCATCGTTGGGTGTGTTCAATGATGGTTGACTTGGAGGGGTGATGTTATTCACATTGTCAACATACTCAAAGGACAATGTTGGCCAAAATTGCGACGAAGATGATTCTGCTGATGCAAAGGTATGTGCCGTCAATGGCGTCCCAACGGATTTGAGCATGATTGAGAAGGTGTAGTTACCGTTTGCAATGTTGTCTTGAGCAAGACCTGTGATATCCCAATCAATCCATTGATTTGGTGGTAATAATGTCAAAGTGGTTCGAGTAATTTCTGTGGTCGAACATGTTGGTTTCGTTGACCATACAACTGTCGATTCATCAAAACTATTGCAAGCATGAGCCGAAACGGTCGTTGCTGAGTTTCCAGTAAGAGAACTTCTATACAACTTCAGAATAACATTTGTAGGCATGACATTGGATGGGAAATGAATGTCACTCAAATCAAATTCAACAAAGATTTGGGATTCGCCTGTGCTTGAGAATCCGAGGTTCATCGATGCTGCAGCACCAGCGGTTGACGTTTGATTGGTTGAGAGTGAAACATCATGAGCTTCTGGAAGCAGACCTGAAGCACTAAACACTGTTCCTCGAGTGAAATTCACGGTGTAGTTTCCTGAATTATTTGTACCGATATCGTTTGGATTTCGGAACGAATGAATCGCAGACCATTCACCAATTCGATGGTTTTGGTCAGACCGAACTCTCCAATATGTCCAGAAATCACCTTTGTCCATGTTGTTGATTTCAAGTGTGTTGTTTGAAGAAGTGAAGGTTTGACCTTGGCCTGGATCGTTGGTATCAAAACACTCTGTTCCTACAGAGAATCGAGGTTCATCGCTCTTACAGTACACAAATCTTGTTTCATTTGAAACGGCTGGAGTCATGGAGAAGTACGATGTGTCCTGACCCGCAGGAAGTGGCGAAGTCGTATCCCAGAGAATCGCGCCATCGGCTGGAAGTAAACTTCCCGGGGCTGGCATCGCCCAACTCGGAGCGTTTCTATACGTCATGTTGATTCTTGGGCGGAGTGTGATATTGTTGTGCTCTGAACTCGCAAATTGGGCACGTCCTACAACGTTACCGTTTGAATCTTCTTCTGGTTGCAAAATCACATTCAAGGTGGTTTGACCTGAGGCGAGGGCGTGTTGTAAAATCGCGGTGATGTTGAATTGGACCAGGCCGGTTGTGTTGACCGTCTGGATATCGTTGATAGCATCCGAATCTGCTGAATGATAGGCTCCAACACCTTGCCAAGCACTCGTGTTTCCAGCAGGGTAGGCCCATAAAGAAGATTCACTCCATGTCGAAAGCATTTCTGACACAGAAACAGAAATGGGGCTGCCAGTAAACGCTGTGACATCTAAATCAAGAGTTGCGTTAACAACTTCGTATGTGGCAGGGAGTGGAACGGATGAGAGTTGAATCGACACAAGCGATGTTGAACGTAAGGAGGCTGTGTTGTATGAATTTGCACTTCGACCTACGAACAATGCGTTTGAACTGCCTTGATTTGACAATGTGTTGCCACTGTCAAGATATGTATCTTGTGTCGCAGTAGGATAATTCAAAGCGCCGATCATCGAGCCCTCTTGAATCATCAAATGTGCGTCCGTCGAGTTGACTTCACCGCCAACCACCGTCGGGATGTAAAAGTTGGATGACGAACTACGTGGCCCGATCATACCGTCCCGAACCGGTTGAACCATCCAACGAATTTCCTCGGAGAAATCGAGGTCAGAAGGTGGAGTAAATTGCAAGTTTTGTAGGTCAAATGCAGAGGTATTGACTCTTGAATCGTATGTGTAAAGACCTTGCATGTCATCGTATGCATCCTGCAAGATGAACAATCGCCAAGCGGTGATGTTCGAGCCTGAATAGGTCCAACTCATTGTTGGTCTGAAGTTCGCTTGGACGGCGTGTGAATTTGTGTCCCACATGACCGCATTGTTAGCAGGAAGGCTGTTGACTGCAGCAACTGTTGGGGTCGAGGCAGCACCTGAAGACCAAGTTAAATTCAACCACGGTCGCTTTGATGCGGTCGGATAAGATGTCGAATACAACAATGCATCACTTGAGGTCGAGGATGGTGCGTACAGCATGACTGACAAATGTGTTTGACTGTTTGCTATGGCGAGTTGTACGAGTTCCGTGACATCCCAATTCATCCAATCATCGGTGACGGTTTCAACGATATCGGAATACAATCCGACATCGTTACCAATTGAACGACCACCAAGTTGAGTCCAATTATTGACGCCATTATAGGTTGTTGAATTGGCAGATTCATTCCAATTCACGAGCACTGGACGCACTGCAATTGGCATGGATTGATCGGAATTCAAATCGGAAAATACATTCAACTCAGCGTTAACAACTCGTGAATTTGTCGGTTGTGGTATAGCGCTAAGAGGTATTTTGAGCAATGCTGCAGCATTGTATCCGTTGCTGTGACGACCAACTCGCAAAGTTTGCGAGTTCGCATAGGTAGAAGAAGCACCACTCCCGTTTTCAATCACATAAGTGTCATACAGGTGCGGAATCTGTAGCTGCGGTAAGGCTTCATGATGGTGAATTTCAACTGCTGCCGTTGTTGAGTTTTCAACCCAAGTGGTTAAGTCTGGCAAGTGGAAGTAGTTCACAGAAGACCAATTTCCGATTTGATTGGTCGCAGAAATTGCACGGACACGCCAGTGATATGATTTACCGGTTGTAAGTGATGATGACGGGGTAAAGGTCTCATTTTGCATATCGAATCCTGCATCATTCCAAGATGTGTATGTGATAGCATTACCCGAATCAAAGGTAGATACATTATCGATTTGAACTATCCATCCACCAATGCTTATGCCTCCGGTAAAATTCCATTCAAATTGTGGTGTGGAAATTGGTGTGAGGTCTACACCTGAACCGATAGACCATGAACCATTCACGGGTGAAATGAGCGTTGGATTTTGAGGTACAGCATTTGAACCTGGCATGTAAACAAATGTGATTTCAGGTCGATTCGATGCGGTTGTCGATTCAGCGGTATTGAAGTACGCACTACTAAATCCTCCTGTTGGCACACCGATTTGGTCGATAATGAAGTCGACTCTTCGTCCATCTCGCATCGAATTTTGAACGGCTTGGGTCACATTGAATTGAACGACATCTCCGCCATAGTATGTTCCGCCAAGTGTCAAACTTGACAGGAGAGAACCTCGTTCCCAACCGTTTGCTCCTGAGGTAGCCCAAGAGTTTGAGCCGTCATAACTTGACCATGTCGCATCATCATCTGACCAGTTGTTTTGGCGACTCTCCCAGACCCCGATCACAGGTGAACTGTACGGAGCGTCTGTCAATGTGATTCGCAATTGTGCAGATTCAACGGCATAGCCAGCAGGCAAGAGGTTTGATACCAAATTACAACCCAATAATATCGTTGTTTTGTCGGGGTTGTTGTATTCGATCGACATCTCAGAATCACCATTGTAATTTGCGTTCACAGAAGCACTGTCGATGAACGTATCCATACATTCGGGGTATTGGTTGTCGTTGGTCCCATTTCCATGTCGGATTCTAAATTCATACCTATCGTTACCAAGGTAGGTACTCTCAAGGTTGCTCACGATGAAACTTGACGTTGTCCAAGAGCCATAATGACCAGAAGAATCGACAGTAGCCATTCTCCAAAAGTACATGTTGCCCTTTGTGAGGGTCCTCGAGCCGTTCATCGTGAATGTTCCATCTGTTGGTGAGAAATCATTGTCCACTCGAGTGTCGAGGACGAGGTCTCGCAATCTGAAATCTTCATCCCTTGCAATTTGGAACAAGATATCATCCGAACTCGATGAGATTGACCAATTGAGTGAAGGTTGAGTGTTTCCTGACAAGTTATCTCCAGTCTTGTTCCACATGGCTAAACCATCTTCAGGTGCAGTAATCGTCACAGGGGAAGGGGCACCACTACCCCATTTGTAGGTAATTTGGAATGAAGGGTCGTTCCCAGTTGAGGTATCCGAGGAATGTAACACAAGACTTTCCCCGTTGGAATATGATTCGAATTTTCCTCGAAGGGCAACAAACATGTCCATAGGGTCTGCGTCTGAATCATCGAGATAATTTTGAACAGCTTGGGTAAGATTGAACTCGAAGGTTGAGGAAGATTGGTTGACATTGAGCACGTCAATGGTTGCTGTACCATTGCTGCGCCCGCCATCGTACCAATTTACTCCAGAATTCGACATTTGATTCCATGTTATTTCATCTTCTAACCATACACCTGATTCTTCCATCCCGTGAAGTGAAACGATGGAATTGCCACTGTACGAGGAACGAACGTACGACATCGATGACTCGACGATGGTTAAGTTGTCATGCAATCCGAGTTGGTTCAATCGCAGTCGAATATGACCGAGAACTTCCTTTGATGCGGTCATGCTTGTATCAAGAGTTTGAGAGGTACCAAAGTTTGAGGTGACAGATGTTTGAGAAACAGTTGCATCTTCGATGAAATCCAACTCAAGCCCGAGGTCGTTTGTTTCGATCGTCAATGTCGCAGTACCATCGCCATTATCGGTAATGGAATGCGATGGAAGAATGAAACTTGTTTCTTTCCAAGCACTCATCTGTAGATTTGTATCGATGGAACGAATACGAGCGTACACATTGGTTCCATTGGAAAACTCATCGGATGATGGGATGGTAAACGAACCAGATGACCCAGAAATTTGGAATGAGTTCCACAGCGTCGAATAATGTCGTTCGTTGGTCACCACAACACCATCTTTCCAGTCAGAGGAGTGGCTCAGTTGAAGTTCAACATCGCTTGCCGTATGATTTTTGTAAGCAATCGTTGGTGTTGTTTCGGCGGTGAGGATGAAATCTGAGGTCATCCATGGGGCACCATCTTCGATTGGAAGATTAAATTCAACGGCCCCACCACTTGTCGGAGTTCCTGTGGATGAATCAATGACGAGAACGGGTTGACTGTTTGAATTCTGTGTTTCAGACAAATCACAAGCATATGAGGTTCCTGTAGCGGCAAGAATGAGGCGCAATTTTCCAAGATTGTTTTTAGCGGCTTGCTGGGCTAATGATGTCACGTTGATGGCCAAGACACCAGTAGTGGTTGCAAGGCTTGGCGGCTCCCAGTCAAAGCGATCCGATGCACCATCTGCACCTCCTTGAGCCCACAACAAGTTGTTTGCATAATAACTCCATGAAACGATTGTTGAATTCCACCCCTGGCTCATTCGTGCTGGGTAGACAGAAATTTCGCTTGTGGATTGACCGGAGAGAATGGTGCATGTCAATTCGACACTTGCATTGTAAATGATATCACTCGAAGTGAAATTCATGGGGAAATCGAGCAGAATTCGTGTTTCGTCTCCGTCGGTCGGAATCAAATAACCAGTATCTGAGCTATTGTAATTCGAATTGGGCGAAGATTCGTTGATGTACGTATCAGCGAGAACATAATGATTGCTTATCACGTGCGAAACTTGATTTTCAGGTTCAAGAACTTGCCACCCGTCCTGTGTTTGTGGCAAAAGTAAATCGGCACAAAGAAACATTGTTACCAAAAATAAAACAGTCAATTTCTTCGATGTATCCTTCCACAACAGCATGGGGCTCATACCCTACACGCACCCTACTTATACTGTTTTTTCTATCACATGTTTAGAAATCGAAAATCAATTCTGACAAAAACTGCTCAAGATTGTTGATGCCAATGTTGAAAGACACTCGTCATAAGCAAGTGGTGAATGAGCGAATTATGGGTTGAAAAACACCGTCCTCGGACGGTTGGCGAAATCCGTGGCCAAGCCGCTGTCGTTCAACGTTTGGCAACCTATGCTGGCAAGAAATCCTTTCCACATTTGCTCTTTTCAGGTCCACCGGGAACAGGAAAAACAACCGCAGCCATGGCACTGACAAAGGATATTTTTGGCGAACATTATCGTGAAAATTTACTGGAGATGAATGCAAGTGACGAGCGAGGTCTCGACAGTATCCGTTCGAAAGTAAAGCAATTCGCAAGGACGGCCCCTTATGGAAAGGCTGCTTTCAAAATTATTTTTCTTGACGAAGCCGATGCACTGACCACCGATGCACAGGGAGCCTTGCGAAGGATCATGGAGCAATATGCTGAAACATGCCGATTTATCCTCTCCTGTAACTATTCTTCAAAAATCATTGAGCCAATTCAATCAAGGTGTGCTGTGTTTCGTTTCCGACCATTATCAAGCAACGAAGTCACTGACCAAATCATAAAAGTATCCAAGGATGAAAAATTGGATATTACTGATGATGCGATTGAAGCATTGACACATATCTCGCAGGGTGATTTACGAAAAGCGATCACTGGGTTGCAAGTTGCTGCTGCATTGCAACCCAAGGTGACGAGGGACCTCATCTACGAAACCAGTGCAACCGCCCCCCCTGAAGAATTGCAACGCTACATCGCATCGTGCCGTGATGATGGTTTTCATGTAGCGCGACGACGATTAAGGGAACTACTCGACACCTACGGCCTTGCAGGTACAGATTTTGTCAACCAATTGCATCGGGAATTGTACAACATCGATTTTCTTTCTGAAATGTCAAAATTGGAACTCACTGAATGGATGGCTGAAATTGACTACAGATTGGTCGAAGGTGGTGGCGAGCAAATTCAACTTGATGCAATGACTGCTCGACTGGTAAAACACTTGAAAACATGAACACATTTACTTTTTGTTTCCCCTGATTCTTCGATTTATATCTAAAAATGAAAACCCGTGGCCATGAACATTGATACCCTACTCGATGCATTATGTTGGACACCATTTGCAGGCATCATCCGAAAATATCGACAGCATCGAATCTCAAACGAAACCATGTGGTCTTTCCAATGCAAACATATTAGTTCGCTTTTGGATTCTATCGTCCGGCAACATCGTGAATTATTGAACTAATGTTTGAGATGTTAAAATTTCAAATTTCCAGGTATATGTTCGCGTATTTTTCCAGGGGTTTCCATCTTCGAAGATTTTGACTTCGATGGTGTGTGTTCCAGGGGCTAAATTAGAGCCGAGTGATACGGCAACTGGTTGGTCTAACCCACCATGTGGGAGCAGATTTGGAATTGATGAATTGTCAAGACGTGTGCCATTCACAATCGCATCAAAATTTGATTCCCAATACATGTCATCCATGGATAATGATTCTTCGCCATCGTTGTTTTTGAGTGTGACTTCAACTGTTGCCCCATCCGAATTGACATTATCAGCAAGCCCAAAGAACAACCAAATTGGCCCCTCAAGAACCGTATCCGACCCGGTGAGTTGCCAGTGTGTTACTCCGCCCCTTCCCGAGTCATTTGAATACACAAGTCCACCATCTTCCTCAACACCAATGACCCAAGTGCTTGAGACTTGAGGAGCAACAACATCAGCAAATGGAGGATTGGTCAGGAGAAAGGCGACAGAGAGAAAGGTGAACGTATGCAAAAATGATGCTTTGAACCATGTACCTTTTCCATACACTTCAACAAATTTTTTCGGCATCACCATGCGATGAATTTGGGGAATCAATATGATCATCACGAGTGGAAACATGTAGAGAATGTCTGCATTGTTCCGGTCGGTTCCGGGCATAAGCAAGTATCGCATCACCATGGTGATTATGATAGCATAAGCGATAACAAGCCACATCGAAGCGGTCTCAGCTCGCTCTTTAGTGACATATTTGACCGGGTCAAACGGCTCAATGCCCAAATCAGGTCCACTTCTGCGTTTCTTCTTTTCTTCCATCGAAGACGCGGCCTTCTTTCGCTGCTCGGCTTGAGCGGCCGCCATTGCCGTCTTGAGGTCGACCATGGCCGTGGGTCATGAATGCATTAAAAGAAGAATGCGGAAGACTTGCCTCAAACTGTGAATGTGTTGAAATCTCATCCGTATGTTTCAAAGAGTCCATGCTTCACCGCCAAATCAAGCCGAGGTGGCGTAGTTGGTAGCGCGTCGGACTCATAGGGCAGCCTACAAGGCAATCGTATGACGTGCGTACCTTGCGATGTCTGAGACATCCGAAGGCCGCGGGTTCGAGTCCCGCTCTCGGCACCAATCAATCCACCATAGCGTGATGTTCATGTGCTGTGCCGAGTTGGTCGTGTCATGGATGAACTCCCTGAAGTCGGCGAGCGTATTCGTATTCGAGTTCAATCCCTTGAAAAGGAAGTCGAGCATGTAGGCATCGTATTGCCATTCATGCATCATGGATTCATCACGTTGAAACTTGAGAATGGATATAACGCAAATTATACCACTGATGGCATTGTATCGTGGGAACCTTTGGACTCAACGGAAACGCATGAAGTGAGTTCATCCCCCATCAATACAAAGTTTGCAAGCGACCTCCCGAAGGTTCGCCTAATTCATACAGGGGGAACGATTGCATCCAAAGTTGATTACAAAACTGGTGCGGTCATAGCACGATTCGAACCAGAAGAACTCGTTGCTGAATTACCTGAACTCATAGACATCGCCCAACTTGAGACATTCAAAATTGGAAACATGTTTAGTGATGACATTCGCCCTCAACACTGGAATCAAATCGCTGAAGCGACCAAACAGGCATTTGACGACGGTTGTCGAGGTGTCGTCGTTTCCCATGGTACTGACACGCTCCATCTCACTGCTGCAGCTGTAGGTTTTACATGGGCTGGAAAGGGAGGAAAGGCCCCCGGCCCAATCGCCTTTGTTGGTTCTCAGCGTTCAAGTGACCGAGGTTCTTCAGATGCTGCTGAAAACCTGTTATCTGCAGTATATTGGGCAGCCCATGGAGAACAGCCATGTGGAGATGTGGGAGATTCGACGGTCGTCATCATGCACCATACGTCAAACGACGGCGAGTGCGTTGTCTTACCTGGAATGAGCACGAGAAAGTTGCACTCCTCAAGACGGGATGCTTTTCAAGCCGTCAATGCACAACCGCTTGCAACAATTACGTACAATGGTACTGAATGCACTCACGCGACGACCGACACCTATGCGGAAGCTATTGCCGCAGGTGGCCGAGAAGTTGCAAACCGAGTCAGCGGATTTTTACCTCACTTGAAAATTCTTCAATTTATCGCTGGACCTTATCTTCACGGTGAACATATCGAAGCAACGGTCAAGGATGGTTGCGATGCCATCATCATTCACGGTACGGGCCTTGGCCATTTACCAATTGAAGATAGCATGGGAAATGCTCCAGAAAATCAAGCCTTGTGGCGAACACTGGTTCGATGCGTCAATCGCGAAATTCCAGTCGTCGTGTGCAATCAATGCATCTTCGGGCCAGTGAACATGAATGTCTATTCCAAAGGACGTGAACAACAAAATATTGGCCTCCTCGGCCACGGTGTCGCAGGTGCTCCAGATACTGTTGCCATCAAAGCCCACTGGTTGTTGTCGAATGAACTATCGCTCAATGAAAACATTGCAAAACCATTGTGCGGTGAACAAAGTGAAGTGCTTTTTGAATAGGCAATGAATCAAAAACCGTCTATGAATAGATACCGTTTATGACACAACATGCCCAGCGAGCTCTTGAGGACTTGCGGCACAAGCGAGAACTCGCTCGTGTTGGTGGTGGTATCAAAAAGCAAGAAGCCATTCGTGCCACAGGTCGAGGAACTGCAAGGGACCGAATCGGGATGTTGCTCGATGCTGACTCATTTGTTGAAATCGATGCCTTTGCCACCCATCGAACAGATGACCACAATATGTTTCTTCACAAAACTCTTGGCGATGGCGTCGTCACTGGACATGGCACCATAGACGGTCGAAGAGTGTACTGTTTTGCACAGGATTTCAGTGTTCATGGCGGAAGTATGGGTGAAATGCACGCCAAAAAAATTGCAAAAATTGTTGAGATGGCTGAACGGGTTAAAGCCCCGATTATCGCCATGTGGGACGGTGGTGGACAACGAGCACATGACGGTATTGCTTCGCTCGGAGGTACCGGAGAACTGCTCGACCGCCTCGTTCAGTGCAGTGGTCGAATTCCTGTCATAAGCCTCGTTCTCGGCCCAGTCGTTGGCGTATCTGCCCTTGCAGCAACCTTAGCAGATTTCACTATCCTTGGGGAAGAGCATGGACAATTATTCCTGTCATCTCCGCTCGAAACTCCTGAAGTTATTGAGGGTGAAATCGATGCTGAAGGTCTTGGTGGTGCGAATTTACATGCTTCACGATCAGGTATTGCCTGTCTTATCGCCGAAGACGAACTGGACGCTTGTGAACTTGCCACCCTTTTGCTTTCTTACCTGCCAGACCACAATGATGCTGAACCTCCAACCGTTCCGACAGACGACCCGATAGACCGTTTGAATTCTGAACTTGAATCATTTGTTCCAGACAATCCAAACAAACCATACGACATGGTTCATGTCGTTAAGGAGGTTGTCGATGACGGAGAGTTTCTTGAATTGTTTGAGGCCTATGCTGACAACATCATCATCGGATTTGCCAGATTGAACGGCCAAACCATCGGTGTGGTTGGTAATCAGCCAAAGATTCTCGCTGGTTGTCTTGACATTGATGCCTCGGTCAAAGCGGCTCGATTTATTCGAACCTGCGATGCATTCAATATTCCTCTTGTGACCTTTGAAGACGTTCCTGGGTTCTTACCTGGCGTAGTGCAAGAATGGGGAGGTATCATTCGACATGGAGCAAAACTCTTGTTCGCCTATGCTGAAGCAACCGTCCCAAAATTAACTCTCGTGACTCGAAAGGCGTACGGCGGGGCGTATTTGGCCATGTCGTGCAAGCATTTGAGAAGCGATTACAATGTTGCATGGCCTACGGCTGAACTTGCCGTCATGGGTGCAGAAGGAGCGGTCAATATCATTCACCGTCGTGAAATTCAAGAAGCATCAGATGACCAAAAAGAAGTGGTGAGGGCAGAACTCGTCGATTCTTACAAGCGGAAATTTGGTGACCCGTATGTTGCAGCTCGAAACGGATGGCTTGATGATGTCATCGAACCACAAGAAAGCCGATTGAGGTTGTGCAGAGCATTATCCATCTTGAAATCAAAACGTGAATGGTCACCACCCAAAAAACACGGAAACATTCCATTATGAATTATGATTTCTTTTGAGCACGGGCAAGAAGGCCACTCGGCGTTTCTTTTGGTTGTTCTTCGACCACTTCTATGGTTGAATCACGCCCAATGAACAGTCTAAAAATTCCTGCAAGAACGATGCAAGCTCCGACAACAATGCCAACGACTTCGATAGGTAGACCCGTGGAAGTTTCTTCTGCATTGGTCGGTATATCGGTGTTGTTGGATACTTGACCGCCGTCAAGAACGAGATTCGCTGTATAATACGATTGCAATTCTTCGTCAAAATAAATCACTTCAATACCGTACATCTCTTCCTCGCTGAAAGGGAGAGGTACCATGGAGACACAAGATATGGTTACTTGGTTTGAAATGAGGCACGAATGTGACACATTCTGCAATGTTTCGTCATTGATGATGATGTCAACTTCTTGACGAGGTAGACCATCAACATCCATCACCAGCCATTGAATGGTCGCAGATGACGTATCCAACAACGTCGACGATTGAATAGAAATGATTGGAGCATCTGGAACCGATGAAATTTCCATCGACAAATTTTGCTCATACGTTGTGGTACCATCTGATACTCGAAGGGTGAGCGCACCTGCATCCCCGTTGATATCTTCTTGGGGTGTAAGTACAAGGGCGTTGTTTTCTATGTCAGCACTTAGGCTCGAAGAGTCGATATCAAAAGACCAAGTGAGGATATCGCCGTCAATATCATAGGCAAAAGACGCCAAATCCACAACCAATTGTTCATCTTCATTGAGAGTGAAGTCAACCCAAACGGACTGGTTGATGATAGGAATATCGTCTACTGCGTTGATTCGTATTGGCAAGTCAACGGTCACACCTGGGTTCGTTCCATCTCCAACGAGAAGAGGGATAATTTCAGCACCGTTGATGTTAGGTAGTGGCGTGAGATGTAGAACGCCATCAACAATGTCATAGGAAACAAAGCCTGTCGAACCGGTCGGTTTACCTTGAATGAGAGCGAGAATTTCCTCCCCTTCGGGGTCGGTCACGATTTCAGTGAGATTGACCGAAATCGTAGGTCCATCTTCTTCCAGAACTTGTTGAGGGATTGTCGAATGAACAATGACTGGGTCATCAACTGGCAAAACAATGATTCGAACGAAGACATCTCTTTGGTCAACATATACTCCATCCGCCCGAAGTGTGATGTTTGCATCGGCTTCTCCGATCCATTCTTCGTCGATGTGATGTGATACGGTGACGGAAAGTCCTTCATCGCCCACCTCAATTGCAAAATGAGATGCATCTTCTCCATCCACACTCGCTTGGAGGGCACGGATGATTTGACCATCGGGGTCTGTTGCTATATCTGAAACATCAAGTGTCACTTCGCCACGTTGTGGTACTCTAAATTCTGCGAGTGGTTGATTGAGTTCAAGTGGTGTGTTGGTTCTTTCTACATCAAAATAGGCAACTCCTGGTGTCTTATTGACAAAGACGCGCAGGTAGGAGGTGTGTTGGCCTGGTGAAACATTCATCATCGGTAATGTGCATGATACCGTTGAGTTCTCATGGGTCGTTCCAATTTCTTTCAAGCTCGAGGATATCCAACCACATTCAACTTCAATATTCCAATATTGAGGTATATCCGAGAGTGTTCGGCCATCACGAAGTGAAACATTGGCCATCATGGTGAGGTTATCCCATCCTTCAAGTTGCGAAACATCGACTGGTGATGTTGATGTTTGACCTACATTGATAAATTGAGCAGGCAACATATCTTCACTGATATAAGAGGATGCATCGCTTGGTTCGTCTCGGCTTTGTTCACGATTGAACGCTACTTGGTACCGTTCAATATCAGCACGTAATGTAGCATCAAGATATGCCACGATGTGATTTGCACTCTCTTCAATTTGCTCTTCTTTAGTGATTCCTGGGTCATTATCATTTTCAAAAATGGATGTTGTGTCTTGAAACTGATAATGGTCGGCACCCAACAAATGCATCCAGTGCCATGCGATTTGTCCGTTGTTTTGTACGAAATCTCGGTTTTCTGCAGAAGGGGAAATAGAATCTACTGTTCCAGTAATGAAAAGACCACTCGACGGTGTGGGAATGGTCGCCATTGAGTTTTCCAACAATTCAAACCATCCAACAGATTCTGGCCAATCGGTTGAATCAAATCCTAATCCGAAGAGTGCACGAGGTGGTTGAATTGTTGTGTTCACTTGAGTGTGCTCCCAATAAGGAAACATAGAATACGCAAGTAAGGCACCTTTTCCGTGACCACCAACACCCCAATGTTGTGCATCAATATTTCCGATTGAACCATCGACCAACTCACCGGTTTGATTTTGTTCATCCATGATGCTCGCAACCGCCTCGGCCTCCAAAATTGTATCTTCAATCTCATCAAGGTCAGCAGGTTCAGAAGCTACAATGACAATAAATCCACGTTGTACAAGAGCTGAAGAAAAATCGTTGTAACCAGAACTCAATTCATTGTAATCGCCCCAAAACAATACCCAAGGAAAGGGACCATTTCCTGCCATTTGGGCTCCGTCGCCATCGTTCATTGCTGGATAAAGCATGCGATAAGCACGGGTTTGAAAACCAAAATTGATCTGAAAATCTTCCTGCCCAACAGGATAATCGGTGCCGCTATGAGAAGGGCGAAATGAAGTATTTTCTTCCATAAGTGCGTGAACGGAATACACGGGTAAAAGCAACACGCAACAGACAATGATTGCACGACACTTCATGGTTCGCTCCACCTTAGATTTACGCGGGCTTTACTTCTATTATGTTCTTCTTATCTTTTGTAAGACCTGAGAACCTTTTCACATTCAATGAGTTGGGCCAACAGAAGTTCAATTGTTGGAAGTTGGTGAGCAAGATGTGGCGCCCAAAGTTGTCGCCAAGCCTCAAGATGTTGGGCAACAAGTAGCCAACGTCCATCAAAAATATCGTCCGGTGGCTGCATCACCGCATCAAGGTCGATGGTCAAGTCATAGGATGCCTTGAAGCGAAGTGTTGGCAAGCCCTCAACCTCATGTTCTTCAAACTCGGCAACACAAATTGGCTCTTCATCTGAAAATGATACTTCGTCATGTAAGATTTCCCTTCGACCCCCCATGTAATTGAGGTGTCCCCCCAGTGTGCTCCATACATGTGCGAATGACCGTGCAGCACTTCCTCCTCCGATGATGCCAACGCAACTTTTGGGAGCAACTCCTCGATGGAGAAGAACGGCAGCCATTCCCAATCCATCGGTGCTCATGCACAACCAGCCTTGGCCATCCCAACGCAGGGCATTGACCGATTGGATGGATTCAGAGCAATCCAAATTTGTAACAGCCACCGATTGAAGTTGATGTTTGAGGGGTGTGGTCAAATTCATCCAAATCTCTTCAAAATCAAATCGATTGAACATGGGGCGCTCAGTCGTCGGAACAGGTGATGAAAATGGATGAATGGCATGGAATGTTGATTCGACGGATTCAATGGTTCGAGCCTGTGAAGTTGCCTTTTCAATCAGGGTCTTTGATCGGAACTTACCGAGGGGGGCATCGGTATGGAACCAATTGATGTCGTCAGGTAAAGCCCCCGCATACCCCCAAGCCAACGCGTTTTCGATGGTCGATGCTGGAACGATGTCTGGCATACTTACTTCCTCGAGTTTTAAGTGACTGCTCACGAGAAGAAACAGGAGTGGCGAAAGACTCTGCTCGATTGGGTCGCCTGCCACAGCGTATCGAATTGAGCCCACAAATTGAGCAAACATCGAAGGCTTTTGAATTCACCTCCTCCCGTTCACTGCCATCGCAAAGGGCACGGATACAGGAGTAATTTTGAAGAAGGACCGCGTTTTATCACTAAACATGGCAGAATGGCAAGGAGCACCCCACACTGAAAACCGACTCGGGATGACGCTCACAAACCTGCTAGGCATTTACTTCTCATTTGCAATGTGGAAAAAATTTGAAGTTGCGCTTACCGAATTGTGGGGATGGGCGGTTGCATCGGTCATCCTCACCGTACTTTTCCTCGGATATCAGGTTGTGAAAGCAGACCAAAAAAACGACCTTGAATCGGGTTATTTGAGAAATCCATACTTAAATTTCATCAAAGATGAAAATGGAGTCTATCAATCCTATGAATACAATATTGAGGAAAGAAAATCCTCGTCGGTCATGACCATGTTTTCATTTCTCTTCATTTTGTTTGTGAGTGAACTCACTTGGTTCGATGTCTTCTTTTGACTGATGTTTTATGGCTGAATTTCATGATGTTGTTTTGCTCAAATCAAGAGCAGACTCAGACAATGATGATGTGAGTCCATTTTGGCAGGTTCTCGAGAAAGTTTCGATTCTGATTTCGTTATTTGTTGTCCTCGGCATTGGCTTTGCAATTGAATTACCAGGTTGGGGCATAGCATTATTGGTAGGATTATCACTTGGTCCAATTGTCTATGCTCACCTATATTTCATCTACATTCGACCTCTCAAGAAAAAACAAAACAATCAAAACGAACCATTGAACACGAAGGATTGAGCGGCATGGGAATTTTTGACTTTATTTTGGAACCTCTCGGCATCACAGACATCACAGGTGTCGATGTTCTCTTTGCCGCTTGTGCCATTATTGGAACGGCATTATTTCTCATCTATTTTCTCCTCGTCGTCATCACTGGTGCAGCAGACGGTGCCATTGAAGGTATGTTTGGCATCGATTTTGACCTCGATGCAACAGGATTTTTCCACATGCTCACCCTCCAAGGCTTACTCAGTTTCCTCATGATGTTCGGTATTTTTGGTCTTGCAGTGAGTACAAGCGATCAAGTCGATAGTGCCGTCGTTGCTATATTTGTTGGAACCATCGCAGGACTGGCGTCCATGTACGTCATTGGCAAAGTGTTTGATGTCATGCGTGGCCTTGAATCCGATGGAAATGTGGTTCATTCAAACGCAGTTGGCTCAAAAGGAAGAGTCTACCTCAAAATTCCTCAAGGCAAAGACGGTCAAGTTCAGGTTGAATTTCAAGGAGCACTGCGAACAATGACCGCTAGAGCTGAAGACTCAACGGTCGAGATTGAAACAGGAACGCTCATTCAAGTCGTTGATACCATCGGCGATTTACTCATAGTCACAACAGTAGAAAACAAAAACAAAATAATGGAAAGTGAATAACATGGCTGGAGAATTAATACTAATTGGAATGGGATTATTTGTCATCGTCTTGCTCGCAACGATTTATGTTGCAGTGTCAAGGTATAAGGTTGCACCATCGGACAAAATTTTGGTCGTCTACGGGCGAGTCAAAGGAAAAACGGCGGCAGCGTGTTACCACGGTGGTGGTCGTATCGTATGGCCCCTCATTCAGAACTTTGGTTGGCTAAACCTTCAACCAATGACGATTGCTATTGACCTCAAGCATGCATTATCTAAAGAAAACATTCGAATCAACGTTCCCTCATCGTTTACCATTGGTATCTCGACTGAGCCGTCGATTATGCAAAACGCTGCTGAGAGATTGCTCAGTTTTACGAATCAACCACAACAAATGGAAAAAATGGCAGAAGAAATCATCTTTGGTCAACTTCGTCTAACCGTTGCCTCGCTCTCTATTCAAGAGATTAACAGCGACCGAGAAGCATTCCTGAGTCGAGTTTCTGAGAATGTCGATACTGAATTGCACAAAATTGGTCTCTACCTCATCAACGTCAACATCACCGACATTACCGACGAAGCTGATTTCATCAAATCACTCGGTGCAAAGGCAGCAGCAGAAGCTATTGCAGAGGCAAACATCGCCCGTGCTGAGGCACTCCGACGTGGCGAAACCGGTCAAGCAGAGGCTGACAAAGACAGAGAAGTTGCTGTTGCTACCAACCGTGCTGCATCCGACAAAGGACAAAAGCAGGCTGACACTGACCGCCGTGTCTATGTCAACCAACAAGAAGCTGAAGCGGTCAAAGGTGAAAACGAATCACAAGCTGAAATTGCTTCATACAATGCAGAACTTGCTGAGAAAGAAGCAGAGGCAAAGCGACGAACTGAAGTTGCTCGAAGAATGGCTGATGTTGAAATCGAGAAGGCACAATACGAACTTGAAGGACAACGTCTCCGTGCTGAAGAAATTGCTCGTGAAGAGATTTCAAAGCAACAAATCGAGATAGCTGCAGAGGCAGAAGCCGAGCGACAACGAAGAATTGCAAGAGGTCAAGCAGACGCAATTCTCGCCGCCTACAATGCTGAAGCAGAAGGTCAAAAGGCTGTACTTGAAGCAAAGGCGGCTGGATATGCCCAACTCGTCAAGAGTGCTGGCGGCGACCCCAAGGCTGCTGCAACATTGCTCATGGTCGAAAAGATCGAAGAACTCGTTGCCCGACAAACTGAGGCAATTGCGAACCTCAAGATTGACAAGATTACCGTATGGGACTCGGGACAATCTGAAAACGGTTCAACTGCAAACTTCGTCTCATCCCTCATCAAGAGTCTTCCACCAGTCCACGATGTGGCAAAGATGGCTGGAGTCGACCTTCCCGACTATCTTGGAAACATGAAAGACGAATGATGGCTTGACAATTTTCGTCAAAAAAACCCCCGTCCGTAGACGATTTGATGCGAGGGGTTCAAAGCCTAAATGAAGTCGAATCAATCTTTAATGAAGTCCGATTTGGAAATTGCTCGTAATGCAACCATGGAACCAATCGAAGCCATCGCTTGGAAAATCGGAATTCCTGCTCATGAATTGATGCTCTACGGCCAAGGACTTGCCAAGATAAGTTGGGACGGCGTCAAGAAACGAATGAACAACGCACAAGGAAATTTGGTCCTCGTCACTTCAGTGAACCCGACCCCCTTTGGCGAAGGTAAGACGGTGACGACCATTGGTCTTACCCAAGCTCTCTGTGCCATTGGGAAGAATGCTACATGTGTTGTTCGGGAACCCTCGATGGGTCCTGTCTTTGGAATCAAAGGTGGTGCCGCTGGTGGTGGATATTCTCAAGTTCTGCCAATGGAAGAAATCAATCTCCACATGACCGGTGATTTACATGCCGTAACCTCAGCACACAACCTTCTATCTGCTCTCATTGACAATCACATCAAGCACGGAAATGAGTGTAAAATTGACCTGACTAAAATTTCCTGGCCACGTGTCATCGACATGAACGATAGAGCCCTGCGTGATTGTGTGGTCGGTCTCGGAGGAAATGCCAATGGTATACCAAGGTCCGAACGATTTGACATTACTGCAGCCAGTGAAATCATGGCTATTTTGGTGCTTGCCTCAGATTACAAGGATCTTCGTCATCGACTCGGAGAAATCGTGATTGGTTCTTCAATCGAGGGCAATCCAGTCAAAGCGAAGCACATCGGTGCTGCTGGAGCCATGGCCCTACTCCTACGACAAGCATTTCTTCCCAATATAGCACAAACCCTCGAAGGTGGTGCTGCTTTCATCCATGGTGGCCCATTTGCCAATATTGCCCATGGAAATTCAAGCATCATCGCCGATAAAGTAGCTTTAGCCTGTTGTGATATCGTTGTCACAGAAGCAGGATTCGGTTCGGACATGGGTGCTGAAAAATTCATGCACATCAAATCTCATTATTCTGGCAAGAGACCTGATTGTATCGTCATGAATGTTACTGTACGTTCAATGAAACTCCACGGTGGTGCATTTGGTTCAAAGGGCGGAATTCGACCACCAAAGGAGGTTTTAGAGGCAGAAGATGTCGACGCTGTACGAAGTGGTGCACAGTCAAACCTTGACCGTCATATTCGGAATATGGCAGCATTTGGTGTACCCGTTGTCGTGTCCATCAACAAATTCGCTTCCGATACCGATGCTGAAATCAAGACCATCACCGATTGTGCTACTGCAAGTGGTGCGAAGAGTGTCTGTGTCACCGAGGTCTTTTCTCACGGTGGAAAAGGTGGTGAAGCACTTGCAAAAGCCGTGGTAAAATCAATCCAACAACACGTCGCGGACGGTCGAAATTTTATCCCTCTCTTCACGCCTGAAACTCATTTTACCGAAAAATTAGAACACATCGCCAAAAGGATGTATCATGCAAGTCACATCGAAATCGAACCTCAAGCACAAAAAATGGCAGAAGCAATCACCAAATGGGGTTATGGACACCTGCCAATTTGCATGGCAAAGACGCAATATTCGTTTTCACACGATGCTACCCTACTCGGAGCACCTACCGACTTCACTCTACCAGTCAAAGAATTCAGACTTAACGCAGGTGCGGGATTTATTGTTGCCATACTCGGTAACATGATGACGATGCCTGGCCTTCCAAAAATCCCAGCAGCAAACAACATGGATATGGACGATGACGGCAATTTGACCGGCGTCTTTGGGTGAATGGATGAGATTACATCGAAAAGAAGAGAATGTGTGGAACATCCACATCGACTCTGATGATGATTTGTGGGTGCTTGCCCGACTGTGCTCCAAAGGATTGCTGTTGACAATGCTTGGGGAGCGACGAGACCAAACAACTGGTGGCGGTGAGGGCGAGCGAGCAAAACAAGCCGAACGAAAAAAAATGATGATTTCACTTTCCATCGAATACGTCGAACATCAGTCGTTTTCTGATTCGCTTCGAGTTCATGGCATTATTCGACAAGCCCCAATCGACATCGGCTCGCATCATACTCATATCGTTACAAAGGGAGATGATATTACTTTAGTGAGTGAATCTGGTTTTTCAAAACTTGATGAAGAACTCATTTCAAACGCAATTCGGGCTTCGAACACACCACAAGTTGGATTGCTTGTCATTGAACAAGATGAAATCATTCTGTATTTTGTCACCAATCGAGGATTACGAGAGAGTGCACAATGGACGATGCGAGGCGGAGGAAAACGAATCTCATCAAAAGAATCGGGCTCGATTCTATCCCAATTTCAAGCCAATGTGGTTGAGAAAATTCTTGAACAAATCGACGATTCAATGCCTCTTATCCTCTGTGGACCTGGACATTTTCGTGATGACGTCGCCAAATTATTCCAAGCACATTCTCCCCAACGGACCATCAAATCCGTTGGTACAAGTATGGGTGGCCGTGGAGCAGCCAACGAAGTGTTGAGCCAAGGATTGGCTGGCAATATCCTCTCCGAGCACCAAATGAGCAAGGAAATTCTCTTGCTCGAAGAGGCGTGGACTCGGATGGCAACCAACAACCTCATCGCTATTGGCGAGCAAGAATTGGATGATGCTTTACAAAGAGGCGCGATTGAAACTCTGCTCATCATAGCCGACACATTACGAGACCCTCAAGTACGGTCTTTTGGAACTTCATGGTTTGAGTGGGCTGAACAATTAACTGAAATCGGTGCTGAAATTGTTCAATGTTCTTCAGACCATGATGCAGGTCAACAATTATTGGGATTTGGTGGTGTAGCGGCCCTCTTACGTTTTTAGGTGCTCACATGAAGTACATTCATTTTAGGAATCTTGAACAGGACGTGAGAGCATCACTTCAAGGTCATCGTTGGCTCATCATTCAGGGTAGCGAAATCAAACATGCAACAACTGCTCTCATGTTTTCAGAACTTGAGGATATTCTTGTCGCCGTTGACCTTCGAGGACATCAATTTGTTCACGGATTATGGGAACGAGCAACCCACCTTTGTATTCTTGATACCTCGGAATCAATTGAACAGATTCGCAAAGCAACGGGCATTACAAAGGTGCTACAGGGCGATGACATAGACCTTCTTTCTGAACTTTGGTAAGCATGGGTCCGGAGGGAATTGAACCCTCGATCTTCGCCTTGTAAGGGCGACGTCATAAACCCCTAGACCACAGACCCATGTCGTGCTGAAGGCTCGCCTTTTTCAAGAATGCGTTCTCTCCAATAACCTCAAATCATGCCTTCTCCACGACACAACATGGATGCAGATGTCCATGGGACTGCAGCCCGCCTCGCTCGTCGGTTGAAAGCAGGGGGCCATACCATCACCCTCGCTGAGTCTTGCACTGGTGGACTGCTCGCAAGCACACTTACCGATATCGCTGGTTCAAGCGAATGGTTCAACCAATCATGGATCACCTATGCAAATGCAGCAAAAATGAGAGAGTTGGGTGTACAAGAAGCAACACTGGCAAAACATGGTGCAGTTTCTGCTCACGTAGCCATCGAAATGGCGAAAGGTGCGCTTGAGCGAGCCCATGCTGATTACGCAATTTCTATCACAGGCATTGCTGGGCCGACCGCTGATTTGACTTCAAAACAGGTCGGTACCGTCTACGTGGGAATCGCATCGCATTCTTGGACGAACGCAGAACACACACAAATTGGTGGAACGCGTTCGGAGAACAAAGAAGGATTCGTATATTTTGCACTACTCAAAGCGATTGAACATTTCGACCAAGCGATGGAAAATGCGAAGAAGGCTAAAGAAGCCGCGCTCAAGAAAGAAGAAGAATTGAAGCAAAAAGCCATCAAATTTGAACAGGAACGAGCAGCCCGGGAACAAGCAGCAAGAGAATCTGCACCATGGCAGGATGAAGCATGGAGTGAAGCGGGCAAAAAAGAAGCTGATATCGCATCCGAAATCACATGGCAAGACAGCGAAGAATGAGACAGCGAACTCCATCATTTCGTTTTTAGAGTGTGAACCTTCAACTCTACACATGGGTGAGTTGTGGCCAGAAATTTTCGCACTTTTGCGAAGTAGGTCACTTGCTGCAACAAGGGATGCAAGATTATTCATCCTTGAACAGGAGCATCCATTGAATTTTGTTGAAGAACTCCTCAAATATGACCTTGGTACTGGACTTTTGACGGTTTCACACATTCAAGACATTCAATCAACATCGGCATCACCATCCCTTCCACAAACCTCAGAAATCAGTCAACCAATTCTTGCATCTCAACCAAAAGACCTCGCAAGAACCATTGCCCCAATTCACGAACCAGAGCCACTCGATATTGAATTTCAAAACAATCTTCCAGGTTGGAGGCAAAGTGATTTTTCGGCAATTGCAAGCGACGTTGAAACTGATTTAACCGTGCATTATGATATCACAGGACAATCACTTACAGAAGGAAAAATGAGTGATATTACTGCCTGCTTTAATGACCGTTTGAAGCGAATTCGAAAAATGATTGAAGCGAATTCAAATCTACCGAGAAAATCTCAAGAAATCTCAAAACTACTCCAAGAGACCTACAGATACCAAGGCTACGAAAATGTCGCAGTAGCCATAGGCCTTGTCAATGAACCAAGATACACAAAAAATGGTCATTTGTTGTTCAGCATTGAGGATGAAACAGGAGAGTTACCATGTTTGTTGACCAAACGAACAGGAGATGATAGGGACAGAGAACAGGAGGCTGTCTTAGAAGCAGGGCTGATGCCTGATGATGTCCTTGGTGTCTCTGGAACCTTTAGCCAATCAGGCGATATTTTCTATGTGAACGACCTTCACTTTCCACTCGAGCATCAACACCAAAAGGTATCAGCAGAGGTGGGCGTAAGTGTTGCTTTCCTCTCGGATATTCACGTCGGTTCGAAAACCTTCCTCGAAGCACAGTGGCACAAAATGGTCAGATGGTTCCATTCGGACCCACTTGCAAAGACCATCAAATATCTCATTTTATCTGGGGATTGTGTCGACGGAGTCGGTATTTATCCAGATCAGGACCGTGAACTTGCGATACCAGATTTATTCAAACAATATTCTGAGTTTGCACGGCTTCTTTCACTCCTCCCAGATTGGGTTGAGTGTCTTATGCTTCCTGGAAATCACGATGCTGTACGACCAGCAGAACCTCAGCCCACATTTGAAAAAGACATTCAACTCGATTACAATTCCACAACATTTGTGGGTAATCCCTGTGATTTCTCGCTTCACGGTGTTCGATTGCTTTCGTACCATGGTAAATCGATTGACGATTTCGTTGCTGGTCTTCGCACAGTCACATACAGCGACCCTGTTGAAGCAATGCGTGAAATGTTACGAAGACGACATCTTGCACCACAATGGGGAGGCAAAACGCCATTATCACCTGAGCCTGAGGATGGACTTGTCATTCAAACAGTTCCAGATATCTTTGTGACCGGACACGTTCATGGCCATGCATGTGTCGATTTCCGTGGAACAACCTTGGTGTGTTCGAGCACATGGCAAGACCAAACTTCGTACCAACGAATGCTCGGTTTCCAGCCAAAGCCGTGTATGTTAACCGTCATCAATTTGCAAAGTCACAAATCGGTTTCAATTCCCTTCGCTTGATTCAAGACCGAGTATTGGAAGAATCCCAGTCAAATTTCTCTCAGTGACAATTGGTATGCCAACGGCCTCGAATGTTTGAATAGAGCTTTCCCTTGTAGGACAAAATCCAATGAAATGACTCCCTTCAATCTTCATCGAAAGATCCATTTCAGAATCGCCAACACTCACGCATTCATGTGGCTCAAAGCCGTGCATTTTGAGTAATTTCTCAATAATCGCCCCCTTCTTGGAGGCGTGCAATCTGCATACACCATCGTTGGCCAAATATCCTTCAGCGTTAAACTCAAGACCATTCGCAATCCAATCATCAACTTTGAGCATTCCAGCAATAGATTGCACAAAGATATCAACACCAGCACTCACGATAGCGATAAAGACACCTTGTTCTCTGAGAGCGGATATTGTTTCACGGGCACCTGGCATCAGTTTGATCCCAGCATATGCTCGAAACAAATCATCCTGATGGATTTCCTCTTGAACTGATTTCCATAGTTGGATGTCTAACCGCATGAATTCTACATCACTTATTTCGCCACGTATGAACCGTTGCAGATTCACATTGTTGTCTGTGCCGAAATGATCGTGAAGTGTCTTCCAAGAACTCACAGAATCGACAAGGACACCGTCGCAGTCAAAGACGACGACTCTGGGTGTTGTCAACTGCATGTATGTCCCACCTGCCAGTCATTCAAAGCATTCACGCTCCAAAGGATTGGGAACATAGCGTGCGCTACATCCCCAATCCGAACCACGGTGTGGTCCGAAGGCAAAGCAACGGTTTCTTCAAAAACTTCAAGCAGCCTTGTTGTAAGACAAGTCGCTGTATGATTTGAGAAGAGTTCCCTGAGCACCAGCAAGATTTGGTTGGTAGATCAAGTCAATTCTTGCATCGACGAGAGGAGTTCCTTCTGCATCGTGTGTTCGAACGAAGATTGTGTCACCAGCACTAAAGGTTGACTTGTATGAAGTTCCTTCAAGACGTAGTGTTGAATCAACGAATGTTACGAACGCATCGCTGTTTTCTGGATTGAAACCATAGACGCCGTTGCTATCTGCAAGGTTTGCATTGACAGTTACCAATCCTCCGCTTGCGTTAGCATACATGATTCTGACAATCACTGCTTGGGTTGCGAGGTCAGTTTCAGTTTGACCAACTGTGATTCTCCAGTGACCGTTGTCTGGGTCTCCGCCGTCGTGGTCTTCGATGGTGAAGGTGACACGAGGCACACCTTTGACATCGGTCTCAGCGAGGCTTGATGCCCACACATAAATCACACCGGAGAGAACCACAGTGATAGCAACCATCAGAATAGTTGCGATAACTGGGCTCACAGCTCCTTCGTCGTCAGTCATTGTCTTCACGACTTCTTCTTCGTCTTCATCTCGGCGAGATGTGAAGGAGAGGGCACTGACAAACAATCCAGCAAGTGCGACTGCAATGATGCTTGGAGCAAACGATGGAACCGCAGATGCACCAATCTGTCCTACCACGATTGGGAGGGATTGGTTGGTTGCGATGAATTCGCTTGCTGGTTGGTTTGCATGGTTGCAGATGTCAGCAGTTGCGTCGGTTGACATGACGTTGTTACACCAGTTGCTGTCTTCAAGGAGTGGTCGTCGTT
>JAYNJV010000014.1:27087-41607 GCA_038110525.1 Candidatus Poseidoniales archaeon | reverse complement strand
ACGGTTTTGGTTGAGGTCACCAAGTCCAAAATTCGCTGTTTGCTTTTTTCTTTGAACTGGGGGTCTCCAACGCCAAGAACTTCATCAATCAGGAGAATATCAGGATGAATTGCACTTGCTACTGCAAGGCCCAATCGGGCTTTCATACCTGCAGAATAGGTTCGGACGGGCTCTTGAATGAATGAACCAAGTTCACTGAATTCGATAATTTCGGGGAGTTTCGAAATCATTTCTTCTTCCCCATGGCCAAGAATACTACCGAAGAGAATAGCGTTTTCTTCGCCAGTTTGATGTCCAGAAAAACCAGTTCCAAGACCTGCAAGAAGCGAGATATCGCCTGCAGCTTTGCATGTTCCTGAATTCGGAGGGTAAATTCCTGAAATAACCCGAAGCAATGTGGATTTACCCGAACCATTTTTTCCAATAATGCCGACGACTTCGCCCTTTTGAATCGTCAATGAAACATCATTGAGGGCAGTGAACTGATGTTTTGTACCCTTTCCAAGATTCTTGAGCCAGCCTAAGATGCCTTGCTTTTTTGGAAAATGAAGCGTGACATGGTCAATTTCGATAGCGTTTGAACTCATAGGTGTTTCACCGCCTCGGCTTCATATCGATTGAAGAGGATACTTCCAACGACCCACATTGTGATGGCAAAACCGATGGAAACCAAAACTCCAACCATTGGTATGGGAAGTGAAGTGCCATCAATACCATGCCGGACCATCGTTAGTGGTACGACCATCGGATTGAGTAAGACAAATTGCTCAAATGCACCACGATCCATTGCCATTTCATAGGTCCACATCACTGGGGACACGAAAAAACCAGCACGGACAATAAATCGGAACAAATGTTGGATGTCTTGATACATACAATTCAACGGAGCAAAAGCCATACCTAATCCTACGCCAAGGAATCCAGCGAGGAGGATGCTTAATGGAATGTAAAGCAAATAGATGGTCAATGGTAATTCATACAGATAGATGATGGGAACAGCAATTAAGGCGCTCAACATGGTGACAACAATGACGCCAAGCATTGAGGTGATGGGAAAAATTATTCTCGGAAAATACACCAAATGAATGGTTTGTTGGTTGCCTGTCAATGAAGTAACAGAACCAGTAACCGAACGTCCAAAGCAACCCCAAACAATCACGCCGAGCAACACCCAAATGGGGTATTTTTCATCTGGATTTCCTGCAATCATGACGAACAAAAAGTAGTACACGCTCGCAAGAAGCATTGGTTCAAGCACAGTCCAAAGATAACCCAAAGCAGCGTTTCGGTATTTTCCCCTCACTTCTCGTCGAACCAAATTTCGAACCAAAAATCGATGTTTCAAAAGAACACTGAGGTTGAGCAGGGGTGATTTCCAAGAGGGAAATCTCAAACTAACATCTCGAAGCTCTTTCGATACTTCTGCGTCGGCCATATTGACCCGTTATGGAGAGGGGTTTATCAAACAACTTTAACAAGTTCACATTCATAATCCAATTTTATATATAAAAATAACATGGCCAAAAATAGTTTTCAAAGGTCAATACTCAACTTACAATAAATTACAAATAAACACATCAAGACTAAATGTTTCGCAAGCTTAATGTTTGAGTTTATCAAAATCAAGAATGTGTCGAACGTCGGTAATCAGTTTTCCTTCATTTTCACATCAAGAGAATTTCGGATTCCAAACACGCGACATTAGTGAATTCTCTAGACAGAATTTTACAATGAAGCCTCTTTGAACCTATGCCTTTTAAGCTATATCTAAACTTCAACAACAATTCAAGTAATTTCATTTGAGAGTGGGTAGATTTCGATTTAGAATCGGAAATAAATGAAATCTGTAGGGTGTGCTGGTCTAAGATAAATCAACATGATACAATACATTGCCATGACCGCTCCCCAAACTAGTGGAGGGGACTGCGCCAATTTCTCTCTGAATCCACCCACAATACCACTGAGTCCATGAGCCAAAACAAAACAAACTACCAGGAAGAATGTCAGTAGTTGCACTGTTGGAAGCATTTCTCGAGCATTATCGATATCAAAAGTTGAACCAATTCCGATAAATGATTGAATTGAGGTTTTCAGCATTTCCCAATCTTCAACTCTGAAGATTAACCATGTGAAGAAGACAAACACTTGTGTGATAAACCAACCAAAAACAAGAGTAGGGTAACGCAATTTTGCTTTTTCAAGAAGAATCACGCTAAATCTATTTCGAGATATCAATCGATGAATAATCAAGGCGACTCCATGCACAACCCCCCAAAGGACGAAATTCCATGAAGCTCCATGCCATAGCCCACCTAATACCATGGTTGACATTAATGCAAAATAGAGACGTCGTCTACCGTTTTTTGAACCTCCAAGAGAGATATACAAATAATCCCGAAGCCAAGTTGAGAGCGATATGTGCCATCTCCTCCAAAAATCCTGTGGTGACCTTGCTGCATATGGGGTGTGAAAGTTTTCTGGAAGTCTAATACCCAAGAAAAGCGCTGATCCGATTGCAATATCGGTATACGCTGAAAAATCACAATAAATTTGGATTCCAAAACACAATGTTCCCCACCAAATCAATGCCGTGTTAGTCAAATCTACACCCTCGACAAATATGACGTCAACATGAGCTGCCATGTTGTTCGCAAATACCAGTTTTTTCACAAGTCCATACATAATGAATGTTAAAGCAAGACGAAAATTTCGTTCTTTGAATGCGAGTGGTTCTTTGATTTGTTCAAGAAAATCATCTGCTCGCACAATTGGCCCAGCGACGAGTTGGGGAAAGAAAGCAGCATAAGCCGCAAAATCAATGAAACTCTCGTATGGGGGATACTTCTCACGATAAACATCAATGGAATATGACATGGTTTGAAATGTATAAAATGAGATACCAACGGGTAACAACAATCCGAGTGGATCGATTTCTGGAACGGCTGAAAACTTTAGCGGTATGAGGTTGTAAGTCTCAATAATCATATCGAGATATTTGAATATGGCGAGCAAGCCTAAATTTACACAAAGTGCGAATTTCAATAACCGTTTTCTTTTTTTCTGCTCGGATTCTTTCCAAATTCTGTTTGCAATTTTCCAGTCAAGAATCGTGCTCGTCATAAGCAAGATGATGTGCCAACCGGATGCCAATAAGAAAAATATATAGCTGAAAATAAGTATTAAACCCAGTTGAATGTTCTTTTTACCTCGCGAGAACACCAAAACACCTAGAATCACCATAGGTAGAAACCAGAGGTAATACTCAGGCGAAGTGAAATCCATTATCATCACCACGGTTGATACGTGTTGGCATTGCTTAACAGAATGCTTTGGATTGAAACACCATCCTCTCTCATCCAAAGTTGAATACAATTTACACCTACTGTAGCATTTGCTTGTATTCGCAATCCATCACTCCCTTCGCTGGTCCATGGGTCAATACTATTCTCTGAATAAAGTTGCACTCCCTTGCTGCCCACATCAATTTGTGAACCATTCCATCCAAGCCAAACCGAGTCGGAATTTCCGTTGGGTGATTTGCCCTTTATCCATATCCAAACTTGTTCCTCGGCTAAGGAATCGTAACAGTACTCGATGAGTGTTGATGTCATGATATCTTTCGTTGAACGCCCTTCATCAGGAAAAACCGAAATTATTGACCCATGATTCGACGATGTTACTGCCCAAGAGAGACCTTCATTTGACCCAGTTCCAACTCGGATCATAGAAGGAATTGAAAGATTTAATTCCATGTGCCAACCCTCGCTCATGTCAGATTTGTTGTAAATCGTTGTAGGGTACACCTTTGGAACAGGGTAATCAAAATCAGATTTTGCTTTGAATCCAGACGATGTCAAAGCCAAGTCTATATCCGCTATTGTCGTAGCCAAAAATTGCTTTTCACCCTCTTCTGACATATGGCTGAAGTCATTAAACAATAGGTCGTTATTGAAGAAGGACGAATTTATCAAATTGATGACCGATAAATCATCTCTTGTTTCATAATCATGCACTGCTTCAGTGACATATTCCCATCTTACCTTGTCAATTCTATCCATCATAACAGGATTATATGGGAGAGCAACTAATATCACTTTAATTCCTGACTGAATTGATTTATTTATAATGTAATCAAATGATCTGTGATTTTTATTATACTCACCTTCAGGATTGTGGTACGATGATGTGACGTATTTGTCCAAGGTCGCACCATAAAATTCTCCTAATTTGTCATTTCCTTGTCCTTTGATTCTCTGAAGTGAATTTGAAAATTGAGGGGGTTGACGCAGATACGATTCATAGTAACTTGACTCAACACTTGGAACACATCGAACATTATTGGGTTCATTTTCGCATCCCCAGCCTGTTTGTTCTTCCCCGAACATATCCTCTAAAGCATTCTCAATTGCTTGGAAGCCATAGGTCGATGCTCCGTTTAGCTTGCTTTTTAAACCAATATTAAGAACATCAAAATCTTCTTTCTCAATATAATTCAAAAATTCGTTTGACTGAGACCATGGCCGATGATAGAGTAAAGCATTCATTCTTTCTGCATCGTCTTCTCTTAGGGGAGTATTCATCGCTGAAAAGCTGTTTGGCCCAACCTCCAAAACCAAAACATCAGGTTCCGCGGATATGAGAGATTCCAACTCAAGCATTCGCATATATGGGCGTTCAGATGCATATGCGAGATTGAAAAAGTTGGCACCATCAACTGAACTGTAGTCTTCGTACAGATGACCATTAGCCGCTTCCCTCATCTTTGAAGATCCGAGAAAAATCACCTTTGGGCCCTTCACATCTTGTATATGTTCATAGGCGTCGAAGGTAAAATGGTATCTGCCAAGTTCCATGACACTACCGTCTTGCAATTTCCGGTCAATGACCGAATCAGTGAAGCCTTGAAGAGATACGAATACCAATAGAAATGAAATGAAGGCTGGAAGAAACCACTCCTTTATCCACATGATATCGCCTACATTGGTCGTCCGACAGCATGAGTGTGCCATCCTTCAGCGGAAAGAGCCTCTAAATCCAAAACACGTCGACCATCGTAAATCCGTTTTGCCTTCATCGTCGCACCTAACTCATCCCAATCAAGATTCAAAAATTCTTGATGAGCGGTGATGAGAATAGCAATATCCGAAGCATGCTCATCATGCATTGGGTTCACACTTTGGACGAAATTAGGCATATCATGTTCCCCTAAGTGAGGGTCCCACACCGAAACATGGATGTTTTTGGCAACGAGTGCTTTGGCAAGTGGCTCCGCAGGCGTTTCTCTTGGGTCGCCAACACCCGGCTTGTAGGACCATCCAAGGAAGAGAACTCTTCCTTGACCTGCAGGAATATGATTGGTGTAGAGAATCTTTTCGATGACTTGGGCCACGTGCTGAGGCATGGTACGATTGACCGCACGTGCTGCGGTAATGAGTTCAGCAGGCACACCGACATCCTGAGCACGTTGCATCATGTAATATGGGTCGACAGGAATACAGTGCCCCCCGACTCCAACACCGGGGGTGTATCGATGAAAATTCCACTTGGTTGATGCCGCATCGAGGACATCTTCGACATCGAGATCGAGCTCGGGAAAAATTCGCGCAAGTTCATTGACCAAAGCAATATTGATGTCGCGTTGAACATTTTCAATCACCTTAGAGGCTTCAGCGACTTCGATTTTTCCTACATACCGAACATCTTCCGAAGTGAGATGACGGTACATCGCCACAAGGCCGTGGCCGACTTCTTCACTTGAACATCCCACGACTCGTGCCACTTGACGGACACCGTGAGCAGGGTCACCGGGATTGAATCGTTCAGGGCAATACGCGAGTTCGACATCAACGCCGTTGCTCAGTCCTCGTTTTTCTAATTCAGGAAGCCAGGTTTGTGCGGTGACACCAGGGTAGACCGTCGATTCAAGTACAACGATTGTCCGAGAGCCACGATCAACGGCATCGAAAACATCACATCCAGCATTTCGAACATATGACAAATCTGGTTTGAGGTCTTCAGTAATCGGCGTTGGTACGGTGACCAAAATAACATCGCAATGGGGTACTGCTTCCTGCGTCTTTGTGGTAATGTTCCATCTTGGATCTGACGCGTGGGGAATCAAGCCTTCGACTTCAGGGTCTCCTGTCGGGTTTTTTTGAGCATTGATGTAGGAAACGGTACGTTCTGAAATATCGACGCCCCATACCGTGAATCCCGCATCAAAGAATCCTATGGCGGTGGGTAATCCAACATAACCAAGGCCAATGATACCAATGGAGATGCTTCGTTCTTCCACGGATTTGGTGAACGCTTCGTTCCACCCCATGAACCAAGACCGATGGCTTTGGTTCTTCAATCCAATGGATAGACATTGAAAAGAACCATACAATTGCACTCCTTGAGGTTGTACAACGGTCGTCACCTAATACATTGAAGGTAGTGGTATGGAGATTCTTTGGTTATCGATTAGGAAACGAGATGACCTAAGTTCATCAACGCAGCAAGGCATTCTCAGCATTCTAGCATCGAGGGGTCACCGTGTCCGTTTTGTTGGCCCCGCAGGCACTCATGGACAGGGTTTTTTTGATTGTGAACACATTGAGTTGCCTCAAAAAAACAAATGGGGAAGGCACACTTCGAGTTTTGCTCGAGAAGTCATAGCGTGGCTTGAAATCGAGGCACCGACCTGCGACATCATCCTTCTCGATTGGCCATTGTACACCTTTTTGCGTTCAGCATTATCACGCCTACCCGCCCCAAAAATACTCATTGACAGGTCACCACCGGCATCTAGGGGTATCCTCTCCATGCTCCAATGGAGCCATTGGAAGCAAGCTTGGAAAGCCGCTTCAAAGGGTTACTTTTCTGCAGGGTGTGTTGTTTCACCATCCCACCGTGCCTTTGTGACCCGTCGTTATGGAGAGATTCAAGCCCCGCTCATCGAAATTCCTGCAGGGGTATCGGCATGTTCAGATGAACCACGCCCATATTCATCCCCCGTAGAATTGGTCTACCATGGACGTCTCGATAGAAACCGGGGCCTTTCCAACATGTTTGAATTTGTGAATATGGCAAAAAAGCGTGGTATTGATGTCCGTTTGACCTTGTACGGCACTGGAAATTTTGTTAAGAGTATCAAGAAAAAAAAGAATGAGCAGATTCACTATGGGGGCAACATCGAACAACATCAAATGCAATCAGAACTTGAAAAGTTTCATGTTGGCTTGCTTCCTATGCCAGCATCCAAAGTGTGGTCGATTGCAAGTCCACTCAAACAAAATGAATATCTCGCCGCAGGCTTACCCATTCTTGGAATTGACCATGAAGGACATCGAATGACTGGCCAAGGTGAATTTGTCCAATTGTTTTCTCAAGAAGAATTTTCTTCTTTTGCTGTGCAGTTCTTGGATGAGTTAGATGAATCGTCGTACCACCAATTCTCTAAGAATGCACTCGATTATGCCAAGAATCATTGTTTATGGGAACATAGGTGCAAGGATGTCCTCGATTTTCTTTCTTCATTGCAGGAGTGACTCGTACACACTTCTCCATTGCTGTTGAACGTTCTCAATTTGACTTGAAGCGTACATTTCGACGTGTTCTTTGTGTTGTAGCATCTCAATGATTGTGTTTTTCCAATCCTCGATGGTATGTGTTCGAACCCGTTGCATACCAGAAATTGGAAACACATGTGGTGAGGCAAGCACCTTCGTTCCACAGGCGAGGGCCTCAAGCGCAACCATAGGCTGACCTTCAAAATCGGAAGGAATCAACACCATATCAGCGGTGTGCAAATGCGTAAGTAACTCTTCATCAGAAACCCATCCAAGGCGGTGAATATTACCTTCTTGTTTGCCGCTGACACCAGTCATCCATAACGATACAGAAGGACCAATCTCGTTGGCAATTTTGACGGCAAAATTATGATTTTTCGCTGGGATATCTCTTCCAAGGAGAAGTAATTTTCCTGGTACCCTTTCGATCTCAGGTCGAGGAGAAAAACGAGGGTGAACTGGATTTGAAATTGAAGTGATCGAGGACGCGAACGGTTCAAATTTTTCCAACCAATGTTCACTTAGTACAACGAAACGAACTCCAGGGTCGTTTGATATGGCGACAAACTCCTGCATTCTTTTTGATTTGGAAGGGTCGGTTTTGTTGTGTATCAACCAAGTGTACATCTTTCCACTATGGAGGTGAACAACACATGGAAGGTTGTTTTTGCGTGCATAGTTCAAGAATTTCTTTTTACGAATCCAAGACCAATCCGAAGCGGTATGGAGGTGTATGACATCTGGTGGTTGGTCTGAGTTGCACATCGCTTTGAATGTTGAAAAAGACAATCGATATTGTCTCCATTTTGATACCATTGAACCTTCTTTGTGTGTCGATAGTGCAGAGGCATGCCAACCATTTGGGGGAAATTCAACGAGCGTTCTCATCACGGTTCGCATTCCACCATTGGACTCATATGGTCCGAGGTGAAGCACTCTTGGCATGGTTCATGGTGTGGGCTTGAACACATCAATGTAGGTGGCTAAAAGTTCGATTGAAGCTGAATTGAAGCAGAGGACTCAAATGTGTTAATCAGTTCAGAGAAGTGTGCGTTTACATCCGCCTCTTATTCTGGAGGCCGTGTTTTTTTTGTGGTGCACGATGCCATTTTTGTGGTATGAAATTCGTTCAAGGCAATGGAAAAAGAAGTTTGTGTTACAGCGCCCCCAACCAAACGCCAAGGAGCAAAGTCTTGTTCTTTTATTGCCCGTATGGAATGAAGAACGATTGATTGAGCGAAAACTCAACGATTTGGCCGCCCAAGGTGTTCGAGCGTCTTTGTTGCTTGTTGATTCAGCATCGACCGACATGACGCTTGTGAAAGCACAAGATTGGCTCAAGCATCATCCTCAGGCTTTTGCTCAAGTAAAAACCGTCACCATGTCGAAACGATTGGGGAAAAGTGCAGCGGTTCAATTGGCTCTCAAACATATTCAGACCGATTTCAAGCATGACATTGTGTGTATGACCGATGCGGATGCAACCCTTGAAAACGATGCATTGAAGCGGATGATGGCGTGGTTTTCGGAGAAGCAAATCGGAGCAGTAGGTGCATTGCCAAACAGGCGATCTCAGCGAAGGGATGAGGACCTTCATCGCACATTTTGGGACGAATGGAGGGTTCGTGAATCGTATCTTGATAGTACGCCGTTTCTCGAAGGCTCATGCATGATGTGGAGGTCTGAATTGGTGTTGCCAGACGACATACGAACACAATCCAATGCCGATGATACTCAAATCGCCCTTGCAGTCCGAACCAAAGGCTATCGTGCCATTGTGGATGAAGAAATTCACTTTTCAGATATTGCTCCTTGGTCTCGTAGTGAACAATCAAAGCAGAAAATACGACGCGGCCAAGGCTTGCAAAGAGCCCTCCTCCGCTACCGCCCCGTCATGATTTCGAATAATATTGGGGAATTTCGTAAGGTGTTCAGAATGCAGTTTCACGCCCTCATTCTCTCTCCATTACTGATTGTATTAACCATCTCTGTCATGCTTGTTCGTTGGGTGCAATATTTTCTATTTGGTACACCAACACCAATTTTTGATACCATTCTCACCGTGGTGGAAATTCTCTTCTTATCGGGACTTATCTTGATACGATATATCAAGACAAACATTCCTATCGTCACATTAGCTGGTGCATGGTTTTCGAGCATGCTGTATTTACAACGTGGTCTATTTGATATCGCTCGAGGAAAATCCCATCACATGTGGGACCAACTTTCCGAACCAAGAATGCTCGATGTCGAGTTTGATCTTTGAATCAACATCAAAATTTAGATTCGATATAAGAAAAAAAGTGGGGAGCCATCCCGCCTGCCGAAGAAAGCGGGATGGCAACGAAGCACAATCTGTGCTATCATGAATGTTGACTCAATTCAGTTATTTCTAACTTCACTCAGCAGCAACATCGTTTGTTGTATCGATGATTTTACCTTCACGTGTGTCGGTAATGGTCACATCGATTGAACAAGCAGTGTTACAAAGGTCTTGGCCGTTTTCCTTGATTCGGAAACCGTCACCAGCACTGAGAACAGTGTCGGTGGTGTCTGTACCAAACTCTTCAAGCGCACAAGGTCCGGTACCGTCGATACCTGGGTTGTCGCATGTTTGTGGTACGCCGCCATTCACTTCGATCTTGACCGAAATGGATGACCAGCCGATGTCACTGCCTTGGTCCATTGTAATTCGGATGAGGTAGTCAGTTGCGTCTGTGCCTGGGTTTCCAGAGTCGTCTTCACCAGTAAATTGGTAAAGGCTTAGGTCTCCACTTGCGTTGCCCTCTGCGAGTGAGCTTGCCCACACGTAGAGAACACCAGCCAAAACCACGGTAATTGCAACCATAAGGATAGTTGCGATAACTGGGCTGACTGCCTCATCGTTTCTGTTTTCGTTCTTCATATTTTTGTCCTCCTTCCCCATTCGGGGTAGCCTCCCCTAACGCGATTCTTGACTTAAACGAATCGGTTGGATTGATTCATTAAATCGTTGTTTTTAGACGAAAAATAGCGATTTCGTAAAATCACTAAATTCGCCGAAGCTGCCCCGAGTGGTACAAAGTGTTTGTGAAGTCTTGAAGTAAAATCAAGAATATAACATTTAGAGAGATTGGGGTGAACAGGGTGAGAGTAACGCAGAGGGGATGGGATGCACTCAAACGAGAACTTCTACAGCCCTGTTCATGTGAGGGCATACTTTCACAGTTTATATTAATTATTTAAAATCGTCAAAAAATGCCGATTTTAATTATTCTACGGTCAATATTTCAGGTCCACCATCGGTTACATACACAGTATGTTCAAATTGGGCTATGTTTCCACCATCTTGGCAAGCAAGCACATGATATGTTTCGAGGAAACGAATACTCGTCAGTTTTTTGATCAGTGCATTCCATTTGCTTTGCCGACTATCTTCATCAGCATCGGGAAATGGTTTTTCAAGCATCGGAAATGCCCAACGTTCTGCAAAAGGAAGAGTGTTGTAACGCTCTTCTAAATTCCTCGCAAGTTGTGCCCCAAGGGGCTTGAGTTGATTCTTTGCTCTTGCCTTTCTTGAAGATGTAAGTCCGGTAATTCGATAGATGTTTGATGAGTTGGACGAGCCGAGGTTCTTGATGAGTCCTGAAGAGCCGGTGGTATTGAACGGTTCAACAGCGTAGAATGCACCTTCCTCGACCACACCACGGAATCCTTGGTGGTCAGGTCCACAGGCATACGATGGAACCGAAACTCCAGCATGGAGTTCCCAAGGTTTGAGTTGGTGTCCGCATAGATTTCGAATGGGCTCAAAACCCGCATCGATTGAAGGTTGGGCTGCGGCTTCGCCTACTTTGTACCACGGAGTTCCAGGGTGCAACATTTCCACCGCTGCATCCCTTGCTTCTTTCGCTGCTTTAATTTGTTCAGTATGATTGTTTGAATTTCCAATTTCGATGGTAAGAGCGTTATCTCCTATGCAACCTTTGATATGAACACCAAAATCGATTTTCACCAAGTCACCCTTTTTGAGCACCATTTTACCATCCCAATCAGCAACACCTTCAACCAAGTGGTTGGTGGTAAAGTGTGCTGCTAAATCGTTGACTGCAATGGTGGCAGGAAATGCGGGCTTTCCTCCATGCCTGTGGATATAGCGTTCTGCAGATTCGATAATCTCGTGAAATGTGACACCAACCTTGAGTTCGTCCTTCATCGCCTCAAGGGTTCGGCGGGCGACATGTCCTGCATCTCGCCAATACTTGATTTGTGCTTCTTCAGCCATTTTACCACGGTATTTGGAGGTAAAATGTCTTTGCTCATAATAGTTGCTTTTTTTAGAACGAACAAAAATCAACTCAAACATCTTATTTTCCATCGAGCCAACGGCGAATCTCAATTTCAGAAAGAACCCCTTCTCGTATGATTTCGATGTTTGTACCTTCGATACGAACAAATGTACTTCCATGCCCACCTGGGCATGTACCCGGCAGAATGGCAAATGCTGGAAGACCGAGTAATTCGCCCGCCGCCTCTGCAGAATCACATGGCGTTTGACCCGCTTCATTTGCACTTGTCGCCGTAATCGGCCCTACATGCTCGACCAATTCACGGGCTGTCGGGTGGGCAAAACATCGAACTGCGACCCATTGTCCGCCAAGGCGAGCATCCAATTCTTGATGTGCCTTGAGCACGAAGGTCATCGAACCTTTGGGAAAATGTTGCTCAAGTTCGTGAACAATTTCGGGAACTTCAACCAATGTACTTGCTTGCTCAAGGGTAAGCACGCCTAAA
The DNA here is from genome assembly GCA_038110525.1 of Candidatus Poseidoniales archaeon. GTDB lineage: Archaea > Thermoplasmatota > Poseidoniia > Poseidoniales > Poseidoniaceae > Poseidonia. The sequence goes on along the minus strand of JAYNJV010000014.1, from coordinate 29,281 downwards.
CTCACAGGTTTACTTGGGTCTCTTTTTTTGAGAGAAAACAATGCATCAAGCCCTTCTTTGGTGGGCAGCGCTCCAAGCCCGGGTAATGTGCTAGTGGGATAAGCTACAACCCCATGGGCTTTCAAATGCTCAAGAAACAATGGGTCGATCATCGAAGTTCACAAATCCTGTTGAACCCATGTGCTCAAATGTCGACTGGCTAACTCTTCCGCAAGAGATTTGTCGGCGGTCTTGATGAGCAGTTGTCCGCTTGGATAAAGGGTCATATCACATTGACCGGTAAATGTCCAGCACAATCGGTTTCGTACCTCAACTTGAAAACCGTCTGCTTCGATACATTCTCCAGTTCGATCGAGGGAAAAGACCCCCTCAATCTCAGGAATAATACGCCAAGAATTTTGATTGCCACATAATTCCATCGAAAATCCATTTGACATACTCACATCTCCAGATTATTTCTTTGAAATCCATCTGTACGTTCTCTGCCCTTCGTATTCTTCGTCTTCTGCAACATCAACGAGGGCAAACTCTTCAGCGGGCGGTACTACACTCTCCTCTTGGATTCCTTTATGCAGATTTTCGTAGGTTAAATGGTCGATTGCAATTCGTCCCGCAAGTCGTTCAAACAGGTTCCAACGTGCAACGACTTCTCGCCAGCCAGGTTGAACAATCGCTTCGAAAACTTTCGCCTTTGCACCAGAACCGTAACCACACAGACCAAACGTTGCCCCATCGATATTTTCATTTTCTTCAAGGTCTGATTCAAGGGTCGACATCAGGGCAAGGAAAATAGATCCCGTGTATTGGTTGCCGATGAGACTTGATGCCCTTTGCCCCTTTTCGATTTTTGTGGCATGGAAGTGGAGATATTCGGGAGTTTTTGAAATCGAACGTCGATAGACATCCATTTCTTGCTCATATATTTCTTTGTGACGTTTCTGTTGTTGTGTCGGTGGGGTTGGTGGATCTCCGATTTGAAGAAGCACATCTTCCCAAATTGGCGTACCTATTCTGTCGTGTCGAAAGACATCAGGAAACATCCGTTTGGCTTGGAATGCGTAAGGTAAGTGCATGATGATTCTCGACCATTGCTCAGTGAGTCGTTCATCCCCATCTTGCCATCTCTCCATTCGTTCTGCACGTTCCATGAAATTGTGAAACGCTTGACGAACCGCATCTTGATAACATCGATTTGAAAATTGGCCATCAAAAATCGGCTCATCTCGATGGACACTCACAGTTTGTTCACCGTGCGCAAAAATTCCGAGCCTTCGGACTGTTGATTTCGGTAAATGGCGAATCATACGTTCAACGATGCCTTTCTTGACGGTTTGACCAGTTTCTTGTGCCAAGTCCATCACGCTTGATATGACAGAGCGAATTGAAACCTTTCGTCGAGGCTTGAAAAAATCATGGACCGGCGTCGTGGAGACGCCCCAACAATCTGGTATTTCCAAAAGTCGCGGGTTCTGACGGATAAGAAGGGCACCGCCTCCTGCTCCTTGGGTGTATTCACCGCTTGACCCAAGATCATATTTCGCATTATCAGAGAAAATTACGATACCTATTCGCTCATCTTTACCACTCGGGCGAGCAGCCCAATCGAGTGTCGTGTGGAGGGCATCGACACCACCAATGCAAGCAAAGGTCATATCAACAACATCACAATTTCGAAAACAATCTTCACCAAATCGTGGCGCATACCTTTGAGTCAGCATGTCGAGAATGTATGTAGCAGTTGGCTTTGCACCATCCAAAGCAGATTCAGTACCAAGATACATGCGTCCAATCGTGCGTGGGTCGAGGTTGTTTCTATCGATGAGACGCATGACGGCCATAGCCCCCATAGTTGCCGTATCTTCATGCACATCGGGAATCGCCATCGCTTGAAGGCCGAGTCCCTTGTTCAGCTTGTCATAATCTGCACCTCGCAATTCTGCGAAATCCTTCATGTCAAGGTACAATCTTGGAAAATGAATCGCGATATCATCAATGCCTACGCTCACAACAGTATGTTGAGTCATGACGTTCACCTTTAGAGGTCAATTGGCCTTTGGGGTGGCCCACTTGGGGGTCCAGAAGGAGGACCCGAAGGAGGACCGGAAGGAGGCCCACTTGGAGGTCCAGACGGAGGCCCACTTGGGGGCCCAGACGGAGGACCGCTTGGAGGGCCAGATGGAGGCCCACTTGGAGG
>JAYNJV010000014.1:0-26987 GCA_038110525.1 Candidatus Poseidoniales archaeon | reverse complement strand
TTGGAGAAAGATCGGGTTGGTGGATTGGTGCAGACAAAAGAGGGTCGGGTTGAGGGATTGGTGCAGACAAAAGAGGGTCTGGTTGAGGAGGTTCAACATCCAAGACAGAAGGTTGTACCAGTTCTTCGACGTGAGATGGCTCTGATGGTTGCTCTTGCTGCCAAGGTGGTGTTCTTGGGCCATCATCTTCATCTTCAAGCTTGACCTGTGTTCCTCCTCCTGAGGCGTTTTCAACAAAATAATCGGTCATCACAACGCTCGAGGGATCGATGAGTCCCTTTTCTTCGACATTTCCAAAATCACCAAGATTGGCATCAAACGCACCAGTGAATAAACTTGAACCAATCGAGTTTCCCAACGACCGAGATTTTGGTTTTTCATATTCAAAATCTGGTGAATATGGTCCCAAAGACATCTTGGTTGAACCAGACGACAAGGTGCATGACCATTCTTTTTGGCTTGGATGGAATTCAAATTCAAAATTTCGAGTGAGTCCCGGACCGATAGACGAAATGCCTTCTTTGGGCTCAAATGTGTTTTTACCCATCGAAATTGAAGCTTGAATACCACCCACAGGAATGGCAGATTCATTTGTGAGTGCTACAACAACTTGAATCACATCTTCATCGTCATCGTCGATTTCCAATCTGGATGAAATTAAGTCAATGCTCAGTGAACCGGATTTTGCGTGATGTTCGTCAGACATGTGGCTCACTCGACTCAAGGGGTAGAACCATTATACTTCAATTGCTTGTTAAAATTATCGTTACCTATCCAAGTTTATGTCTGGTCTCGATTGGAAGTGACCAATCAACTGCAGCAACGGTATTATGCTTCTTGTCAATATGAGTTCTGTACTCAGCAGATTTCATTTGGGCCTCAAAAAAATCTCGAACGCCAAACCAGAGCCATCCAAAAATTGGAATCAAGTACATCATTTTTGAAAAGGCTCTTGGGCCCCAATGATGAATTTCAAGTGCAGTACCGTTATCATGTACGATAGCGATGCGAAATGCCCGTTGACCCAGCGAGCGTCCAAATTTCCGTCCTGTGTATTTGAAGTAAAGATAATGTGAACCAAACAAGATGACCCAATTTACAAGCGCAAAGGCGGTGTTTCGACCACCTTCAATGACCATTGCATAGTTTGAAATTGTTGAAAGAAAGTGACCCTGGGTCAGTAATTCAATCACAAGAACCAACAAGACGACATCTGTTGCAAAAGCAGCGACTCGCTTCCATGCGGGGGCGATGAGCATACCGTCCGGAGCTGAGGAAAGGATACTTTGGGCAAGTGTTCCACCTTGATACACTTGCACTGGACTATCTGCCATAAACATCTGACTCCGCTTTCGTTTTTGAATTCCTGTATACTTCAACTCGTGATATGCCATGCAAATAATTTCGATTCTTCCATCCATTCAAGATAACTTTTCCAGTTATGGTCGTGTTGCAATGTTTGAGGATGGCCAAGCAGAATGAGGCCTCGTCTTGCTCTGGTGATCGCCACATTGAGTCGTCGAAAATCGGATAGGAATCCGACTTCCCCATCTTCGTTCGCTCGTACACAAGAAAAAACGATGACCTCCTTTTCCCGTCCTTGATAGCCGTCGACACTTTTGATTTCAAGCCCTTCAAACCGACCACCAATCTCTCGGCTTGAATGTTCATCAAACAATTCCTGAATGAGTCGGACCTGACCATTGTAGGGGGAGATAATACCAATGTCTGAAGGCGTAATATCTCCAGGTTGAACGAGTTCTTGTACAATTGAGTAGACCATTGCAGCCTCGTCTCTGTTTCGTTTGCTCTTTCCCTCTTCTTCGACTTCTTCAACACCCATCACTGGGACAAAGGCAACGGGTTTGTCCCAATTCGGCCAAAGAAAACCTGCTGGACTTTGACGTTCTTCTCGAGCACAACCATCAAGTAAACGATTCTCGTAAAATCGAGCACTCGGAAATTCCCGAATTGCAGGGTGCATCCGATATTGTGTGGTCAACATTTGAGTTTCAAGACCACATGCAAGAAGTCTTTGGAACAATGAAAAATTTAACCCACCATCTTCAGCCGTTTGACTGATGACCGTTGGCGGTAACTGCTGTTGGTCGCCAACAAGGATGAGTTGTCGTGCCCCTTTGCAAATTGGTACAAGCGACGATGGCTCCGTAGCTTGAGTGGCTTCATCGATAAGGACGATAGGAAATCTTCGGTCAGCGATAATGTTGTGTCCGCAACCAACCGTAGTTGCACAAATGACCTCTGCTTTTGACAAGACATCATCAATAATGTCCCTTTCGATTCTTCGAATTTGATTGAGAAGTTGTCGCGAGTCTCGGTGGGCTAAACCCTTTTCTTTTCCCTTAAGTGAAGCCATCTCTCGATTGAGTTCACGAAAATCATCTCTCAAATCATTAAGTTCTTCCTGTCTATGGTGGGCATCGACATGTGCGTCAAGGGTAGCATCGCGTAGATGGTCTCGAACCTTGACAGGACGCCCAATTCTAAGTGCATTAATTCCTAAATCGAGGAGCCCCTCGAGTAAATTATCCACAGCGACATTTGATTCAGCAGTTGCTAAGAGTGGTTGGCCCGAGGTTTGAGCCAAATACGCAAGAATTCGTATTGCAGTGAATGTTTTCCCTGTTCCAGGAGGGCCTTGCACAAGTGTCAGTCGTTGCTGAATTGCTGCTTCAAACGCTTGTTTTTGTGATTCATTTAGGCCAATTTTCCAATCTTGCGTGAGGGAACTTTTCGTTTTCCCATGGATTTCAGGTGGTAGTTCAGCACTTGCTTTCATGTCATGCACAGTTCCGAGAATCAAGTCTCGGAGTGGCGTGGAGACTTCGCGTTCTGTAGAATGAAACGAGATGAGTGCTTGGTGCATTCTATCATGTGCTACACGATTTGCACCTCTATCGAGTCTCCAGTACCCCTTCTTCAGGTCTTTTGGTCGGTCGGCAACAACCACTCTCAGCCGTTTTTGATGTTGATCGAGAACCACCCCTTCAACGACTTTTTCATCCCAAGGACGTGTTCTCGAAATGAGAACAATATCTCCATTGGTGAATCGATGGTCTGGCAGATTGATTCGTTTTGGATGTTCAAAAACGAGAATATCATCACCAAAAAATCGACCATTTGTTCGGGCTGTCATATCAAAAAGTGCGTAGCCAGAAGAAACCAGCCGTTGCTTTGTCCATGTTTTCCATCGTTCTTCAACGAGGGCAACTTCATCATCCAATTCGATGCGAATTAATTCAGTCATGCGGTCAAAATGATCTTGGCTTCTCGACCACTTTGCCGGAATTTTTTCACTCAAGTCGATTTTTTCTTGAGGGAGAGCGGCACTGTTGAGGCGACTCACTTTCCCCTTCTTCATGGTGAATGCGAAGCATCTTGCCTTCAAGAGTATATGCCTGTGGATTGATGTTTAGTTTAATCGTAAGACCCCTATTCTTAAACCCGAATTATCCCGCCCGGTGTATTGGGTGGGTGGATGTTCAAGAGAAAGACATCATCATCATCAAAACATCTGCCTGGCGCCCAATGTCCATATTGTGAGTTTGAAAACGATATTGGAGCCGAAGAATGCAAACAGTGTTATTACCAGTTTTCACAATCTGCACGAATGCAACCTGTCTCAGCCATGTCAACACCAAATTCTGAGATTCTCGATATTTTATTATCGGATAGTGAAGAAGAAGAATACGAACTCATGGCCGTTGAGGCTGTGCTCAGCATGGATGATGTGGTCGTCGATGTTGACCAGTATAGCATACTTGAATCACAAGATGGAGACGAGCCAGAAGAATTTTCCTTTTTCCCTGCAAGCGGCCCCACCCTGACTGAAACGGTCGAATCAACTCCATATGTCGACGAAGAATTGAGCATTGATGATGCACCGACTGATGTTGTCCATTTTGAAATAGAAGAGGTTGACCCACTCGAACAAGTTCCTGAACCCGTTCATTCTGGAAGAGGGCATTTGTTTTCTCCAGAAAATAATGCTCCATTAGATCAAGATTTGACAGAAATCATGCAACCACCGGAACAAATTGAACTCTTTGAAGAACCGAAGCAACAGAATGTTGCGGCCCCCCTTGTTCAAGTCCCACAAGTTCATGTTCCAGACCTCGATGATCTTGACCTCGACGATCTGGACTTTGGTGACCAAGTGGTCACGTCGTCAAGTGTAGAAGAAACGACCATTTCCCCTGTCAGTGCTGAAGAATCCAGTTCTCATTATGAGAATGCAGTTGACTCATCGCCTTCTGAACAACAAGAAATAATTTCACCCGAACCGCAAATTCAAGCAGATGTACATCCTCATCGGATTTGGCCTTGGGGTGCACAAGAACCGTGGGAAGATGCTGTAGTTGTGCGAGAGGTGGTGAGCATCATGGAAGCGATTCAACACGGCAAAATAGACACAGCCGCACGTTTACTCGATCAATTGGGCCCTCATCTCACTGTGAATCTTGATGTTCTTCAACACATTTGTGTCGCTTTACAATATGTGAACAGAATCGAGCACTCAAAGTGGGTCGCAGAAATGGCATATAGAATATATCCTGACCACCCATCCACAATTGAAGTGAAGAAATTGATTCTGGGGGACAACCAATAATGTTCACGCCGATTCTTGAGATGCCGAACGGCTGTTCGCTTCAGATAGCACAAAGAAAGCATTTGGCAGAACTCATGCAAGCCTATCAAGAAGACCCTGAATCCGCTCAAGCAGCTTTACCTTGGTTGGAACCCCAAATCGATATCCATCGCCAATTTCGTGACATGTTATTTGATATCGAATTGAAGTTTGAAGATGATACCATTCATTTTTGGGTGATTTTTTCAAAAGACAACGAATTTATTGGAATGGTTGGCCTCGGTGATGAGTTACAACTTGACAGATCATCCTACAATCTTGGATATTGGGTGAGGAAGCCATTTCGAAGGCAAGGAATTGCCAAACTTGCAGTTCAACGAATTTTTGAATGGTTGGAATCAAGAGGCAATGAAACGTTTGTTGAAATCGCTGTGCATCCAAGAAATGAAGCGGGGATTAGTACAGCTGAGTCCATTTGTATCGAATGGTCCGGAGATAGGATTTCTGAATTTTTTGGAATCGAAGTACGAGGAAGGACTGTACCGCACCATCTTTTTGTCATTCACCTTCCACGGGGTGAAGGCGATTGAATTCATGGTTGACCATCGATTCTGATGACTTGCGCCATCTCCCAATCTATCAAGGTCATCCAACTCGAAGCAAGAACACGTATTCCGGGAAAAAAGATGAGTTGTCCAGTGAGTTTCGACTCGGTTGGACTGGTTTTGTCAATTGGATGCACACACATGATATGGGCATCACGCTCTTTGTCATCACAGATTTATTTGAATCAGAAGAATTTTGCATGTTCATTTCGCAGTTGCTGACCGATTTTCCAGATCGAATTACATTTGGTTGCCATGGCCATACGCATCGCAGTTGGTCTGCTTGGCCTCGTGATGAGGAAGGTTTTTCCACCATGCTCGAAACATCAGAATCTATTCTTACCACAAAAGTTGGTACACATTATCGTAGGTTTTTTCGAGCACCAAATGGATATATTGCACCATGGATGGCCTCAATATTATCACGACACGGATTTTTAGTGGATAGTTCCATCAACCCTTCTTGGTTGGTCAAAAAGAAATCTGCGAGTTCTTGGAAAAATGTCCGTAAGGCCATGCAAGAGTATGGAATCGTTGAACGAGAATGGTTGACATCGTTTGGATTACCTTGCAATGGACCCGCTCTTTTTCGATTTCCACTCGCAATGAACTCAAAGCGGGCGTGGATGAAAGCTCCTCCTGTATTGAATTCAATTGAATTAGAGAAGGTCGTTGATGAGCAAGAACACATCGTGACATTGTATTGTCATATTCTTGATTTTGCTCGCAAAAATAGAACATGGGTGCCCCCGCTTTCTTAGGATGAAGTTTGATTGGACAAACTGAAAAGAATTAGAGCGTAATATCTGTTCTTTCCGAATCAACACCCAATTTTTCTTTTGCTAAGATGTAGACTCCCGTGTTAATTTTACCCTCTCGAACCAAAGAAGAAAGAGCCGCAAGTGCTACTGAACTCCCATCGATTTCAAAAAAGCGGCGGAGCGATTCACGAGTATCAGAACGGCCAAATCCATCGGTACCAAGGACGGTGTAGTGACCATTGACCCATTGGCGAATCATGTCAGGAACCGCTGCAATGTTGTCTGAAACCGCCACAGTAGGGACATCTTCTGAAAGCAATGATTCAACCCATGGTTGACGGGGTTGCTCGTTTGGATGAAGACGATTCCATCGGTCGCAATCGAGCCCTTCTCGCCTCAATTCTCCGTAAGAGGTTGCTGAATAAATTTCACTTCGCACACCATATTCTTCCAATTTCTCAACGGCATCCAATACTTGAAGCATAATTGGACCGGAACCGATCAATCGAACGAGAGGGCCGTTTCCTTTTGGTGCTGCACGTAGTCGATACATTCCGCGTACAATAGCAGCATCGACATCTTTTGGTTTGGGGGGCATTGGATAGTTTTCGTTGTAAATAGCAATGTAGTGGAGTACATCGTTATTGTTTTCGTACATGTCAGTGATGCCGTGCTGAATGATCACGGCAAGTTCGTAAGCAAAGGCAGGGTCCCACGCTCGAACGGCTGGGTTCGTGTGGGCCATCAACAAAGAGTGGCCGTCTTGATGTTGCAATCCTTCGCCGTTCAGTGTGGTTCGACCTGAGGTCGCACCCATTAGAAAGCCTCGAGCCCGTTGGTCGGTTGCTGACCAAATAAGGTCTGCAACTCTTTGAAAACCAAACATGGAATAAAATGTGTAAAACGGAATTGTGGTAAAGTCATGGGTTGAATACGATGTCGCTGATGCAATAAATGTCGATGTAGCACCCGCTTCATTAATGCCTTCTTCAAACAATTGACCTTTACTCGATTCTTTGTATTTCATGAGAACATTATGGTCAACAGGTTTGTACATTTGCCCATAGGGGTGATAAATTCCAAATTCTGAAAACAAAGGATCCATACCAAAAGTACGGGCCTCATCAGGAATAATAGGTACGATGGATTGACCAAAGTCTTTGACTTTCATGAGCGACCTCAGTATACGAACAAAGGCCATGGTGGTCGATACTTGAGCCCCCCCTTTCGTACCTTCATTAAACTCGGCGTACACCTCTTCGTTAGGCAACTGAATTGAGGTGGGGCCGGGGCGTCTTGAAGGTAGAAATCCACCAAGGTGTTTGCGTCTTGAAACAGCATATTCAACGAGTTCAGGTACATCCTTTGGATGGACAAATGGATAAGATTCTAAGTCTTCATCGCTGAACGAAAAACCCATATCGTCTCTCATCCATTTCATTGTTTCAAGGTCAGCTTTTTTCTTCTGATGCGTTGTGTTTCGACCAGCAAAATCTGGTCCGAGTCCGTACCCTTTCACCGTCCGAATCAAAACGACTGTTGGTTTTCCTTTGTGATTTGTTGCATGGGTGTAAGCGTTATGCAATTTTACGAAATCATGTCCCCCAACATTGAGGCATAATCGTTCAAGATCAGCGTCGGTCATCGTGGCGACCAATGCTGCTAATGTGGGTGTGTTGAACAATTCTTTACGAATCGTAGCACCATCTGAGGTAAAAATACGCTGCTCATCACCATCAACCAAATGTTCGAGTCGAGCGAGCAATTCTCCGTTTGCATCTAGTTCAAACAATTCATCCCACATTGAGCCCCACAGAACTTTGATGACATTCCATCCCGCTCCTCGAAATCGTCCTTCCAATTCTTGTACAATTTTTGAATTTCCACGCACAGGTCCATCGAGGCGTTGAAGATTGCAATTTAAAGTGAGGATGATATTGTCAAGACCTTCTCTTGCTGCCAGTGATAACTGTGACAACGATTCAGGCTCATCCGATTCGCCATCGCCCATGGTGTACCAGACTCTCGAGAGTGAAGTGTTGACAAGTTCACGTTGCTCAAGATAGTGGTTGAACCTCGCCTGATGAATCGCAGTCATGGCACCTAAGCCCATACTGACGGTTGGAAATTCCCAGAAATCAGGCATCAATCGAGGATGTGGATATGAAGAAAGACCATGTCCATCCACTTCTTGTCTGAAATTTTTGATGTGTTGCTCATCAAGCCTTCCTTCAAGCCATGCCCTCGCGTAAACACCTGGTGATGCATGACCTTGCCAGTAGACATGGTCGCCACTATGGCCACCGTCTTTGCCTCTGAAAAAGTGATTAAAACCAACTTCCCACGCATGAGAGGTTGATGCATAGGTGGAAATATGCCCGCCAATGCCATCGAAGTCTTTGTTTGATTTTGTGACCATCATCATTGCATTCCAACGGATGACATTGTGCAATTTTTGTTCAAGTTCCAGGTCTCCCGGATATCCACTTTGTTCTCGCCTTGAAATGGAATTTTGGTAGGGTGTCTCGGTGACGTCGATGTCGACATTGCTTCGTTGTGCTTCGTCAATTGTTGCTTGAAGCAATCGCTGAGCTTCCTCCGCACCTTGCTCTCGGGCGACAGCCCGAATTGAATCTCGCCACTCTTGTTCGGCATGGGGGTCGTGATTTGAAAGATGTTCTGAAACTTCAAGCCCCCCTTGGTTGTGCTACTTAGAGGGGGTTTTCAAATCTCTCTCCTTGCAACGCACAGGATACTTACTGTTTGACATTAGCAAGAATCGCCCCCGACAATTCAAGGAGTTTCGACGGTGAAATTGGAAAAACCGTGTTTGATGAACCTGCAGCAGCCCAAACAATGTCGAACTCAACGAGGTCTTGGTCCATGAATACAATTGGTTGATTGATGTGGCCAAAAGGTGGCACACCACCTATCTGATAGCCTGATTGCTCGAACACAAATTCGGGTGTTGCTTGACTAGGTTTTTCATTCAAGCATGCCTTGAGTTTTTCCTTTCTGTCCACATTGTTTTGACCCGAAGTGATGACGAGAACAAATTTTCCTCCAGCGTTGAAGACGATCGATTTTGCAATTTGAGCGATTGAACAACCGAGTGCATTTGCAGCATCCGCTGAGGTTGCTGTACCATCAGGAAATGTCGCAGGTTGTGGTTCAAAACCGATGCGATGACAGGCATGCAACCACAATTCATGCCCGTTCATGCCCTCCACTCCATCAGACCTTGGGGCATCCAATCATTTCTTTTTCCAAGATTTGTTTCGCTGATTTCGTTGTGATCCTCGCGATTTTCGTTGATTTTTTGCCCAGGTTTGCCCAGGTTTCGCACGTTCTTCGAGGGCCTTTTTTTCAGCAATTTTTTCTGAGTCTTGCATTTCTTTCCATTGACCACCGATGAGTTGTAGTAATTCTTCCTTTGAATTCGCCCCGACATGCTCTTGAGCGCCTTTTGATGAAATCCATAATCGGCCTTCACTCATATGTGGACGTTGAGGGTGGGAAACACCGTCTTCTCTTTTCATTTTCCGAATGCCTAATTGTTTGGCTGCAGATACAAGTTGTTCCAAATCAGGTTTGGATACAGCCGAATCCTTTGGCACTCTGCGGCCACTACGCCTCGATAACTTGTTGTCAAAGTAGCCCGGCCACACACAAATTCTGTCAGAATTATGGTCCACGACATCCCCTCATAGGACATTGCCCTTAAGGTTGATGAACCTTCATTCGATGAGAATTCCGTTAATCACACCGTCTTTTCCAGGACGAGATGTGATTTGCACTTTGCCTTTGTCGGTTTCAATAATCGCACCTTTCACGAGAATGTTTCGTCGAACATAGTTCGGGTCCGACTCATTTTCAAGGACGGTAAGGATCGTTCCCGTGCTGGTTTTTCCATTTGAACTGCTGATGTTGACACTGTTTGCAGACATTACACGAACCATTGTATTTCCACCAGTCTTTCTGTAGACCTTTCGCTTTGGGTCTCCAATGAGTGCAAATTGCTTTTCTGTGGATATTTCAAAAGCTCGCTTTTTTCGAGCCTGAACAAGTCTTCCACCCGTTGATTTCCTTCCAGATATTCCGTGCCATTGTGCCATGAAGTCAACTCCTAAGCACCTTGCCCACAAACATGCCATATATGAAAGCAATCCTTAGACACATGTTGCCTTGTATGACGATAAAACCTCGCCATTTTTCCAAAACAACTCGGCTTCGACCTCATCACCCATCTGAAGGGGGCCTACACCTTGTGGTGTACCTGTGAATAAGTAGTCACCAGCCTGAACGGGTGCCCACCTATGGAGTGATTCAAGTTGCTTGACCGGAGGAATCGACATATTGTACAACACTTCGTCTTGGACAACTTTTCCGTTGATACGCAGTCGAATCCCAAAATTGAATTCTTTGGAATGCAATGATTGAACATCGACTGTACAGACTTGTTCGCTACCTAAAACAGCACTTGCTGTGAAGCACTTCGCACGAGCCCAAGGTAATTTGTTTGATTTTAGTTCATCTTGCTGAGTTCTATCGGTTAAATCTAGGCCCACAAGGATGTGAGAAATGCCTCCCTGTCCATTTAATTTGAGGACGCATTCAGTTTCGTAATGTACATCATTTGACATGCTTGAAAGAGGAATGGTGTTTTCACGATGAATGCAATTGGTTGGTTTGGTAAAAAAAATCGCCTCTTGAGGGAGGTCATTGCCCAATTCTCTTGCATGGGCGTCGAAGGTTCGGATGGTACACCATATTGCCATGGTAGTTGGAAGGTTCCTTGTTTGATGAATGAAACGGTAGGAAATTCTCAAAATTGGGTACCTCAAGGCATGACCATGACCAAAGATTGGGTGTTGAAAAAGCGTAGACCCGTTCGTAAAAAACAGATAACACCTTATCTCCTTGAATTAGAACAACATCTCGGAATTGATTTATCTCTCGACCAAGCGTTTTTGGAATTGGGTGAATATGGGCCATGGACCATGGTTTTGGTGGATAGAGTACCACTTGTTATCGAGGTGGAAGACGATGAATACGATAAGCAGGTGTTTCTCACCTTACGCGGGTTTTTGATGCATCTCGAAGCAAGTCGGTGGGTGGAGGTTGACCATGGGGCCATACCATTTTTGATGAACGGTGCCGATTGCATGGTTGCTGGAATCCAAGCAGCGGATGAGAGCGTCAAGGTCGGTGACCTTGTTTGGATACGTGATGAAATTCATAAACGCCCTCTCGCGATTGGAAGGGCATTGATGTCCGGGCATGAATTAAAGACAGAATTAAAAGGGAAGGGAATTAGAACATTACACTGGGTAGGTGACGAATTATGGGCCCTCGAATAAAGTTGCACACAACAGCACTGGCCATGACAGTTTTGTTCCTGACATCGTTCTTGTTCTCAGCGAGTGCTGGCAGCGTCACTGGTGGTTCAGATGTGAACCCCGATGAAAATGATGTGCCATTTTCAATTCTCGATCGAACAGCACCTTCGCAAGATTCGACCACATGGACATTATCCATTGAAATGGATGACGAGCCAAAGCAAAACGGCACCACATTCGAAATCACAACGCAGATTTGTCTCAATTCCGGGGTTTGTGACCCACCTGTGTTGATGGAGCCAAAAGATGACACCTCGAGTGGTATTTACTCAGTCTCACTCAAACCGCCCTCAGACCATTCGTATGTCAATTGGCGTGTCAAAGCCGTTTACAGCGATTCATCAAGCGATGTGTATCCATATGGGGATTGGTACAAGACTTGGTCCACATGTTGGTACAGCGATGGCGAGTATGGTGGCATTCATTCCACTGGGGACGGTTGCGATGTACCCTCAGCACTTGAAGATGAAGAAGGGCTTTTGCCGTTCGCCTCTGTCGTTGCTGTCATCTCTGTGCTGGTTGCAGCAAGCGTTGTTTATTCGAGACGTTGATGTTCAAACAGGCGAGTAAAAAATCGCACCGTACGAGAATCCCACGAATACAATTCACCCGACACCCCCTTTTTTTGCTGAATGACGCCATTAGCAATGTTTGCCCATTCAAAGTCGGAAGGTACAACAGGGAGCGACTTCCCATTGAATTGAAAGACGATTCCACTTTCAGATATTGAAGAAAATGAACCCATGTCGTGCGTAATTGAGTGTTCTTCTTTGGAGAATGTTACCTTTTCTTTTGTGAGGAATGAAGAAATCCCCCCAAGAATAACTTCATTGGACATTGAATCCTCAGTTCCATACGCATCAAGGAAGCCAAGTTCAGTCGAATTTTGTTCGATGAGATGGTCAAGCCCTCGTTCGTCCTCATGGTCTTTCATAACATCAACTCGACAATGTTTGGACATGCGTCCAACCTAAAACCCGTGCATTTGATGCATCGCCAACAAGATTGAATCTATGTTCCCACGTTTTTGAACTACCTTGAATCTCTTCACTCCAAGATTTTGACAAATCGATGGTGACCACACCATCAAAATCTTCGCTGAACTGAGAGAGGTCAAATCCAATGGCTTCTCCAGGAAGGAGTACAAGATAACCGATTCGTGTATCTTGCTGCAAAGTACCGTCGGTCATGTACAACGCCTCATAAGCCTCTGAATGAATTCGACCTGTTTGAGCGTATTCATCTTCAACGAAGTCAAGAGAGAGCGTTGGAGGAATGGCTTGCCTGTCATTGGCAATTGAGTCGTCGTAGACCCCTTTATCTTCGGTTGTACAGGTTGTTGTTTCACCATCGGTTTGCATCGAAAAAAGTACCCAACCTGCAGAACCCTCGTTGTTAACCCACGACAAATTCCATTCGGTGATGCCAGAAGAAAACCGTTCATCGACGGCCCTCCAAATGTAGCCACCTTCCTCAAGTGCGCCCTCCATGCCTTGGACATTCTGCAGCATGGGAATACAATCAACCGCATCTGCCAGCGTATGTTGTCGAAGCGTCGAATTGTCAGGTATGTGTGAATCGCCAGATGCTCCCCAGTCATGGAGGTCATTCTCGTTCGGCTTGAATGCATTCGCTTCTGGTCGAAGGTCATAGCGTAGGCCGAGTTCGATGGCCTTTGTACCTCGTTCAAGGGATGTGCGTTTGAACATATGATGAATTTCAAGTTCACCGTTTGGAAGAATAAAATTGCTGAGCCATTCGCTTTCTGTCGAGCATGTTGAAGAGGTGTCGGCGTCTGAACTAATCACGACATCAACACGTTGTTGGGTAGCCCAAGGTGTGACACCATCAAGCCACATCGTCATAGATGCTGAACCGAGACAGAAATCTTGAACTCGCTTGTGCGTGGCAATGACTTTCCACATTTTTGTTGAACCGATGGTATCGATTCCGAGAACCCTCCATGCCCAATCTTCACTTGTGCCAGAAGCACCTTCGGTAATCAGGCTACCTCCAAAGAAATCAGCCAATTCTACCGGTTGAGTGATTTGAATTAAACTGGGGGATAGACTTGCTATATCACCAAGAATTCCTCCCACGCCGTAGGTAAAGGCACTTCCTTTCGTTGTGAGTAATTCAGGAAGTAAGATGTTGAAATCAACCTGAGTTGCAAGTGTTGCACTTTCTCTCAGTTCAGTCCATGTTGTGATGTCAAAGGTTGCGTTACCTTTTTGTCCAGCTCCAAAACTATTACAACCTCCCGAACTGAATGCATTTGTCAAATGCCGGCTTACATAAACATCTTTCAAATCATATGAGTTTTGAGATTGTACGCTTAACCAATCTCCTCCATGTCCTCCTTTCATACGAACGGCTCCAAGCCGGTCCATGCTGGATTGTGTTACAAGTTGACTGCCATCTCCATTGATGATGGAGACTTCGCCGAGTCCACTAAAGTCAACCGAAATTTTGCAAATATCATCATCGGAGTTGAGTTGGTCGAGGACAAGTTCCACATACTCTCCAGTTGCAATAACAGAGCCATCCGATATTGTGTATGTCATTCTGTCACCATACCTGAGGTTATCTGGCGTGAAAGCGTCAAGTTGATTTTCAAGGTAGTACCATGCCCCCGCACTTATCAAAATCAAGACAATGAATGTGGCGGCAACCTTTGGTTTTTGTACGAGGTCAAATAGCGTTGCAAGTTCAGCATTTGGCTTTTCTTTCACAATTTCAATTTCAGGTTGAAGATCGTCAACAGTGTCTTCATCGATAAGTTCAGCCTCAAACACCTCAGCATCAAGAATTTCTTCTTCGTCATCGATTTCGGGTTCTTCTTCGATAGGCGTGAGTGTTTCTTCATCTTCAAGAGACAAACCAAATTCTTCAGTTTCTTCGATGCCCGCCTCTTCAATTTCATCAACTTCGATTCCGAGTTCTTTTTGGGCGACCCCTGCGTTGAGGAGTCTTTCAACGAGTTCTGATTTTGTTCCAGTCGTTTTGAGGTCATTGAGGACACACAGCGCCTTAAGTTTCGCCACCGTGAGTGGTGAAGTAGGGGTATCTGTCATAATACGACCTCATGATGTGCTGACGCTTCTTCTCTTTCAATCATCACCTAAGATTGCATCATCATGTACTATTTTTTGACTACATCGAGGCTTCGAAAGGAACATATTGCCCATTTTCGCCAAGTATGTATGGTGTAGGCTCATACGACCCATCAGGATTTTTGATGTAATAATATCCATCTCCCGAGGTTTCGTACACTTGTTCACTCTGTGTTACCACATCCTCGGTGATTGGAGTTTCAGGTGGCAGAGGTTCAGCATCGACCGATGGTGGTGGACCTTGAGGCCCACCAGGCGGTGGACCTGATGGCCCAAGAGCAACAATTGAACTTGAAGCAGCACTCAATACCTGTTGCTCGACTGATAGTGGGTCCTTTTCAAGCAAATCTCGATGGATTTTTCCGTTCTTTTGGGCACCGATGAAAGCAAAAATTGACAACGCAAGGCAGCATAAGCCCACAATTCCAAACACCGCTTGCAATTGCCAAATACCTCCTTGAACAATGAGTTGTGCATTTCCGTCCAAGTCCGCTCCCGAAATCACTTCAGTCGTTTCACCATTTTCAACGACTTCTTCGACCTGCACATACAAGACCTTGGCACAATATTCACCAGGGTCCACATCGAAATCAAAACTAATGGTTTCTCCAGCGACCGCTTTTTTCATTTGGAACTGATATTGATGCGAATTTCCTTCACGTGCTTGAACCTCTTTTTCTGCCATAGCGGGGGAGGTACAATCCTTTTCGTGGATGATGTAAACACCAACTTGGACATTGGCAACAGCGGGAGGATCAAACACCTCAACATCAAGCGAAATGGGAACATCAAAGACATCCTCACCAGGTATCGGAAGCCCCATGAGCAATCCGAGGTCCTTTTCGGCAGATTGTGAGAAATTATCGTCAACTGCGTCAAACGGCCATGGGAATAGAGCACCAGCGAAGAAAATAGCTGCGATTCCTAAAAACAAGTAAACATTCCATCTGGCATTACGAAGGACAGATTCTCGGTCTTCCTTTGACATTTGTTCAAACAATTCTTCTTGTTCGTCCTCATCAGTTAGGCCTCCAACTTCTTGGTCTTCATGTTCGTCAGCCATAGTGAAAGGACAACCCTCCAGTTCTTCAAAGAAGCGATGATTCATTTTGAACCCAATTGATTCTGCTTGGGAACCGAATTTTTCAAAAATAGTAAACCGCCGTCTTTAGTTTATGAGTCTCCGTCTCGCCGTGATAAGTAGGGGCCCAAGACTCTACAGCACCAAACGAATCTTGCAAGAAGCACGAGCAAGAGGCATCGATGTTGAAGTGTGCGACCCGATGAAATTCACGCTCACAGTATCCAATCAATCGATGGAAGTGTTGTACAAGGGTTCGAAGTTTGAACACGAAGCGGTCATACCACGAATCGGTCATTCAATCACCAAACACGGCGTATCCATTTTACATCATCTTGAACATCTTGGGATTTGGACTGCAAATTCAAGCCAAGGCATTCTTCATAGTAGAGATAAGTTGCAGGCGTCGCAAATTATGGCTCGTAATCGAATTCCAGTGCCTACAACCGTATACGTTAGAGATATTTTTGATGTTGAACACGCCATTGAACAGGTCGGTGGCTTACCCGTTGTCATCAAAGTCACGCAAGGTACCCAAGGCGAGGGGGTATTTTTACGCCATACGCATTACGAAGCAAGGAGCCTCGTTCAAGGGCTTCTCGTTACGGGCAGGTCCGTCCTTATCCAACAATACATTGCCGAATCACACGGAAGAGATATTCGCGCTTTTGTCGTTGGGGACAAAGTCGTTGCTTGCATGCGAAGAAGAGCGAGAGGTCGTGAATTCAGAAGCAATTTCCATTTGAACGGAACCGTTGAACGAGTTGACCTACCTCCTGAATATGAAGAAGCAGCGTGCCGTGCAGCACGAGTGTTGGGACTTAACATCGCAGGTGTTGACTTGCTTGAAGGACGAGACGGCCCCCTTGTTCTCGAGGTGAATTCGTCTCCGGGTTTGGAAGGTATCGAAAAGGCAAGCGGCGTCAATGTAGCAGGCCATATTGTTGATTATGTTCTAAGTGAGACTGCATTTTCAGATGTTGACCTCGATCAACTCTTGAGAACAGTACCTGGAGAAGGTGTGCTCTCTTTGCAACTTCGAAACCATCCAAAACTTGTTGGGCAGCGCATCGAGCAGTTGTTCAAACCAGGAGCAACCATTCCAGTGTTTGCGTTGTCGAGAGAGAATCAATTGATTTGGAACCCAAACCCTGAATTACAACTTCGATACAATGACATCATTATCTGTTACGGAGATTTATCAGAACTCAGAGCCTCCTTAAGGGCAGTACTGATTGACCTTCAGAGCGAGGTCGGAACTCCACAGACCAAAGATTCGACAGAGATGGCTTGACTTAGAAGCCCATGCCGCCCATGCCGCCCATACCACCCATGCCGCCCATGTCAGCCATTGAATCGTTTGACTCAGGTTTTGGCTTCTCAGCGACAAGCGTTTCGGTGGTGAGCACAAGTCCAGCGATTGAACCAGCGTTTTGGAGGGCATTTCGAGTTACCTTCACAGGGTCGATCACACCTTGTTGAAACAAGTCACCGTACTCGCCTGATTTTGCGTTGTAGCCAAAGTTGCCTTGTTCTTGTTCCAATTTTGAGATGACCATGGCTGGCTCAAGGCCAGCATTGGCAACGATTTGTCGAAGCGGAGAACTCAAGGCTTCTCGAACGATACGTGATCCTAATGCTTCATCGCCTTCGAGTTGTAATTCATCGAGAATTGCTACGCTTCGGTACAATGCAAGTCCACCGCCTGCAACAACACCTTCTGCCATTGCAGCACGAGTTGCGTTGAGTGCATCATCGACCCTTGCTTTGGTTTCTTTTGCTTCGGTTTCTGTCGCCGCTCCAATTTTGAGGACAGCAACACCTGAGCCAAGTTTTCCTACTCTTTTCTCAAGCTTCTCTTTGTCCCATTTTGATGAAGCAAGTTTTGCTTGCCCCCTCAAAAGCTCGACCCTTTCGGCGACTAATGTATCATCGCCAGCACCACCGATAATCGTAGTTTTATTCTTCGTTACGATAATTTTACTTGCTGAGCCGAAAGCATTGGGCCCATCTGCTTGCAGATCTCCACCTTTTTCTTTGGCGATAACTGTACCGCCAGTAAGTAATGCGATGTCCTCGAGGAGGTCACCTTGTTCGTCCCCGAATCCTGGTGCTTTCACAACACATGCTTTCAGGACTTTTCCAGCAATGTTGATGACCAGTGTTGCAAGAGCCTGTCCTTCAACATCCTTAGCAATGATGAGCAAAGGTCGCTTGGACTGCATCGCAGTTTCAAGAGAAGGAATCAATTCTTGTGGACTTGAGATGCTTTGGTCGGTGAGTAAAATGAGGGGTTGGTCGAGAACAGCCTCTCGGCGTTCTTGGTCGGTGACCATGTAAGGGGAAATGTAGCCTTTGTCAAATTCCATACCGTCAACGACTTCGAGTTCAGTTTCCATCGATTTTGAATCCTCGACGGTGATGACACCATCTCTTCCAACCTTTTCAAACGCCTCTGCAATGAGGGCGCCAATGGAAGAATCGTTGTTTGAAGCAATGGTTGCGACTTGACGAATCATTTCACTACTGTCGACTTCAATCGATTGTGCCTTGAGATGTTCAACTACCGCAAGGACCGCCTTGTCAAATCCAGCCTTGAGTGCTACTGGGCTTGCACCGGCAGCAACATTTCGCATACCTGCGTGGACGAGTGCCTGAGTCATCACCGATGCTGTGGAGGTACCATCACCAGCATTGTCTTGGGTTTTCGAGGCAACTTCTTGAATCAATTTTGCACCCATATTCGCAAAAGGGTCTTCGAGTTCAATGTCTTTTGCAATGGTCACACCATCGTTGATAATCGTTGGGCTACCCCATGATTTTTCGAGGACAACTGTTCTTGCAGCAGGTCCAAGAGTGACCTTGACCGCATCTGCTACAGCATCGATACCCTCGACAAGTTTCTTTCTCGCTTCGTCCCCATACACTATGATTTTTGCCATATTCATTCACCTCATCCATTGATTTTTGCCTGTAAGTCTTCTTCTTTAATGAGTAGATATTCGATGCCAAGCCATTCAATCGTGGTACCACCAAACGCTCTGTGAATCACACGGTCACCCACATTGACATGTTCAACATCTGGTCCAACAGCAAGAATGGTTCCTACATTCATTTTTTCCCTTGCTTCCTCAGGAAGAAGTAAACCTGAGGTTGTTTTTTCAGGTGCTGTTTCTTTTTCGAGCAAGACCATTGAGGAGAGGGGTTCGATTCCAATTGACATTTTGACCACCGTTCACTACTGAACTAATGGTTGTGTAATGGGGGGGATATTTCAACCTTACGAGAATCCAAAAAGACAATATTTCGAAGGTTATCATCCCATGTTCTTTTCGATGGTTTCATTAAGGAGTGAAGTCTACTGATGTATGTCCAATGGACATGGGATGCACGCTCACCTCGGTGGGCAGGCGGTGACGCCAATGAACGAGAAAGAAACGCGGAAGCCTCAACCAATGGCTCGTAAACCGAGCCAATTTCATGGTCATCAGGAGCCGAAGCAGGCGCGTTTAGATAATGAGCCGAGACAACTTCCTGCTCGTTTGCAGCACATTCAACATCTTCCTTGGCAACGGTGTTATGAGCAGCAACTTAAAACCGAAAATAAGTCATTGAACACACAAAAATCGTATTTCTATGGCTTACGGTCTTTGGTGGAGGCCTTGTTGCCAAACGAATCTATTCTCTCCGAGGAACAATATGAACATATGACATTAGGAGACCTCGTTGACCGATTGGAGCCAATGAATGGACGAATTGATGTGTGGGTACACTCTCTTCACAGTTTGAAACCTACGACGTTCAATGCAAGACTTGCAGCAGCACGGCACCTCATCAAATGGCTTGGTCATCGCTGGCCGGACCACCTATTGCGTTCCAGAGTCGGAAAGAGGTTGCCACGAACACTGACAAAGCGTGAATTAAGCGATGTCATCGAAGCTGCGAAACACAGTGAAAATCCAAGTGCAGACCTGATTGTCACACTCATGTTGGATACTGGATTAAGGGTCAGTGAAGTATGTTCTTTGAACATCGATGACATCGACGTAGAAGATAATTCGGCGAGAGTCATCGGAGGAAAAGGGGATAAAGATCGAATGGTCTTGTTCACGGAACGTACGCGACAGGCACTTCAACGATGGATTCCCATTCGTCATACGCTAGCCTCAACACATCAAAAAGCACTTATCGTCAACCGATTCGGAAGACGTCTCAACTCGAGAGCAATCCAAAGAAGCATGGACGCACTCGCTGTCGAAATTGGTCTTCCTCAGGGGCGCCTTACGCCCCATGTTTTGCGGCACAACTTTGCCACCGGTCTGCTCGAAAGAGGAGCAGACTTGGTATCGATTCAACGACTCATGGGTCATGCAACTATTGCGACCACTCGAGTGTATCTTGAAATCTCTGACCAAACATTGAGAGAAGTGTATCATCGGGCACAATCGATGAGGGCTTTAGAGGAGCAAGATGATATTCATCATTTGTCAGTACTCGATGAAACATCGAACATTCTTTCAGAGGATGAAGATTAGCATCTTACGAAGATGATTTTGTTCTTTTTTGAATCTTCGAAGGCCCAGTCCAGTCTTTTTTTGCTTGAACATCTTGTCCAAAATGACCTTCAATCGGACAAAATTTGCCTGAGCGGCATCTTGAGCAATTGCCTTTGGGTGGAACCTCAACCGTCTTTCGAAGTCGGCCATACTTCCTTCTTGGCACAATCTCGTCTTCTTTAAGAAAGTCTTCTAATATATCGGTTCCAAGCATAAAGAATTGAGTTTTTCTTCCTCATTACGAAAAAATTCGTTGTAATTGTGATATTTTGAGGTAACCTTCATATTCATTCACATTGATTCCCTACCATGTCGGGAAGTAATTCAGTGCAAGACGAGTTTTTGGATTCTATTGATGGAGTTGATTTGAATGAGGATGGAAAGTTCGTTGCGCTAATCATTTGTGGAAATTCACGATTTTACAATTATGGTTGGATTGAAGAGCAATTGGAGCAATGGGTAAAATTCAACGGATACCCCGATGTTGTCATCTTGGGGGGTGCAAGTGGTGTTGATGTTTTGGCTGAACGCTGGGCGGACAACAATAACATTGCTTTGCGAGTATTCACTGAAATGTGGTCATCACCCCGCCCTAATCAAGTCGAAGACTCTGGGCGACCAGAAGCAACAGATGCAATGGGTCAGACCATGATTCGTTATGCAACTCACATGCTTGCGTTTCCGGGGCCGAAATCGAAATGGACTCGAAGAATGATCGAAATCGCCAACGAAAATAACATCAATACTGTTGTGATCGAATTACCGATGAGCAGTGATGACTAAGGATACAACAATCGCCATCAATCTTTTTTCTTAAACCAAGGCATGTCTTTGACGCTCTTTGGGATAGAGATATTTGTTCCCTTTCGGTCTGCTGAAGACTTTTGCTTGAGTGAGGCAGCCGTTTCTTTTGTGTCTTCAACGACTTTTTTTGCCACATCTTTGGACTTTGCAACCGCTTTACTTGAAGCCTCGCTCACCTTTTGTGCAGTTTTCTTTGTCGCCGAAGAAGCGCTTTTACCAGCCTTTTTTGCTGATGTACCGACCTTTTTTGTTGCCGATACTGTCTTTTTCGTTGCAGATGATGCTTTGCTTGCAACCTTTGCCGCCGAAATCATTTTTTTCGCCGTGGATGCAGCTATTCCTGCACCTTCAAGTGATTTCTGAGAAGCCTTGGAAAGTCCCGCAACTGTCGTAATTTTGAGTGATTTGAGTTTTTTAATCGTAGCGGGTCCAACACCGTCCAATGAACTTAATTCGTTTGTTTCGTTATTATCGGCCATGTCGCACCAGATACGCTAAGCATAAACTATAATTTGAATTCTTTGTCATGAATCAATCGATTTCATCGACGAATTGATGAGGAGTATTCTGTAAGATTTGTGCATGGGCGGGGAGAACGCAGGTCAAACTTCAGTCCTTATCGCCCAAGTAAGAAGGGCCAAAGCGGACCATCGTGTCGACCCAGAATCGGGGTTACTTCGGTCAAAATCATTTCCAAAACCAAACAAGGTCGTGTATTTGGGTGATGTAGCAAAAGCGGTGTTGAATTGCCTAGAATTACCCGAAACGCCTCGATTTATCCAAATTCCAGAATTCAATGAACAAAAATGGGTTTTTATCACCAGAAGCAGCGACATCGAAGTCACCATAACGTCGGCTCCGTATTGGCTTTTTGGACTTGTGAATTCTGGTTACCTGAATATCATTGAACTGAAGGGCGATTATGCTTCCAGATGCCGAGTCGTGTACGACATTGCAGCAGTTTTGCCACAACCCCCTTGGGAGATGGCTCACTTGAATGCCTACAATGGATTTGCCAATCGCAATGGATTGCCATTCTTGTTGGACAACGAGAAAAACTGGAAACGACTTATCGACCACGGAGCAGAACATTTGCTTGAATCGATTGAAATCATGCAAACCAAACTTTCATCTTCAGCATTTTCAAAAGAAGATGTTGAATTTATCGAATCTGAACTTTCTTTTGCTCGAAAATCACTGATGGATTCCAACGCGCCTGCTGTTGAAAGAGCCTTATCTCGCATCGAAGCAATCATCATCGAAGCACGTCAACACAACGAGGTTCACGGCAAGAAATCAATGGATGATACGCCGCTTGAATTAGCGCTCGATAACGTGCCATTTGTTGATTACACCAATGAAATCGGAAGTTCTGAAGAGTAGGATTTTCACAATGTTTTCATAAAGGGGTGTTTAATCGGAAGGGTTGATAGCCATGGCGAAGAAGTCTGACGGTGGTGGAATTCAACAAGCTGCAGGTTTGATTCGATATTTCGATGAGGAATCAGAAGAATCATGGAAAATTTCGCCAACAAAAGTCTACATGGCATGTATTCTTCTTGGTGGATTTTTCTACCTTGTGAACGAAGGCGTTGTGCAAGCGATCATGGACATTTTTTCATGAACTCATCGCTTCAACGAGAACAATTTTTCCTTCATGCTCAGCGATTTTTCCAGCGACATAGAGGGCGGTATCAAGGTCAAAAGTTGCACCTAAGGTTGTTTGGTCTACCTCGTTTTGAAGAATCAATTTGTGCTTGAGTTGACTATACTCTGCACCGTCCACTCTTTCAAACACCCAATGATTGTCTTCAATGCGAATAAGTGGTGGTACAATTC
This sequence comes from Candidatus Poseidoniales archaeon, assembly GCA_038110525.1. Classification (GTDB taxonomy): domain Archaea; phylum Thermoplasmatota; class Poseidoniia; order Poseidoniales; family Poseidoniaceae; genus Poseidonia. Next base: position 4,220 of record JAYNJV010000014.1, on the reverse strand, counting down.
GCTGGCCCATCATTTCAGAAGTCGTCTGACTCGTTCGTTGTTTGAGCGTCTTCAAGTCCTCCAAAGGATTCCATGTCGCACGTGGGTGTCTTCTCAAAATTGTATACTGTCGCCGACTGCTCTTCCCGTTTGTATTCATAGGGTCCCATCCCCTGAAATCTCTCGATTTCGTCCCCCAAGTCACCCTAATGACATATAAGTACCGCGATACATTTAGACTTCACGATGCTGTTTTACAGGCTCATGTTTTTTGCCATTCGATGAATAAGGAAAGCACTCAAGCAACCAAAACAACCCCATACGATAAGAGCCGTTGAAATGTTGAACCCAAACTGAATGGACGCGATGAATATACTGGCACAATACAGAAACAAGTAAACGGCTGCAGTGCCTTTCTCATCATTCATTTTGAAGTAACCAACAAGTTGACTGAATAATGAACTAAACCCGAGTGCGATAAAATAGTTCACGAAAAGATACGCATGGTCATCAACCAGAAATACGATTGGGAGGGTGAAAAGCATCACAAATCGAAACCACCAAATTTCTGGTGCTTTCGAAGAATCGAACCCGAGAGGGGGCAACCCCATCGCCACAATGGCGAAGAAAAATACCCAAGAAAAGAGGTCGAACGACAACGCAAGGAATTGCATCTTTGTGAGGTGATAATGTTCTAAACCGAAGGACAGAGATGCAATGGTAAGAAATGCAACGAACGTTCCGCAAACGGTATACATCAACTGATGGCCAGTATGCTGATTTTGGCAATATTTTTCGACCAATCTCCAATCTGAAACAAATGTAGCGCACATGAAAAGGTAAATTGCCAAAAGAACAACTCCAATTTCTTTGTAATAATGTGGTGAAATAGTCAACAAATGATTTGTGTCAAAATTACGTGAGCATTGGATGAGCAGTGAGAGGAAAACGATTGATTTCAGCCTCGCATTTCGTACGAGCAAGTTCAATTCATGCTCTGAGCGCGACATGCTGTAGGAGGTCCATAATTCGCCAGAAAGGGACAAGCAGAAACCACACATGAGGGCTACAATTGAACTTGTCCAGGACGGAAATTCAGTGAACACCGGTTCTGTTGGTCCTGATTTAAGAGGCAAATACATCGTATCTGGAAACATTGGAATCGCAAGAAGGAGCATCCAAAACCCAGCGTGTTTCATCATTCGAAGACGAAATTCATGTCGAATTTCCAATGGACGTCGACGAACACTGGGTAAATGGTGAGATGTGAGGGCAAGCAAGAGGAAGAATACAAATCCTATTTCTACCGCACCTTGGCCATTCAATGCTACCTGCAACCGTTCGCTCATGGTTGAATCCACGGTCAAGTATTGTGCGACTTCATTTCGCTTAAATTCGAGCGTTATCGCATCATTGATTCGATCAGCGAACAAGAGAACCATGAAACCAATGGGTGACCATTGTAGCATTCGAATGATTTTGCCGTGAAGGGAATCAGACATTTTTTTTCTAAGGAACGCATCAATTTTTTCGAAGAAGATCCAAAAAAACCCAGAAAACAAAGAAAGTGCAACAATCCAAGGTGCATGTTCTCCGAGCATGTTGTGTGGAGGAGTTGTAAGTTTTCATTATGGCGGATTCAAAATAGAAGAACCATCCCACCTCGATTTGTGGCTCAAGAGAAGTTCGTGGATGATGAACTCATGTTCATTGCTCAGGACTCACTTTTGGTAAAATATGTTCGCACCATCCATAATACGCCTGACGAATGGCTTGAATTTGCCACTCAAAGGCTACCCGAAACATTGAGAATTCACACATCCCGAAGTGATGCTGATTGGACGGTGAAGACAATCGAATCGCTTGGAGGCGTACGTATCTCTTGGTTACCAAACATTATGGCCTACTCCATGCCCTTTCCAAGAGGAAAACCTCCCAATGAAGAAGTCAAAGAGATGTTGAGACTGCTTCACGAAACAGGACGAATCACTCGCCAAGAAATTGCAAGCATGGTTCCCACAGAGTGCATCGATTATCACGAAGGCATGGTCGTGCTCGACATGTGTGCCTCGCCCGGGTCCAAAACAACTCAACTCGCTGAGCACCTTTTCCCCTCTGGCGTTGTCCTTGCCAATGAACCATCATCTGGACGATTAAACACATTGTCGAGCAATAGAAGTAGAGTTAGTTTGTACAATATTCTCATCACGAAACACGATGGGAGACACTTTCCAAACATCCCTAAGCCTGGATTTGATGCGATACTTGTCGATGCCCCGTGCACTGGTTCAGCGACCACAAGAAAAAATCCTGAAGTATGGGCTTCTTGGTCTCCAACCGATGGAAAGAGTATGTTCAAACTTCAATTGGACATACTCTCTCGTGCCTCATCATTATTGCGTGATGGAGGCCAACTCATTTACTCAACTTGCAGCATCGACCCCATCGAAAATGAGGCAGTTGTGGCAGAATTTATGCGAATGAACAAAGAATTCCATCTTGCTGAAGACCTTCCCTCACTCTATTCCGATGAAGTGTTTTCATCGGGAATGTCAACATGGCCGTTGGTCGATCAATCATGCGTGGAGGTTACCTCCGCGGAACATTGGCTGAATTCCCGTGGTTCTCGGGTTGAAATGCTACCCCCGCTCGAAAAGCATCTTGAACTTGCAAAAAGAAATCATGATATTGAACGTGAATTCCACATACAAAAATCGCTTCAATCTTGTTTGCGATTGTGGCCACAATCACAAAACACTGGAGGTTTTTTTGTAGCAAAATTGGTGAAAAAACAGAATGACCCCCCCGAGCATACAGAAGCATCTCGTGAAATTCAGCCCAGAGATGCAGATGAGTTCTCTCACCTTGCTTCATTGCCAAAACACTTCGAGTATCCAGTCGACGAAAACAGAGAGGCGTTTTGGACGAGGGGAAAGAAAATTCTTGCAACTCCCAAAATCGTCGAGAAGAGATTGTTTTCTCCTTCCTCAAGAAATTCAAAAAATGCTGAATACCCTGCGAATACATTTGCACCATTGCGGCTCATTCATATGGGCTCACCAATCTTTGTTGAGAAGAAAGAGGTTTGGCGATTACGCCATGAGAGCGTTCTGCAATTTCCTCACAAATACACCGAAATTGCATATGACATACCGCACGAACTTGCCAAACAACTTCTCAAAGAAGGACAAGTTGAACTCGACTCACTACCGCCAATCTTTGAAGAGTGTCCGAAAGGCCCATTGTTACTCAAAGTGGACACACTTCGCCACACTGTATTCATATCAGCTTGGATTGGTGCAAAATTAACCCCGATGGTTGGTCCAGCGGAACAAACCGTCCTCTTGTTCCAACTCGAGATTGTACAAGAAGAGGAATCGCCATGAGAATTGTGATGAGCATTCTTTGTGCATGTCTTGTATTCCTTCCGTCGGTGACAGCAGATACGATTCAATCAAAGGCTGAATTATCATCGGTTCAATTCGATTTTTTAGCCGAAGTATTCCAACCTCAAACGGGCCTTGTGGAGCAGACATACAATGATTCGACCATTGCACTCAGTTGGTGGTTATGGAGTGATGAAACAGGCTCAAATTGGCCAGATGATGATGCAATTTCAAGGGCTGAAACCCTCGCCATTGAAAAAAATGAGACGCTAAAAAGTCTTGGCGAAGTGCGAATCAACAGTCATTTCGAAACTCCTCAAGCGAACATGAAACTTATCGATGTCTCTGGAACGGTCTCAACTGCCCTTGTTGAAGAAGGTGAAGCCGTTCTCTTCGACTTAGCAATTACACCGAAAGTCAATCTTTCTTCAACCACGTTGATGTATTTGGTCATTTCAAAAAATTATGCTACTGACCATCATGGCCGGCAAATGGAACATCTCATTATGGAGTGGAAACCCGAAATTGGATTTTCAAATCGTGAGGGCAATACGACAAACAAACAATATTTGATCGAACCTGAGCATTTGCGTGCTGCAGGGGTTGATTTCGATGCCGAACCAAGAGTTTGGTCGTATTCAATCATCTTTTTTGGTCATCAAGAAGGCGAAGGTGAAACACAACTCTTGAGTTTGTACCATGGTCAAGTCCCCGACCCAGTGTCAATGGAAAATTCGCGTTCTTTCGTGTTCCCCGTTCTCATTTTGTTCGTGGGGGCAATTCTCTTTTCTGGAGTTGTGCAAAGTGCCCGCCGTCGAGATCAACTCATTCCCAAATTGACGGCACATTGGCAAG
>JAYNJV010000013.1:17514-42087 GCA_038110525.1 Candidatus Poseidoniales archaeon | reverse complement strand
CTCTCTCAGTGGATGAGACAGCGACCATGGGTAGCGGCAGGCTTTGCTGGTGCTACGAGCAGTGTGGTCAACATCGCAAGTGGTTTCATCACCGCTGCAGGGGCTGTCGGGGCGATGGCCATGGGGAGCATCTCAACACGTTTTCCTTCATCAGAACATCCACAGAGGCGAAGAATCCTTCGAGTGCTCGACGAATATCCTGGATTGTGTTATAGGGAACTCCAATCTGTTTTGAACTCAGCAAATGGTACATTGCGTCACCATCTCGATGTGTTACAACAACAAAAATCCATTACCGTCGTTCCGGTCAACGGACGGACTTGCTACTTTGCTGGTATGCCAAGTCAAATTGAAGAATTGAGAGGAAGGCAAGTCGGTGCAGAACGGGCTGCTGGATCTCTTCCGATCGGACTCTCCACTGTTCAAAAATCAATTCTTGAAAGCATTGAGTTGGATGGCGTTCCAAGGTCGCAGGCTCAACTTGCCAGGCGATTAGGAAGGACGAGGGCAACCGTACACTCGGCAGTCAAGGTGTTGCGACGACGAGGAATACTGAGAGAAGATGTCCTCGAAATTATGCCACACATCGATTTATCCATTCGTTGGACAGGGCAGAGTTCAATCGATTACGAAGCCTATGATGACCGTTACGAAGATGACAGAATCTGACGCTTGAGCGTCAAATAATGCGTAGGATTCAAAGACCGAGGGACATCCCCTTTGCCTATGTTTTCGGTGCGATTGACCGAAATTGCACTTCCAGCACAATCCAACGATATTGATGGCCTCATCGATTGGGTCATCGAAACACTCTCCCTTGTCCGAAAACGGGGGGAAGAAACCGCTGACAAAGGTCGAGCAGGGCCTGTTCATCGATTGCTCAAAGAGTATCTGTTTGCCCACCCGCAACATGGCTGGGACTCACAAATGCTTGCAGAAGAGTTGGGACTCACATCAGCCTCACTCAATCATCATCTCAAGCGACTCGTTGAAGCAGGCATCATAGGATTTAGTACCGAAGACAAAGGGTGGAGAAAGTACTACGTTCGGGGCGGTAGTCTTGTCAACGCATTACAATTTTTCATCTCCAACTGTTCTCTGCTCGCGAAACAACGACTTCAAACACTCGAAGAATTATGGTCACGAGACCCACAATCTTTGCCGCTCGAACTCCCAGAAGATGAACATGCGTTGTTTTCGATTGGATTGTGTGACATGAGACCACTCTCAACTGAATCAGGTGCTGACGAATTATGCCAATGGATGGGTGACTTTGGTCTGCTTGGAGAGCGGCCTGGAAAAGAACTGGTCAAAGGCTCGGTTTCATCTTCGATATTCCGATGTATGCTTGAACGAAATGAGCCACTCTCAATTGATGAAGCGCACGAAATGTTCGGAGGTCAAAAAGCTCGATTGGGCAGAATCATGGAACGTTTCAGAAGCAGTGGCATGGTTGAACGAGTCGCAAGAACCGATCGACTTCCTGTATCGCTTTGGGCAGCCATGACCAGCCAATATCAGAAAAGAGGTGAAAATTGGTTGCTCAAGAAGGGCGGATTTCAACGCATCTTGTCAAACGAACAACAAAACAACATTCTTGCGAAACTTTCCTCCCAATCGCTTTCAGTTGACGATGTCGAAAAGGCGGTTGAAGGCATAGATGCCACAGAGCAAATGTTGTTGCTCAATCTCCTTGGGGGAAGGCTTCCACTCGGATACAGACTCGCTGGTCGAGAACCTAAAGACATCACGAAACGTGTGATGCATAGGCTCGAACGGTTATTTTCAAGATTTGAAAGAGTTGCTCGCAACCTCGATTCATTGTTGCTTTCAAATGAGGAGAGCTGATGAGCCCTTACATACAAATCAAACCCGGTGCTTGGCATGGAGAACCAAGACCCTTGTTTCTTGCTCCGATGGCAGGTGTTTCTGACTTACCCTTTCGCCTTTTAGCAAAGGACTGCGGAGCAGATGTGACCATCACAGAATTCACAAATTCAACAGCACTGACACGAGAAGCGGCAGCATCATGGCGAAAAATGGAATCCGATGAAAGAGAAGTTCCATTCATTCCTCAAATCTTTGGAGGTGACCTTAACGACATGGCAACGGCCGCAGCCATGCTCGAAGCAAGTGCTGACATCATCGACCTCAATTTTGGATGCCCTGCACCAAAGGTGACCAAAATATGTGCTGGAGCAGCGTTGATGGGGGAACCGGATACGCTGGTTGACATGGTTGAACAAATTGTGCAATCTGTATCCATTCCAGTCACTGCAAAAATGCGACTTGGTACCGGTAGTCAAGCGAACAACGCGACTGAAATTTGCCAACGATTAGAGAACGTAGGAGCAGAACGATTGTGCATCCATGGACGGACATTGAAACAAAGGTATCAGGGCAATGCAAATTGGTCTGCCATCAAAGAAGCCGTGAACGCGGTGGAAATTCCTGTGGTTGCAAACGGTGATATTGTTGATGCGGAGTCAGCAGCGGCATGCCTCAAACAAACAGCCGCATCAGGGTTAATGGTTGGGCGTGGGGCTATTGGAAGACCTTCGGTGTTTGCTGACATCAAAGTGGGGCTCGGTTGGATGGACGAACAAGATTTACCTTGGGTCAAAGCAGATGAGTTTTGGTTCGATAGAGATGAACAACAACAGCAATTTCAGACTCGTCAATGGTGTTGGGACAAGTACATTGAATATGCCCAGCAAACGATTGGAATTCAACCACGATGGATGCAACGACACGCCGTGGCATTTACCAAAGGACTGCCGGGTTCAAAAAAGGTGAGAACAATCATGCATACGCAACCAACACCTGAATTAATGGCTGCTGAAATCAGTCGATTTCTTGGCGCCGGTGCTTCGATTTAGAAGGTAGAGAGCCAATCGTTGAGATCTTGCTCGCTTGCCCACTGTTCATCGGTGGTTTCGCCTCTAATTTTGAGAACTTCTCGAGCAAGCAGATAGTACACAAGAGCGAGTGACCTTCGGCCCTTGTTGTTTGCTGGCAATGCAACATCGACATTTCTCAAGTTGTTGTTTGCATCCACAATACCAACGATAGGAAGTCCAGAATTGACCGCTTCGATGAGGGCTTGTTGGTCTGCAGCAGGGTCAGTCACAAACAAAATGTCTGGTTCGACATAGGAACGAAGAGAAGGATTGGTGAGGGAGCCTGGGATAAATCGGCCAACAGACGCATGGGCACCAATGGCTTCTGCAAACATTCGTGCTGGTCGTTGTCCGTATTGTCGTGCAGAAACGACCATGATTGAAGGTGGGTCGTAGGTATTGAGCATTGCCGCAATGGAGCGAATTCGATGGTCGGTCATGTTCACATTGAGCATGTACAAACCGTCTTCTCGAACCCTCTCAATGAATCGCTGCATGTCAGCACTCTTTTGCTGAGTTCCAATGTTGACAGCATTTTCTTCGTAGAGTTCGGATGCGATTAGCAACTCGATTTCTTCACTCATGTGCAATCCTCAGCGTTTGAGCCACCAACAGCCCCTATTAAACCGCTTCGCAGGATGAAATCGTTGTTGATTTTGTGAGCAAGCATGTTTATGTTTCATAAGTTTGCCTTTAGTATCGGGGGGAGTGTGAACTTGAGTGTTGAATATCAAACCATTCAAGCGACCCAAAATGACGATGGTTTTTACCAAACCGACAAAGGCGATAGGCTTGAAGTAAGTGCAAGCGACCTTGAAAAATTCACATATTGTCCTCTTTCATGGGCATTATCAAAAAGTGGGGTAGCAGGTGAAGGACAATCGATTCTTCAAGGTGTTGAACGAAACGAAGAGATTTCAAAAGCAGCACTTGAGTTGACGGAAAATCAAATTCGGGAACGAAGAAACCTCGAGATTTGGACGTGGTGGGTGAGTATCGTGGTTATCCTTTGCATCGATGGATTCGTGTTTTTGAATGTCGACAATATCCAATCGTCTTCCAATGAGGTTCCACGATATCTCGCATTATGGGCTTTAAGTTCACTCATTTTAGCCATCTTTACCATTGCATTACCTTGGCGAAGTTGGGTGAATTTGGAAACGACGAAACAAAGTGAGCCAATGCTGATCGAACCAATTTTTGAACCTCCTGATTTTATTGGAGGTTGGTTTGAAGGTGGGCGTATTGAATCTACGCTCCTTTTTGGCTCAATTCTACTCGCCTTGCACTCCATTGCATTGCAATGGGCAGATGACAAGGAAAAAGCTGCATTTATTCTTGTCGTCACCGCTTTGGTTTGGACATTGTTCTCAACATATCGACTCAAGAAAGCCTTGATAGCACACGAACAGATGATCAAACTCAGCACGGTCATTGGCATTGACTTGTCGACGCAAGTTGTGTATTCAGATTCCGAGGAATCTACTGAAGCCCTCCTCATCGATTCAGACACTGGATTACGTGGACGACCGAATCAAATTGTCATCATCGACCAAGAGTTCATTCCAGTCGAACAAAAGTCTGGCCGCCCACCAAAATTTCCACATGAGAGTCATAAAGTGCAAGTTCTCGCCTATCTAAAACTCGTTGAATCCTCAACACAACACCAACCATCCTATGGTGTCATCAATTACGGCAATGAAAAGGTGTTCAAGATTTTGTGGAACGACGAAAATCGAGAAGTTTTGGAATCGAAAATCAAAGCGGTACAAGAAGCCATGGTGACGGGTGTTGCCCATCGAAACCATGAACGAGTTGGCAAATGCAACAATTGTTCAAGGGCTCACGCATGTCCGGAACGCCTTACTTAGAAGCAACTGTCTTCAAGTGGATATTGAATACATGATTTTTCGACCGTGACTCTGATACTAAATTCGTCCTTGATTTGATTGACCACACTTTCTCCATAGCCACGTGCTTCGACGTTCAAGACCCACTCGCCCATAGCAAATGATGGAGCCGGTAACAATTGCTTTTCTGTCGGTTCGTAGTCTGAACTTACATCTTCTTGCCATTGAACGATGCCTTCTGCATCGGTTAATGACGCCCTTACAAATTGCGATTGATTGACAAGTGCTGGCCAATTGAAATTGACCTTGAGATAGATACTGATACGATTTGTCGAGTCGTCGACGATGAATGTTGATCTATTTGTGTACGGCTGAACCTCAAGTGTGTTCCATATCTGAGTGATCGATATTTTTTCGTATCGTATACTTGGTATTGCAGGTTCACGAAGTTCTTCGATTGATTCTCTTGCGAGAATCAGCCCCATGCATCCGCTCAACATAGAAGTCGAAAGGAGGAGAATAGCCGCAACGACGGTCATTCTACGCATCATGTTCGGCCATAGGCCCTCATATTATCAATATCTTGCACAAACATCGCTGATTTGATACAACTGAAGCGTTTGGGAAGTATTGCCTGGATGACGCTATTGGAAACCGAGCTTCGGCGATGACGAACCCTATGAACGCTGACAGGCACCTTCACTCAAACTGAGCCCCGCAGACATTGCATTCGTTTGCACTCGCTTCAATTTCTGCACCACAAGCGCCACATTCAGCAGTTTCCGTCTTCTTTTGATTTGGTCTTCGGCGAGATGTTCGACTTCGCTGTGGGTTGAGTTCATCGTGGACTTCTTCGCCTTGTTTGGCGGTAGGTAGGTCTTCTTCTTCTATTGTGAAATCCATCGCTGCTTCTTGGACTTCGTTACCCGCAAGTGAAGAATCGCTCAATTGCATACCGACTTGGACTTTTTCACCTGGCAGAACGCCTTCCTCGCCTGTGATTTCAAACAATTGTTCACGAATATGCGCATCTGATGCCGATAGTTCTGAGTCATCTTCTTTGACTGATTTCATCGATTTCTTACCCTTGAGGATGGCATCAATATCATGGTCAGCCGAAGATGCCTTTCGAATTGTCGTCGTCACTTGAGACTTGTAGGCTTCAAGTTCTTCCTCGGTCATTTCATCTTCAGCAATTTCATCGGCAAATCTTCGGTCGTATGCAGCTTCAACTTCTGCTTCTGCTGCCTCGATGTTAGCATCCCATTCATCTTCGAGTTGTTCCTCATTGTATCCAAATTCCCTTATGGTTGAATCAAAGTCTTCTTGACCGGTGACGATCTCATCGTCATCTTCTTCTTCAACTTCAGGCAAAGCGACGAATGATTTCTTTTCTTGGGGCTCCCTTCGTTGCCTGCGCTCAAAGAATGATGAGACGTCTTGAACTGCTCCACAGTAAGCACAATTTTCCAATAAATCTGGAATAGATTCTCCACATTCGCTGCAATCGTGGAATTGGTTTCTTGCCTTCTTTAGGTTGAAGGAACAATGCGGACATCGGTCTTCACCACCTTCAAGTTCACCATCACACGCTGGACAATAATCGAAAATATCTCGCTCAACATCTTCTTCTCGGTCTCTGGTAAGTAGGAACGCAACAATGAGAACACCGACAAGGACAAGTGCACTTAAGCCCAAAATTGTGGCCGTCCCGGCCCTTGAAGCATCTGCACTTGAATCGAGGTTGCCATTGGGATTAATTGTTTGGAACGACCTTGACAGCGAATCAATTGCATTTGAGTTATCAGGAATCAATTTAACATTTGATATGGATGCAAGGGCCATAAAATCACATTGAACATTGATTCGTTGCCTTTCTTCCTCGATAGAAATAAGAATCTTTTCAGTGGTATCGCCTTGGTCATCATCACATGTCATGTTGATTGAACCAGTTGAGGATGTTGCAGTCAAATCAATTGAAAGTGTGTACATCTGTTCATGACGAAGGGGGAATGTGGCATTTTCTCCATCCGCATCGAGCACTTGCAATGAGGCATAATCCCATTTCAATTTGAGGGGGGAATTCACATTGACCTTTCCTGTTGAAACTGAATTTGACAAATCTGCATCGTAACTACCAAAGTCAGAAACCCAAGACGCATTGAAAATTGCTTCATGTTGGCCGAGCCCTGAAGAGAGATTGATGACAATGAATTCAGTTGTTTGTGCTCTAAACGGGTCAATTCTAATTGACTTCACGGCGCCATCATCAAATTTGTAAAACAAGACTCCACTGACATCGATGTCACCGTTGTTGGTAATGGTAACAAGCCATGACACTTCTCCTCCGGCATCAACCGACGTGAGATTGGCGATTGCTGGGTCAAGAACAACATCTGGAACCTCGCTAATATTGAGTGTGGTGGTTGCCTCATCATTATCAATCCGTTCTTGTACAATGGAAGCATCATTGATTGAATTGATTGTTGCAGTCACTATGTGTTGACCGGATGGTAGCGAGTCCAACGAGAACTCGTAAGTGAAGGGTTGTTCAACCAATGAACTACCGGTTAAGGTCACTTCAAAGTGATTTGTTCTCAACACCCCGCCTGCCGGATTTGGAATTTCAAGTTGTAACGAAACGGTTGTTGTACCGTCTCCATTGCTGCGAACAAGAGTACCAGAGACGCTCCACGGCCCTTCGAACATATCACCAACACTTGTGATTGCAATGCCCTCTTTGAAGTACAAATCCATGTGCGGAATGACGGTGATATCCAATGTCTTTGCTTTGTTGGTCTCCGAACCTTCTTCGATATCGTTGTTAATGTCTGGTGTCGCAGTGATTTGATGACTTCCAGTTTGTGGGGCAGTCGTTGAAACATTAATCCATGTTTCTTCTCCTGCTGTTAAGGCTGGTGTAGCAAGGTACTGGTCTGTTTGACCGGGAACTTGGAGCAGAAGGGTACTTTGAGGTGCGTCAACAGTACCGGTGTTTTTGACACGCATCGATATCTCAAGGGCGTCCCCGGCACGGATTGCTTCAGAAGGCGTGGTTTCGAGATCCATCACACGAAGCGTTGGTAATCCTAAGACATTGAAATCATAGTAAAAATTTGTTGCAGCGCTATTTCCGTCTTTGAATTGAAACCAAAGGCGTTGGTCTCCTTCAGGAACTGAACCCCACGTTGCACTTACGATGACTGACTGACCTTGTGGAATATCAACCACGTTGCTTTTGAACAAATTCTCGCCTACAGCACCTTTGAAAAATTCATATTTTACATCAAAAGCATCAACAGAGCCAACATTTGTGAGAATAATAGAAAATGTGGCATCTCCACCTACCACTGGCTCGTTTGGAGACATCGAGAGTTGGGCAGTCGATGCTTCGATGTTTCCACTCGACTCCGCTGAAGTGGTTTGAATGAGTAATGGGAGTAGAAATAAACAAGCGAGAAGCACTCCTCTCTTCTGCTGCATGGTTCAAGTAGACCTCGTAAAGCACTTGAACCCATCTCTTTAATTTGAGAATTCCCAATACATTAAGATGAATTTGAATGCACTGAAGTTGACAAATTCAAGGGGAGAATTCAAGGAGAATGTGTCATCTCGTCAACCATGAGCCGGATTGTATCGGTCCTAATGGCATTTCTTTTGCTATTGACCATCGGCTCAAATGGAATCTCGAATGAAACCGAAATTTTCCAAGAACATTCTCCACTTTATACAACCTCAACCCTTGATTTTAGTTTCAACAATGCTCCTGAACAAGATGAGGAAATAACAGGTTCGATGACCCTTTCCTTTACCATTAGTGGAACAGGAACTGTTGATTCTATTCTCATTGAAATTTCAGATGATAATTCGACGTTTACAACGGTCAAGAATCTAACCTCTTCTCCATGGGTGACATTTTTTGATTCTACACTCTACACCAACGATACCTATGTTTTGAGAGCGACGTTGTGGGATAGCGATGTCAATGATGCCGTAGTCACTTTCAGCGGAACCTTCTCCATCGTCAATCAAGTACCTGTCATCACACAATTCTCTGCACTCAATCCAGCATATGGAACTGGAGAATCAAGCACAGATAGGGCTTGGTTCAACATCCAAGCAAATGGAAGCATTGGATTTTCATGGCAAGCAAGCGATGACGACCTCAAACAAGCCACACTTACTGCAGTGCCAGGACCTGGTTCACCGTCAACCGATGGTCCAACCACGATCAATTATGGTTGGACTTGGGCAAGTGGCGCGATGAGTGAAGGGATTTGGAGTCCAAGGCTCACCGTGTATGATAATTCGGGTTTAACAGCAACAAAAACGGTTTACATAGGAATCGATAGAACCGCTCCTACCATCGGCAGTTTAACTGTAGGAACCGGTGCAACATGGCAAAACTCACAATCCATCACCATTTCTGGTTTGCAAACCGCTGTTTCAGATGGTACGGGGTCTGGTCTTGCTTATGTTGAGTACAAACAACCAACCGATACAATATGGACTCAAACGACGAGTAATGCGGTCACATTGACTTTTGATGAAGGAACGACCAATCTTTCGATGCGGGCAGTGGACAGGGTTGGAAATATCGGCACTGAAGAAATGATTGCCATTAAAGTTGACACCTCCGCACCTGAATTTGATGAATGGCAGATTGACGAACTGACAACAGACCGTCAAGGCCTTGCCAATGTGACTGCTGTTGCGTTTGATGCGTATTCTGGAATCGACGCCTCTTCGAGTTACATACAGTATGGTTTTGATAGAAATGGAGTTGGTGACACCCCCGACTTATCAGGCCGATGGATTACTGTTGGAACAACAGGATTGGATGCACAAGTTGGTTTATCGAATTGGGCATCGAAATCTCGCCAATACCTCATGGTGCGAGCTGTCATTGTTGACAACGCTTCAAACTCATTCACAACGGAGGCTTCAGCGTTTCAAATCCTTCCTTCGATTGACTTTTCATGGAGTCTTTCGGAAACCAATGTTGACCGACTCATCGTTCGTCCAGGTGAACGAACTGGAAACATTACCATCACTAGTGTTCTTGAACACAATAAGCAATATGGTGGAACAGTCATGGTCCGTTTAGAATCTGCTCCCGCAGACCGCTCAGCCTCTGTATCATGGACGATACTTGAAACTCGTTCTGTAGCGGTGAGTGGTCAAGGAGCGGGGAATGTGACATTGATTTGGAATTACACTGTACCAAACACCGGTCAATTTGATTTGAGATTAACCATTGACCACGTCAACGTCATTGACGAGTACAATGAAGCCAACAATTACCATTACCTCGTTGTTACAGGAGCATCTGTTGATAGTCCTGGAACGGTACCTTCGTTTGCACCTTCAATTCTTGTCCTCATCTTAGCCGGTTTGTTCATTTCAAGGTGGCAACGTAAAACAACGGATTGAAAAACAATAGCGATTCCGAAATGCCATGCGACAAGCACTGCCTCGTGTACCCAAGGACAGGATTGCTGTTCTTATCGGCTCAAAAGGAGCCACAGTGAAGGCTTTACGTGATGCTGCTGGATGTCAACGAATCGAAGTGGATTCAGATTCCGGTGATGTGGAAGTCGTATGGGGTGAAAGCGGGACTTACGACCCAATCCGAGCAATGAAACTACCAGATGTCATCAAAGCCATTGGGCGAGGCATGACGCCTAATTCAGCACTACGTCTTCTCGATGACAACCATTTCTTTGAGATGATTGATTTGCGAGATTTTGTAGGAAAACGCTCAAATCAACAACGCCGAATTCGTGCACGAATTATAGGTAGGGAAGGAAAGATTCGTACTCGAATTGAACAGTTAACCAACACTGAAATTAGCATTTACAATTCAACGGTCGTGATCATCGGGGAAGAAGAGGGGTTGTATTCTGCTCGACAAGCTATTGAAATGCTCGCTGGCGGCTCGGAACATGGCAGTGTTATTCATTTTCTCGAAAAGGACCGTCGTCGTGCTCGATTACAAGGACGAGCTCTTGAGATGATCGAAGAAAAAGAAGGCGCATATATCGGTTCATCTCAACGTTTCGAAGACCTTGTTCCCGGCTTGGATTTGGCTGCTGAACGCAGAAACCGTAGAATGAA
This sequence comes from Candidatus Poseidoniales archaeon, assembly GCA_038110525.1. Classification (GTDB taxonomy): domain Archaea; phylum Thermoplasmatota; class Poseidoniia; order Poseidoniales; family Poseidoniaceae; genus Poseidonia. Next base: position 31,220 of record JAYNJV010000013.1, on the reverse strand, counting down.
GGCGTCTCAAGTTGACCCTTCGAATCCTGATGAAGTCGAAGAGGTCATGGAACTTGCCGAAGATGAACGCATCGTTTGGGAAGAAGAATGATCAGTTCATCGAATAGTTCGATACATCCATGTGAAGAATGTCATACATGCAGTCAGCTACTTCGATTTCAATTCCAACCTTCTGAGCCCAATCGACTAAATTCTTGACATCTCGTACCAAAAATTCCTGCGCCTTAGGGTGCGTTGAAATCACGGCTTGACCAACGTCAATCACCATTGGAACTTCAGCATGATACAAAATGTTGTATGGTGAAAAATCACCATGAACAAGTTCAGCACATTGCCAAGCTACCGCAAGAAATTCAACAAGATGAGCGTAGGTTTCTTCTGTGTTGTCAATATCGACTTCTCTTAATTTCGGAGAAGGACCCTCCTCTGTTCCAATGTATTGCATGACGAGGACATTTTTGTGAACGCCTAAGGGTTCTGGAACAGACAATCCCCAATTGTGTAATCTCGTTAAATTTCGAAATTCTTTACGCACCCAAACTTCTACCAGGTCACGATGTTTTTTCTTGATGTTTTTGAAACGCATATCACCTTCGATGTATTGTACTAAATTTTTGAAAACAGCATTCGATGTATGGAATATTTTTACTGCAACTTCCTTTCCATCTGCGGAGGTACCATGAAAAACGTGTGCTTCTTTTCCTCTGGCGATTGGATAATCGATTGTATCAACAACTCCACTTTTCATCAATTTGAACAGTGCCATGAGCGTTATGCGGTCAAACACCTGGTCGAAGACTCGTCGGTCAACCCACTCGAATTGCCCTTTGCCAAGAACACCTTGAATACCCGATTCAATTTCGTTAAACATTGAACTGTATCGTTTTTCTTTCATCCATGCAAATGTTCCTGCTTCAGTTTCGAGAGATTTGACAAATTTTGCACCTTCCGCTTCGATAAATTCAGCATCCAAGCGTTCTTCTTCGGTAGCATACTGCTTTTTCTTTTTGCCTTTTTTGGACCGTGGACGAATTTCATCCCAATGTTCGTCGCTGCCCATACGCCAGCCTCATAGCGTATCAACCAAAAAGGGCATCGACTTCATCGTCGTCATCATCATCTTCGGTGATTTCTTCATCTTCAGGGTATTCTTCTTTGACAACAAATGGTTCTGCCTCAACGGGTTCGGGTGAGGCTGTTTCAACAACATCGCCATCATCTTCAGTTGCGAATATGTCATCGTCATCGTCATCGGAAGCAAACATACCATCATCATCGTCATCGGATGCGAACATATCTTCGTCATCGTCTTCCGAGGCAAACATGTCGTCGTCATCGGATGTTTCTTCAGATGATTCTTCCTCGTCTTCAAATTCATCATCAAGCATAACACTTGATGCAAAGAGGTCATCGTCCCCTTCCTCATCAACTCGTACATCCATTCCGAAATCATCAACCACTTCGTTCAAAAGCCCTTTTCGAGACAAATACATCGCCTGAGTTTTTGTGTAACGGTGTTTGACATCCGCCTTTGTTGGTTGAAAGTCCCAAGGCCAAATAATGATGAGGTCGTTCTCACGAACATATTGACGTCGACGCATTTTTCCTGGAATTCGAGCCATACGCTCTTCGCCATCTTCGCATAGGACGGTAACACGTCGACCCCCGAGAAGTTGTTTAGCGAGTGCAAACATTTCGTTGATTCGTCGGTCGGGCATTTTGACACGAATGTTGGAGTCGCCTTGACCACCATCATCTTCAAGTCGCGCAAGTTCTTCTGCATCGACTTTTTCTTCATGCCTTCGACCCATCAACGCTCGCCATTGATACCCACACATCAACCCTTCTTGAATTCATCACATGAATTAAATGTGAATATATGCTTAGTTCTGCCACGAAGCCTGCAAGGATTCCGCAGCAGATTGACACACTTCAATCAAGCCATCGGATGCTACGCCAAAGTAAAGTGTTAATGTGAGACATGCAATGATTGCTAATCGGACTGAATTTCCTTGAGGAAGGAGAGTTTTTCCTGTAGGGGCGTCATGGAAAAACATGACAATTCCAATTCGAAGATAGTAATAGACTGAAATTGCTGAGTTCATCACCATGGCCAAGGCAAGATACCAAACCCAATGGATATCAGAGAATGATATGGATTCGCCACTTGCTAGAGCTGCTCCAATATCACCTGCTGCAACCTTGACTATACCCATAATGACTAGTAATTTCGACATGAATCCAGCGAGAGGTGGAACACCAGCAAGTGAAAGCATGAAGATGAACATCGTCACAGCGAGGAATGGTTCTCGCTTTGCAAGACCACCGAGGGATTCGAGTGTATGCCCTCCTCCTTCTGATTCAAGAATTGAGATGACCAAGAAAGCTCCGAGTTTGAAACACACGAGGACGACCAAATGGAACATGAGGGCTGTCAAAACCATTGTAGCCGCTTCAGCAGCGTCTCCTGAAAGGGTCGAATCCCAATTCCATGCTCCAACCGCTGTGATTGCAGCGAGCATGTATCCCGCATGTGCAACTGAGGAATAAGCGAGCATACGCTTTGGATTTGTCGAACCAAGAGCTGCAAGATTACCCCATGTCATGGTCACAACGGAAAGAACACCCATGGCGACGAGCCAAACTGTTCCATCGTCAGACATATCCGGAGAGGCGAGCACTAGCAGAATTCGGATCAATCCAACCATTCCCATGGCTTTGCTCGCCGTAGCAAGAACGCCTGCAATCGGACTCATCGAACCTGCGTAAGCATCTGGTGCTGCGAAATGGAATGGAGCAGCACTCACCTTGAATCCAAAACCGACGAGAATGAGACCGAGAGCAACGAGTGGTAAAGCATCCAAACCGTCGCTCGCAAATTTCGTGCTTAAATCGACGAATTGGAGTGAACCTGACCAAAGATAAAGCAAAGATAGTCCATACAAGCCTACGCCAGAAGCAACGGAACCGACGATGAAGTACTTCATTCCGGCTTCTGTTCCTTCTTTGGTTTCTTTGAGGAAACTCACGAGAATATATGTTGAGAACGATGCCAATTCAAGACCGATAAACAAGAAGAAAAGGTCCTGAGCGAGGGCCACAATCGACATGCCAATTGCAGTGGTCATCAGTAGAATGTAGAAATCTGCTTGCCTACGATTGTTGTACAAACCATTTGCGGTTCGGTCATCGGATGGGTATGGGGTGAGCCGATTCATAGATGCTATACAAGCAAGAGAAATTGCACCATAGAAAATCAATTCGAACAATCGGCTAAATTCATTGACGGTAAGAAGGTCATGACCTGAAGCCGATTCAACTTCGACAGAGTGCATACCGCCGACAAACGTGAGGAGGGTCAACAAAAATGCGACTGAGGCAAACACGGAAGCAAGAAGGCCTGGTAGCCTTGGGTCTCGTTCAAAACTATGCCTTTTTCCTCCAAAGAACCAAGGTAATCGAATATTGGTAAGTGGCAGCCTAAACTTTCCATCACCTAAATTTGGCACAATGACCAAGACGAGCAATCCGATAAACAGGGTCATCTCAGGTGCAAATGCCTCAACAAATCCTTCATCAAATGGTTGCATGACTTTGGTTGATGCGCCACTCATCTCAGGCACCTCCTTCAAATCCACCAAGGATTGGCAAGACAACAGAATCAAAAATTTGATGCGTCCAATCACTCATCATATCGAGAGCAATCCATGGTAGGATACCAAACAGAATGGTGAACACTGCGAGAACGATCATGGCAAACTTCTCCGCATTCGTGATGTCTGGGATAGCATGTCCTTCCATCGAAGCTGGTGGTTGGGTTTCATCTCCACCTTCGAAAATTGTTCTTTGCATTGACCATAGGTAGTAGGCTGCGGTCACGACAAGTACCACGAGAGGACCAGCCATCCACCAAATGCTCCATCCTTCTGCGACAATAAAGTACCAGAGGGCGATAAACATCATAACTTCTGCTACGAAGCCTGCAAGCAATGGAAGGCCAAGTGATGCCATCCATGCAAACATCATTGACGTCGCTAACCAAGGTGAGTGTTTTGCCATTCCTCGCATGGCACCAATTTCCATCGAATGGTAATGGTGTTTGAATGCTCCACAAACTGCGAAGAGCATTGGGCTGATGATACCGTGAGCAAACATCATGAAAAGGGCTGCAGCCCAACCAAGTGGTTGCATGGTCGCAACGCCGATGAGAATCACACCCATGTGTGAAACTGAGGAATATGCAACCATTTTCTTCAAATTTGTTTGTCCAAGACACACGACAGCGCCCCAAACAAGAGAAACCATTCCGAAGAGCATCAGCAACAATTGGAATGATTCCATGGCGTGAGGGAACAAAGAAAAGGGCAATCGGAACATTCCGTAAGCACCCATTTTCAACATCACACCAGCAAGCAACATCGATCCTCCAGTCGGTGCTTGGACGTGGGCATCAGGCAACCAAGTATGGAACGGCACAGACGGTAATTTCACAAGGAATCCGAGCATGAGCATCACAAACAAAATCTTCTGGACACTTTCTCCAAGGAACCAGCCATCGGTGTTTGCAATCATTGACGCATCGATGATGGTCGGTATGTCAAAGGTACGACTGGTCATTGAACCTGCGTAATTGAGTGGCGAGGTCGTGTCTTGCAAGAAGTAGAGGGTAATGAGACCCAACAACATCACAACGGATGCCGAAAAGGTGTAGATGAAGAACTTCTGTGAAGCGTATTTCCTATCGTCACCGCCCCATTTGAGAATGAGGAAGAACATCGGAATCAAGGTAAGTTCCCAAAACACATAGAACATGAAAAGGTCAAGGGCGACAAATACACCGATGAGTGCACCACCCATCATCAAAAGAAGTGGGAAATAGGTGGCAGCTGACTTCTCATGCCAAGTTGCAATGATGGTCACTGGTAGGAGGAACGTTGTGAGCCAGACCATCGGGAACGAAAGAGCATCAAGACCGACGCTCCAGTATATTCCAAGAGACTCAATCCAGAGGTAGCGTTCTTCAAATTCAAAAGTGTTGAAGTTAATGCCCTCCCAGCCCTCAAAATCCCCGATATATTCGAAGAACATGCCAGTGGTCAGACCGAGCATGACCAGTGAAAAGATAAGCGAAGCCATTCGAATGGTTGGTCCAATCTTTTGCTTTGCTTCTTCCGTGAGATTCGAGACGAACATCAGCAAAATCAAACTGGATGCGAGTGGGAAAGCAATCAATGGAAGTGAAATGTAATCGGTCAAGCCATCACCCCCCAAATGAGTCCAAACAACATCAAAGTTCCCACCGCAGCCATGAGAATGTAATCACGTGCTGAACCGGTCGTCAGTTTACGTAGTGTGCTTGATGCATTTTGCGAACTGGATTCGATGGTCTTGATGGCCCCGTCGATGAATTTACTGTCAGCATATGCTGCTTTGAGTGAAAACGCTGCGACAATCTTGAGCATCGCCATATCGTAATAGTGGTCGAAGTAGAGTCGATTTTGTAATGCCCTCGAAAGACTTGAAGTCGCAAAGGCTGAATTATCCCATGAATATCTTCCTTTGATTGCTGCATTGAGCATCAAGATTGGAGTGAACCATGGTTTTGCCTTTTCACCTTCATCAAGTGCACCACCGTACAACGAGAGGGCCAAGCCAGGACCGACGATTGCACCGAGGAATATTGCGATGTACGTCAGCGTAAAGAAGAACATGTCATGGTTCGCAAAAGCGTGTCCAAGTTCGTAGCCGATACCTTTGAGCAGGCCCTTTTCTGACATGAATGCATAACCTGAATCTGGTGCCCAATGTGTAAAGCCCATACCAGCGAAGATAATGCCCGCAAGGCTGACGAATGTCAATGTGAATAGTGGTATCTTGATCCAAGTATTGGTCGGACCCACATGTGCAGCGACTTCATTGTTCGGTGAGCCTGCAAATGTTTTGAGCCACATTCTGGACATGTAAAATCCAGTCATTGCTGCACCGAGCAACACACATGCTGCTGGGAAGAAGAAGCGTGGGTCTTCAAGACCAACTCGCCATGCGTTCGCAATAATCCCTTCCTTCGACCAGAATCCACCAATAAGTGGGAAGCCCATTATTGAAAGAGAACCAACGAGCATAGCCGTAGCCGTGATTGGCATCTTGGAGGCTAAGCCGCCCATGTTCTCCATCGATTGAGCATCAAAGTGGTCATCATGGTGGTCATCGTGTTCATGTTCTTCGTAGGTCTTACCCTTTAATCGACCAAGGGCCAAATCAAGTTCTGGTATGTTGATGGTACCATTTTTATCGAGGTCAACTGCTTTCATGAGGTCGCCCATTTCCCAAGGAGGCAAATCTGCAATCTCAGAATTCTTGAGAGCGGTTTGGAATTCGTACATGTCGATTTCACCAGAACCATCAAGATCGATGGATTTGAAAAATTCAAACACACTCATTTTCTTACCAACGAGGTAATCAGAAAGCATGTAGAGTTCTTTGGGGTCATGGTGATGATGTTCATCATGGTGTAAATGGTGATGAGCATGGTGTACTTCGTGAATGACTGCACCACTTGCCATAAACAGCATACCTTTGGCCATTGCGTGATTGAAGAGGTGGAAGAGTGCTGCACCAAAGGCGACGATGACGATGTAATGGGCGTCATCGTCGTGATGCCAATCGAGTGAATTTGCAAGCCATAATGCACAGCCAAGACCAGTAAAGATGTAGGCAAGTTGTGACATCGTGGAGTATGCGAGGACTTTCTTGAGGTCCATTTGAACGAATGCAATACTTGCAGCCATCACAGCGGTAATTCCACCAATACTTGCAATAATGAAGGCAAGGTCAACGAGTTCTCCATGCATAGCTTCAGCACCAAAGAATGGGAACATTCGGGCGACCAGATATAATCCTGCATTGACCATCGTTGCTGCATGGATGAGAGCAGAGACTGGTGTTGGACCTTCCATTGCATCGGGTAGCCACACGTGGAGTGGGAATTGTGCTGACTTACCAACTGCTCCAATGAACATCGTACCAAGAGCCCATTGAAGCGATGCTGGGTCAACGGCTGCGATATTCTCGGGTTTGAAGACAACCGCATAATCAAGCGAGCCAAATAGATGCCAGAGCATTGCAAGACCGACCATGAGAAACACATCACCAACACGGGTGGTGAGGAAGGCTTTCTTGGCGGCATAGGCAGCACTTGGGCGTTCGTAGTAGAATCCAATGAGTAGGTAGGAGCATAGACCCATTAATTCCCAAAAGATGAACAACCAAAGGAAGGAATCAGCGAGGACCATACCAAGCATTCCAGCACAGAAGAGCACAAATTCAGCATAGAATCGATGATTTCGGTTATTGTTGATTGGGTCGGTGTTCATGTATCCAATGGCGAAGGTGTTGATGAGAAGACAGAGGAATGATGCGATGAACAACAACATGACCGTGATATGGTCGATGTAAAGGCCAAACCCAAATGAAATCTCAGAGGTTGTTGCTCCGCCATCCCACATTGCTGAGGAAAACCACTCAAAGACATGAAGTGCGTTTTTACTGTCATCTCCGTAGGCTCCGATGTAATCTTTAATGAGCAAAAGGGCAAGAAGGAGGCTCGTTGCCATGGTGGCAAGAGCAAAAATTCCTCCTTCCTTGAATGTGGTCACCCACACTTTGTTGCCATTGAACAATCGCCCAAACAGAAGAATGATTGGGAAAGCAATCATTGGAAGGAAAACAATGTATGGTGCAAAATCAATAACGCTGCTATGAATAGTTTCTGTTGTACCTGTTGAACCCATCATATCACCTCAATTCTTTAACACATTGACATCGTCCAATGTGATTGATTCATGCTTTCCATACATGGCAAGGAAAATAGCCAAACCGATAGCAACTTCACTCGCTGCAATAGCGATAGCAAAAAGCGTGTAGACCCAACCTGTAGTGTCTCCATGATGAACCGCTGCTGCGGCAAATTGGAGATTTGCTGCATTGAGCATCAATTCGATGCACATGAGTACAATAATGGCATTTTTTCGAGTAAAAGCACCTGCAAGGCCGATGATGAAGAGTAAAGCCGCGAGGCCTGAAACCCATGACGGGTCGATCATTCTTCTTCACCTCCAAATTCCCACAGGAGATTTTCCATTCTCTCGTCACGAACAAGGTACGCAGCACCAATCATGGCGACAGCCATCAAAATGCCGAGCACAAGAAGTGGAAGGCCCCATTCGTTGAGTAAGTCGTCAGCAAGGCCTGAAGTTGTCGGCACCTCATCGCTTGATTCCTCCCAAACGGAGTCTGCGTTCACGGTAGCAATGAGAATAAAACCAAGGGCAAGAAGACCAATACGGGTCATAAGAGAAAGAAATTTCATTCAAAATCCTCCTCTAAGATTTGCCTTCGTGTGAGCATGATACCAAACAAGACAACAAGACCAACACTCGCTAAGTAAACGAGAATTTGAATTGCGGCAAGAAATTCTGCTCCCATAAGAATAAAGATTCCAGACACTGCCATGAAACAAAAAATCAGTGAAAGCATCGAGTGAGCTACTCTTTGAGCGTAAATCAAACCCAAAGCACCAACGATGGTGATGGTCGCAAACAAAAAGAACACGGCAGATTCAACAATGGTCGCGATGTCCATTTCAGTTCTCCTCCTTTGCCGCCTTCTTAGCACGCTTATCTCGTTCCTTGATAGCACGCTTTGCTAACTCTTCATCAACGGCTTCTTGGTGAACCGATGGTAACACACGAGTTCGACTTGCATCGAACCAAAGATCTTGGCGAGTAAATCCGGACATGCCATCGTATTCGTTGGTCATGAAGAAGGATGTGAAACCGCACGCTTCCATACACAATCCGCAAAACATACAACGGCCAATGTCAATTCTGCCTGAGACAATTTGGTCATCGGCAGTGAGGAGGTCTGTTTGGTCAACGACTTCTTCTGTTCCAGTATCGTTCCATCGGATGGTGGCTGTTGAAGAGGAGAGGTCGAGAACCTCACCAAATCGCCACTCTTGAGGTACATCTTCGTGAGCGGTCACGTGATTGAATTGAGTTTGTGCTTCAGCAACTTCATCGAGTTTCTTTGCGGCAAATTTGCCAACTTCGAGGTCCACACCGTAGCCTCCATATTCACCCTCAGCACTATCAAGAACATCAACTCTCAACTCAGTGGTCATGTGCAAACAGTCGTTTGGACAAATATTGACACACATTTTACATGCAGTACAAGTTTCCCAAATGACACCAATTCGACCGTTGTAATTGCCTGGAACGAAAAGCCAAGGTTCCATGTCTTCGAGTCGTTCGTATGGATATTGGACAGTTTGAGGCTTCCAAAGCGTTGGTTTGAGGTCTGATGTCACACGGTCTGGTGCAAATTCTTGCTTCTCAACATCGTTCATGATAGCGGTTGAACGAGCACGTACTCGACTTCCATCATCAAGGAATTCTGGGTGAGATGTATTGTGATAGGCTCCCAACTTGTTTCCGAATCGCTTCCCGATGAAAGGGAATGTTCGAAGTGCTGTAATCAATGTAATTTTGAATGGATACCAGAAGAGGTTTCTGAAATTTGGTCGTGCATGTGGATGTGTTGGCATGGCTTCACCTCACTCCGTTCCTGGGACTACGGTCCCCGCAGGTTCCACTGTATGAACATGGAACATTCGTTCTTCGTTGGCTGATTTGCCTTCATCATTGAGATAGATGAAGAACAATCCTGTCCAAAAGAGAGTTGTGAGAATAGGCACGAGCATTGGAATGCCGAATAAATCCCAAGCCATTCCACCAGAAACCGAGTCGTCCATGCCACCAGCATCGAAGAAGTAGAGTCGGTAGACCATTGCAAGAATCACTTGCAACACTGCGAGTGGAAGGAGCATTCTCCATCCAAATTCGAGGATTTGGTCGGTTCGAATACGAGCGAGGGCGAATCGAGCCCAAACGAAGACGATGAGGAACACAAGCCATGATTTGATGAGCGTTACACCTGCACCTGGTATCATTTGATATGCGGCCCCGATGCCAAGCAATTCGATGCTTCCAATCGTTCCGTGGAAGGGTAAGTGCCAACCGCCAAGGAAGAAGTGAGTGAAGAGGAAACATGCTGCATAGGTACGAATGTATTCTGCCATGAACAGCATACCGAATCTCATTCCTCCGTATTCAGTCCACCATCCTTCGACGAGTTCAGCCTCTGCTTCGGGCATGTCGAACGGCACACGTTCAACTTCAGCGATCATGGTAATGAGGAACAATCCAGCCCCTAATGGCATCAAGAAAATGTTCCAAACGCCAGCGGAATGCTGGAAATGAATGCTCTCAATGATGTTGAATGTCCCAGTCAAAATTGCAACGGAGAGCAAGGTGAGAAGCAGTGGAATTTCATACGCAGTAAGTTGTGCTGCGGACCGAATACCGCCGATGAGTGTGTATTTGTTGTTTGATGACCATCCTGCAAAGAATACACCAATAGGTGCAATTCCGAAAATTGCAATTGCATACAGGATTGAGAGGTCAGGATTTGTAGCATAAATACCGCTTGAGAGAGGAATCATACCAAGAATGAGAAGAGTCGATGAAACGATGAGGAATGGTGAAACTTCGAAGATCAATCGGTCTGCCCTTTGTGGCACCATATGTTCCTTGACGAGGAATTTCATTCCGTCTGCTACATTTTGGAAGAATCCGGGTAGAATAGTAAAGCCCATCCACGACCTGTTGTTGACTCGGTCAACGGTTGCGAATTTCTCATCGCGATTGCCAAACTTTGTGTTCAACCAACCATGCACTGCACCGATTGGTTTTCCGAGGCCAAAGGGTAACATGTTCCACCATTCACCAGCAGTGGTTCCATTCTCACCTACCCACAACGAACGAAGAGCCGTGGTAGCACCATATCGGTCCTGCATTCGTGCAACGGCTTTTCTTTCAATCCATAGAATTGCGAACTGGGAAAAGAACAGCAACAAAAAGACAACGTTCACCACAAGGAAGGTCCCAAGACCAAAGGCGAGGGCGTCGGCATTGTCTTCGAGTGGAGTACCCTCAACGGCTGTGTGAACAACATCACTAACGATGTTCGAAAGGAATGTGCGTAAGTCGTATGCGTCATCCATAGTATCACCTCAACGATCGGTCTCCCCAATACATGGGTCGAAACTACCCATGATTGCTGGAATATCCGCAACTTTGTAGCCAATCATTGTCTTTGCGACATAAGGAATTGTAATGAACATCGGAGAACGAATCGACAGTCGGTATGGATTCTTTCCACGACCATCACCGCCGCCTTGAATGTAGAATTGGGAGGCCCCACGAGTGCACTCGTAATTGCTGAAACCGCTTGCACCTTCAGGTGCTCGGGTTGGCGCTTTTGATTGAATCATTTCATCGCCATTGGCATAATTGGTGTTTTTACCACCAGGGATTTTTTCGATTGCATCGAGAATCATTCGACAGGATTGGCGCATTTCTTCCATACGAACCCGGTACCTGTCGTAACAATCTGCACCTTTAACTGAAGTTGGTTTTTCAACAGCTGGCTCCCAATCAACTTGGTCATACACCGAATATGGATGTGCCCAACGTACATCGTAGTTGACACCTGCTGCTCGAACATTTGGGCCAGTGACACCCGAATTCACCATGTCTTCGGCTTGAGCATAACCCACACCTTGCAGTCGAACAAGCCAAATGGTCGATTCGTCGAGCATCATTTCGTATTCATCAATTCGCTTCTCGAACAATTTGATTTTTGCCACCAGTCTGTCAGCAAATCCGATTGGAATATCTCGCTTCACTCCCCCAACACGAGGGTAATTGTAATGCATTCGAGACCCGCCGAGTTCCTGGAGGAGGTCAAGGAACATTTCACGGTCTCGCATACACCATGTCATGAGCGTTAGACTTCCAATATCTGGGCCGAAGGCACCAAGCCACATGAGGTGGGAAGCAAGTCGTTGGCATTCTGCAGCGATGAGACGAATATATTCTGCTCGTTCAGGAACTTCAACCTCGAGCAAATCTTCGGCAGCATAAATGTATGAATTTGCCCATGTCATGGCACTCACATAGCAAAGACGGTCACAATAGGGAGTGACTTGAGTAAAGTCTCTTGATTCGCAAATTTTCTCAACACCGCGATGAATGTAGCCGAGTTCGGCTTCTGTATCAACCACGGTTTCTCCATCAACCTTGACACGAAGGGTCCAAAGTCCGTGGGTCATTGGGTGCTGAGGACCCATTGTAATCCACATTTGTGCCATGATATCACCTACTTGACGCGGCCCTCATCCGCTGGCTTTCTCAAGAAACCTTGAGCATCATCGTACATCTCATTGTGCTCGTGATATCGAATCTTATGTTGTTTCTGGAGTGGATGGAAACCTTCAGGGCTATCGTGTGGATTGAGGACACGATGCATGTTTTCATGTCCTTCAAATTGAATACCCACAAGATCCCATGTTTCCTTTTCATTCCAATCTGCACCAACCCAAATGTTTTGGACGCTTGGCACCGAAGGTGTGTTGTTGTTCGCAAGAGGAATGAGTACTTCAAATTCCATCGGCACATCGTCACCTTTGAGTGATTCAGCAATGTGAACGCATTGTGTGTGTGGGGCTTGGTTTTGAACTGGTTGACGCATGAAGTGGTAGGCGACTTCCCAACCTCGGTCAGCCCCACCATCTGGAAAATGTGTACCTGTGATCATCGAACAATGATTAACGCCTAAATCAAATCGTAGCCATTTTGCAAGAGCAGGCCAGTGCTGTGGGGGCGTTGTTATTCGAACAAAAGCCATTTTGAGGGCATTGGAGTGGTGTTCAACAGAACATGTGATGCCTGTCCCCCCGAATCTTTTCTCGATTCGACTCGCACAATCTTCTGCAGCAGCAGTGTTTTGTTCCAAGGTGATTTTCATTCCCATGTTCAGTCCTCTCCTACGATCACTGGCTTCTCGCCCTTGCGTCCAGAGCTTGGTGCTGCACCAATTCGGATGATTTTCTCACGTAGCAAACCAAAACCATCGATAAGTGCTTCAGGCCTTGGGGGACATCCGGGGATGTACACATCGACAGGAATCACGGTATCTACACCCTCGAGAATATTGTACGATTGGAAGTATGGCCCTCCGGAAATTGCACATTCACCCATAGCAATGCAGTATTTTGGCTCTGGCATTTGCTCCCACAAACGAACGATTTTGTCAGCGAATTTCTTGGAAATTGGTCCGTTCACGAGCAGAACATCGGATTGTCGTGGCGAGGAACGGAACAGCACACCAAATCTGTCACCGTCGAATCTTGGTGTTGCTGCTGCGGCCATTTCGATGGCACAGCATTTGATGCCCAAGTGAAGGGTAAAGAGTGATTTTCGACCTGCCCAATTGAAAAATCGTCCGGCTAAGACACTCAAAAATTGCTTGATTTTCGTGGCTTTCAGGGCTTCATCGGTGACATCACCAACGACCTCGAGCAAGGCTTTACTATTGAATGCAGCATAATTTTCTTCTTGCGTACCCATCATATCACCTCAAATGTAAATTCGACCTCGCTTTCTGAACACGTACCAAACACCAAGGGAGACCATGGAGAAAAACCCGAGGAGGACGAGCGATGCTGCTTTGGCATTCTCAATAGCAACACTGCGTTCAGCGGCTGCAAGAGATTCCGATGTTGCATCTCCAACGAGCATACCGCC
>JAYNJV010000013.1:0-17414 GCA_038110525.1 Candidatus Poseidoniales archaeon | reverse complement strand
ATGGTCAAAATGCCGATTGAGAGGTACTCTGCAGGAACAGAATCGAAACTTGCCACTTCATTCACCCAATAGAGCATACGCTCTTACCCTTTCGGACTTGTGGGCCCTCAATAAGCGTTGTTCATTGACCACCTGCTCAAAGGCATTGATGAGACCCTTAAACTTCGTTGCAGTGTTGTCTTTATCGCCTTCTCATGAGCAAGGCTCCAAGCAAAACAAGAACAACGATACTTCCAACGATGGAAAGTGTTGTTCGGTCATCCAAACCAAGTAAATTATCGGCCGATGTTCCTGAAACTTTGAATTCGATATTCTCTCGTCCAATTTCTTCAAGTTCAACAGGTTCTGCTGAAAGTGTGAATTTGTAAATATCATCGATTTCAGATTGGTATGGTGGTCGAATTGATACTTCGATTGGAATGCTTTCACCTGCTTCGACCCAACAGAGCAGGTCGCCGTTTTCCATACTGCAATCTTCACTTGGACCTTCCAAAACAACAGACCAGCCTCGAAGGTTTTCAGAGGTGAAAATTCGGTATTCGGACCGAATATTACCTGTGTTGTGAATCATCACTTCGTAAGTCGAACGTTCGCCATAGGTAATATCGAGTTCCCTTGGGTCAAAATCTGAAAATTCCATTGATAGTTTATGGATGATATTCACTTCGAGAGCCACACTCAAGGCACCCGAGCGATTTGCAGCGTTTGATACGCTGGTCACGACAAGATTGAGCAATCCTCCCTCGCCTTTTTCGGCACCAGGAGATACGCGAATCGCAAGTTCGACATAGATTTCGTACGGTCGTGCTTGATACCCTTCGACCTTGCCTTGTTCTAGCATTTTGTTCTCAATTCCCGCTTGAGAAGTGGCCGTAATTGGCGCGCCAGTATTGTCGATTTCAAATGAAGATGATGATTGATTCCAAATTCCAAAACCGATGGGCACATCGATTTCACCCTCAACAGGCAATCCGTACATGCTGATGGTTCGCGTTGCAATGCCTTCAAGACCTGTCATAGAAATGACGGCCTTATCAGCACCATCGCCAGTGTTCCGAATCCAAATTCCCATCGTCATCGTTCCATCTGGTGGTAAAAGAATTGACCTACTTCTCGGCGATAAATCTGGTTGGTCAAATCGCATATCCATGGCAAAATTACGGTTGGACAGAATCGCCCTGAACGAAAACTCCCTTTGGTTATCTGGCAATCCATCGCCATCGTCATCTGCTGAATTCGGGTCGTCTTTATTGGTGATACGAACTGTGAAACGTGAGTTTTCCAATTCTTCTTCGCCGTCAATGCTCACAACGAAGTACACGGTGAGTGTGGAGCGTGGTGCAATATCGATCTCGGTAAACGGTGAACCACTTTCAGTTTCAAAGTGCGTTGCCCATCCCGGCGATGCTGTTTGTGACATCATTGCAAATCGCATCGTGTCCTGAACATTGCCTTGGTTATCAACCTCGATTGGGAATCGAACTTCAGTACTCGAGCGACCTGTTTGGTCTGTGGATAGCGCGGTGGCATCCATTGCATGGTATTCTGCCACGGTCACTGAAATAGTCACACTGTCATACGCAGCTCCACCATTCGAAGGTAGAACGTTCATCGTGATTTGGATTTGGTCGCTTGCAAGCGCATTGAGAGGTACATCCACTGTGACATCGACCGTTGCTGTGTCATCTGAACCATGCTTTGAGCCGACAGAAACCGTTGATTCAGACAATCGTACAGCCCACCCGCTCGGGGGTGCTGAAGAGGCAACTCGTAGCGTATCCATGCCGTTTCCTTCATTTTGAATCGTGACGGAAAATGACCTGCTCGTGCCAGGTTCAATGTTCGGCAGTAACGTTGTTGAGGCACTAATACTCGCACCTTTGGATTGGCCAACAATAATTCGAAGGTCTGCAGAACATTTGACGCTGTTGCCTTCCTTACCGACGATGCTAACGACCGTTTCAGAACCCGCGTTCACACTATCGTCGGGTGTGACGATCATATTGACGATACGCTGGCCGTCTCCGTTGTCATATTCCAGGAGGCCCGATGCAGCCTGACCATCATCCATCCCAATCCATGCAGCTTTGGCACCAACGCCTCCTGCAGTAAGTGTCCAGTCATCATTTCCGGTATTGGAAAATGTCGCTTTGAAAGTTCCTTCTTTGCCGGGGTCAACATTGACGGAATTCTTGTTCAAAACAACATCGCATGTGTGCAATTCTGGAACGGTGAGCGAAAATTCTTCAGAATCTTTTGCCTCTTGGGAGGGGTCATTGGTCACAACGGCTTCAACTTCCCAGCAATATTTGTCAGCTGCTTGTCCGTCTGGTGTCTCAACGGTAGCCGTGACAATTTCTGTGTCGTCGCTCCCAACGGTTAGTGTGGTTTCGCTCAGTGTGACTGTGATATCCGAAGATGAGCCACATCCGGGGCCAGTACCATCATTCAAGGCTAAGTTGACATTGGCATCAGACTGACCAGTATTTTCAAGTTCGATGGTGTAATCAATTGATTCCTCCCCATTCCAATTTTTATCAGCATTGTTGATCGTAACGTCAATCCCAAACAAAGCACTACCTGAACCATCTCCTGCAGTGGTCGTCACGCTGACAGATTCTTGAGCAGGAGCGCCAACAGCAGGTGGAACAAGTTGAGCATTCGCAGTGATGGTTGTTTCGCAACTGCCTTCAGCGGTTTGCGTGAGTGAAATGTTGAGTGAAGTTTCTTCGTATGAATTTGATTCGATTTGGCCAGAAATTTGTTGGATCACCGAATTATAGGCATTGCATTCTTGTGTTGCCTCTTCATTTGTAGAAAGTGAGACGGTAATTGGGTCAGAACCAGTATTGTAGACTCGGATGGTGTATTCTCCGGCTTCACCTGGGTTAACTTCAAGCGAAGTTGGAATGGCTTGAACGGTAATTGAAGCATCTCTTCCATCCGCAAGAACAGGCGAGGCGAAGAGCGGCAAAACCGATGTGAGGAGTAAAACCATGAGTGCTATTGCACGAATTTTAGAGGTTGAAGACAACGCCTCCGCTCGGCCCATAGAAAACGGGTGGAAGTCCTCCTATCAAAAGCCTGTCCTCATCGGTGTCAGTTTTTTATGTTCTTCAAGATATGATTGGGACAAATCTTGAACATTGATTTTCGCAATTTTCGCAAGTCGATTCCATATCAGGCTTGCATGATTCTGAATTGTGGTATCTCGCACCACATTCTCCACAAGCAAGTGTAGGACCCTCAATTCCATCTCTACACAACCAGCACACGACTTGAGGTTTCGTTGGAACTTCTGCAGTTGGTTGAGGCAACACAGGTGTTTGAACTTGATGTTGATGGGTTTGAGGGAGCATTGGTGGTTGGAACGAGTTAGGAAGAGGCATCGGCTTCAAATCCTTAGCAACATGCGTTCTTTGTCTCCACAGCATCGTTCCAACAGCGGCTAAAAGAGCAAGAAGGAGAAGTGAAATGCTTGCAACAATAACCGAATTGGATAATGTACTATCACCACTGCCGACTGGTTCTCCAGTCGATGCTACATCAACTTTGAAAAACCGACTATCTGCATCACTTTCTGTCAATTCAATCGAGATTTCTCGAGTCGAAGGTTTGTGGGAAATGGTGTTTAATCGAATCAACACATCTTGACCTGGCTCAAGTGTTAGTATGTCTTCACCATCAACCGAAATGTCCCAATCAGTCACTGGACCAATCACAATTCTTCTTTGCAAGGCAACATTCCCTGAATTCTTAAGTTGCACCACAATCGTACTTTCCGTGCCTGTTGTAAATTGAGGCAAGGATACAAGGTTCCAATCATAACGCTCAACCGGGGCCACAACAAGCCCAACCGTTTTGACAACGCTTGCGTTATCATCTGCAAAAGTAACCGTGAACGAAGGCTGAGACATCGGTTGAGCATCATTTCGGATGAGAATTCTGCATTTCACTGGCATTGGGTTGTTTTGTGTGATTTCATCGACTTGGTCACAATCACCAACAAGGTTTGCATCAAGATTGAGCAATGTCGATGGACGCCATACGGTGGTACCTGTGTTGCCGAGCAACCACGTGTAAACAAGTTCAGTGCTACTTGGTTGAGCGCCATTTCCAAGCAAAGTATCGTATCTTTCTCCACGATATTCAAGCGAAACAAAATCCACTGTTGGTTGGGGTAAGGCTTCGACAGTCAGCGTTTCGCTCCAAGAAAAACGAGTTGAGCCATTGTCGAAATTGAGTTTTATTTGCCCCGATTTAGCATTTAAATTTGCTTTGAGCGAAAAGAGTATATTCTTTGTTTCTTGCCACTCTAATGTAAACTGCTCCAATGTTGTCTGAGAGGTCCATCCGGAGGGTAATTCAAGGGAGGGAATCAAAAATAAATCTTGATTTCCAGTATTCTCAATGCTGAGCATCATCGTAATGGATGAGTTGGGTCGAATGGTTCCGAGCGAGGTTTCCAATTGAACTTGAATGTCTTTAACTGCTATCACTCGAATTGGAATTTCAAATTCGATGTACTTCTGGTGTTCGGTTTGACTGATGGCAGTAAGAACAACAGTTCGCTCCGCTTGAGCCGCCGTCATAATTTGAGGAGGAGTAAACATCAAGCCAACCTCCCTCGAACTCTCCGCTTCAATGAGGCCAGTTGAACCCGAAATCGCACCTGCTTCACTACCTAAATCGAGGAAGCCTGCAGTCCATCCTGCAGGAGCACCAAGAAACAAATCGTAACCAATAGGGGCGTTTCCATCGTTGTACAATCGAACGGTGATGTTCGTGGGTTCAATTGGGTGCACTGGGACAATTTGGTAGTCAAATTCCAATCGAGCTTTTGCAATTTCAGGAACTCGAAGATGGACTTCGTATGGATATGTTACACCATTATCAACATCAATTCCAAGCAATTCGACCACATATAATCCAGGAATCGGTGGACTTGGATGTACCAAGGTGATGTTGATGGATGTGCTCTCTTGCCCACTCAAGGAAAAATTTGTTCCCGTCGTTCCAACATACCAACCGAGATCAATGCTTGAATCGACAAAATGAACACTGCCAGTTTGGACTGAAGCATTTGTCGCAAGCAAAGCGGTGTTGGTTAAATCCACATGCCATGTCGTCGTTGATTGATTGGAACTTGACATCAGGACCTCTTGATTTGTTGCTTCAAGTTTTACACCTGGTGTGGTAACATTGACGATAAAGTCGAATTGGTTGTTATTCTCGTTAATTTCTTCAAGTTCATCAAGGGGGTCGATGATAAAGCGAAGTGTGGTTGAACCTGACGATGAAGGATTCCAGTCCCACTGAATATTTTTGATTGAACCCGGACTCAAATCGAAACTTTTTGAATCAACTTCGACACCGTTTTCTTGAAATTCAACGTTGAATGTATCTGCCTTCACGTTGCCCAAATTGAAAAATGGTACCGTGACGAGCACATCTTCTCCAACCTGTGGGATCTCAGTGCTTAATTGAAAGTCATTGGCAAGAATTGTAATGTCCGGCCGAAGGTCATTGACACCATGTCCTCGTACAGCAATAGCATATGGTTGTATTTTTGACCCACCATGGTACGTGTCCACGACCTTAACAGTCCACACACCTTGAACTGCATTTTCAACAAGAACGACTTCGAGATTATTGATGGTATCTCGTGTACTTGTCAGGACCGATTTTCCGCCTGAGAAATCATTTCCAAGATAGGTTGATTGACCATCTGGACTGGTAACCTCAAGGTCCAAATTGTTGACCAACTGAGAACTTGAAAATCGTGAGCCCCGCTCGTCTGACCATGCTAAAACTACCTTCAAGGCACCATTGGATTGTGAGATGTTAAAGGAATATGTTTTCGAATTTCCAGTTCCTGACATGACCGAGCGATCATCGACCCAGATGCCTTGACCGTTGGAAGGAGCAAGCGAGTTACGAACATTGACCCGACCCCATCCTTCGTTGTTGTTTGGGATATTTTTTGTTCCAATATCTTCAGCACCGAGCACCATGAGTGCTTTGATTAAGGCACCTTGCGGTGATGGTCGTTGTGCTATTTCCATGATGTATTCTCGAATCATCGAGGCGACACCAGCTGCATTCGGAGTAGCCATCGAAGTTCCCGAGTATTGGATGTACCACCCGCCAGGTTGTACTTGCCCACCGGCTGTATCCGTTGCTTCTTGCGCAAGGCATGAACGAACATAACCTCCTGGTGCTAAGACATCGGGTTTGATTCGATTATCTTCTGTTGGGCCTCTTGAAGAACTATCAAAAATGGTGTTTGGAGCACCTTGTCCTCGATTGAAATGGTTCCCCACAGAAATAGCATTCTTTGCCGTTGCAGGGGGTGAAATCGTTCCTGAGCCCGGTCCATCGTTGCCATTAGCAAAAAGGACTGTCAACCCTTCTCGTCCTGTGTAATACCTGTCGTAGTAATTGGTGTTATCATCCACGTCTTCAGTATCTGAATTGTATTTTCCTTGCTGGCTTGTTTGAGATGAACCCCACGAATTGGTGTGAATACGTGCACCAGCGTTGTATGCCGAATCAAGAAGGCTGTTGAGGGAAGGCGACTGAAAATTTCCAGTGTTGTCGTTTTCCATCGCTTGGAAATATAATTCCGCTTCTGGTGCGACTCCGGCGTAACCTCCTCGCGAACCGTCACCTAAGACTGTGCAAGACACATGTGTTCCATGCCCGCTGTGCTTGTCAGCAGTTGAACCGTCACCGATGACATCGTAGGAGCCGAGGATACGGGTTCCGAAATCACCATGGTCTTCATCAAGTCCAGCATCCGCTACTGCAATGATTTGATTGGAACCGTCAAGATTTGTGTTGTAATAGGTTTTCATTGTGTTGACGCCCATGTAATTTCGTGAGTTGTCGTTGAAAATTTGATATTCTGGAGAAACGATCACACTGCGTACAGAAGGTTGGTTTGCTAATGTATGAAGATGTTGAGCCTCAACATATCCATCCACTCGGCCAACATCCCACTTGAATTCAACATCAACAAGTCGACTCATGACAGCATCAAAATTTTGAACCACATGTCCTCCAACATCATCTTTGATTTCAACGCCTTCGGTGAGTCCACCATCATTTCTCCAAGATTCAATTCGAAGTTCCATCGTGGAAACGACCTGCTCTCCGTCGACGAACATAAGTGCATCAAGAAGCATGTCGTCAAGAAAGAGAGCGAGGGGTGCAGGCGAATAAGAATGGACATACGACTTCTTCGTGAGCGTTGCTAAGGCTTGTGAAGTACCTTGAACCAAGAGGCCTGAGGGTGCGATAAATTCTCTCACTTCAATACCTTGAGTCACTTCAATTGAGTTCCTCGCATCCATCATAAAGACACTGTTATCGATGATGATGAGAAGGGTGAAATCTTTTGGCATCAACCATTCAGATGGTAGGGGACGTGTTGGAAGGAATCCGTTTTCATCAAAAACCCCGATACTGCTTGATGCGGTATGAGGTCGCAGTTCCACCATTTCGAGTTGCTCTTCTTGGCCAATGAAATCTTTGAAAGTATGAGGGGATACTGCAAACTCTACCCAATCAATATCATCCAACTCAGCCGTCGAAGAACTGCTTTCATCGACGGAAACGGTAGCTGATTTCATCGATAAGAGCATCACAAAAACGAGAAAAAGTGCTTTCTGTTGCCTCATTTTGAACACCATTTCTCTTCAACCGATGAACCAAACTTTTCCATCTGCTTCATCAAAAAACATCTCTTGGGACCAATGGCCAACTTGATGATTCCATTGTTGTTGCTGTCGCTCGCCATCAAAGTCTTTCCATTTGAGTTGGATATGAATGACATACTCATCCCAAACCGAATACCCTATCACGTGCATTTCCAGTTGATCGCCAGCGAGTGTAGAATGGGAAGAAATTTTATCCACGTGAAGTTGAATTGAATCGAGTTGAATACCATCAACAGTTTCAAACGATATCGTGAGTGTCACATCGGTAATATCTCTGCTTCCATCGTTGTGAATTTGAGCCATCAATAAATGACCACTGCGTTGCATATATCTCGTTTCTACCGTCACATCATCTCTTGGAACAACATAATACCAACCTGAAAAAATCACACCAAAGAGAAGGAAAATCATCACACCCGCAAATCCAACACGAACCGGCGTCACTTCGCGACGAACGGTTTCAAGCAACTTCGCAGCTTCTTGTGATGCTTCCCAATCATCATCATCGTGTTGTTCAATGGCTTTTTGTAACATGTCATCACCCAAAAATCATCGATAATCCGCTGATGAGAAGCGTTGTAAGTGGTTCAACAACCATAATATGGCGAGTTTCGACCCTTTGCCCGGTTAATTCTCCAACAATTGACAAATCCGTGACGATACCATTGATTCCGAATGATGACGCCGTAGGTAGTATGCCTGTGAATTGAGCATCAAGCAAGACGGCTCGTCCACTGAGGCCCAAATCTCCCATGATTGGATACATTTCTCCAGGTTCAACATAAGCCTCGGCGCTTGCAACAATACGCCCGGTCGTAATGTCGTCGATGATAATGACTGGATATTGCATTGGGCCTGAATGAATGTGGATGGTAGCACCACTGAGATACTGCCCAATCACTTCGACACGTTTGATGGTTACACCCGGAGAGGATGGCATGTCTGTTTGTTTGAGGTACACACGTTCAACACCTTGCCCTGATGATGCAATTCTCAAACCATAATCCTCTGTTGGAGATAACACAAAGCGTTGCGGAAGGTTTTCGGCGAGCATCAAGGTATCACCCTTGGAATCAATTGAACGACCAAAGGCTTCGAGATAGAGGTCCATATCATCGGTGTTCGAAGAATAATCGAGTGTACGCATGCCTTGGAATGCTATTTGTTTACGGATGTCAAACCTCGTATCGGTCAATGTTGATAGGTGCATTTCACCCGGTAGGTTGCGCATAAACGCTGTGGAAGGCCACCAAAATCCATCAACATAACGCATTTGTTGGATCATTAACGAGTCAGCAGAATGCCCTTCGATTCGAAATTCCTCAGGCACGGTAAGGTCGAGGATGAGAATGTCACCAATCGTTGCAGAAACATCAGTAGACTGCGGTATACCAATGACCAGGGCTTCAACCCTTGTCAATGCTTGATGATCGACGAGAAGAACATGGGCTGATTCAAGCCGCATACCGATATCGTAATGCAAATCAAAAGTAAATCTCGGCACACTGTAATTATCTTGAGTTGAAAACCGAGCGTTGATGAGTACATCATGGCCTTTTGATGTATCAAAACCATCGATGACAAGGTCAATGTCTCGTCCTTGTAAACCATTGATGACCATGGAGAACTGCTCCCGTTCTGGTTGCCATTCACTCAAAGCGATATCCACTTGATATATTGGTACGCCATCTTCAAAGGTATACTCGTAGGCGATGTCGATAGCACCTGAAGGAAGGCTTGGTAACCATGCCCTCATGTGCCACGAGCGGCGTTGGACAACAGTTACACCTTGCTCGTCAAGAAGTGTGAGGTTGAGATTTCGAATTTCTGTGTCGAAGATTTTGCCGTCTTCCAAGGCAAAGATGAGGTCGAGCCCTCCGGTGATGTTGAGGAATTCAACGATGGTAGCAGCCTGAGCCCTTTCGTCAAGGGTGATCATTCCGTCTTCGAGAATATTTTCCATAATTTGTCTGTTCGATAAGGTGAAGGTTGGCATCCTTGATAGATTGAATTCAAGATGTGTGTTTTCAAGTGCTTCCATTCCAATACCATGTTGCCAATCTGGAATAGCGTCAACATTACTCCCTTTCTTCAAATCGGCAACAACATCGAATTTCTCCCCTGTGACGAGGTCTAAACCAAAGGAAATATTCGTCTCTTCATCACCATTGACGCCCGCAAGATCGCTTGTCATTTGATACACAAAATCGTTGATGACATTTCCAATTTCAACGACATCACTGAGGAAAAACGATACCCCTTGGATACCTTCTCTATCTCCAAAACTTGGAAGTTCAATCCCATTTGAATTGAGACCACTCGGAAATGCGAGCGAGATATCGGCTGGCAATGGATTGATGTGCACTTTCCCATTCAGACCTAAGAATGGATTTTCGTACACGCTCTCATCCTCAAAGAGCACTGAAAATGGTGCGGAAGAAGAACGTTCAAGCTCGATGATTGAATTTCCTTCAGGACCAGTTGAACCCGGTACGAGCGGACTTAACCGTTGAACAGATGTAATGTTTGAAATTTGTACGCTCAGGCTCGCCTCTTTTGTATCGTTGTTGACCCAATACCTGAAGTGGTCTCCATCCATGGTTCGATGTTCACTCGCGTTTGACATTTGAATTTGAATCGAAGCCATCGGTTCTTGTGCTGAATATCCTATCGTTTCACCAAGAACAAGCGAGAAATTCGAAGGAAGTCCATCGAGACGAATCGCATTTTGTTGGTCTTCAGAAGAACCACCATAAGTGATGGTACCAATGGGTGAATTTGCCTGATATTCAAGTGATACAGGCGTTTGAGTCATGCGAAGTGAGTTGGGTCGATTGGATACGATGGCTGCCTGTTTGATGGCATGATCAATGTCATCGCCGTCATGATACACATAGCCAAGCAACAATGATTCCGTGTTTGTACCTTCAAACACAATATCTCGGATTTCAGTATCTGGGTCAAAGTATTGACGAACATGGGTTATTCCAGACATGCGTATGCTCATCGCAACAGGTACAAGCGGTTCCTGTGGACCTATCCTGCCCTCAACAATTTCGTTTGAAGAGTCTTGAGAAAGTAAAACATGGTCTGAATTTGTAAGCACAGGGTGGGCACTGCTTCCAAATCCAAACTTCATTGAACCTAAAGATTCTGGTTGTCGAGAAGAGGTCGGCAAACTTTGTTTCACTTGGGTCCAACATGAAATATCCACTTCACCGCCAGACGAACCTGCTGTGCCAACAATACCGTTTGGAAGACCATTGAGAATGCTGCCAATATCAAGCACAATTTCAACCAAGGTGAGTAAGGCATTATCGAACAACTGTGCTATGGTGTTGAGATTCGGATTGTTGAAATTCACTCGACTTAGTCCCGTCGAAGGAATCGTGAAACTACCTTGAATCACGATGACACGAGGAAGTTGTTCGACATCGAGTTCAATCGATGAAGAATCGCTGTCGTACCCCGCTCGTTTGAATGTTGAATGGTAGAGCAATCGATCGATTTGTTCCGTACCCGCAATCACGATGAGCGTGTTTGGGGGTTGGGCGGGATTCACTGGCAATGTGGGGTCATTGACATTTCCAATTTGGTCACCAGTGAAATTTTTGATGGCAATAATCATCGACAAACGGCTTGGTAAATCACCAGGAAGATTCTCATTGGTTGGCTCTTCACCAATCATCGTAAAAATTGCTTCAATTTCATCATCATGCATCGTTCCAGAAGGCAATCCTCGTATCCACGCCCTTGAATCGGTAATGTTTCCATAAGGCAGTTCGCCTTCAGGAACTTCTGACCTGTCCTCATAATAATGCAGGTAGACATCGATTCCAGTGTCGGAGTATAACTCAACGGTATCAAAAGAATTCTTTCCAAGGTTGTCGTTTCTTAAGGTGATATCCACTTCTTCGGGTAGAAATGTTCGGTCATACTCAGGATGGAAACCTACATCAAGATACGCAAGTTCAAGGACGTCAACATTTGTTGGGTCTTGCACCTCATCGAAATGGATGTAGCCAACCCCGATGCCGAGTGTACACTTGTGGTCACGACTCAAGGCCCCATGGTCAGCGATGGCATCGTAATGTGTTTCATCTTCACAATCGGTTTGTCTTGATGTGCCAGGTGCGTTTGGATTTCGTACGGTAATTGAATACGGTGCAGAAATTGATGTGAGAGTGAGGTCTGAGGAATTCACATTTCCGACGAGGAGTTGTGGTGCAAGTTGTGCTATACTTGTAAATACCCCATTGACATTAAACGTCATTTTTTCTAAGCCAACACCAACACTCGCTTCGTGTGGTGGTTGAGTAAACGTCGTGTCCACGACAATCGCGTAAGATTCAGCGTTGGAAAGTGTGATATCAAAGGCTAAGCCTTTCATCATTGAGACTTCGAGCCGCTCTAAATTTTCCCATAGAATATCATCGGGATTGATGACATCAACTTCCCATTGGAAGGTAGGGCTAACCCATAATTCATCGATAACAGGAATAATGCCATCGGAAAATTCTACGCCCCACCCCTCTCCAAATGTGCTGAGTCCATTCAAGGTAAGAGCAACCGAAACATCATCTTCCGTGTCGCCATCAACGTCAATGTAATTCTCAAACAGCACCAAATCGGTACCTACGAGAAGTTCTCCTGTAAATGTTCCATAATCCCACGCTTCGTAGGTTGGTCCATTGTTTCGGGATGAAAAATTCATGTAAATCACATAAGTATTCAAGCCAAAACCAAGGAGATTTGAAATTCCAAAGTTTTCAACTGAAAACAAGGTTTGCCACAAATTTGCGGGTAGACCATCTGGTTGAGTCGTTGAATCGAGCAAAAATTGGTACGGTCTCGGATGTTGTTCAACCAAAGGTGTGGTTTGCCGTAATTCCATATCGTTCAAAAATTCCTGTGCATCAACGATGGCATCCCCACCTTGTACGGTACGAGCATTGCTATCGACTATGGCAAGTGCTTGTGTTGCACCGTTGACCGCAACAACGGATTCACCACTGTTTTTTCGCTTTTCAAGCGTGTCTGCCAAAGCATCGAGAACACCGAAGTCATCCCGCTTGACCGACAAGTCTGCACTCACTGGATGGGCGATGGCAGCCAAAAAAAGGCAGACAAGGAAGATAGATAGGCCACGGTGGTCACTTTTCTTCGTCAAACCCTTGACGAGAAGGCGTGGCTTCCGCTCATCCATGATTGAATGACGTACCTCTTCCTTTGAGAAACATTTGCATTGCCGTATCAAAAAAAACGCTAATTCTCGACCCAATCAAGAAAGCGTTTGGTCCTCATGACATGATGGACACTCCACGAGCACACGCTGCAAGTGATTGGGGATCTCAATTTCAAATCGAACTGAACACATCGTGCATTGGTGAACGACTGTACGGAGTTGCTGACTTGATGGCGATAAATCACTCGATGAAGGCTGAACAATAGGTTGCTCGACAGGGATAGCAGGTTGAGGTTCGGCTTGCTGCTTGGTCACAATGAACGAATCAGGAAGTGAAACTTTGGATTTGGTCGATGGGGGTGGGGCAATGTCATTATCGTCTTCTTCAAACAACAATTCTGACGCTGTCGGCGCTGGTTGGGTTGAAGGCATCGAAGGTTCTTCATCAAAGAGGTCTTCAAATCCTGCAAGTGGTTGAGTCTGAGTAGACTGGGTCGGTTGATTGATTTGAACACCAAGCAAGTCGGCTGCCTCAGAAGCCGCTGCGGAAGCACCCATTGACATCGATTGTTGTTGCTGATACATGGATGTAGTTTGTTGTGGCTGATACATGGTTTCTTGAGAGGGGGCTGCAGCAGATTGAGTTGAAGACCCATAAATGCCTTCAATTTCCTTCCTTCGTTCTTCTTCCTCTACTTCAGCACGAGTACGGACTTGGCCCAAATCGAGACCTGCGATGTATTCGGCCCGAGACAATGGGGTGATTTTTCGCTGTTGTCGAACCATTTCGATGCGTAACAACGCTTCCTCTTCCGGTAGGCCTGCTTCCATCAACAATTGCTTCGCACGGTTTAACTCACTCATTCGAAACACACCAAGCATCACAAGTCCAGCGACAATGAGAACAATGATGCCTGTGACAATCATTTGTCCTGTGTTTGAAGTTGTTGTTTCAGGAACTTCGACATTCACTGAAAATGCATATGATTGAGAATTATTTGACTGGTCAAACACCGTGACAACGAGGTCTTTGAGGCCCTTTGAATCAAAGGCGATTCGCGGATTAAACCCGAGATAGTCGGCGTCATCTCTAGGATTTCCATTTCCATCGGCATCAATATTTGGGCTGAGGTCCCAATGAACTCGTAACATACCAAGGTCATCGTAAGCATCGGTAGCATCGACTTGAAATCGGACAGCTGAATCGAGGATTGCTTTTTTGGGAAGGCCATCAAGGCTCGCGTTTGAAATGCTTGGTATTGTGGTATCAACAACTAGGATGGAAATTGATGCGTTATCTTGGTTCATTGCTTCATCATACACAACCACATTCAAGATATGTGAACCAATCAAATCCCAACTCAGCGTGATTGAAAAATTGCCTTCAATATCTTCACCGTCGAGTGACCATGCACATTGAGTTACGGCGATATTATCGGTGCTTTCAAGACAAGTGTAGGATTCACTTTGACCCCATAACTGGCGGAATCCGGGATTGACCCACACGGCTGAAGAGCCAATGATTGCGTTCGGTGCCTCGTTGTCTTCAACGGTGATATTTTGGCTCACAGATACAGTCCTTCCATCGACGGCAAGTGCAGATAATGTTACGATTTTTGTTCCTGGAGTCGTCCACGAAGTTTGACTACTTTCACCTACGGCGTTGATATCGTTGGTGTAATTTCCATCACCGTTGGTATCGACGAGATGGTCAAAATCCCACGAATATGATTCGATTTGTCCAAGGGCGTTTGGCGTGTTTGCCGCACTCATTGTCACAACCTCATCTGTCGAAGCAAGTGTTGTACTCGCATCCAAAATTGGGTGAATCGGCGGGGAGAGTTCGATTCGAATCGTTGAACGAAGGAGTGTGGAACCATCGCCTCCCCCAAGTGGTGAGTCGGTGTTGTCCAGCACAAAATACAGACCTTGACCATCCAAATCTGAAGGAACCACATAGGTCAACGAAGCGGTATTTGAGACACCTTGAACAGCCCCTCCAGTCACATATTGAATGCCGACCTCACCTGCAGTGTACGTTGAATGCATCGAAGAAGTTTGGATGAAAAGGTCGCCGACGCCATCAAGTCCCCACATCGAAATAACCACAACAGTACCAGCATCGTACTTTGCATCATTGGGTGTGAGAAGAACATGGAAATCATCGCTGTTCACTTTCACAAGATTATGAAAAGGTGTCCAATAGGAATCTGAACTTTGCTGCCACTCAAGGCCAATTTTACTTGTCACCCCACCTTGATCACCTTGACCACCATCTCCATCATGGGCTAAATTATCGAGAACGATGAACCATTCTTTGGGCGAAATGGACGGAGGAACCTGCCAGTGGAACTCAAGAGACCCATTGGCCGATTCTGTTGAAGTTGTTTGGTCATATGCTGCCCTATACGATTGACCTAGTTCGTAGACTTGGATTGAATTCTCATCAAAGAACAGGATGTCAAGTGCGTCATCAACGATGATGAATTCAAACTCATGCACTGAACCTGATTCAAGCTGACCAAGTTCAATCTTGATGCATGCCCCGTTATCAACATCGATAATCGATGGTATCAATGCGATGTCCAACGTCTGACAAGTTGGTGCCGCCCGTCCTTCTGCTGAAGCCAAAGGCGAAAGAGCAGAAAGGGTCAATGTCACAATGATGAGCAACCCTACGGCTATTCGCATGAGTTTGGCTTCATCGTTTTCGCTTTCAAATATTTGCCCGTCTGCTTCAATTCATCCAACCATTGCCGTTCCAATATTTGTGAACGACTTCGCCTGAATCATCGACATAAATTCTGTCGTGGTCATCTGCTGCGGTGACGACAATATCGGGGCACTCATCCTCTGCTTCTTGGATAAGGACATCTGTTTCACTCAGACGGTTGCTGTAGTGGGTCAAACACAGAGTCTGGGCATTCATGCTCCTCGCCGTTTTCATCGCACCTCGTGAGGTAGAATGCAAAAAGGCATCTGCAACATCCTGCTGTTCGTCAATAAACGTTGCTTCATGGATGAGCACATTGCAGGATTCAATGCCTGCAAGTGAGGGTGCACATTCTGCAGTGTCACCTGACACGACAAGGCGCAATGCTGGTTTTGGTGGCCCTCGGAAGGTAGAAGCAAGCAACAATGTTCCCTCATGTTCAATATCATGACCAGCAGATAAGGTCGACTTTTGATGCTCGTCGAGTCGGAGTTCCCCTGCTCGAATTCTATCGAATACGCCTTGACGTTGCTGTTGGGTGATGGACCAAGCACAGGAAGGAACGGAATGAAGCGTTGGAAAGGCTTCGATTTCGATGGTCGATAGACCCAAATGTTCACTCAGAGACATGTCGAGAAGCGTTCCACATCCCTTTGTGTCCAACTGAACCCAACGTTGACTGGTTGGGTCGCCAAGAATGTATGTTAATTCGTAGGGTAAAGGTTGCTCATGATTCACCATTGACATCCAATAGGCGAATTGGTTATACAGGTCCACAGACAACACATCCTCTGGAATCACGCCATCAATCAAAGATTCCACAACAGCACTGGTTGTTGGGCCAACAATGGCAAGAGGTTGGGTTCGGCCATCGAGTGACATCGATTGTAACCAAGGTAAAACACCCCAAGTATGGTCAAGATGACCGTGAGTGAGAAAAATCGCCTTGATTTTGGAGGGGCGAATGGACGATTCCGCATCAAATTGCTTGAGCCATTTTCGTTGTTGCGCAAATCGTGATTGAAAACCTTCACCAGCATCGACCACAAAATTACCTTCGTCGGTCACGACGATTGAGCCACTCACAGCACGTGTTGTGGTTGGGCGCGCGGACGATGTGCCCAGAATATGTGCTTCAATAGCCATGGCTCTTCCTCAGGGATCTCTTGGAATCCTCACCGGAGGAAACCATCGCAGAACAACAACATCGTTGATAGCCCGTATCCATCGCCAAGGAACCGCAAGATGTATTCCACCTTCGACAAGGTCGTCAGGTGTGTCTTTAACGAACAAATGGGTACACTTGAGCGATTGAATATCGATCACAGCGTCGTGAACCACACCGAGTTTGCGCCCGTTTGGAAGATAGACATCAAGCCCTGACCAGCGGTTAAGGGACTCGACACCTTGCACCATATGAGCAAGGCAAAATGACGACCATCAATAAATTCACGCTATGTGGGAAGAAAAAAGTGCTGAAAAATCCAACTTCACTTTCCACGGTTTCGATTTGCTTTCAAGGACGGGCGAAGTTGTTCTGCACCCTTACCCTTGTTGTACAAACCACGACCCTTCTTTCCTGATGAGGTCATACCACGGTAGGCACGTCCTCGGTGGGATGTTTTTCCATTTGCACCAGAAAAGACTCCAAGTTGCTTATCGTTGATGATAGCAGGGTGGTGTGTATCAAGAAGAATGACCTCGTAGTACTTGTGCTTTCCATCTTGGCCAACCCAGTAGGAATTGAGAACTTCGAGGTTTGGGAAATGGCGGTTCACACGCTCTTCAGCAATTC
>JAYNJV010000012.1:0-44514 GCA_038110525.1 Candidatus Poseidoniales archaeon | reverse complement strand
GTTTCTCGATACTCCAATCGGGGTTCAAGAATATAAAAATGCAATTCGAAAATTCATAACAATCTCAGTCATTCCAGTTGTTCTTCTCATTCTCAGTAGCGGTTTTCTCCTCATACTCGTTGTACCGTTCTTCTGGATTCTCTCAACAAAGTATGTTCAAAAAAAGAACGCATATCCATTAGCAGTCAACATATGTCATCCATTTGTCGACCAGGAAATAGGTGGGGTTGCAAAAGTTCTCGTTCAATTTCACGATGGAACTTGGGTTGATGTGGGTGATACCCGAGTCCGTCATATTCGAGATGAACTTCGAGGGGGTTGGTTGCTTGTTGAGGATGAGGGAGATTATAGTCCAATAGGTTACTTCAGTGAAAAGAATGAAAAGTTTGTTTCAAGGTCTGTGGTGATTATCAATCAAGCACTTGCATTGCGTGATGGTGCGAATAATGTAAAAGATACCATTGACAATGCTCGTGCTCGAGAATCTATCGATTCAGGACTTTTGGAACGCTCTTGGTTGGAAGACGAAGAAGGCATTGAAATCGAGACACCGATGACACGAATGTTTTCAAAAAATGAATGATTTACTACTGAGTTCACCCCTTAGATTCAAAACCTAAACCTCTTCGCTTCCAATTAGTGTCTTATCAGAATTGGATGAACAACCTCCAAAGATTGGAGGATAAACAACGACAAGTTCTCCTTGGCACATCTTTATCTCAATTGTTCACAAAGTGGCCGCTATGGCTTAATCATCCTGCAAATATTTCTGCATTTTATGGGATGCTGGTCTCCCTTTCCCTTATCTTACCATATGCATTTGGAGCCACGGACAATGAAGCCTGGTTGGAAAAGTGGGTTGTTCATTCCGCATTCTTGGTCGTCGCATGTTCAATTTCTGGCTTTGCATCGACCCTCATCGTATATTTTTCAAAACGGTTCCCGGTCCAGCCACCTCGAGCCATTCTTTACCCAATGCCGTTCGTGGGATTAGCACTCATTACCATTGACCGAACAGGTCTGATATCACTATCGTCGTTTGTGACATTCATCTGGATGTTTTTGCTCTTCCCAGGTCCACTGTATGTGCACCTTTCGTGGGCTCCTCGACATCGATTGTTATGCATGTTTGAGGATGGCAAAAATCCTTTTGCAGGTCTGGAAGCAGTTGAAGATTCACCTGGAGAACTCCGTGATGAAATGACAGAACAAGAAACTGAACTCATCGAAGTGATTGAGGCATTTGATTCAGAAGAGGAATAGATTTTCTAAATCAATCCAATACGCGGTCCTGCGTTTTCAAAACAGGAGAGCACTTCATTCAAATCGTCCTTTGACAAACCTGCAGACATCTGCGTGCGAACGCGAGCTTTGTCTCTTGCCACCATTGGAAAAACAATCGCTCCTGCCATGACACCTTGACGCGCCAATTCTTGCGAGAGTTGTTTTGCTGTCGAGGATTCTCCACACATGACAGGGATGATAGGTGTGGTCGAAACTCCGGTATCAAATCCCATCGCTTGCAATTCCTTTCTGAAATACTTTGTATTCTCCCATAATTTTTGATGGTGTTCCGGCTCTGACATCAAAACTTCGATCGCTGCCTTTTGTGCAGCTGCAACACCTGGAGGCTGTGAGCCAGACAAGAGCCATGAACGAGAATGGTTGAGAGCATGGGTCCTTGTCAATTCTGAACCCGCAAGAATGCCTCCTTGAACACCAAGTGCTTTGGAAAATGAACCTGTTTCAAAGTCAACCTTTCCTTGAAGGCCGAAGTGGTCGACAATGCCTGCGCCGCCCTCACCCAACACTCCTTCACCATGGCAGTCATCGACATAGACCATAGCGTCGTATTCTTCAGCAAGTTTCGTGACCTCATCGAGTGGTGCAATATCACCGTCCATGGAAAAAACACCGTCGGTGATGATGAGTTTTCTATCACTTGATTCATGTGCCTTGAGCACTGCCTCAAGTTCCGACATATCGTTGTGCCCATACACCGCACGGGATGCTTTTGTGAGGCGGACGCCGTCAATGATTGAACCATGATTCAATTCATCACTGATAATAACGTCTTTTGGCCCTTCAACAAGTGTAGGAATAAATCCTACGTTGACAGTGTATCCAGCCGAATAGATGAGTGAAGATTCAACGCCTTTGAATTCAGCAACCTTCTTTTCTGCTTCAAGATGCAAGTCCATCGTACCTGCAATAGCCCGGACAGAACCACTTCCAGCTCCATATTTTTCTGTTGCATCCTTCATGGCCTTCATCACTTTTGGATGCGTGGTTAAATTGAGGTAGTTGTTGGCGGAGAGCATGATTGTCGATGAACCTTCAATCGTGCATCTTGGCTGGTTTGGTGATTCGAGTGTTGGCGGTTCCCACAGCAATGCATTTTGTTTCAGCTCATTGTAGCGGTCGGCCATCCATGTCTTGTCACCCGGCATTCTCTCACCTACTTGGGACTTTCAAAGCCCACTCATGAATGTACTGTTTGAGAGGAATGAATCTTTACCTCTTGACAACGATGGTGAGCAAATCACCATCTTTGAGCAGGTGGTCGAGGCCGACCCTTTGCCAATCAAATTTCGCACTTGGACCTTTCACTCTTGCAAATCTGAATTTTCGAACAAAATCCCGATGCAATTTATTGCAAATATTCTCCACAGTCGAATCATCTTTGACGATGAGAGGTTCGTCTAAATCTGCTTCTTGGCCCTGTGGTTTGAGGTAGACTCGCATGAATCCGAGGTTGTCGTAAATGAAATCTTTGAGTTCATCAAGTCCAATTTCCTTGAATGCTGATATTCTCATGATTGGCCAATGTTGAGGCAAAGATTTCTCAATTTTGACCAGTTCTTGTTCGGTTGCAATATCGATTTTGTTGACGGCAATCACCGCTTTTTCATACACCCGATTCGAAGCTAATGT
Source organism: Candidatus Poseidoniales archaeon (assembly GCA_038110525.1). Taxonomy (GTDB): domain Archaea; phylum Thermoplasmatota; class Poseidoniia; order Poseidoniales; family Poseidoniaceae; genus Poseidonia. Next base: position 41,580 of record JAYNJV010000012.1, on the reverse strand, counting down.
ATCGACGATTTGTTCAGGAGTGGCATCATGCCTCAGTGTAACAATGGCGCTCGTGTAACCAAAAGTTCTGATGATATCGCCCATTTCTTCGTCGGTAAGATGAGTCTGTTCCACCGTACTTCGAACATCAATACCACCTCGATCGGTTCGTGTGATGAAAATCGGAGGTTTTGCTTCGTTGAGTCTCAAACCAGAATTGTGAAGCTCTCTATGAAGGACGTCGAAATGTCCTTCTTGAAATGGGTCGACGATGTAGAGGACCATATCTGCACTACGAATGACATTGAGAATTTCTTTGCCTCTTCCTTTTCCTTCTGCTGCACCTTTGATTAATCCCGGAAGGTCGAGAATCTGAATCCTTGCTCCTCGATGTTCCATGACCCCAGGAATACAAGTGAGGGTTGTGAAGGCATATCCGGCTGTTTCTGACTCAGCATCTGTGATTTTTGTAATCAATGTGGATTTACCAACAGATGGGAAACCTACAAGGGCAACGGTAGCATCACCTGTTTTTCTTACTTCGAATCCCTTGCCTCCACCGCTTGCTGAAGCGTGGGCGTGTGCTTTTTCTTCCTTGAGTTTTAGCTGGGCAATTTTTGCTTTTAATTTGCCAATATGTGCATTTGTGGCCTTATTTTTTTGAGTTTTATCAATCTCAGCGCGAATCATTTCGATTTGCTCTTTGATTGTAGCCATCTCCAGCCCCAATACTGCGGTCGTTCATGCCTTCTTGAAGCCTATTCTCTAATCATAGGCTTCTTGCCTATTTGGTTAAATCTCATCGGAGGCCTCAAACGATATGGCAAAGAGGCTCTTTCATGGGCATTGACTTGGTCGCCATGCTCGTCGATGAGACGAGTTTGAATTCGGTGCTCGATGAACAATGGATTGATGTGTTTCAAGGATTTGAAAACACGACATATCGTCAACGACGAATACCAGGTTTGCCATTTTTACAAAGAAAATTTGACATCGATATCGAGGCAGAAATTTTAGATTGGATGGATTCGAAAACGATTGATTCATCAACCTCTCTGCGAGATGCATTCAAAATATTGGAGGATGGTACTGATGGTTTGTTGTTGTTGATGCAATGGGCAAGTCCTGGGTCGTGGGAAGTTTGGGAAGGACGTTGTTTTATTTATCTCGGTGTAGCAATCCATCGAGAACTTGAGCATGTCGATGATTTTTACAGCGAATCGACATGGTTGGAAGCCATTGAACGCGTGAGCGGAATATCAGCCGCTGAATTCTCTGAACAGGTTGTTCTTGACTGGATGGGGCGACGTGAGAAATTGGGTGAATCCATTGACGAATCCCAAGACCCAAAAATCATACCAACCTTTGAAGCACACACACGTGCAGCAGAATCCTTTGTAGCCCTGCTTGATGCTCTGCACTCGGATGGTTTTGGCCTCGTTGTTGGGAGGGACCATCTCGAATCATCAAAATGGGGATTTGGGAAGTGGAATCTTCAATCATACTTATTCGATGAGGCGTGAGGTTCAAATTCCCCCAGTCGGAGCCGGAACTATGAGCGAAGAACAAGTCAACGATTCTTCGGAAGAGATTGTAAATTCAAACGAAGATTCGGAAGGGCCTGAAATTCAAGAGGAGCCGATTGTTGACCCGTTACAAGAAGCATTGGAACGAGCAGAATCTGCAGAAAAGGAAATTGCTTACAGAGATGCAGAAATCCAAAATATTCGCAAGCGAAGTTTGGCAGAGAAATCAGACATTCTCCGATATGGTACAATGCCACTTGCTCGACGAATGGTGAGTGTATTGTCGGATGTGGATAGAGCTCTTCAGAGCATTGATGACGATGACCAGAGTCCAGTAGCACAAGGATTGCGACTGCTCCGAAACAAATTGTGGCATGAGTTATCGGCGGAGGGGGTAGTAGAAATCGATGCGAAATCCAAACCCTTCGACCCAAGTACCATGGACGCAGTGATGACAATACCAGCAAACGAACAGTTTCCTTCGGGAACAGTAGTCGACTTACTTGAAGCAGGCTTCATGTACAAAGACAAGGTCATGGTCGCAGCAAGAGTCGTGGTTGCTTCTGAAGATTAACCAGCATGAACACCTGTCTCGAAGGTAGACAATCGATAAAGGGCATCGTTGGTCACCATCCAAGTTACAATACATGCGGGTAACACTTCGTTGAGCACCATTTCGACGGCTTCTTCATCGTCTACGGTCGATAACATACGCATAGTTTGTCGAACTCTCCATCCTTCAAACGAATCACGTTCGATGAGTTCGATGAGTTCAACATCCCATCCTGCAGACGTGTACAGTTCCGCTGTCGCCACATCTGAAGTATACAGTACGCCAGTCCCATGTGATTTTTCTGCATGTTCAACCCATCGAGGTGCATCATTAATATCTTCAATCGTGACAATTGTTGCTGAAATATCCAATGATGTGACCCATTGCGTTACCATCTCAACGCGCTCTTCAATCGTCCAAGGATTCATTGGCTCGTAACCATGTTGTGATGACCCTATTGCAATGGTCAAGTTGAGGTTATGGTTTTGTGCATGGGCTTGTGCTGAAAGGACAAGAGTTTCATGGCCTTTATGGAATGGTTGAAATCGACCCAACACAACACAATTTTTTTTATTATTCAAAGTATGATTCCACCTTTATCTCGGGAATATCCTGTCCCATATCGCGAAAGCACTGAAGCATTCTCTTACACCCTTCAATCATCTCACTCACGGGTGTTTCTCCCATTGAGCCAACTCGAAACATTTTCCCTTTCAAATGATCTTGTCCTCCAATGACTTGGGTGTTGTAGGTTGACTTCAAGCGTGTTCTCCATGCGTCATCTATGCCTTCAGGATACAAGATGGCAGTAACGGTATTGCTTCTTTGGGCATCATCTGCGAGAAGGGTAAATCCCGCATCGGTGAAGAGTCGTCGAACGCCTTGTGCAAGATGCCTGCACCTGTTCCATCGACCTTCATTTGTTTCTTTCTTCAAATTCTCAAGAGCAGCAGACCACCCCATTGCCAAATTGATGGCAGGTGTCCAAGGGGTTTGGTCATCACTTGCATTTTTGAGCGCGGCGGGTAAATCGAAGTAATAGCGGGGATTCACATCACCTTGTTCTGCGATGGCATGAACTCTGTCAATGAACCTTTGATGAATTGCGATGGCAGCAATCCCAGATGGACCTGCGGTACACTTTTGGGCACCAACAACCAATGCTTCTGCATTCCACTTTGATGGGTGGACGGGCATGCCTCCGACAGATGTAATTCCATCAAGAATGAAAGCAGTATCGTGACGCTTACAAATTTCTGCTATTGCTTCGGCATCTTGGGTTATCCCCGCACTGGTCTCATTGTGACAAATAAGAACTGCTTCATACTCAGAACGCTCGAGAAGGTTCTCGATTTCATACAAATCAAATGAACGACCCCAGTCGTATCGAAGATGCTTGACATGACAAAACCGTTCGCACATCTCTGCAACACGTTCTCCAAATTTGCCATTGGTTGGAACAAGAACTCTATCATTTGGTCGGAAACGGTTGGCAACGACCATTTCCATTGCCGCTGTTCCACTTCCGCTGACAACAACCACTTTGTAACCGTCTTCACCCGAAAACGAGTTTTGCTTTGGCACAGCGTCACTTGGTGTGAGATTGAATGCATATCGTAAGCCAGAATTGAGTCCTGCCATCACCTCTCGAAATTCTCCACCACGTGCTGTGATGACTGGTGTCGACATGGCTTCAAGACATTCGGGGCCCATGCGGACCGGTCCTGGAACGAGAAAGCAAGATGATAATTCTTCCATGGCTAAGCCAACACTATTCAGTTTTTGAATTAGGTGAAGTAATCTTCTCTCTGGTTGACAAATGCGTCGAAGTCATAGAGGGGCAACAATACGCATGAGCATGCTCAGGGTAGGTATTGCCATGCTGCAAGGTGCTCGTCATGAGCATGCGGAAGCTGTGGTGAATGCTGCTCAACAACTTGAGTTAAGTGTTGAGATTGTTCCATTGAGGACACCTCATGACCTGAGGGATGGAATCGATGCACTCATTTTGCCTGGGGGAGAATCGACAACTATGCGAATCGCAAGTCGACATTATGCTCTCCTCGATGAAATCTTTACCTACATCCATGAGCATCCCCATGTACCAGTGTTGGGAACATGTGCAGGTGCAATTTTGCTCGCTTCTCCTCCTGAGCCCTACACTCGATGTATTGATGTAGAATTGACTCGAAACACATGGGGACGGCAGCGGGAATCTTTTGAGGCAGTTGTTGATGTGAAACTTGATGTCGATGCCTTTGAATTTGAAGGCTCATTTCGGCCTCTAAAAATCGGTTCACACACCCCTTTGATAATGGAGCAACAGGCTGCACCAACTCTCGACGAAGGCTTCCCAGGTGTGTTTATTCGAGCACCTCGATTTGGTGAGATTTCTGAACCTTGTCGTTCGATCGCAATGCTCGAGGATGAAGTTGTTGGCGTACAACAAAACAACATCGTTGCCCTCACGTTCCATCCTGAATTAACAAAAGATAGGCGATTCCATCGTTGGCTTTTAACTCAGGCAATTGTGGGAGTTGAATAAGATGGTGCTTCACTTACCTATGGCAGAGGTCCTTCCAGCCGAAGAAGGTGAGGCTGAAGGTTGTATTCAATGCCAAGAAGGTAAAAAAATGGTACTTTTTGTTACCGGTAAATGCCATTGGGGGTGTGATTATTGCCCTCTTTCTGAAAATCGTCGAGAATCTCCTGACATGTTTGCAAACGAAAGGAGATGTAAAGATTGGAGCGAAGTGATTGAGGAGGCAAGAGCGATGAACGCAACGGGTACTGGTATTACTGGAGGAGACCCTTTGCTCGATGCTGAGAAATCAATCGAAGCCGTATCGCAATTGAAACAACATCTTGGAGAACATCATCATGTTCATATGTACACTTCGATTCCATTTGACACTACCTTGGCAAAACGATTTGCAGATGCAGGACTGGATGAAATTCGATTTCATTTGCTCGATGGAAGGCCCACAAAATATTTGCAGACGATGAATGCATGTCACGAAAATGGCATTGTTGTAGGGGTTGAACTACCATGTGAACCAGACAAGGAGGAGTCATTATTCCGACTCATCGATGAATTGGAAGAAACACCAATTTCATTTCTCAACCTTAACGAACTTGAAATTACTGTTGGCAATCAAGACAATATGGATGTCCGAGGCTTCAATTTGTCATCCTCGATGTCAGCGGCAGCAGAAGGTTCAGCCGAACTGGCCATTCGCCTCAAGGAGGCGGGGAAATCCAAGCCGTACCATGTGAAATTTTGCACAGCACAATACAAAGATGCTGGACAACTTCGAAATCGATTCAAACGCCGAGCAGAAATGACGCTACGACCTTACGAATCACTCACTGAGGATGACACCATCATTTTCGGCGCCATTCCTGCATCGCTTGAAGATGCACATGACGATGTTGAAGAAATCAAACAGATGTGTGGTCTTACTGATGGTTGGATTCGCTATGATGCAAGTGAACAGCGAATTGAGATTCCGGTTGCCCTTGCCGAGGAATTGGCTGAAATTTTTACAGTTCCAGTTCAAGTTATCGAAGTTCATCCCACACATGAACGATTGGAAGTTTCAGTTATTCACTTGAATTAATATATCCTACATTCTTGAAGAATACCAATTCATCATGATTAAATTTTAGTGATGAACCCGGGAACCATCGGGCTCGTGGTCTAGGGGTTATGACGTCGCCTTCACATGGCGAAGATCGCCGGTTCAATTCCGGCCGAGCCCACTCGAAATAGACAAGACATTCATGAACATCGTAGCCTACCCCACAAGCATGGGGATGCTTGAACAAGTCGATTTCGGTGTCTTCAAACAAAAAGAAACTTGGCAAGCCTTTGGCATTGCTGTTGTATTGTTTGTTTCAATTTCATTTGCAGCTCTTAGCATGTTCGATAGCATGGATGAGTTATTTCAATCGGATGCCGAGCCTGCCCCAATACCGAATATTGTGTTTAAATCATTAAATCGAGATATTGAACAAAATGTAACCAATGAAACAGGATGGATTCAACTCGATGACCATCGAGGTAGTGTCATTATTTTTGATATGATGGCTCATGATTGTAGTAATTGTCATTCAGTTCAGGCTCACCTTGAAGAAAACATGGAGTCATGGCATGAACTTGCAAATTCTTCCGGTCGAGAATTGAAGATTTTTGCCTATGGTGCTTGGTATGGTGAAACACTTGACTATCTTGGAGAATCTTCGGGAGAATATACCGTACCTTTGTATCCAACTGGATTAGGTTCCGCAAATGCTGCAATTCTCGAGGACAGTTCCACAACAGACCCCGTGCGGTTGTTTACCACCGCTGGAACAGGTCAAATTCCCGTCGTTCTCATTATCGATGAAGAAGGGTACATCATTGCACAACAGCCAACGGGAACACCAAAAGACAAATGGGCACACTTTGATGGAATGCTTGAGAAAACATTGACCCAAGGTGTTGAAGCAACTGCTTCAGAACGTATCGCATGGGAGGAACCATCAACATCGTATGGTGCAGTTTTTGCTCTTGGCATGATTTTGTCCATTTTGGTCTATTTTTCACCGTGTGCATTCCCAGTTCTGCCTGGATTTATTTCGTATTATCTCTCACTTGGTGCCAGAGAAGACGAACTTATTGAGTTAGGTAAATTGAAGAACAAAATGCCAAATTCCTTTGTCATTGGTTCTTTATCTGGATTTGGTATGTGGACCTTTTTTGCACTTATCGGCATCGTTGCCATTCTGATGGGGCAAGCATTCGCTCAGTCTGGAATTATTCATTATATTGCACTCTTCGTTGCGATATTACTGATTATTCTTGGTGGGATGATGCTTCTTGGTGTCACGACGCATATCATGGGATTTGTACAAAATTTTGTTGACAAATACAGTACGACAGAATCTGATGAAACATTTACGCCACGCCGAAACATGTATTTGTACGGTATTGGGTACGCTGCAGCCTCCATCGATTGCACTGCAGCAGCGGTTTTACCCTTTGTCGTGTTTTTGTCAACCCTTGGCTCGACGGCTATTGGATTTGGTATTGGAGGGCTTATGGTAGGCTTGCTCATCTTGATGATTGCAGTTACGGGGCTTGTCGGAATGGGAAGACAAGTGATGATCAATTTCTTGCGTCGAGCAACAGCGACCATCAAAATGGTTGGTTCATGGATGATGATGATGGCTGGAATTGGCCTTACCATTTATTTGACAAGCCCGGAAATAGTAAACTCCATTTTTAGCTAAGCTATTTTGGAGTTCCGTTGATACAATTTCCAAGCACCCCAACCTACAAGGGCACCACTTACAGCATCAAACACATAGTGTTGTTTTGTCGTTAAAGTTGAAATGACTAAGCATAACCATACTGCGATAAGCATTATTTTTGTTTGCTGTGAAATTTCTCTCGTAGCTGATTTCAAATGTACACTTGCAAGAATGATGAATAAACTATGGGATACATGAAGTGATGGCCAAGCATTGTATGGGTTGTCAACGAAATGCATGATTTGATAGAATTGCTCAAATTGATTTGCATGTAGTTGATGGCGAAGTTGAATTTCAGTAGGCAACGCAATGAAAAAGAAAAATGAGAACCAAGTCATCATGAGAAAATATTTGATGATTTCAAGTCCTTGTGGCCTCTGGTCATCTTTTGTAAGAATATACGCAAAAATCGGATAATACAGGTAAAGAGAAAAGTATGCTATCAAAGAATATGGGATGAATGGAATTGAAGAATCCAAGGCTATTTCGACATTCAAATCCGATTCCCACATTCGTGGAATGTAATTGTTAATGAGTAAATACGGTAGGCCAATGAGGACGCCAATGCATGCGAGGTAGGCACAGAAAAGCTGTACTCTTGTCGCTGATGTTATCAAATGAAATCCAATTGAACTATACTTGTGAGGCTCAAGTTCAACATCGGCTTTCATGTCGTTCCCTTCTCAAGAAAGGGAAGTACCGCAAAATGGACAAGATTTCCAATCTTGTTGAATTGTGTTTTGGCATGATTGACAAACAGGTGCAGCAGGGGTTACCGAGGACTCCTGTGCAACTTGTTGTGCTTGAGGAATGGTATCTGCTACTTTTTGAGCGGTTTGTTGTTTCAAGAATTCTTGCATCACTTCTGGGGTGAGGGCACCATTTTGTGCTGCCATTTCCATCATTTGACGCTGTAAATCATTTTGAGAATCCATCCTTTGGTTTTGAAAATCCATTTGTTGAGCCATTCGTTCTTGCTTTTTTTGTTGAACTTGCTCAAACAAAGCCATCGCTTGTTCAGTTTTGTGAGATGATTTTTTCATTTCGAGTTCAGCTTGTGCGGTATCTCGCTTGAGTTCTGCTTCCCAGCGAGCTTCTTCAGCACGTAAATCTTTGAGTTCTCGTTCAAGTTCAATAGCAACTTCACCCGCTTCTTTTGCTTTTGCGATATTGACCTCAAATTCGATTCTTCGCAAGGTAGCGGCTTCGCTTAACTCAATTTTTCGAATCTCGGCTTCAGTATTTGCTTCATCTGTCTCTGTCGCATATTTTAGGTTCGCTCGTAGTGAATTCACTCTTTCCATGTCTGTTGGATTGGTAATCAGCATGGCCTTGAGTAAAGTAAGGCCAAGGGTCGCCAAATACGGCCGCAATTCCATTTCTGACCGAATTTCAAAAGTCTCTTGGAGTTTGTAACCACGTAGTTCCTCAACCGATGATACAGTTTGAAGGAGTGGGTTGACGAGTCGATGACTCACTTCCTTTGATAGAATCGCAGCGAGTTTCATTCGATCAAGTGTTGGTTCATGATTTGCAAAAACATTCAGTAATTTGGGGATGTCATCTTTGCGGAATTGGACGCGGAGTTGAGCAATGCCTTGTGCGGATTGACCATCAGAGAGCGTAGTTACAAATGGAATGCTCAAATCAAATGGACCTGTCATTGCAAAAAGCATTCTGCGGTCAGTCGCTGTTGCTCCAAGCATATCACCGATGTACCTGCCGATTCCTCCACCAATATTTCGGACGATATCTTCGCTTACAATATCGCCAATTCTTCCATCGACGATGAATGCACACGCTTCATTTGGTTTCAGAACAACTTCTTGGGCTCGCCAGGTTTGAATCGTTCTTCCATCGATTAATCGTGCAATAATAGTCGGGTTATCTCTCCATGCAAATTGTTTCGCCATAATATCACTTCTTCTTCTTTGTTCTTAATCCATTGAGGACAGTTACTCGTTCACCAAAATAGCCACGACAACTCGAAATCATTTGCTGACATTGCAAGGCAAGTTGCTTGGTCATGTCATAATCACTTTCTTGCAAAGTTTTTTCTGCGCTGTTCGAAATATTAACTGCCTTGGTAATCATATCGATTGTATCGTGATCATGTTTGATGAGTTTTTTGAGGTCGCTATTGCTTGCAGAACGTTGACCAGAAAGAAAGGCGTGGTCCATGCCAGTCACGGCTTTATCCACATCCTCAATGAATGCATCAATTTCTTGCATACATGAGCGGCAAGCGGTTGTCACCTCAAGTTGTTCATCTCTGAAACTTTGGTCGTGGATATTTTGGATATGACTTCTTGCTCGGTTCGAAGCACGGACAAGTTCATCGCGAATCAACTTATCCGCATCTCTTCGTTTTCCTTTCGTGTAGCCACTGTATCCAGTAAGAACGACTTGAATACCTCGAATATAAGGAATCATGTCGAGAGGCGTACCTACCATCCTTCCACCCATCCCTACTCGTCTTTGCTACTATTTAGCACTCCTCATTGAGATTTTTGAATTTCATTCCATCTTAGAATTCGGTCGGATACTGCATAGACTTCATGTTCATCATGAGTGACAAAAATGGCTGATTTTTTCAAAGATTTAATCCACTGCTTAAATTCTAATGCCAAATTCATTTTTTGCTCTTGGTCAACTGACGCAAACGGTTCATCAAGTAACATGAGGTCATTTTTTTGAGCGTGGGCCCTTGCAAACGCTACCCTTTGTGCTTCACCACCTGACAAGTTGTTTACATTTCGTTCAGCGAGATCTCCAATGTTTGTAAATTCGAGAGAATTCATTGCAGTGTCGAATTGGAGTTTCTTGGTTAAATTTTTATCAACTCCGAGCATCACATTCTCTATGACATTTAGATGCGGGAAGAGAACAGGACTTTGGAATAAATATGTCACGTTCGGAAAAGGGTTTTTGGTCCACCGTTGAATTTCACCCTCAAGAACAATCTCACCTTCAGTAGGTTGAATTAAGCCACATGCAATTTTGAGTAGTGTTGTCTTTCCACAACCTGACGGCCCAATGAGTCCAAGAATTTCCCCTTTCTTCAGTTTCAAATTACAGTTACTCAAAATGATTGTTTCGTCGATAATCATGCTTATATCTTGAATGTTGAGTATTGTATCAATCATTGAATTTCACCACCTTTTCCTTGAACATTATCGATGATGAGTAAGCAAATGAATGTGAAGACCATGAGAATTGTGGCCACAACCATAGATAGTGGATAGGCGATTGGGTCAAATTTTGGCCGAGATAATAGGGTATCTACGAGCAAAGAAAGTGAGGTCCAAGATTCAAACCGAACCACAAGAAATGATGCCCCAAATTCCCCCATCGAAAATGCAAACGACAATGAAATGACAACGATAAACACACTCTTTAGATGAATGCCAAATCCCAACCAATAGGTTTTTAGAAATGAGCAACGCAAGAGTTTTGCTTGTTCAAAAAATCGATGATCAATTCTTTGCATGGCTGGATGTACAATTCGTAAGGCGAATGGAAAGGTCAGGAAAATATGTGGGATGGCAGGTAACAATCTCCATTGAATCAAAAAAGGAGCAAAAGAAATCAATCCAATCGATATGCCAATTCCCAAAGTGACTGCAGATATGAAAACGGGGACGATACACATGAATTCGAAAAAATTTGCTGTTTTCTGATGTCCTCTTTTTTCAATTTCAAGGAGCGCAAGACTCACCAATATGGTCAACGGAAGAATAACACATATTGTCACGGTTGCATATAGTAGTGAATTGGATAATGCTGTTGTCACGGAAATACTGTCAAAATCCCCGAAAATAGCCGTTTCCCACGCATCAAGTGACCAATCAAACCCTCGCGTAGTTGTACTTGAACGAATTTGGAAAGAAGATGTGAGAATTGAAACATAAGGGAGCAACACTAAACATGCAAAAGCACATATCAATGCCTTTGCAATTTTAGGTGGTGGTGTTTGTTGTTTGAAATGTTCCTTCTCGATGATAGACTTGTACGCATGGTTCATTTTTCTGCGTTGAAAATGAAACATGAGAAAAATGAAAGACAACACAAAAAATTGCAAAAGCGTTGAAGCGAGAACGATTCGTGTCGCATCAAGCCTGTATCCCTCAATTCCTGCAAATTGTCCAAAGCTACCTGTCAATGATTCCAACGAGTACCTTGATGGTGTTAGCCAACGAATCATCGCAAATGAGGTAAATGCGAAAAAAAATGAAAACAACCATGCTGTGAGAACTGAACCACCGAGAAAAGGCAACCAAAAATATCTGAATCGATAATATCGTTGCCCTCCCTTGGGCAAAAGTAGAAATTGCATCTCCCAGTCAGGATGTAATGTGGTAATCCGCGGTTCTAAATAACGAATGAACAATGAAATGTTGAACCATGCATGAGAAAGAATCAGAAGAAAAATCATTCCAAAATCCTCGATTCCGATGGATGAACCGAATCTTGCAATCCAATGTTCGGGGGAGTTCAATTGTATTCCAATCGATTGTAAGATGCCTTGGTCAGAGGACAATGCGAGAAAACCTGCAGCTGCCACGATGGATGGTGTAATGAATGGTAGTGTAAACACACTTTTCAAGAAACTCTTGTACCTCCAAGAATATCGACTCAACAACCATGCTACAGGTATACCAAGACACATCGCAATCGTTGCCGATACAAATGCTTGAAGAATTGTGAATCGCAATGAGTCCATTAAAAGTGAATGACCTAACAAAAAGTGCATGAATTCAATGAATGTCAAATCGGAAATCAAAATAAGTTGGGACAAGGCAAGAAGAATTGGAAGGCTTGTGAAAAAAAGGACCGCAGAAAGCAAAACGTAAGGTCCTGCGATGAGTGCCTTTGAATGTTGCACGGTTGCCATCGAATTCAACTCAACATTACTTCACTCCACTTCATCAGAAGTTCATCAATGGTGAGTTCGCATTTTTGTTGGTCAAAAGAAAGTTCAGTTTGAGGTGTAGGGCTGTTCCATTTGTATCCGGATTCAGCGGGTAGATCTGTATGATTGAGGACAGAATACATGTAATTCGAGGTAGGCATTTTTTGGTTGATTTCATTGGTCAAGAGAAATTGAATGAATTTTTTCGCAGCATCAGAATTTACTTGACCATTGAGAATCGTGGCATATTCAATCTGTTTGAAATGAGTATGTTGATACAAAATAGCGGTTGAAGCCGTTGAATTTTCTGAAAAATAGGCTTCGACACCCGGCGAATGGCAATACGAAACTGTAATGGCTGCATCTCCTATATGTCCCTCAGTCCATACTCCGTATCCTCCACTGTAATGGATTTCATAGGATTCAGTCCAGCCGGTCGTGATGATGAGGTCATTTTGTTTCATCGAGGTCCACCATTCAAGGGTTCTTTCGACATCATAGTCAAAATTCATGAGCGTAGAGAAGAAAAATGCTCTTCCAGGTGATGAGGTAAGTGGTGAAGGAATGGACACCTTGCCACGCCATTCGATTTGAGTCAAGTCATCGATTGTCGTAGGTTCAGTAAGATTTTCATTGAGTTGTGTTGAGTCAAGATTCAAACACACATACCCATAATCAAATGGAACACCAATCGAATCGAATGTTGTGCTTAAATGACCTTGGAGGTTTTCGATTTCCATATTGTGGGGTTTGAGTAAACAAAAATCAATCGCAGTTTGCATGTAGGTGTTGTCAAGTCCAATGGCCAAATCCGCTTGTGGTTTACCCTTGGTTAACATCAATTGATTCAGAATTCCACCAGCATCATCAGCGAGTATGAACTCAACAGTGTAACCGTATGTTTGCTCAAATGATTCAATCATTTCATCATCAAACGCAAGAATATCATAACTTAGAATGTACAAGGTATCAGAATCTTTGGCACCTTCGACAAAGGTACAATCTTCTGTTGGTCCTTTCAATGCTCCGATGCATCCACTAAGTTGGGCGACGCAAACAATCGTAACGACAGCGAAGAGTTGTTTCATAACCTCACTCCGTGTCAAATTCATCAATGATTTGGTGACAACGTTCAACAACTTCAAGAGGGTTGCTACCCAAAATGAATAGCGAAGGTTCCCAGCCAAAATCTCCAACGTCCAACAATACATCTATGCGTGATGCTGAGGTGGTTTCCAAAAGACCTCGAGGTGCCATTGCTAAGTTCAAATGGAGTTCATCGCAGACGAATTCAACTTCTGTGGTATCAACAACGCGCTCGAGCATGGGCGGTTTGATATTTGTAATTGCAAGGGCATTTGAATCATATTTCCTTGCTTGTTGTAAGACTGATGCAAGGTGTTTCGAACCGCCAAATAGAGGGGCGTTGGCGTGCACAAGTTCACCTTCGAGCAAAGTTATGCGACCAGGAAAGGCCGCAATGTGTTCTATTTCTGATGCAAGGGGCGTGCATGCTGCGAGGTTCATCCCAACAGTTGGCATATACTCCAGCAATCTTTCAGCATCGAATTTTGATACAGCCCACGTCAATCTTCGAAGTAAGGCTTGCTCTTCCTGACCAGCTTGTATGTTTTTTCCTACCAGTGATTTATCAAATCGAAATGTTTGTTGGTCACCAAATTGTATTTCGAAAATCATTCGCTGTCGAAGAACTCTCATTGGGTCATCGACATTTTCCAAAGCCTCTGCCAATTCATTTGCCCAACTGTCGATCGCATCTTCATCTACCGTGGATTCAAGCGGGATCGCAGATTTAGACATCAGTCTCGAAATTGTACTTTGAGTTGAACCTGTAAAATCTGCGATGGCAATTTGAGACCATCCTTTTCTGCGTAATTCCAGTGCCAATTGTTGGTAAAATCGTTCAAGCCATTCCCGGCCCTGTACTCCAAACATGGTATGGGATGACCAACCTTATTATTCAACTTTACTAAGTCTTATTCAATTTGGGTAATTTGGACAAATGAACCCCGAGTCAAAAATTCCTTTTCTACATTCACCAAAGGTTCATTGAGTATCGTTGACGGCCAAAGGGTGAAGACCATGACACCTGATGAGTTCCTTCAGGCTGTCTTTGAACAAATTTCTGAGTATGTTGATAGTCAATTCGACGATGTACCAATCTCATCAACAATTCCGCCATCGTCACTTCAGAAAATTTCAGACCTGAAATTACCGTTGGAGGGCATGGGCCTAAAAAATGCTCTTTCTGACCTCGCAACATTTTTTGAACACAGTATTCGAACGCATGCACCAGGATTTATGAATCCATTGTGGGGTGGAATGTCTTTGACTGGAGTAGCTGGGGATATGGTCGCAACCGTTACCAACAATTCCATGTACACGAGGGAACTTTCTCCTTTCGCATCGTTGATCGAAATTGAAATTCTTCGTCGGGCATGCGAACTCATAGGCTATGCTCATGGATTTGGTAGTTTCACCAGTGGTGGCTCAAGTGGAAATCTCATGGGATTGCTGTGTGCAAGGCAACATTTGAGACAAGATTCTGGACTCAATGGATTTGATGGTTCAAAGCATGTCATTTTTGTTTCCGAAGAAGCACATTTTTCAGTCATGATGGCTGCAAATGTTACAGGTATTGGGCGTCAAAATGTCATGAAAATTCGATGTCTTGAAGATGGCTCGATGGATGTCAATCACTTGGAAGATGAAATACTCTTTACAAAACGAGAAGGATTTGTTCCCTTATGTGTCATTGCAACCGCAGGAACAACAGTTCTTGGTTCCTTCGACCCTATACGCGACATTGTTCGTGTTGCAAAATCACATAACATTTGGTGCCATGTCGATGCTGCTTGGGGTGGCATGGCTTTATTTTCAAGTTCAACTCGAAAATTGCTCGATGGTATCGAGCAGTCTGATAGTGTGTGTTGGGATGCTCACAAAATGATGGGACTTCCACTCATGAGTAGCATGTTTCTTGTCAACGATGTGCCACTTCTAAGGAAGGTTTGTTCACACACGACCGACGCAGATTACCTTTACTATGAGGAGGATAATGAATTTGATCTCGGTCACTATTCATTGCAGTGTGCACGTCGAAATGATGTTCTCAAATTGTGGCTCGCATGGCGTGAAATTGGTGATGCGGGTTGGGCCAGAATGGTTGAACAATATCTTGATATTGCGAATTATCTTGAACAAAAAGTCATTGAAAACGAGCAGTTGGAAATGATGGCTCCTCGATTGTGGAGCAACGTTTGTTTTCGGTATCATCCTTCAGGAACTGATGTTGACCTTGATTCACTCAATGCTGAAATACGCGAACGACTCAAAAATGAAGGTCAATTCATTGTCACCAGGGCAACAGTTCGTGGCTTCATTGTGCTACGGGCTGTTGTTGCGAACAATGCTGTATCGAAGGAATCGATTGATGATTTTGTTGGGAATGTGATTCGGATAGGTGATGATGTAATCAAAGGATTGCCACCAAAATATTGAGTCATATTCCCTACTTCGAGAAATTCATTGGAATACTTGACGGAGAGTATCAAGGCGTTCTGTCGTGTCAAGTGGCGTTTCTTTTTGGGAACCAAATGATTTCAGGAGTACATCGGACAACTCATAATGTTCACTGATTTGCTCCAAATAGGGTTCGAGGATTCGAAGAGCTTTCGATGGTTGGCCTTCGTGAAAAGTATGTGCTGCGGCAATCAACACTGCTGGGAGAACTTCTGTCTCCACGAGTGCATCAACATCTTCATTGTCGATGGCTACAAGGAATTGTGTCATTTGGTCAACATATTCATCCTGCTTCAACGTTGAGGCTTTTCTCAATAGTTGAAAACCACGTTGCACATCCATGTTGGATATGGCTTGTTTCAATGAAATTTTTAGACACTCAATAGCGACCTCGGTGTAGGCATTTTCCATGTTCCCAACCGAGTCAGTATGAGTCAAAAAGTATGAAATTTCATCAGCGAGATATTCAAAATGAACCGTACCGCCATTAAAGATTTCAGTGATGTTAGACTTACGCACTGGTATGATTGCAACCACAGATTCTGAAGTTGCAATTGGGCTTGGTAGTTCAAAGAGCGTCCATTCTTCTGTCATTTCTTTGCCTCCTTTAGGTGTTTCACAGCCATTTCAAAAGTCGCTGTTCGTGTTGATACATGATTATTAAATTCTTCAAGGCTTCCAAATCCTTCATCTTGAATCATCTTTTCTATTTCGACTGGAGATTTGCTCGTTCGCGGGTCAACTTTCATTTTATCCATTTCTTGGAGGATTTTATCGACATTGCGAGTACCCATTTTATCGACTAAACTTGGGTCAACAACTCGTTCCTTCAGCAAATGATGGTCAGGGTTTAATTCTCTTAGTTGAGTCTCAAGATTTTTGAATTGAGTATCCTGCTGTTTTGCTGAATTTCGAATGCCTTCGAAAATATCTCCTTCTCCTCCTTTACCGTACCAAATATTTGATTTATATTCAACGGTTTTACCTAAAGTCTCTGAACCTTGGATGCCTCCGAATGAGCCATCTCCATCGATGATGCTTTTTCCTTCTCTTTGAGATGAGCCGTAGGCTTCTGCAGCCCTTGCGTCCGTCGCGGATTGGTCCTGTAATTCTGTAAATTTCTTAGGTGATTCATCGTATCCCAATTCCTTGGCTCTGGAATGCTCATGGTAACTTTTGTCGTATATTTCCTTGACTTCTCTATGGTCGATGTCTGATTTGACAAGACCGCCATCTTTGTCCCTCTTCACAACACGATACGTAATGTCTCTGTCAGAACCAACTTTGATGACACCCGTTGGATTTGAGGTTTCAACCGCAATAAATTGTTCACCCGTGTCAGGGTTTGTCCAAACTTTACCTTCTGCGGTTCTTACTGGTCCGTCCATCTTTCCAAGGTTGAATCGGTCCTGGGCAAAATCCTTTAGATCTGAATCAACGGAATCATGGAGTTTATCGGTTCTCTTGATGAAGATTGTTTTTTGTGCATCGTTTGTTTCTTTATTCAAAATTTGCATACCTACTTTATCTCTCTTTAATTCAATCATCGCTTTATCAATTCGATTTACATCCTCACTTTCAATCGCATTTTTGTATTCATTTACTCGGTCTTCACTTCTCTTGAGTGTGTCCTGCCAGTCTGCTTTACGTTGTTCAATCACTTCATCTGTTAATGGTGGACGTTTTTTGAAGGTAGGAATCTCAGTCTCAAATGTCTTTCCATCTGTTGAATGTACAGGGCGACCAATAACGACTTCATCTTTGTTCGGAAGGCGAGGTGTGCCATCAGATACTTTCGAAATGCCTTTTGCATCGATAGCTTTGCCAGCATCGATGAGTGCACCGCCACCAGTCTTGGCAACTTTGGCTGTACCTCCTGTTCCGATGGTTGAGTATATGTCAGCCAAAGCAATTCCCATGTGACCTATGCGTTGTATGATATTTTTGTCGGGGTCCATTGAGTCCTTCAAATCTCCAATAGGCGTCAAATTCATGAGCGTCTCAATAGGATTGTCGATCATGTTCTTGACGACGGTACCCACACCATTCTTGATTTGAGTTATTTTTTCTTTTACATCTTCTATCGTCATTTCATCGATGACATATCTCACCGTATTTTTGACATCTTCAATAGTGCCACCGCCAAAATCGTTCCAAAATTTAGGGTCTCCCAAAATTGATAGTTGGTCTCTTATTTCTGATAAATCCCTCCCTGTATTTATGAAATCATTGATAAATGCATTTTTCAAATCTTCGATGTAATTCCCGTCGTCGAGGATGATTTCATCAGATTTCTTGACATTGGTTTCTGGTTCAATTGAATCTGTAGATTTTGGTTCCGGTGCCTTGTTTTCGGTCGATTGTTCACTTGGTATATCGGTTTTTTCACCCACGACATCTTCGTTCGATGCGGTCTTGTCAGTAGAGGCTTCAGATTCTTGAACTTTGGTCGATTCTTCCACAGGAACCTCATTCACTGTCGTTGTAGGTTGGTCAGCTAAATCTTGGTCGTTTTTCACTTGTTCAACCGAATCGGTTTGTATATTTCCTTGCTCATCATCTGGTTTGTTTTTTGGCGTAAAAACATGCAACATCGAACCTCCAGCACACCCCAAACCGCCGAGAATTGATGATTGCATACCGGGATACTCAGGCCCGGGGTAAAATCGGTCTGCATCAAGTGTTGAATGAGGATGCATCGATTCGATAGGGTTGGCAGATACTGAAGGAAGAATGGCTAATAGAACGAAAAAGAGGAACGCAAATGCAAAAGATGTTGCAACACCCTTCTCTATTGAGGTCGCCTTTTCTTCTTGAATTTCTGTTGAAATAATGAATCCAAGTAGAATGGATAACAAGACGATGATCTGTTCTTTAAATTGGGTTGCTGTGTTTGGCTTGATGGACATCACAATGAATGAAATCAATGCGGTGAAGGCAAGCAAGGAGACGACTCTGAATTTCTTTGGAATTTTGTTGCGGATTTTAAACAAGGGTTGCCCGATTTTAATGAGCGAATCCTTCTTGTGAATGGTGATCCAAGTAAACAATCCTACCAAGCAAGGAAATGCGATATTCCATACAATGCCGAAAATAAAGGGGAACGAAACCCTTGCAGCAGACCAGCCAAGCGTGAAAACTGCAGTGGCAATCAGTGGTGCCGAATAATTTTGAATGTGCTTGGGAAAGAAATTTATTGTTGCTTCAACATGTTTTTTCAATTTTTTCCTAAAGAGAAACATAAACAAAAAGATGATGAGGATATGCAATAATTCAAGAAAACCCATCATGAGGCTAAATACAATTATCGCATTGTCGCCGTTGAAAAATTTCCCATTCTTTGGAGCAAGCCAACCACCACCCATATCATCGTAGAAGAGAGGGTTGTGGATTTTATCAAAGTATAGGTCAAAGGAAATGCTGCTGACCATTTCGTCAATTAATGCAGCCATGAATCCAAGCGGATACCACAAAAGAAGGCAGGTAGCAAGGCTTCCAACAAGTGCACCTTTCCATGCTGTTGATGATGAGTTGTCAAATATTCGTTGTACTATAGGCTTGTTAAGGAAAACCAGAATTTTTTGTTTGGCTTTTTGTAGTTTGGATGAAGATTTTACAACATCTTGCACAACCTGCTCTTCCATGAGGAGTACTCTTCTATTCATTTCAAAAAGGAATCGCATTCAAATCTTCAGCATAAGTTGTTTAACTATATCATAAAGGGACACACATGAACCCACCTGTACGTACAGCCCTCTATGATGAACATGTTCGTTTGGATGCTCATTTAGTTGATTTTCATGGATTTGAGTTACCGATTTGGTACTCTTCAATCACCGAAGAGCATCTCGCAACAAGGGCAACAGCGGGGTTATTTGATGTTTCTCACATGGGTTCATTTCGCTTTACTGGTAAAAATGTTCGTGAATGGCTCGAAAGTATCGCTTCTCAAAGAGTGACACAAATCGAACCCACGCGTTGTGCATATACGCATTTTCTTGACCACGATGGTTATGTTATTGATGACATGATTTTTGCTGTTGTATCCAATGAAGAAATCCTCGGGGTGCCCAATGCCTCAATGATTTCAACAATGTGGGATTGGTTTCATGGATTACTTCCATCAGACCAGAGTATTCAAATCGAAAATCTATCCGACCAAACTTCGATCATTGCATTGCAAGGACCTTCTGCAAAATCAATACTCGAGCCCGTTTTAGGAATTCAAAATCATGTCGGCAGATTCCGATGGAAGAATATTGAAACCAATGATTTGGGTGTGACTGGGTGGATTCAGGGCACTGGATATACTGGCGAAGCAGGTTACGAAATTTTCATTCCTAACGTAGAAGCACCAACCCTTTGGCGAGCACTTGTTGAAGCAGGCGCAACTCCTGTTGGTCTCGGTGCCAGAGATACCCTTCGTTTGGAAAAAGGATATCTCTTGTCTGGTGTAGATTTTTGTTGGCATCACTTATCCGATTGTCAAGATTCATTTTTACATCGTGATTCATGGGAAACGAATGTTCCATTTGGTGTTGATTTTGAACATGATTTCGTCGGAAAACACCGTTGCGTTGCTCATCAAGAATCCGACGCCCGGTTATGGGGTATCAAGTATGTGGAAAAAGGTCCACTTCCTCGACCTGGAAAAGAAGTTCAGAAGGGCGGTCAAAATATTGGTTTCCTCACCTCAGGTGCACCATCACCCAGTCTTGAGAACACTGGAATCGGAATGGGATACCTTGTTGGTGTCAATGAAGGTGATGTCGTTGAAATTGTTGCAAGCCCAAGAAAATCGGTTCAAGCGCAGGTTGTCCGACCACCTTTTGTGTGAATTTTTATTCAATAAAACGAACACCCGTGCTTCGATTTCATCTGCCAAAAAGCAATTGATTATGAGCATCCTCGCTTCACGAAGAATCAACACGGTTTACGTGAGGTGTTGTTATGGTCGACCAACTTCCAAACCTTGGACGAGAAAAAGAGATGCTTGCGGCGATGGGCATGCAAAGTATGGACGACTTGTTCATCGATATTCCCAATGCAGTTCGAGTTCAAGGACAATTACCACTTCCTGACCCGCAAACCGAAGAAGAAATCCTCGCCGATGCTCGTCGATTGCTCGGGGCAAACACAAACCACGCCTCGCGTCCTTCATTTTTGGGAGCCGGTTTGTATCGAAATTACGTACCTGCGTCTGTATTCCAATTGGTCACAAGAGGTGAATTTCTTACGGCTTACACCCCCTACCAACCTGAAGTCAGTCAGGGAATGCTTCAATCCATGTGGGAGTTTCAAACCTTAATTTCTGAATTGGTAGGATTGCCGATTGCAAATTTGTCGTTGTACGATGGTTCAACAGCTGCTGCTGAAGCATTGACTTGTGCTGTTCGTGTGCACGGCAGAAAAGCAACGCAGGAAAATACCGTCTATGTTTCTGAATTAACACCTCCTGACCGATTGTCGGTCATGCATAATTATTGTCAAGGTGCTGATATTCAAATTAAAATGCTCAAGCATGGACCCGATGGTAAAGTTCCACTCACCTCATTCGAAGAAGCCAAGGGTTCTTGTGGCGTGTATGTTGAACAACCGAATCCATACGGCATTCTCGATGAGGGACTCACCAAAGCAAAAGAAATCATTGGAGAAGATACAGCCCTCATTGTTGGTATCCAACCCGTCTCCCTCGGTATGGTCGAGGCCCCCGGTGCATACGGAGCCGACATAGTGGTTGGTGAAGGGCAACCACTTGGTAGTCCAATGACATGTGGAGGTCCACTGTACGGAATTTTTGCTTGCCACAAGCCATATCTTCGACTCATGCCGGGACGCATTGTTGGCCGTTCGGTCGATGTCGACGGGAATGAAGCATACTGTCTAACGCTTTCAACAAGGGAGCAACACATACGTCGCCATCGTGCAACATCAAACATTTGCACCAATGAAACCCTCATTGCATTAATGGGGGCCATGCACATGGCTTTGCTTGGCCCAGAAGGTTTGCAAGAACTTGCACTTCGAAACATGAGTGCAAGTCAAAAACTCAAGGAAGAATTATCCAATATTGCGGGATTGAATATACCTCATGAAGGACCGCATTTCAATGAATTTGTTCTTGAAGTACCAGGAAGCGCGCATTTATGTTTGGAGTATCTCGATTCGCAAGGCATCTTTGGAGGCTTTAACCTTCAAGAATGGAATCCAACCATTACAAATCAAATCCTTGTGACAACAACTGACCAAACATCTCTATCTGATATTCAGATGTTGTGTGCCCAATTGCGCAATTGGGTGAACCAACAGGGGGTGAAAGCATGAGCCATTTGTTTGGACACAATGGAGCAGTAGGAAAAGGATATGCCCAGCCACAACCGATGGCGACCAGTACCCCAGTATCACTTCCATCCACACTTACTCGAAAGCAACCACCAAAATGGCCACGATTATCGGAACCAGAAATGGTTCGACATTACACTTGGTTGTCAAAACGTAATTTTGGTATCGATACAGGATTTTATCCTCTTGGTTCTTGCACGATGAAACACAATCCAAGAATTAACGAAGTCATTGCACAATTGCCCGGAATTTCTGATATTCACCCTCACCAAGGTGAAAAGCATCTTCAAGGACTTCTGTCGATTTATTATGAAATGCAAGAAATGCTTGCAGTATGTTCTGGCATGGATGAAGTGACGTTGCAACCTGTGGCAGGGGCACAGGGAGAATTTACCGCAGTCCGATGCATTCAGGAATATTTCCGTCAGCGTGGTGAAAACCAACGGACAAAAGTGATTGTTCCAGACTCTGCCCATGGAACAAACCCAGCGAGTGCTGCCATGGCTGGGTATGAAATTGTAGAAATTCCTTCGCGAGCAGACGGTCGAATCGACTTGGATGCTCTTCGTGCTGTTGCTGATGAAACCACTGCTGCCATGATGATCACCAACCCAAACACCCTCGGTTTATTTGAGCAAGACATCGTAGAAGCATCAACAATCGTTCACGATGCAGGTGGCCAAATGTATTACGACGGGGCCAATTTCAACGCCATTCTTGGACTTACCTCACCGGGGCTCATGGGCTTTGACGCCGTACATTTCAATTTACACAAGACCTACTCACAACCCCATGGTGGCGGTGGTCCAGGTTCAGGTCCAATTGGAGTGAAGTCTCAACTCGCACCGTACCTACCAAGCCCAATTGCTGGAAAGCGAGATGCCACAGCTGAAGAATTGCTGCATTCTGTCGATGGTTCGTGGTATTATTGGCTGACACCTGAACACACCATCGGTAAAGTCCAACAGTGGCATGGAAACGCTGGTGCAGTCGTTCGATGCTGGGCATATTATCGCCGTTACGGTAACGGCCTGCGAACCATGTCAGAGCACGCCGTTTTGAATGCAAATTATTTGCGTTATGCCATTCATAGAGAGGCTGAATCAGCAGGTGTATCCCACATGTTCCGTGATGGAGCTGAAACCATTGTGGCAAAGCACGAATTTACACTCTCGATGGAACCCGCAAAACAAGCCGTAGGAATCTCAGCCATGGATGTCGCAAAAGGTCTGCTCGACCGCGGATACATGGCTCCAACGGTGTACTTCCCGTTGGTTGTTCCAGAGTGTATGATGATCGAACCTACAGAAACAGAATCCAAAGACACACTCGACACCTTTGCAAAACATTTTGTTGAAGTGTTACAACAATCACCAGAATCCCTTCACGAAGCAC
Source organism: Candidatus Poseidoniales archaeon (assembly GCA_038110525.1). GTDB lineage: Archaea > Thermoplasmatota > Poseidoniia > Poseidoniales > Poseidoniaceae > Poseidonia. Next base: position 18,035 of record JAYNJV010000012.1, on the reverse strand, counting down.
CAACAACAACGCCAGTTCGACGAGTTGATGAGGTGTACGCAGCAAGAAATCTTTGTCTGCGGCACCCATTTGAAGACCAATGAACTCAATTAAGGTGGAGTATGTAGGCCGCATGTGGAAGACGTTGTTTGGACAGAACATTTTGAGCCCATTCATCTCGGGCCACAAAAATTTGGTATTGTCCTGCTCTTGTTTTCATGGTCATTGCTTCCTTTTGGCCTTGCAATGTTGACGTTTTTGTTTCAAGACTTCATGGAGTTCCAGAACTTTCTCTTGTTCCTCGGTTTAGCCCTCAATCTCGTTGCCCTTTTCCTTGCATCCGAAAAAACACCACACCGAATTCTTTCACTCAGCAACCAATGGAGGTTTGCACTCTTTTTTAGCTCCATTTCGATGCTCTTTACCCTCGCCTTTCAATCGATATGGCCGTCAAGCCCAAATGAAACAGCAGCATATTGGTGGCTACCTCTCACATTTGGTACAGCCTCATTGTTCCCAACCTTTGTAGCCTTGAGGACAGGCTCAACATCATCCCGTATCGTCTATGACCTGCCGTGCTCTTACGAATCGAAACTCGATTTCTCTGACGAGTTGAATTGGATCGTTGAGTCTGCAGTTTTCCGCCATGGTATCATTGCTTACCTCAAACCGGATTGGGAAACGGTTTTTGCGGTTGTTGGCTACAGTTCCAACAATATTCCTCCCTCAGCGTTGATTCGCTGTATTCTCGTTTCTTCCAAATCGATTGATGAGGCTCGAGATGCTCTTGGTATCATCCAATTTTCAATGTCAGTAGTTGGTCAATCTATGCATAGCGGGGATGAAGAATCATAATCTTCAACAGTCATCCTAATGAACCCACCGCGTTGGGTTTATTTCATGGATGTGACAATACTGTTAGGGTCATCCTCTGACCTGCCCGTCGCCAAGAAATGCACAGCAATTTTAGACCAATTCGGCGTTCCCCACCAATTACGAGTTGCTTCAGCCCATCGCTCACCAAAATTTGTTGAAGAAATAGTTCAAGATGCAGAAGAAGCGGGTTGTATGGTCTTTGTAGCCATGGCTGGATTAGCCGCAGCCCTTCCAGGTGCTGTTGCTTCGATGACCACAAAACCTGTCATCGGTGTGCCGTGTGGTGGCAAAGTTCCATTCGACTCATTGCTCTCTATTGCACAATTGCCCCCTGGTGTTCCAGCAGCGACAGTCGGAGTTGACCGAGGTGATAACGCAGGATATCTTGCCGTGCAAATGCTTGCACTCCAAAACGAATCCTATGCTGCTGCACTCAAACAAAACAAACTCGACCAAATTGAAAAGGTCAAAGCACAAGACCGTGAAATCAATAGTGGTGAATAAGCATGTTTGATGCGGCTGATTTCATCGAGGAATCAGTTCAACAAATGCAAACAAGCATCGATGACATTGCTATCATTGCATGCTCTGGAGGCGTAGATTCGACCGTTGCGGCCGTTCTTGCCCACAAAGCCGTAGGAAATTTATTGCATTGTGTCTATGTCGATACAGGGTTTATGCGAAAAAATGAAACCGAAGAAATTGAAGCCATGCTCTCTGATTTGGGCATCCAACTCGTCACCGTTAAAGCTGCAGATAGGTATTTTTCTGCATTAAAAGAGATCACTGAGCCCGAACAGAAAAGAAAAATTATCGGGGAACTGTTCATTCGAATTTTTGAAGAGGAACAAGTCAAGTGTGGTGCAAAATACCTCATTCAGGGAACGATTGCTCCCGATTGGATTGAATCTGGTGGTGGGGTTAGAGACACCATCAAATCACATCACAATGTAGGTGGCCTTCCAGAAGATATGAGCCTTGAAGTTGTTGAGCCACTACGAGAATTGTACAAAGATGAAGTGAGAGAACTTGCGCGTGCTCTTCACATCAAAGTTTCGGAGCGTCAACCATTCCCTGGCCCTGGCCTCGCTGTCCGAACATTGGGCGAACTCACACCTGAACGAGTTGAGGTTGTTCGAGAAGCATGTGCAATTGTCGAGGAAGAATTTGAAAATGCATCATCACAAGGTTTGATGGAATTGCCATGGCAATATTACGCTGCTCTTTTGCCAGTCCGTTCAGTCGGTGTTCATGGAGATGTACGTGCGTATGGTGAAACCATTGTGGTACGAGCAGTTCGTAGTATGGATGGAATGTCAGCAAGATATTCTGAAATTCCACACAGCATTCTTCAAAAGGTTTCAACCCGAATCACAAATACATGCAAAGGTGCGGTCAATCGCGTGGTGTACGACATAACGCACAAACCTCCAGGCACAATTGAATGGGAATAATCCCCTCTCTTGGAAGGATAGAGTATCGATTTTGCGCCGATTGTGGGGCTCGAACCCACGACCTTGGGATTAACAGTCCCACGCTCCACCAGCTAAGCTAAATCGGCAAGTCCACCGAAAAAGCCCCCCTTTATCATGACTTCGTTTCAATCAAATCCTTAGGACACCGTCGAGTGCAATCGAGGTGTTGCACGAAGGGGTTGATTTTGTATTGAGTAACACGTGGCGAAGAAATTCTGTTCTTCTTCAGAAAGGGCAACTGAATGATGAATTGTAAAGACGACATCGTCTGTTTTCACCTCATCACCGACGTGGCGATGTATGACAAGACCAACAGCATGATCAATGTCATCACTTAATTGGACGCGGCCAGCACCCATAGTTCGTAGTCGTTGAGCGATGCTCATCGTATCAAAAGTTGATACATATCCTGTCGTGTCTGCATGTATCTGCGTTTCAAATGTTGATGAGGGAAGCACATCTTCAGGATGAGATACGAGTTGTTCTGCTGTTTCCATTGGCACACCTTGTGCTATGCACATGGCTTTGAATACATTTTTTGCTTGACCATTTTCAAGAACCTGGCGAATCATCTCTTGACCTGCTTGTTCATTTTCTGCTTTGCCCGATAGGTGCAGTAATGCACCACCTTGAAGAACAACGAGTCGCTTTGTATCTTCATGACCTTGACCATTCAACACATGAATTGATTCAAGCACTTCAAGGGCATTTCCGATGTGACTTCCGATGGGCTCGTCCATCCGAGTGAGTTGGGCTACTGTTTTGATACCACAACCATTTCCAACATCAACCATTGACCGAGCCAGTGCTCTGGCCTCTTCGAGTGTTTTCATGAAAGCAGCAGAACCGTACTTTACATCTAAAACCAAAGCATCTAAGCCCTCCGCAGATTTCTTCGAAAGGATTGATGCTGTGATGAGTTGAATATTGTCAACAGTATGTGTGACATCTCTCAAGGCATACAAGCGGCCATCTGCAGGAGCAATGCTTGTATTTTGAGCTACAATACAACAACCAACCTCTTCGACAATGGTTTTCATCTCCTCAGGAGTTTTGATGCACGAAAAATTCGGAATGGATTCTAATTTGTCAATGGTACCACCAGTATGGCCCAAACTTCTGCCAGCGAGCATAGGTACTCGAACACCACAAGCCGCAAGAGCGGGTGCAAGCATGATCGACATCTTGTCCCCGACACCACCCGTGCTATGTTTGTCGACGATGGGCTTGTCGCCTTGCCATGTTAATGTCGCACCCGATTCCCTCATCGCCGTCGTGAGATGAATCACATCAAGTTTTGAGCAGCCATGTTGATGCATTGTTTTCAACCACTCAACGACATATTCTTGTGAAATCGAGTCATTTTTGACATGTGAAATAAACTCAAATATTGACTCTTTGCCTTGTTCTTCACCGTTCAAAATGGAAGATAACATGGATGATATTTTGCCTTCATCCATGTGCTCAACTCAAGATGCCAATCCAATTTCTTTGAGTCGTTGATACAAGAATTCGCCTGCAGTAATGCTCGGGTATTGAGCCACTCCCCCTGTCAATCCGATGAACTCAGGTAGTGGAGTCAGGTCAATCTCATTTCTTGGATGGACGAACATCGGCATTGAATACCGCCTTGTCGATGCATCTTGTGGGTTAACAACTCGATGAGTTGTCGAACGGAAGAATCCATTGGTCATGTTTTGAATCATATCGCCGGTGTCGACAATGATGTATTCTTCATTTCCTTGAACTTGAATCCATGAACCATCATGGTCCATAACTTCTAATCCATCAGCCGTTGCAGTCACAAGGAGCGTTATGAAATTAATATCTTCGTGAGCAGCAGACCTTACAGCACCTTGTGGCACGTCATGACCGAGCGGTGGATAATGGATGAGTCGCATGATGGTATTTCCCATGTGGGTCATATTTGGCAACCAATGCTCATCCTTGCCGAGGGCAAGAGAACATGCTTTGAGTAATTCGACTGAGAGATGTAACATTTGGCCATACAAGTCATCGATGACGTGTTTGAATTCTGGAACAACATCATCTGGCCAAATATTCGATGGGAATGTAGACTCGACGCCATCAGTTGTGGGCAGTCCTGTTTGCCAAAATTCCTTCAAGTCAGGAGCAATTTGGTCTTTGGCGTGTTCAGTTCCAAAGGGAGTATATCCTCTTTGGTGGTGGATAGAAGGTTGTGAAAAAGGCAATTTCTGAGACGCTGGGAGGTCGAAAAATAAGTCGCATTGGTTGTAAGCATCACGAATCAGTTGGACCGGAATGCCATGGTTTTTGAGTGCAAAGAATCCGATATGGGAGAGAGCATCCTTGAGCCCATCGACAAAGGACAGCTTGGTCTTCCCATCTCCATGAGCAAAGTCATTGAAGTCGAGTTCGGGGATTGTCTCCATGGCCGTTCCAATTCGCCGAAGGTATGTGAATTTGTTGATTTTTCAACCTCAATCACTACGTAATTTCACGATGAGTCGAACCATTTCAATGTAAATCCAAATCAGTGTGATAAGGAGGCCAAAAGCAGCATACCACTCAAATTTCTTGGGCGCTCCATAACTGACAGACGACTCGATAAATCCAAAGTCACTGATGAGCATAAAACCACCAACAGCAAGAACAAGAATCGAAAATCCAATACCGATTGGGCCATTGTCATGAAGGAAAGGCATTTGAGCACCAAAGAGTTGCAAGATGAACGAAATCAAGTACAACAACACAATGGTGAGGACTAAACTGTACACAATTTTGTTGAACGTAGGTGTTGGTCGAATGACTTTGCTTGCATAAAGTCCGTACATCACAGCACAGAGGATTGCCGTCCCAAACACCGCTTGGAGAATCAATCCCGGAAATAAAATTTCCAAGACACTTGAAAGTCCACCGATAAACATGCCTTCAACCACTGCATAAATGGTCATCAAGGTTTGAGGATTTTCTGGTTGAGTGAAATAAATCACCAGCACAAGAACGAACCCAACAATTGCCCCCATAGATGTCAGTCCGTAGACCAGAGCAAGATTTTCGAGCGAAGAAAGTGCGATCGCACTCGTAATGATTGCACTCAAAAGCAAAATTCCTGTGAGGTAACCGATTTTATTCATCGTTCCCTCAAACGTCATTCTGTCGGAATCTTGCATGTTTGACCAAAAATTGGTGTTCATCACCGGATTGCTGTTTGAATAGACCATGTGCCTCAACCATTGATTCAAGGAGTTCTCCTTTAATGTTATGATGCTCAAGTGTTCTTTTCCGTTTGTTGTTGGTAATATTCGATGAGTTGGTCAACTGTCCATCCTTGTTCAAGATACTCATGTATCATTTCTTCACCCCATCCGTGTAATTGCTGCCTTTGTGTTTCACTCAAACGAGGTCCATCTGCTTCTTCAACCTCGGACGCAATCGAGCCATCAAGCACAGGTTGAACCCATTGTTTTTGTTCAAATTGAACATGAGATGACAAGTCGACCTCGTTCTCTTCATTGAATTCTGCTTCTATGTATTCGACGGTACCCAAATTGTTCTTCTTTCTTGATTGGAATGAAATGAAGGCACCAACGACGAACACCAAGGATAAGATGAGGACATAAAGCATGAAACGACTTTCATCAGTCGAACCTTGACCTGCATCAATACTCAGTTCATTTTCTTGGTCAGCAGTACACCCTCGTGTATTCACAAGTTCATCAGTTGGTGATTCAGGGCATGCATCACTATCATTTGGTACACCATCACCATCTTCATCGAGACCATTGTTTTCATCTGTTTGGTTAATTTCTATATCGGCGCCTTCCAAAGTGCATCCCAATTCTTCTCCATCATCCACACCATTTTCATTCGCATCCGTTGAAGTGAGGGCAACATGTGGATCGATTGATGGTGTTGATGTGTCCCGCGTGACTGCTTGTGCCCATTGAAGTTCAAGCCCATCGAGAATACAATCCCCATCGGTATCAGATGAAAGGGGGTTGCTTCGGTATTGATATTCTGCAAGATTTGGCAAACCATCGCCATCTGGGTCTGCTGCTGATTCAATAAAACTCTCGCCAATGACAGTTCGACGTGTCCGGTGGAGGCCATTTTCCTGCTCCCATTTATCGTTCATTCCATCTAAATCGGAATCGATATCCTCTGACAGTCGATTCCAGTCGGACCACCACGAATCGCGATACACTTGAGCGATGTCTTCACTTGAAAGGACAATACCCATCTCTCGATTTCGAATCAGTGCTGAATCTCCCCAATTGATAGAAGACACCAACACTTTCTTGCCGTCGATAATCGCACCTTTGTTGTGCAGTTTCGTGATGAGTTCGTCGGGGGCCATGATGATGGCTGCTGTATCATAGCCCAATGTTGCGTTCCATTCTTCATTCATCAAATCGATCGTGGTTTGGATATCGCCATCTAAAAATGCACCATTGAGGATGAGACGAATCGAAACGCCTCGTTCTGCTGCCTGTTGAAGGGATGAAATAATTGGGTTTTCGCCCCATCCATATGACCAATCAAGGTCAAGATATTGCAAAGACAACAAGATTTCTTCATTCGCATCAGCAATGAGCGTGCTCAATCCTTCAATGCACACATCCGGACATACGATGAGTTCAGCGGTAGCTTCTGTGCTCAGGGATTCAGTGGTTTGGCCAACCAAACCGATGCCTTGGTCGAGTGTCCAGCCATCTGGCATGTCGGAAACTGATACATCCGTGAGGTAAATACGGTCCTCTTCTTCGTCGACGAGAAGATGGTCAAGAACCAACTGCGCAAAGTCTTGATTTTCAAGAATCATGCCCCACTCTCGATTTCCGGTTTCACCCGTTACAGGAAGGGAAGACTGTTTCCAATTACCTGAACCAATCCATACACTCGAGCCATCGCGTACTGCAATTTTACTATGAAGGTAAGCGTATGGACCATCGTATGATTCACCAAACCATCGTACGTCGATACCTGCTTGAAGAAGGGATACAGCTATGCCCCTATTTTGGTCAAGCTCGTATTCTGTCCACCATGTGTCGCCAGCATCTAATGTCACTGTGACTTCAACCCCCCGTTGATGGGCGGCGATGAGCGCTTCTGCAAGAACATCGGAGTGAAACTGATAGATGTGAAGATGTATTGATACCTCGGCATCATTAATCCATGCCAATACATCATGAATGCCTGATTCTGGGCCGATGAGTGGAGTAATCGTGAATTGTCCAGTATGCATCCTATTGTCACAGTGTGAAGTTCCGCCAAGCAATTGCCACCTTTGTTGCCAATCAATTGCTTGGTCGGTGTCAACGATAGCTTCGCAACCATCACCGCGGACATAGATGAGATTCTCCATGCCACTGAATGGGGCTACCAAACTAATGCCATTCCAACCAAGTGAGCTAACTGGCCCATTCTCGTACACAACAGTGTCAGCAATGTTGCCAAAGGGGTCCTCGAGTTGTAATGCCGCCCCAGAATTGGAAAGATACATCGAACGATTGAGGACGCCCGACATCTCATGAATGATTCCGTCCTCGTACACCGAAAGAGTGGTTGCATCTGAGGCTAAAATGACAGAACTCATCGGTGAGATCATGAGTGTACCAATCGTTGTGTTAAATGGTACAGAGGTTGTCGAAATATGTCGTAAAGTCCATCCTTGAAGCGAAGCAAACGACCCACCGATATTGGTGATCTCAATGAATTCCAAGTCCGAATCGATATCCGTTGATGCATCAGGCATGATTCGAGTAAATTTGATGTCTTGATAGGATGCTAAATTTGTGAGGTCAGGTTCTTCTTCGCCGGGAGTGGTCCAAGGCATTTTGGTCCAATTTCCGTTGACTTGAGCCATCGACTGGCATTCAGTCACAACTTCCCACTCGATAGTGGTAACGAGTTCGTGGTCGGGTGTTCGGAGGCTAAATGAATCTCCCAAGCCTGAAATAAACCACGGTTGAAGTTGAATGACAATTCGTTGTTGTGGTTCAACAACCGTTGAATTGGTTGAATCGTTCGACCAAATGTGGTCAGAGGTGACGAAGGTATAGTCTCCGTCTGAATCCATCAACTGCCACCGAGAAAGATTGATGTCCTCCACATCATTGTTCATCACTTCAATCCAATCCTCCGCTGGAAACTGACTTTCATCTGGGCAATAGGGGAAAATTTCAGTGATGGTAACATCCGTACTTCCTGAATACAGTGGCCAATTTGGATTGAGTTGATTTGGAGTTGCCCAAGGATTCTTTACAAAATCTGTGCTCGGAACACTGCTTGGAATCATCGAAGCAAGTCCTGCGTGAGACGAATTTGCTCGAACAAGAGTTTTTCCTTCTTCCGTTGAATTCCAAGAAGCAGAATCGACAATTGAGCCACTTGGTTCCACCAGCACAATCGAGTCTTGACTGGTGTGCTTCAAGTAAAATGAACTTGTTCCATTGAGGGCGATGAGTGCTACACTACCCGCTCGAACCAATGCATCGTTTTGATGCGGGAAATTGAACTCGTGAAGCGTAAAACTTCGACCCGATGCTTGTAGTTTCCAATCGGTCACATCAACATCCGTCGGTCCAAAATTTTCGAGTTCAATCCATTCGCCGAGGGGGTAATTTTGAGAGTCGCTCCCGACAGCATCCGGTAGGATTTCTGAGAAACGAACGGTTGAACTTGAAGGGGTTGAGCCAGGTGCAGGCTCGCCAGGGGTTTTCCATGGTGCAGGTACCCAAGGGTCAGCAGCATTGCTATCTCTTTGCAAGGCAACATCTTGGCCGTAATCAGTTGCATACCACGCCATATCCACTGGCATTGAAAGAGTGTCTCGCAGAATGATGTGATTGTAATCGTCCCAGAGCCTCGTGTTTGATGAGAATTGAACAAGTCGATATTCTCCTGCATCGATAACGGTTGCCCCTTGACTCAAATTGAACACGAGGGTTCCTGGGTCAAGGAAGGTGGCATTGCCCATACCGTCAATGATGCTCCAACCCATGAGGTCGACACTCGTTGAGCCTTGATTATGCAACTCTATCCATTCACCATCTGGAAAGACATCGGGTTCACTTGTAGCATTTGGCAAAATTTCACTGATGACAATATCGTTGTTTGGATTGGCAATGGACGATAAGGACGGTGCGTTGCTTCCGTTCGGCGTTGGGTATGCGGAGATGGTGGACCAAAACGTAGAGGAGGGGGAGCCGAAAATCGAAAAACCACCTACGGAAGTTGACCATTCAACGAGTTGCGAATTTGACCCATTTGGCCATTTGAGTGTAATCGCCTCAACACCGTTGTTGAGCACACCATACGAACCCGTGCTGTTGACTGCAAGAAGTCGGTGTTCACCTCCACGAATCATAAACGAGGCTGGAGTACCATCAGCACCAACGAGATGGTCAAGGTCAAAATCGATGATGTTTCCAGCAGCATCGACGATGGACCACCCAGTGAGGTCCATGGTAGCAGAGCCAGTATTGAACACTTCAATCCATTCTCCTCCAGGATACGAGGCATTGTCATCACTCGGCCAAGGATTCGCCATGACCTCAGAAATGACCAAATCAGATGGAATGTATGTTACCGGCCCACCTGCACTGTTTTGTTGACCGGGCGTAGGTTGGGCTGTTGGAATCCAGTGCGAAGTTGGGCTTGTTGAATCTTCTTCGTAACTGACTCCTGATTGGGCGGACGAACCCCACGAAGCTTCATGCACTTTGGTTGATGATGCATCCAAAAGGGAGATCGTGTCAGCGGTATTGGTCAAATAGAAATTTGAGTCCCCATTACGAGCGATGACCACATATTCACCAGGACTGATTTCCCAAGTTTGATTATTTGAACTTGAATATCCAACGATGCTCGCAGCATTGAATGTGAGCACCTTTCCAGCACTGTTGGTTACGCTCCAACCAGTCAAATCAACATCGGTTGAACCATCATTGTACAATTCCAACCATTCTCCGTTGGGGTAGGTGTCGTTATCGTAACCATTGGGGTTTGGAATAATTTCATTGATGCAGACGTCGGAGGTGCACGCCATCCCACGACCCGAGGTTTGCCGAATTGATGGTGCATGTAACTGTGCGACCGAGGTTGAAAAAATGGAGAGAAGAAAGAGCATGATAAGCATAAAACTCATCGTTTTTGGGCTTGTTACATTTCTCACATTCTTCCCTCTCTATACATCTTCAATAAACTATTTCACAAAAATCCAAAGGAGTCAAAACGCTGAGCGAAGGTGTAAATCATAATTGGAACTAAGATGATGCCCATGCCGTGAGACCTTCGGATGCCTATTCTCGGTGGTAAAAGTCCTATGAGCGTTCCAATGATGAGCACGCCAATACCAACAAAGCCTGTGGTTAACCACACGAGGGCTACGACAAAGAGGATGACGCCCATCACCATTTGTTGCAGAGGAATAGCAGCATGCAATCGCAGCATGCCCTTGCCAACATATCGCATCATCGGCATAGCCAAAAGACCTGAGGCAAGTGTAAGGGCGAGCAATCGAATGAAATCCGATGTTGGTTCAAGAGATGACCACGTTTCGATAGGATACATCATTTTGAGGGCAAGCGTAGCACCTGACCTCGACCTACCGATAATATAGAGGAAACCAAGGACCATGACGGTCACAGCAGTATTGACGGCTGATAAGATGGCGATGACTTCAAGGTCTTGTTTGGTTTGAGGTCCTTCATAACCTCCTTCAGCTTCGGCTTTTGCAATTTCGAGCAACTCCTCATCGGTCATTTCCGTTAATTTTCGAGTTTCCCAGTCCATGCCGAATCCTTCTTTTCCTTGGATTTTTGCTGCTACATTTCGTCCACCCATCACAAGAACGGTGGCTTGAGATGCGGTCATGCCAGGCAAGACACCCATCGATGCACCTGCCACTCCCGACCAGAAACATGGGACGATAAGTGGTCGGATAGGCGGTAGACTCCAATCCTCTTTTTGAGGAGGTAGATGAGATGTTGTTGCATAAATGTCAAGCAGATTTGCGATGCCAAAGAGACCCGCAAGACTCGGCAAAAGCAGACTCGCATCTGGCATGCCGACGGGAGATTGTGCTGGAAGGGTAAAGACGCCCCAGCCGTAAAAGCCTGCGAGAAGGAAAAATCCAGTCGCTGACAAAAAACCTGCAAAACGTGAGTCCTTGCCAAGCCGTTTGCCACTCAATTTCTGCATCCATCTTGGCCAATCAAGTCGGGTCGTTTCGGTTGCAAGCAAGAGCAGGCTGATTCCAAGCAGAAGGAACGGTAAGATATCTCGAAGTTGGTCGTACCAACCCAGTTCGGGTCCAAATGCAATTCTTGCAACGACGATGAGTGGGAGTGAAAGAAACAGTCCGAGTTGAGAACCTCTGGCCGACCATGCAACACCACGTGCCGCATTACCAGCAAGCAACATCCGATGTCCGGGCAGCAAGGATAAGGCTGTATCGCCATCTGGTGCACCTATCAGTGCCGAAGGTATGTAATTCAGGAACGTGTGGACTGTACCCGTCGCTACGATAATGCCCGCTACGGCGAAGAGAGGGATGCCGATATCAAGCAATGCTGGAGATATGGCGAGGAGAATGAGGGCAACGTTGTTCACGTGAAATCCTGGAATCAAACCTGTGAGTGAACCCATCATCACACCGATAAAGAGTGCGATGAACAGCCATCCAAGGTCGATAAAATAGGCTTCCATCCATCACACCTGTTGCTCATATTCCGTTCGGTCGTCGATACCATCATCATCTGAATCTTCTGAAAATGGAGATGTGCCAAATGCTTCCTCAACTGTATCAGCAAGTCCATCACCATCCGAATCAAGAGGATCTGCATCAACGAGTCTAAAGCCCATAGACACTTCATTGACTTCGTACTCAACGAGCCGTCCTTCCCATGTCATGGATTGATTTCGATGGACATCGTCCATGCCTATTCCATTGCTCATAGCCGAGAGTCGAATTTTGAGGTCTGAACCATCTCTTGTGAGGTACAATTGACCATCCTCTTCGACGGCTTTTCCATCCAAATATACACGTTGATTGAGTGTGTATCCCCATTGAATTGCTCCATCATCCCAAAGCAATGTTCTCGGTAGAGGAGATGAGCCAAGTGTGTATTCGTGGATGATGAAACGAATCCTCATGTCTTGGTCATCCCAAAGAATTGAGATGTTTGCTACGATGGATTGACCTGCTTCTATCCAAGTCGTTCGTGGTCCAGGAAATGTTGCTGCAACGGTTGTCCAACCGGGGGTGTAGGCTGCTGCATCGACAACAAACCCGCGCTCATCATCAACTGATGGTTCGATGGCATACTTCACGAACGCCGAGACTGTGTAGCGTTGATTTTCATCACCGAGAAGTGAAAGTGGGTCAGCGGAAAGGAGTCCTAAAATGGATGGTGCTGATTGAGGAATGACCATGTCTTGAGCCTCACCATTTGTTGCGTCAATGCACCATTGGGAATTGCTTGTGGACCACGTCAATCGTCCTCTAAAGGTAATGAGCGTGTTATGCTGTGCTTCAAGCGACGAGGTATCACTTGGAAGAGGAATGACGCAAATACGTGCATTGTTGGGCCCCACGAGTGACCAAACCTCGCCATTGGTATCGAGCAAACCAGACATATCGACAAGTTGGCCTGATTGATAACTCCAGGTGGCCTCATCGACCCAATCGAGTTGAGTGATGAGAATGTTGTGAGAAGAATCAACAATAATTTCTGACCCTTGAACAAGGAGACTCCATCGGATATCCCTCTGCTGGTATTGAAGCGTTCCACGAACTTGGATTTTTGAAGATGCCTCAATCCATTCATGTGTCGCAGAGCGAACGATGATGTGCATTTGATGGTCTGAATTTCCATAATTCGGGTGGTCCCCCAAATATGCAGAGGTAAATGTTGCATCTGGCGTAATCGTTTCTCCAATGAACCCAGTCAATTCAACAGTTGTGTTTGCATACAACCACGGTTCTTTTGCAACATCGGCAATAGCGAGTTTTGTCACCGTTGGTAAATCGCTTGCCGACCATTCAAATGCCCCTGCACCGAGCGATTGAATCCACATTCTACCCTCGTATTCAATGACATCCCCCATGACCGTTACCTTCGTTCCAATTGGAGGCATTTGCCCTGGACGGAACCAACGTGCCTCCACAACCCCCGTATCATCTTCGATGATGGCATCGATTCTATCATCTCCGCTTCCGTAAGGGTCTTCGACCCAGGAGATGAGCGTGCCCTGTACCTTGACTACCTCATTTTTGTATTCAACGAGTTCATCGACTTCGACGATATCAGGTTCTCGAATGTATGCATACCAGTTCATACCAGCAACAAGAAAAAGGGACAGGGCAAACATCACCCAGAGTTGTTGGCCACGTACTTCAGGGTCGTCGCTCGTGATTTTATTCATCATACCCTTGAGTGCATCTGCCATAGACTGCGATGGAAAAATCTAATGTAAATTGATTTTCATTGGATTTTATTGATACTACCATCCCTTTAAAAAACAAAAAGTAGGCCCGCAAACATGAGTCAGAGGGATAGGGTCATCAGAGATGAAATCCATCGTGACATCCTTGTTCCACAAACGCATGCTGCGATTATCGATACACCAGAGTTCCAACGTTTGCGTTCGATTCAACAACTCTCCACGTGCGAATATGTTTTTCCTGCTGCAACCCATAATCGTTTTTCACATTCGCTTGGTGCTTATCATTTGGCTGGAAAATTCATCCTTCACCTTGATGAAGTGAATCCAGGTCTCCTTTCGGAGAGCGACAAGGAACTGGTCCAACTCGCAGCGTTATTGCACGATGTTGGCCACCCACCATATTCACATCTTCTTGAAACACCAGATGTCTTTGCGACATTTCACTCCCACGAGCATTGGGGCAAACTCATCCTTTCGAGCAGCGAAACTCAGATTGGACAAGCTCTCCTCAATCATTTAGGTCTCGAAAAGCGAAACCGTCTGTTTTCGATCATGGACGGAGCAGATGTTGATGAACAGGGAGTGAACATTCCCAAATTCTTGAAAGAAATCGTCAGTAGCCAAGTCGATGTCGATAGAATGGACTACATGGTACGCGACCAAGCAAATACTGGTGCCCAAATAGGGGGTTTTGATAGTGCAAGAGTAATTCGTGCTCTTCGAGTGAATGCAAAAGGGGAGTTTGTGGTGAAATCTTGGGGGCTTCCTGCCATTGAAGCATACCTTGTCACACGATATCACATGTATCATCAGGTGTATTTTCACAAGGTCAACATGCTCACACAATCGTACCTTGTGACATTGCTCGCACGTGCTCGGCAATTGGCATCTGACGGAGCACTAGCCCTGAGCGATGAATTGAATGATATGCTTCTCAACTCCTCATTGACTGCCGAAAAGTATGCTCGGCTCAACGACGCACATGTGAAGGTCGCACTTCCTCATTGGGCAAATCACGACGATGCCATCTTATCTGGATTAGCCAACCGACTCATTTCACGAAAGGGATTTCATAAATCACTTCGAATCGATAGTCTCACTGTTGAAATGAAAGACCTTGTCATGCCCAAAATCAAAGAAGCAATCCAAGCCAATGGATACGAACCTGAGTTTGATGTTATTGCAGCAACAATTCGGAAACGTGGATACTTACCCTATTCTCAAGGTATTATGCTCGAAGATGGCCGGGATGCATCAGAACATTCTCCCCTCATACGTTCACTCATTCAACCAAAGGAAAGAGTGCTTATCTTTGTACCTGAGGAGATGAGAAATCAACTTGAAACTTCGGTGAGGGAATGGATTTTACCAAGTCAATCCTCCTTAGCTCAATTTTGATGTACATGTTGGATAAGTTTCATGATACGAAGATACTCGACGAAGAACAAGGGCCTGTAGCTTAGTTGGTTAGAGCACCCGGCTCATAACCGGGCGGCCAGGGGTTCAAATCCCCTCGGGCCCACATTTTGACTCATTGAGAAAACAAATTTTTAACCAATGAATCCCACAATCGTTATGAGGGACATACTTTTGGACAAGGTGTAGGGTGAGGTTATGGCATCTTTCAAGCGACCAATCTTTCTCATTGCTTTGTATTTCTGTTCACTCATGATTGTCGCCGTTCCACCAGCTTCTGCTCAACTTTCAGGTGCTGCTGTTTCAATGACATGTGCCCCAGGTCAAATCAATGTCGAAGTCAAACCTGGTGCTACGCTTACTGGCTACACAACTTGCACTGTTTCAAATCCAACTGCATATGTTGAGAAAGTTGCAATTCAAGTGACAAGTGACGGCCTTGCTACCGCCGCTCCAGGTGACATGTATGTTGGAGCCGGAGCTGATGTCGACTTCCAAGTTGTTGTTCGAGCAAACCCATACATGCAAATGCAATCAAGGCAACTCACTGTATCTGCCTCAGTCCAAGAATTGAACAACTTGCCACCACCCAACACTGCAAGTTCTCAAGTTAACGCACTCATCAACATCATGCAATTCAGTATCGTTCAAGTTGAGGCAGTCGAGCCATTCGTGCAACTGATGCCAAAGACTGACAAGAATTTCGAATTCAAAGTGTACAATTATGGAAACCAAATCGACCGTATGAAAATTGGTGTGACCGATTCAACAAGAGAGCAACTTGAGGAAAGTGGATTTACAATCAACCTTCCAATCAACGTCGTCCAAATTGAACCAAACACCGCTCCTGAAAAAGCACGTGTCCTCGTTCGAACACCAAAGAACCAAGGTTGGACAGACGCATACCATGTTCTCGACTTTTACGCAGAGTCTGATTTCGCTTGTAAGAACGGCGGCTGTAACAGAGAATCTCAAATGATCACCATCTATGTGCGTGGTGTCTACCTCCCAGGTTTTGAGGTCGTTCCAGGTCTTTCCATGATTGCATTAGCAGCGGCCGTTGCTGGTCGTCGATTCATTTCTCAAGATGATGAAGAAGCAGAAGATGATTGGAAAGAATCCGCTCCGGGTCTGTAACATCACCGAAATATAGAACCTTGATGGTTCAAATAAGGGTTTGATTCATAACCATGTTCCTGTTTCACTTGGTGTAGAGGGATTGAAATGGGTGGTCTACTCGAGAAAGCGACAACAACAAAAACCGAACAAAGTGAAGGTCAAACGTTTGAACCAGCAGCAGTCACAGTAGCAACATCTACTCCAAATCCTACACCTACCGCATCTGGTCCAGCAGGTGGTTCAAGTCCAAGTGGCTCGCCGGATACGGCACAGAAAATCGGCCTTGCAGGTTGGGTTGTCATCATTATAGGGGCTATTTTATCCCTTCAAGGCGGTGCTTTTGGCCTGCTTATCGTTGGTGGTGTTTTGGTCATTGGAATCGGCTGTATCGTTGCAGCCGAGCGAATGAAAGGTGGAGTAAACAATGTCAAAATGATTGGCTCGATTGTCATCGCCATACTTATCGCTGCAGGACCTTATGCTGTTTTGATGATCGTACCTACCAACGCGAGTATGGCTATTACTGAAATTTCAGTGGATGAAACAAACAATGAGCTTGATTTCAGAGTTCGTGGCTCGTTCGATTCGGTCGATGTTTCAATTACCGCAGATGGAACCGAGATGTGGACGGCCTCGAAGGAAAAATCAAACGAATTCGTTTCTTTTTCAGTTGGCCTTTCAGAAATTTTTGCTGGCAACAGTGAGAATTATGCAGGTTCAAGCCAAGTCAATTATGTTATCAAGGCCGAAACAAGCAACGGGCAATCTCAAGAAATTGATATTCCAAGCCAATTTCTAACCAGAGAGGCACAGAATGCCGGTATGAAAATCACTGCACTTCGTGATAGCAACGACGTGAATGAGTATTTGGGTATCGAAATGCAACTCCTCGTTGGCCTCATCAACCCAAGTGAAACTGCTCAAGACGGTGGAGGATTTACTGCTGTAGGACTTCGACCAATGAACGCAGATTACACAGTTGATGTAACAGTGACCGGAGGGACGACTTGGTCTGAAAGTACAATCTCTGTTGATGGAGATTTGGCAACTTGGACAAGTCAAACAAGCGCGACAGGAACTGGTTCAACTGATGGATGGTTTGCATTAACAGGTTCAAAAATAGACACAAACGGAGTTTATTATCTCGATAAAGAAGAATTTTACAACGGAGATAAGTGTTATACCTTTTCCATTTCAATTGTAAATGAAGTGAGCAACACCCAAGTTTTTGAGACTGAATTTGGTTGGAACATTGATTTAAGTTCTGCAGACAGCGCCGGCGAAAATATGGGCGATGGTGTGACAACTACGTGTTAATGCATTTTTTCCATTACTGCGTGAAACAACTGTATTTTGATACATAAGCATCCACAGACATTTCGTAAATGTCTTCTTCGCCGTCAATTTCATCCATTTGAACGCCCACATGTTTGAATCCTAATGATTTGATGATATGTTGAGATGGAAGATTTGATGGCTGGGTTGAATATCGAAATATGTTGATGCCTTCGTAGTCAGAAACCCATGTCCACATGCTATGAAGCATTTCCTTACCGTACCCAAGGTTTCGTTTTTCTTCGACCACAGTATAACCAATTTCAACCATGCCCCATGGGTCAGGCGGGAGATGAAACCCAATACTTCCTATGAGGCACTTTGTTTCAGATTCGATCGCATATCGAAGCAGGAGCGGAGCCAAATTTGGATACTGCTCAACTTGTGGAGCTCGATAAG
>JAYNJV010000011.1:0-46149 GCA_038110525.1 Candidatus Poseidoniales archaeon | reverse complement strand
AACTGCACGAGTTTGTTGCTCGTCGTTTGATACTTCTCGTCCCTGTGATGGTTGGTGTAGCGGTCTTTACGTTCACAATAGCACAACTCATTCCGGCAGATCCCGCAGCGGCTCTGTGTGGTGAGAAGTGCGGTGTGGTTGTTGACTACACTGAAGATGGAGAACCAATAACAGCGTACGACAAGAACTTCATACGCCTGGGCCTTGACAAGTCAGTCACAGAACGATTCTTCATCTATGTTGATGGATTACTCAACGGTGATTGGGGCGAGTCTGTAGCCTATCACAGACCCGTCATCGAGGTCGTTCAGGATGCAGCACCGATTACACTTGAAATGGCATTCTTTGCCCTCATGATCGGTTATCCTGTAGGAATCATCCTTGGTATCCTCAGTGCAGTGATGCAGGACAGGATATTCGACCACCTCTCGAGGTTTATGGCTATTGCATTTGTCAGCCTTCCAATCTTTTGGCTGGCTATGATGCTGCAGTATTACCTTGCTACTGGCGAAGGTGTGTGTGATCCACTCTTCGGAACTGAAGGAGGTTGTTTCCCACTCTTTGGTCGACACGATTCAGGTTTCACATATCCACAAAGCACAGAGGAAGTCTCTGCCTTTGTTTCGTGGTATCCCCATGACGGAACAGGTTTTCACCTCATCGATAGTTGGTTTGTCACCGATGAAGCACTCGAAGAACTTCCTGATGAATACAATACCAACTGGCTTCTCTTTTACGATACGATTGAGCACTTGTTCCTTCCAAGTTTGACCTTGGGTCTTGCAAGTTCAGGTAGTTTACTCCGATACATGCGTTCAAGTTTGCTCGAAGTCATGAATGAAGATTATGTTCGTACTGCAAGGGCAAAGGGTTTGAGCGAAAGTCGAACCATTATCGTCCACGCCTGTCGAAATGCACTCGTTCCTATCGTTACGCTCCTTGGTTTCTCAATTGGTGGTGCCATTGGTGGTGCTGTTCTTACTGAGTCCATCTTTTCATTCAATGGGATGGGAAGAGTCGCGGTGAAATCCATTCAGTATCTTGACTTTGCAACCATTATGGGTGTGACACTAATTACGTCGTTTATCTTCTTGCTATCGAATCTCATTGTCGATGTCTTGTATGCTGTAATTGACCCAAGGGTGAGATTAGAATGAGCTGGAAAGACGGTGCTGATGACCGCGCTGAGAGTCGGAAGCGCTTTGTCGAAAGTTGGCAGCAACGTGGCAAAGACATTCACCGAAGTTGGTCTATCTATCGTCGTTCATTGCTCGCTATGGTTGGCTTATTCATCGTGCTTTCCGTGGTCTTAGTTTCAGTATTTGCAGATGATATTGCAGTTGAACATCCATACAGAAATTTGCAGGATACTGAGGATTTATGGAAAATCGACAACGAGCCCCGCCGTGCTGAACCATTTTCAGAAGAATGTGATGAACATGAACAAATGATTTCGCTCACCGAAATGAGACGTGACAACAAACAACTTGCGGACAAAGGATTGCCACCCGTGTACAGCGTTGGGGCAGAATCCGATGACAAGGTAGGAGAAGACAATCGATACTATCGTGATATCCTCACTGTGTATGAAATTCTCATTTTTGTTGATGATTACGGATATCCCTTAGGAAACGAAAACATCACCATCAACGCCACGAATTCTTCGATGCTTGACGTGAATCCTGATTTAGTCAATGACCGTACTCAGACATCTGTATGGGTTACCTATACTTTTGATAACAGTGCAATGCACCATAGTTGGCTACCTGACGGTTATGATGTCTGCATCTTCGGTACGACACACACTGGACAAGATTTGTTCAGCAAAGTGCTCTACGGGTCGAGGATTTCTCTCAAAATTGGTATTACTGTGGCTTTACTTACTGTTTCACTGGGAACAATTATCGGTTGTGTCAGTGGATATTTCGGCGGAAAAGTTGACGAACTCATCATGCGAATTACCGACGTCTTCTTTGCCGTTCCAGGGCTCATTCTTGCCATGGCATTCGTCGCAGCCTTCCAAGCGATGTCATCGTTTACCTTACCCACATGGTTGAGCATCCTCATTCCGACGTTTATCATCGGGTTCATGTTACGGAATTTCCTCAATGAGAGGCTTGTAGGTGATGCAAAAGTATCGAAACATGATTGGGCTGAGGGAAATTCAAAAATAGCTTCTTGGTTTTCTGAGCGAAGAAACTCGATGTTGATGATTTTGCTCGCTCTATTCCTTTTGACCGATATTCTTGGTGTCTCTTGGTCTGGTTTGTGGACAGAGTTTAATGGCAACAGTGGAGAACGTACAATGTGGCACTTGTTGCTGCCTACAATCTTAATTTTCATGATTGGTGCCATTACTGTCATCGATCTTCGCATCTTTTCGCAAGTACAATCAGGTCAAATGATTGACCGACTCAAAGGTTCTTTCGAGTGGAACAATCCATGGCGAATGTTGTCCATGCGAACTCTGTTACTTTTCCTTTCCATTTATCTTCTCATCGTGTGGACTGAAAACGGTCAATCAGAAGTGACATTTATCGAAGATTTCGACCGACTTTGGAAAATTCAATTTGCACTCATCGTGACTGGTTGGCCTGGTTATGCACGACTTATTCGTGGTCAAGTCTTGTATGTCAAAGAAATGACCTATGTTGAAGCGGCACGAAGTGTTGGTGCTTCTTCAAACAGAATCATGTTCAGGCACGTTCTACCAAATGCTTGGGCTCCACTGCTTGTTGCTTTTACACTCGATATTGGAGGGACTATTCTTGGAGCAGCAGGACTTTCTTTCATCGGATTAGGGGCTGCACCTGGTACTGCGGAATGGGGAATTCTTGTCGAAGAAGGGCGACAATTCTTCCCGCGTGACTGGTGGCTCATCGTGTTCCCTGGACTTGCAATTGCGATTACAACTCTTGGTTTCAATTTACTTGGCGATGGGCTTCGAGATGTCATCGACCCGAAAAATAGGAGGTGATGATGATGTCAAAACCACTCATTGAAATCGAAGACCTCTCAGTTCATTTTACCACATTTGATGGTAAAGTTCAGGCCCTAAATGGTGTAGATTTCCACGTCAATGAGGGGGAAATCGTAGGAATTGTAGGAGAATCTGGGTGTGGAAAGTCTGTCACATCTCTTGTGACCATTGGACTCTCGACCGGAATCGTCGACCGAGGTTCCATCCATTTCCGTGGCGAACCAATGATTCGTAGTGTAACAGAATACGAAGAGAAGTACTTGCCAATCATTGGAAGGGTGACTGTCTTCTCTGCAGTTGCCATTCTTTTGAGTGCATTTTGGCTCCTTATTCGCCCAGTTCAAGGAGCATGGTTGCTCGGAATGACATCAAGTATTGCCGTTCTTGCTGCAGTCGCAAACATTGTTCTCAGGCTCGATGCATGGCGGTTTGAACGCCGAATGCGAACGATTCGAGGTAATGAAATATCGATGATTTTCCAAGAGCCAATGACGGCACTCAATCCACTCTACACAGTTGAAAAACAAATTGCTGAGGTGATGAGAGAGCACAACCGACTGGCACAACGAACAGTCTCGACACTCAATCGAATTCTCCTCGCCCTATCAAGCCCATTCCGAATACTTTGGAAGTTTGCACGACCACAACCCTTTGCAAGTGGTGTGCTTGTCGTTCTCATCACCTTATTCATTCTCGCAGACACGAACAAGGATATCAGTGACCTCATCAAGAGTGGTTGGTGGTTCCTCGTACCGTTTGTCTATGGCAAAGCAGTCATCGAATCCAAGGTAAAATCAACTGAAGAAGTTTCCATCCTTCACCTTCTTCGACAGCATTTGCCATTAATCCCTGTTGTCTTCGCAGGTGCAGGTTTCTACCTGATTCTCAATTGGCTACCTTTCTCAGGTGTTGTGATAGCCTGTATTATTCTTGCAGCCCTCGCATTGCCGGCCATTATTTTGAGCACGTGGTTTAGTTTGGACCCAGCTCACGAAAAGCAAGTCGTCCAGATTCTTGAGGATGTTCGGATTCCTAATCCTACCGCCGTTGCTAAAATGTATCCACATGAATTGTCTGGGGGAATGCGCCAGCGTGTGATGATCGCTATGATGATGTCGTGTGAGCCGACGGTGCTTATCGCCGATGAGCCAACAACAGCTCTGGATGTGACGATTCAAGCACAAATTCTCCATCTCATGAAGGATTTGAGAGACCGCAAAGGAACCTCGATTATGCTCATTACACACGACATGGGTGTGATTGCACAGATGTGCGACAGAGTCGTTGTGATGTACGCTGGAAAAGTTGTTGAGACAGCTCCGCTTCACGAAATTCTTGAGCATCCAAGGATGCCCTATACCATTGGATTACTGCATAGCATTCCTTCGATGGACCCTGAAGAACGAAGAGATGTTCTACCCATTATTCCAGGTTCAGTTCCACCACCAAATGAGATCATCAAAGGATGTCGATTCCACGAACGGTGTCCACTCGCCACATCTTTGTGCATTGATACCCCTCCGCCAGCCATTGAAATCTCAGAAAATCACATTGCACACTGCCATCACACCGAGCAAACATTGGACCAACAAACGGTACGTGCTGCGTTTGACCAATTTGCCTATGATTATTTGAATAGGGGGGAGGAAGATGAGTGATGAAGATACATTGATTCGAATCACTGGGGTTTCAAAGTGGTTCCCAATCAAAGCTGGTATGTTTTCAGCAGTTCGACAACATGTTCGTGCAGTTGATGGGGTAGACCTTGAAGTAAAGCGAGGTGAGACCCTTGCCATCGTTGGTGAATCGGGTTGTGGAAAGACCACACTTGGAAGATTAATTTTAGGACTCATTCCCTTAACTGAAGGGACGATAGAACTTGATGGACAATCCATCGGTTCACTATCGAGAAAGGAGTTGCGGCAACGAATGCAAATCGTGTTCCAAGACCCTGGTGGTTCAATGAACCCACGAATGTCCGTTCGCTCAGTTGTGGGCGAACCTCTTCTCATCAGCGGAAGGGCAGATGGTGCTGAGGTCACAAGACGGGTTGAACACTTGCTCGAGTCCGTTGGTTTGAATTCAAGCCTCATGTCTCGCTACCCGCATGAATTTTCCGGTGGTCAAAAGCAGCGTATTGCCCTTGCAAGAGCCCTTGCATTGGACCCTGAATTCATTCTGCTCGATGAACCAACAAGTGCCCTTGATGTCTCTGTCCAAGCCCAAGTGCTCAATCTATTGGATTCGATTCAAAAAGAGATGGGCTTAACATTTGTCCTCATCACTCACGCACTCAATGTCGTTCACCACATCGCAGACCGAGTAGCTGTGATGTATCTTGGAAAAATCGTTGAACTTGCAAATCGTTCTGATTTGTTTGAACAACCCTCTCATCCATACACCCATGCCCTCCTCTCAGCGATTCCTGAACCGACCGTTGACTCAAAGAGGAAACAACTCATTTTGGAAGGCGATGTTCCAAGTCCAGCAAATCCTCCATCAGGTTGCCGATTCCATACTCGCTGTCCAATCGCAGTGAAGGGAACTTGCGATGTTGATGAACCCCAACTTAACGAAATCCGACCAGGTCATAGTGTGGCTTGTCATTTCCCCGTCGAAGACCCTATTGTCCTTGTGGATGGATTGCTCAAAATTTCAATGGAAAAGCAGAGTCAATCGAGTGATGAGGAGGAGTGAAATGGGTCCCGATGAGGATCGTCCTGATTGGGTCGAAGGCTCAGAAGGGCGGCGTTCCGCATTGGTTCGAGTCATCGACAGAAGTGCTGATAGAAGGCGAAAGCGTGTTGCTGGAATTCTTGCTCAAGAAGCAGAACCTTGGTCACATCTTTTCAAAAGAACATCGTATCTTATCCTGTGTATACTCTTTGATGGACTCATTCTTACCGAAATTCCGGAACGATTGGGAGGGAAACTTGGAGATTGGATATTCTACTTCATTCTTCTCTTCTTTATTATCCGTTGGCAGATGTCAATGTATGACAAGTGGTTCAAACAAGACAAAGGTCTTGCACAACTGATTGCAGAACGGCTACGTTGAAGTCGAATGTTTGTCCTTATTCATCATACCAATTTCCATAGAAATCGTCTGCATTATCGACTTGAATAAATAGTGAAAGAGCAATCCACACAAGTGTGTTGAATCCACTTGCCATTTGGGGTTGTCCTCCTGCTTTTAAGGTCATAAATTCAAGTGTATCCGAAGGTGAATGCCATTCTTGCCAAAATGAGATCTCTCCACCAGGTGAGAAGAAATTGAAGGTTGGAAAGCCAGCCCTAAAGAATGAACAATGGTCCGAAGCACACGATTCAGCAATTTGCCAGTAGACTCTATTGGCGTCGGTCCACTCGTATGCAAGGTCATCTTGTATCGTGGATGCTACCCAATCAATCATTCGATTCATTCGTTCATCGTTAGCCCCAGCGATACTGATTGAAAGTTCGTACGGGCCGTACCCTGGTGGTGGTATGATTGGATAGTTGAGTGCTACCATGTCAAAATTCATGTACGCTTTTACTGTGACATTTTCTGGCAAATGAGCAACATAGGCTGAACTACCGAGCAAACCTTCTTCCTCACAGGACCAGAGTGCTGCAACGACGGTGTGGTCAAACTCCATGGTTGCAAGGGCTTGAGCCATTTCAAGAGAAACAGTTGAGCCAGAGGTATCATCGTTGGCTCCTTCATTTGTTCCACCACCTGGAGGGGTGAAGACATAGGCGATATCGAAGTGGCCACCCACAACAATGTATTCATCAGGATTCACACGACCCCAATTGTAACCCACAACATTGAGTTG
The DNA here is from genome assembly GCA_038110525.1 of Candidatus Poseidoniales archaeon. Classification (GTDB taxonomy): domain Archaea; phylum Thermoplasmatota; class Poseidoniia; order Poseidoniales; family Poseidoniaceae; genus Poseidonia. The sequence continues at coordinate 39,351 of JAYNJV010000011.1, read as the reverse complement.
GTCTGGGTCATCATCATATCGTGTAACCTCCACAAAATCAAAACCCATGTTTCTCATGTCTTCGGCCATTGCTTCTGCGGCGATTTCGTAATTTTGACCACCTTCGTGAAGAGATGCGCTGGCACACCAGCGATTGTTGTAATTTGATGTAATGTAGTCGATGGTATCGTACGCCCTTTCGCCATCGACAACCCCAAGCCCATCATCGATGAATTCGAGGGAGATATTCATTTCAAGAGCACCACTTTGAAGTTGGAGGTGACTTGAATCCCGTAATGTGTCTAAGGCCAAAAAATGAACCGCAGTTGTCGTGGCATCGAAGTCAAGACCGCCCACCCTATGAACCATATTTTCATCGAGAAGGTAAATTGCGGGACCAGGAGTTATGGTAAAACTCGTTTTTGACTCAAGTTGAATGGTGGAAACGACCCCGCGTGCAACTTGCATTGAAGGGGACTCATTGTCCAAATCGAGGAATGTGATGGATGGGACTGTAGTTTTGTCTTCTTCGGGGTCAATACAGCCCGTCATGGGCATTGTCATCAAGAGTAAGACGACAAACAAAATTTTCCAGCCCATGATGTGGCCACAACATTGTTGTATATTGGGTTCACGATGGAAAAAGACTTGTTACGAGTTGCGCATCTCGGTTGACTTAAAAGAATAGTTGATGGGGGTAGAGTATGGACCAAGATGTAGCCGAATTGAAAGAATCTTCGATGAAGCACCATTTTTTTGAATTCACCTTTCCACACAAATGGGGAAGAATAGGTTTTGTTTTTGGCGTTCTCTTCTTCATCGTTGCTGGATTTACATTTTTGTTCAGTTTATCGATTCCCGATGTTATTCAAACCGACGATGCAGTAAGTATCAACTCCTCAAGTGAATTTGAAACATCGGAGTTTGTTGAGCAGACATTAGGAAAGGGATTCGATGGACAAACAGGAGCATATTTTACTACTGTTGCTACAATTGAAAGTGGAACAATGATTGAACGACATTGCACAACCAACGATGAAGGTGAGACACAATATCATGCAACGGTCGCAGATTCAAAAATCCTGTTTGCAATCGGGGGCTCCTCATTTACAGGTACATGGTATACTCATAACTTGAATCCAGAATATTCTGTGGGCGATAGTTGTGATGATGACGTTGAGCAAGGCGATAAAGTTCGCTTGTTTATCTTGAAGCAAGATGAAACCTTCACCATACTCTCGATGTCGGAGTACCCTTTTTCGCTTCCAGAAGTCACACAACGAGAAAATTCACAACGTGCTGCAATGTTCCAAATGTCACTCGGAGCATTGATCTTGATGTTGATCACGCCCTCCTCCCTTGCCAATGATATTCGTAAAATAAAGAAGAAGAGGTCGCGAACTGCAAGTGTGATTTACGATGGTCATGAGTTTTCTTTTTCCTCAACAACATTCAGAAATGTCGACCAACAAGATTGGATTTTATCTCCGCCATCCATTGAGGCATGGACGCCCACAAAGTATGGACCAGATGGTGATGGTGCAACCATCGCCGAGCATCCAACAACGATTGGTACTCCCCATCCAGCAACATTCACACCTTACAGTATCTGTGGTTCAATTTTTGTGTTGTTTAATGTGTGGCTTATCGCTGATTTGAATGCAAGAGACACAGATGTTTTCGGGGCATTTATGGGTGACCTTGGAAAGTATATTCTTGTTCTCTTTGCTCTTGGTTGGACCATTCAATCGATTCGAAAATGGAAATTACTGCACAACATCATCGATACACCGACAAGTCGAGTAAGAAGTGTTGCCGTAGGTTCAGCAGAACTTGTCGGACAAGTCCGACCACATACAAACACTCTTTCCTTTTCAGTCGGAGGCAGGAGTTACGATGGTATTGTTGGGTTCCATTGGCTTGAAGAAGAAGAACGATGTTCAAAAGATAGTGATGGAAAAGAATCATGCAGTTGGCATACAATAGCATCGGAGAGTCAACAATCAAATTTTATTTTGCACGATGGTTCTGGAGGTATCCTTGTTGATGTTGGGTCATGGAATGAAGTTGACATGGGTGAACGATTGGACACATGGAGGATTGGCAAGCATCGATGGACCGTTACAACGCTGTGTTGTGGAGACCCTGTGTATGCACTTGGTACGGTCGATAAAAGAACATTAGATGAGCAAGAAGATGGCCTCGATACTTCGATTCCATCGGCAAATATCATCATGCGAGGTAATCGATTGGAAGGAATGCAAGCAAAATTATCGAGGGGCACAGAATTTAGTTTGCTCGCTGGATTACGAAGTACGACTGAATCTGTCTTCGTTCCTATCCTCATGCTTTTTGCGAGCATCATTCCTTTCATTTGGTGATTAATCCCAAATACCCATTTCCATCTTAGCGTCCTCGGAAGCGTGTATCTTCGGGTCCCATCTTGGTGACCAAACGAGGTTGATGTGGACGGATTCAACACCATCTGTTTGAAGGGCAGCACGATGTGCTGCTGCCATAATTTCTGGAGCAGCAGGGCAACCAGGTGAAGTGAGTGTGATGTCGATTTCCGCGTGATTTTTTCCTTCTTTTTGCTCAAAACGAACATCGTAGACGAGCCCAAGTTCAACAATTGAGAGGTGCAATTCAGGGTCTTCTACGGTATCGAGTTGAACCATAACCTCTTCCTTAGTACTCACTTTCTCACCCCGTGATGTTACGTACTTCTTGCTGTATTTTATCAAACATATTACGGAATCCGTTAGAACGACTTGGAGAGAGTGAGGTGAGGATTCCCATTTCGGAAGCGAAATCAGGTGTTAACTCAAGCACCATCGAAGTTGGTTGTCCTTCGATGGCAATGGTGAGGATTCCCATCAAGCCTTGGACAAGTTGTGCATCTGCAGCACTCTCAAAATGCACGACATCGTCATGTATAGCCACTCGAATATGAGCTTCGGATTGACAACCTCGAACTCGCGTCTCGTCGGTCCATTCGTTCCTTGGTAATTCGTTGACTTCGGTTGCGAATTCAAACAAGTATTCTATTCGCTCTCGCTTGTCTCCTAGTTCTTTGAATTCCTCGATCAGTTCCAACAATTGTTGAGGATAAGTCATGCGAATTTCTCCACAATTTCTTTCATTTCAGCGATAAATCGTTCTGCCTCGTCCATCGTGTTGTACACATAAAATGAGGCTCGAACAGTTCCGAGAAGGCCGAGTCGTTGCAACAAAGGTTGGGCACAATGATGGCCGGTGCGAACTGCAAAACCTCTGGCATCGAGTAAGTGTGCAATGTCTTCGCTGTTGATGGTTGGATGCGTGAATGAGACCACTGCTGAGTCTTGGTGTTCATGGCGTCCATACACATCCAAGCCCATCGACCTCAATTCATCCGCAACATATCGTGCTATGCCAAGCAATCGCTCGTGTTCTGCATCAATATCAATTGAACTCAACCAGTCCAATGCTGCTTTCCAGCCAATCGCTTCTGCAATTTTTGGCGTGCCCGCTTCAAATTTGTGCTCATCCGATTGAAATGTCGAGCCGGAAATTGACACGTGCTCAATCATATCGCCTCCACCCATGAACGGCTCCATTTCTTCAAATGCTGAAGGTTGAACCAATAGGGCTCCAATGCCGGTTGGTCCACACATCTTATGGGCTGAAAAAGCAACAAAATCTGCTCCGAAATTGGCAAAATCGAGATGTGTATGTGGCACACCTTGAGCAGCATCGACAAGGATTCTAACGCCTTTCTCGGAGCACAGTGCTATGATATCTTCAAGTGGATTACGAACACCCAACACATTCGAAGTATGAACGACACAAGCAAGTTTTGCCCCTTCAAGTGCAAAGGTAAAAGCCTCCATATCCAATGTAAATTGTTGAGTAACGGGGACATATCTCAATTCAACACCGCGTTCTTGAGCAAGCATTTGCCAGGGTACGATGTCAGAGTGGTGTTCCATTTCGGTTAGAACAATCACGTCACCTTGCTTTAGATTGGCTCTTCCCCAAGCATGTGCTACGAGATTGATAGCCTCTGTTGTTCCACTTGTGAGAATCGCAAACTCCGCGTTGAATCTTTTTTTGAGAGCAGTTCGGCATCCTTCGTAACCGTCGGTCGCCTCGCCGGCGAGGGTATGAACTGCACGGTGGACATTTGCATTTGAGGTTGTGTAATAATCATTCATTGCATGAATGACAACCTCTGGTTTTTGGGTTGTCGCAGCGTTGTCGAGGTAGACAAGCGGGTAACCATTGACCATTCGCTTGAGAATTGGAAATTGTTCACGAATACTCAACTTCTCACCTCTTGATGTGGCACTCGAGGTGAACCGTCAATCGGGTTCGAACTGCATCAATGATGCTCGGGTTTTTGATTTCACCGAATGCTGCTGTAAGAAAACCTTCAACGATGAGCGACGATGCTTCTGCGGGACTAAATCCTCTCGACAACATGTAATGCATTTGATTTTCATCAACTGGGGCACTTGCTGCACCATGGGCAGCAGATACATCATCTGCGAGCACCTCCAATTCTGGAAGCGACTCTGCCCTTGCTTTTGGTGAGAGGAGGAGGTTTCGGAAAACTTGTCCAGCATCGCTTTGATTCGCATGTTTGGCAATCGTGAGCAGTCCAGTAGCAACCAAATGACTTTCATCATCGCAGGCAGAATGAGCTGACAAACTTGAGGTCGTGTGTGGCTCGACGTGATGAATTTCGATGTGATGGTCGGAATGTCGTTGACCGATGCCGTGGGTTGAAATGGCTTGAGTCATGTTCGCTCCTTTTCCAATCAAATTTGTGCGGATATCGGATTTCGTCCTAAAGCCACCAAGTGTTAAACCAGCAAATTCAACTGAAGAATCTTGGGCGATATCCCAGTCTTGGCAATCCAGATAGGTCGTTGTGTTCGATAATTCATTCACAAGGGCAAATGAAACGTTGAGGTTTTTAGCAACTTTTGATGTGATATGAAGTCCACACCAGTCCGCCTCTCCAGAGAGATGAAGGAGAATGGTAACGGAATGTTTGATGTCGAAATGGAGGTGGCTGCAAGCGACGTGACCTGATGCTACAGCGTACAAATTCATGAGTTCATTGTCTTTTGAAGATGAAACAAGAGTGGAAGTTTTTGCAACCTCATGAAGAAACACTCGGGCATATTCATTGGAGGATGAGGTCCCACAAATATCTGTAGTCATCTCAACAGGTTGTTGTGCTTCAAACCGAATCGGTAAGGCATCCGGTATGATTTCAATATCTGAGGGGTGCATCCAATGCCAAGGTGTGTAACGCCAGAGATGTTCTGACCTTGGAGGGGGTGCCATATCGGCATACTTCATCCAATTGAACCCTCCATTTCCAATTCAAGCAATTTGTTGAGTTCAACTGCATATTCCATTGGCAACTCACGAGTAAAAGGTTCGAAGAAGCCGTTCACGATCAGTCCCATAGCTTCCTCTTCTGAAAAACCACGACTCATCAGATAGAATAGTTGGTCTCCTGAAATTTTTGATACGCTTGCTTCGTGTTCTAAATCTGCAGTCGAGTTTCCAACTTCCATCGTTGGATAGGTGTCCGAACGTGAATGCTCATCGAGGAGAAGAGCATCACACACAATTTTTGATCGACAACCCGAGGCCTTAGGCGTCACTTGGAGCATACCTCGATATGAAGAGCGCCCACCGTTTTTCGATATTGATTTCGACAGAATATTCGAAGTTGTATTCGGGGCGAGATGGTGTACTTTAGCCCCAGCATCTTGGTGTTGACCTTCACCTGCGTAAGCAACTGAAATCACCTCAGCATGGGCTCCTTCACCTCGAAGCAACACAGCAGGATATTTCATGGTCAATTTTGAACCGATATTTCCATCAACCCACTCGATGGTTGAATTTTCGTAGGCGACACCGCGTTTGGTGACCAAATTGTAGACATTGCTGGACCAGTTTTGAACCGTTGAGTATCGAATTTTTGCATCTTTCATGGCAATCAGTTCGACGACCGCTGAGTGCAATGAATCGGTTGAATAGGTTGGTGCAGTGCAGCCTTCGACATAGTGAATTGAACTTCCTTCATCGGCGATGATAAGGGTTCGTTCGAATTGACCCATGTTCTTTGCATTTATTCTGAAGTAGGCTTGTACAGGCATTTCAACATGTACTCCTTTTGGAACGTAAATGAATGAACCCCCAGACCATACCGCAGTATTGAGGGCAGCAAACTTGTTATCAGAATATGGAACGACGGTCCCGAAATAAGTTTTGACAATGTCAGGGTACTGCTTTAAACCACTGTCCATGTCAAGAAAAATCACACCTTGAGCTTCAAGGTCTTCGCGAATGGAATGGTACACGGCTTCCGATTCATATTGGGCAGTAACGCCACCTAACCACTTTTGTTCGGCTTCTGGAATGCCCAATCGATTGAACGTGTTTTTGATATCTTCAGGAACATCATCCCAATTTTTTTCTGTTTGATGACTTGAACGTAAAAAATAGGTGACCTCGTCGAATTTGATGTTGTTTAATTCAGAACAATTGCCCCATTCAGGCATTGGTCGCTCATTGAAATGGTGGTATGCTTTGACTCGAACCTCAGTCATCCATTCAGGTTCGTTTTTGAGGGCGGAGATATCTCGAACGACTTGCTCACTGAGTCCTTTATCGAATCGAATGGTAGCATGCTCAGGGTCATGAAAACCATAGCGGTAATCACCGACTGCATCCCTTGCTTGTTCACTCATTCAATCACCTCATTGATGTTGTTCAAGCCATTCGTATCCTTGTTCTTCAAGTTTTACTGCAAGTTCAGGACCGCCAGACTCCACGATTCTTCCATCGATCATTGCGTGAACATAATCCGGCTTGACATGGTCAAGCAATCGCTGATAGTGGGTGATGATGAGGCAACCAGCTTGCGGTGCAACCATATTGATGCCTTGAGCAACAATCTTGAGTGCATCGATATCAAGGCCGGAGTCTGTTTCGTCGAGGAGGGCGAGTTTGGGTTTTAAAAGCAGCATTTGCAATATTTCCAACCGCTTTTTCTCGCCGCCTGAAAATCCATCGTTAACATAGCGACTTAGGAATGAGGAATCCATGTTGAGCATCCCCATCGCATCCTTGAGTTCTTTACGAAAATCTCGCGCCGAAAGTTCGACTTGGCGGACACTTTGGGTTGATTTCTTGAGAAATGTTCCAACTTGAACCCCAGGAATAACCGCTGGATATTGAAAGGAGAGGAACATTCCTGCTCTTGCTCTTTCAAAGACTTCCAACTCATCAAGTGGTTTTGACATATAATGGATGGAACCTTGTGTAATCTCGTATGCTGGATGTCCCATGATGACATTTGCAAGGGTCGATTTTCCAGCACCGTTTCGACCCATGATGGCGTGAATTTCGCCCTTGTGAATGCTCAAAGTGAGGCCCTTGAGGATTTCAACACCTTCAACAGAAACGTGAAGGTTTTCGATTCGTAACACTTCCTCGCCCATCTTCCTCAATCCATCCTGCTGATGCTCCTTTATTTAGGGTTGTAGTATCGTTCAGTAAATCAATTTGAGGCGATGTCATAGACTTGATAGGTAAGAACATCTTCACTCCATCATGGAAGAGGACGACTTGGTCGCGTTTTACGCCGCCCAAGCCAAAGAGGCGATGGCTGCCGAAGCGAGTCGCCGAATCAACGAAGTTGTCGATGTGCAAGAAGAAGAACGATTACGCAATATGAAGTTGCAGGATGTCATTGAAACCGAATATCTCGTTCCAGCATTGCTCGCGAGACTTGGACCGGTGCGGGCAGCACTTGATGGCCACGGTGGTGGCGTGAGTGTCGATTTGGTTGAACAAGCAGCAGATGGACTTGATTTTGTTCTCGATTTGACCGGAGCATGTTTGTCATGCGGGGCTGCTCCAGGAACCCTACAAGGCATCAAAGGGGACCTCGAAAATGATGTTGAAATCTGGCGAATTCGATTTTCATCATCCCTACTCGACACCTTCGATGAGCTCGGGCGGGAATTTATTTTGACACATGGCGATGTTGAGTTTGTTTCATAGATTTTTTACATCTGACACATATCAAAAGTTGTAGGGTACTATTTGTGAATGTAAAGTTCCATAGGACTAAAAAAACAATCGGTTAGGCGTGGTTCATGGTCGCTTGGAAACAAGGTTCTCGTGCTAACCCCAAGCCGTGCAGAGAACAGGACCAAGGTAAATTTGAGATGACTCAGCGAGATGGTTGGGCAAGATGTGGCTTGTTGCACACGGCACATGGTGTTCTCGAGACCCCAGCCCTCCTGCCCGTGGTCAATCCGAATATTCAAACGATTACGCCAAGGGAGATGTGGGATAAATATGGAATTCAAGCCCTCATCACCAACTCTTATGTGATTTCGAAACACGAGCATCTCAAAGAACATGCATTGAAGCATGGCGTCCACGACCTCCTTGACTTTCCAGGCGTCGTGATGACCGATTCTGGGACGTTTCAATCCTATGTGTACGGAGATATCGATGTTGGGCCAGAAGAAATAGTTGCATTTCAAAGAGACATCGGTGTTGATATTGCCACGATGCTCGACGAATTTTCACGTCCCGACATGACCGAAGGGCAGGTAAAGCAGTGCATAGATACCACAGCTGAACGCTCTGCGGCAAGCATCGAGGTTGCTGGTTCAACCATGCTCAACGGACCAGTTCAAGGTGGTATTTTTCGAGAGTTGCGGATTTCATCAGCGATGCAGATGGCGAAATTTCCCTTCACCATTCATCCACTTGGAGGTATCGTTCCCATCATGGAACAACATAATTACAAGCAACTTGTTCAAATTATGCTTGCAACGATACCTCACCTACCCAAAAACCGACCAATTCACATGTTTGGATGTGGTCACCCCATGTTGTTTCCAATGCTCATTGCGTTAGGTGCAGATTTGTTTGATTCCGCTGCTTACGCCCTCTTTGCTCGAGACGGACGAATTCTCACGCCTTGGGGTACAGAAAAAATTGATCAAATGGTCCATTGGCCAATCATTACTTTAGAAGTTCATGATAAAACCCCTGAACAAGTTCGGGCAATGGAGGACGGCGAACGAACGAAGTGTTTGGCACGATACAATCTTGAAATTACACTCCAAGAAATCTCTCGATGCAAACAAGCCGTCCATGATGGAACGATTTGGGAACTCGCCGAACGACGTAGCCATCAACATCCAGCTTTACGAGAAGCGTTTCTTTGGTTGACCAGCAATCCAAGTTTGAACTTGCCAACCAACGTGATTCAAATGGTTCGAACCGATGAACAAGCAGGTCAATTTTCCAAAGATGCCGGATTGTGGGAAGATGCATGGGACAACATCGTCTTGCGACAAGAATCCATGAAAACAGGTGGTGTGCTTTGGGGGGGTCTCGATACATTTACTCGACCGTATCTCCTCAAAGCCCGAAGAAGATTGCACGCCAGGTGGTCACCAAGAACGAATTTACAACATCGCGTAGTTGTGTTTCACGGTGTTGGGGGGTTGTACAGAGAATCACTCCGTGCATTTGCCTCAGCAATTGCGGATACTCAGTCCTGTGAACTATGCATTCTAACACCCCTAGGACTTGTTCCTTATGGTTTTGAAGATGTACATCCGTTTGCACATATTGACGGTCCAAAATGGATGGTGTCCAATCCTCCCGATGAAGCCTACATTCGTAGAGAGCTTTCGAGGTTATCGTTTTCAACTCCAGAAATCATCTACCTCAACCCCCACGATGTTTCGTCTTGTTTCCAAGCAACAAAAACATTTGAACAAGCAGGCTATACCATTCAATTTGAAGAGTATCAAGGTACTGAAGGGAAAGTTTCTGATGAAATTTACCGAAGGCAAATTGAGGATAAGGTGCTCTATGAACTCAATTTCAACCGAATTCAAGCAAAGGAACTTTTGGAGGATTGTTCCTTTATTTGTAATCGACAAGGCCGAATGAAGAATGTCATCAATCAACACGGAAAACACATTCTTAGCACACGTTTGCAGGATGGAGGCCTTTCACTCACTGATGATGGGGCTCTTACCATTGACGAGTTAAAGCAAAATCCGCTACCTGTTGGATTTTCTCTCGCTGAACCCTTTACAGGAATTGAAATGGGTTTGCCAAAGGTCGTCATTGTTGATGATGCTCTTCCTTTTGTTGAAAAAGGTCGGAATGTATTCCATGGTTTTGTCGTTTCAGCAGACTCATGGATCACCCCTGGTGACAAAGTTCTCGTCACCTCAACCGAAGGTCGTTTGGTTGGTCACGGCCTTTCTCAATGTTCAACCGAGGAGTTTGGAATGTTCACAAAAGGGGTGGCTGTTCGGATTCGAAGTTCCTTTCGAGATACAAACACTCTGGGCTAAGTCTTGATAGGATGAACCTCCTCGGGTGTTTAGAGTCATATGGATTCAGAATTTGTGATTCAAACACAGGACCTCTCAAAGGCCTATGGCACTCATGTGGCCCTCGAGAAGTTGAATATCCAAATTCCGTATGGAGCTACAGGCTTGCTTGGACAAAATGGTGCGGGAAAATCAACATTTTTGAAAACCATTCTCGGCCTTATTCAAATCTCATCAGGAGAAGGGCAAGTCTTAGGCTATGATGTCCGAACCCAAGGAGAATTGATTCGCAGTCACGTGGGATACATGCCTGAATACGATGCCTTGAACCCCGGCATGGATGGCATTCACCAAGTGAAATATTCAGGAGAACTGCTTGGAATGAATCCCATCGTTGCTATGCAACGAGCCCATGAAACGCTGCAATTCGTCGGTATTGGTGAACAACGATATCGTGAAATTGAGAGTTACTCGACTGGGATGAAGCAGGCCACGAAATTAGCATGTGCCATCATTCATGACCCTAAACTTGTCATTGCAGATGAGCCATCAAATGGATTGGATGCATATTCAAGAGAATTCATGGTAAACACACTTCGACTGATGGTCAAAGAGGGAGAACGCTCGGTGATGATGGCAAGCCATTTGATGGAAGATGTTGAGCGAGTATGCGACAATATTGTGCTGTTGCACAAAGGCAAACTTGCTGCTCAAGGTAAGATAGAGGACCTCAAGGCCATCGATAAGGAAGTTGAAATTCATGTGTGGGGAAAAGCAACTCAACTGGAAGAGCGACTGCTCAACGATGGATTCAAAGTTCGCCGAGAAGGTAGAGTCATGAGGATTACTCAAGAAAGCGATTCCATCGCAACTGAAATTCTTCGTGCTGCAGCAGATGTTGGTTCTCAAATACGTCGCTTACACGAGTATGAAGCCTCACTTGAAGACCTCTTCGTAGCCATTATGGAAAATCTTGGATACAATGTAAAATCCAGTGATGATTTACTCGGTAACCCTGTCGCTGCTCGAAGAGTGGATGCACCTGAGGAACTGAAGGAGGGGTGATGATGGCAAGAAATGATGCTCGTGCACCCGTGACTGGTAAAACAAGACTCCAGGCCGCATGGGGTTCGAATACCGGGGATGAAGTCGAAGAAATCGGAATGGCGGCATTACCCAAAACAGGTGAAATATTTAATCAGGATTACAAACCGTGGACTGGAACACTCAATCCCCGATGGATGAGGAATTGGGCCATTTTACGACACCATTTATTCGGTATTTTTCGAAAAGGTTACCGCCCATGGGGTATGCCAACCCGAATTTTTCTTGTCATCGTATTCATCGCCTCGCTCACAGATGCTGCACTGACACTCCTCTCAGGAATTTTGGGCTCACCCGAATTGCATCAGTTATGGGGGGTGAATAGGAATAATCTGTATGGCCACAATCTTGGCTTTTTTCCACGCAACATCTTGTATTATCCAATCGTTACCGCTTTACTCGTCGGTGGAGTGATTTCCGAAGATAGGCATCATGGCACATCTGCCATGTATTTTTCGAGACCGATTTCAAGATTTGATTATACTGCTATGAAATTTATTTCTGTTGCATTGATTCAATCCTTGATCATTCTCGGTTCCTACATTTTGTTCTACTTTAGCGAAATTATTGCCATGGGTCGTGGTTGGGCTTGGATTGTCGATACCTTTCCAATCTTTGTTGCTGGACTCATCGCAGGAATTCTGCTCATTTTTACCTATACGAGTTTAGGTTTGGCCATGTCATCCATATCTCGAGGTCGTTTTTTCCCGGGAATTGGATTACTTGCCTTATTGTTCGGTTCAAAAACCATTGCAGCCATCATTTCCGGATTATTTGAACGCGATATTCTCTATCTTCTCTCCCCCTACGATTGTCTTGCACATGTTGGACAAGCACTTGTGGGCACACAGTTGAGCTACACCCAATATTCGTGGACATGGTCACTTGTTTCACTTGTTTTGATGAATGGTGCAGCATTGTATGTGCTCGCTTCAAGAGTAAGTTCGATGGAGGTGACAAGGGAATGACACCTCAGCAACAAATGCCTGTGGTCTATCTGGAAAACGTTTCCAAGGTATACGGTCGGATTCATGCATTGACCAATGTGACCCTCGGTCTATCTGGAGGTGTAACTGGTGTCCTTGGGCTTAACGGGGCAGGTAAATCGACGCTGTTTAAACTCCTCATGGGCAAATTGAAACCAAACAGCGGGACGATTCGTCTTTTTGGTGAAGACCCTTGGAAGAATCCTGCTCCGTATGCCCGAATTGGTTTCGTTCCAGAAAATGAAAAGATGTACGATTGGATGACTGCCCTTGAGTTTGTCTCTACGTTTGCACGACTTTTTGGAATGACGAAAGCCGAAGCCGAACAAGAAGCCCTACGTGTGCTTGACTTTGTTGGTTTAGCCGATGTAGCGAACAAACAGATTGGACGATTTTCAAAAGGCATGAGGCAACGCACGAAAATCGCACATGCACTTGTCAATAAGCCAGAACTCATCATACTCGATGAGCCACTTCAGGGATGCGACCCACTTGCAAGAACGACAATCAACAATGTGATTCGTGAATTAGGTAAATCAGGTTGTACAGTGCTTGTCAGTAGCCACATCCTCACAGAAATTGAGCGAGTGACTGAACAAATTGTCATTTTACATCATGGAAAATTACTCGCCTTAGGTAATTTGCATGCAATTCGTGAGCGGTTGGATCAAATTCCCCACACCATTCACATCAGAGGCGAAGACTCTCGCGGCTTAGGTCAATCTCTTTTGGGCCACCCAGCGGTTTTTGGATTGAATTTTCCTAATGAACATGAACTCAATATTCAGACATTTCACTTTGGTCAACTGCATCAAGACTTACCCAAAATAATTGTTGAGGGTGGTCATAAAGTTGAACTCATTGATAATCCAGATGATGATTTAGAATCCATTCTTGGATATTTGACAGGAGGGCAAAGCCATGCAAAGTAATGAGAGCCCCATGTCACCAAAACGATTCGACAGGAAGGCTGCAGCCATTGCTGAATTTACGATGAAGCAATACACCAAGCGAATTTCAACCTGGGTCATTCTCTCCGTTGGATTACTCGCTGTGAGTATCATCATGCTGTTTTACTTTGACACAATGGTGCGAGAGATTGATGCTGTGGACAACGACTACGATTCATTCGACCCAGATGGAGATGGATATCCATCCGGTCAAGAACGATTGTATGGCACAGACCCGTACTTCAGTGAATCACATCCAGGTAAAATCGACCCCAGCATCCTTCCTGATGACCCGTCAAAGTGGATTAACGAGGATGATATTGATTGGGATGCTCTTGTGGTAGGGTCGGTTGGTTACGACGACGACGGGGATTGTAGAAATGCACCAATAGCACCTTCGGCACAAGATGGCAATCGGGATGGCATTGCGTGTAATGTCCGAATCAGTGAAAATCAATTTGACGGTAGTTACACAATTCGTGGAGATGGATATGTTGACGAAGACCCAGACGACGAAGCCTACGCCAAAGAAGCCATACATCGTGCAACGATTCTAGCATTAGGGAAATTCGGTTTTGTTTTTCTCATTGGCATCTTTTTACCACTGTTTATGGCAACTGGTTTGATTCGAGATGAAATGGAATCTGGCACAATGCATTTTCTCATAGCGAAACCAATTCGACGTGCAGAAATCTTCCTTTATCGACTTCTTGGATTCTTAGCCATTACTTATCCTTACGTCATCGCCATGAGTCTGCTTTGCGCCATTTTGTTTGGATTTAGTGGCCCTTCCGCTTCAGTATTTCGATTATCCGATATTGGAATCTGGATGGTGATAGCCTTTGCAACACTTCTTGCGATACTTGTCTATGGGATGATGTTTAGCATGTTTGGTGTACTGTGGAAGCACGGCATCATTCTCGCCATTCCAGTTGCTGCTTGGGAGTTAGCGATGATGTTTGTTTCATTATGGGAGCCAGAAGCGAGCGTTTTACGATTCTCTGTCCTCGGTTGGGCGACCATGATCATTGATGCTGGAGCTCTGATGTTATGGCCGGACATGGAGTACATGATTGAGGTTGGAATGTGGGGTGGCGGAATGGCTCCTCTTCAAGGTGCAGAACAATTGATGGTATTTTCTTCCAACCCTGGTCTTGGACTTTCAAATTTTTCAAGTTTCATCGTTGGTTCTGTGGTCTTGCTGATTCAAGCTCTTGCGTTTTGGTTTGTTGGTAGTGCTCTCTTTTCATCCAAAGAAGTTGCTTAGGTGATGAGGTATGAGCGAATCATTCTCTGGCGACTTTTCATCGATGTGGAAATTGGGATTACGAGCACCCATCCAGCATCTCACATGGGACTGGTGGTGGTGGCTTGTCATGCTTGATGATGAAGATGGGCATCCAAGTGGAAAACAACTCATGGTGCTCTGGTCGACTAAAACCAATGATTTGGTCAAAGTGAATGACACCAATTGGAAACCTTCGGGTCGTCCAAGTGAACAGGTCGATGGTGCCTACAATATTGACGGAATGGTATGTGCATGGTGGTTCGATGGCAAGCGAATGTACGAGCCTCTGCTCAAAGAAATATGCACGATGACCATCATTGAAGACACATCATCAATTTGGCCAAAACATGGCGAACAAGGCAATGGTGGTGGGGCATTGATACCTCATTTGGACAAAGATTGTTCTATGGGTCTCCGACCTGAATTGAACTCATTTTGGTTGGAACTCGATTCGACGTCAAATTCCGAAATCCATTCGAAGTTTTCCCTTGAAATCACACCATGGAATCAGACCTTATCCCATGCACGACATCTTCAATCAGATTACCTCGGTGGAATGGGATACGATATCCTCCGAATTCACGGTGCAAAGGTTGCAGGGCACATCGACGGAATCCAGCATCAAGGAACGGCTTATTTTCAGAAAGTATGTGTCCAAGCACCTTCGCCACCTTGGTATTGGGGTGTTCTGCACTTCGATGATGGGTCTTACTTGGATTGGTTTTTACCTCATCTCTCACTTACGATGACTTCCCAAGATTCAAGACCATGGAAACAACGAGATATAGCTCATATTTCACTCTCTCAAGGGGGGTTGTTTCACGATGCAACGCATCAGAGAACCGAACGATTTGGAAAAGTGTTCGTGCATAAAAGTAGGTCAAATGTGGTCGAATCAGAGCACGGTGCCCACCCGGGGTCTCCCTTACCAGAATTTACTGTTGAATTGAAAAATGGTCGAACGACAATCCGTTTACAGGCTCAAGCGATTGAACGTGCACACTGGCATTTTGATCAACCAACAAGGGGAGGCATGTGGTCCCATTTAACCTACAATGAATATCCATTGTCGGTAAAAAACATCGAAATCATCGATGAGTTTGGAATACGAACACTTGTAGATTATCGTTGGATTCGTGGCAATGCCGAACATTCTTGGGGAATTTTACATTAACCTTGGTTGAAATAAAGGGGAAGTTATTTCACATAACGGTTCTCATCTGTGATTAGGAGGCTTTGACATGACAGACGAAGATACCCCTGCAGTTGAACAATCAATCGAAACTTCGGAAAGCACGAGTTCGAGTAAAAATGAAGCATTAGCAAAGAAATTTCGACTCGTACCCGGTGAAGAATTACTCCTCTCAAAACAACCGAGTCCCATTGCATTTCTAAATATGTATTTCTTGGGTGCATTTGTACTCGGTCTGCACTTTTTGTTTTCAATTGCAGAAGATTACAATGCCAGTGATGATGCAAATGCATTTCTAAAATTTGCAATTTTCTTTAACGACTTGATCAGTACGGATTCGATGCCCTTGGGTTTTGTCTTTTGTATGCTTATCGTCACATGGTTAAACCGACTCATCAATATCCAAACTTCAGGTCGATGGGTTACAATGTGGTTACTGCTCGTTACGTTCTCACCTTTAATCATCCAAATTGATAAATTGTATGCAACGATTATGGGTGTTTTTGGAAACGATGTCGATCCGTTTTTAGGTTTTGAATATAATTTAGTTCTATTCGGTGTAGCCTATTCAGCATTATTTTTCGCTCTAACCTTTTACTTCCATCGAAGTTTCCAATATGCCATTACTTCTGAATCAGTCATTTTCCAACATGGCTTCCTTCTTTCGAGATCACACCGCAGAATTCTGTTTGACCGCATTTCCGAAATCATGGTTGACCGCACTCCAATGGGCACCATACTCGGCTATGCGACATTAACTGTCCTTACCGATTCAGGCGTCGGTCTTGTCGATGAAACAGTCGGAGCAGGTGGTGCAGGCAGCCTACCTGGAACAGATGAAAAGGAATCTGATTCTGCAGCAACAAAAGTAGGAAAGAGTTTCTTGAGAAAGATTTTCGCTTTGATGTTGTATCAACGTACCATTCGAAGAGTTCAACCTGACCCTAAGCATTGTTTTTACAACATACGCAACTGGGAAAAAGCAAAGATGCTTCTTAACGAGATGCATCTCAAGAACTCCCAGTCAAATATGCTTCAAGAGTTGAAAGATGTCATCTCCAATCAACAGAAGTAATAATCGTATCATTGATTGACAACATAGCCTTGAAGAACCTCTTGCTCACCGCTCGAGGTAAGTGGTCATATGTCAGAGGAATTAACTGCTCATGCAATTGAATTATTCAGCAATGGAGATTTAGACGGGGCTTTAGAAGAGCTTGAGAAGCAAATCAAGGCGAACGGGACAGTCGCAATGTTGCATCACATGTATGCAGAATTTGCAAACATGAAAAACATGGAAGCACAAGATGATATTATCCCCGGTGGAAAAATAATGATGTCGTACAAGAAAGCGATGGAACTCGATGAGGAAAATATGGAATACATTGCTGATTTCGCATCATTTGCACTTGAATGTCGTCGAGTACCAGTCGCTGTCAAGGAATTCCAAAGATACGCTCGACGTCTCGAAATTGAAGACATACCTATTGATGACGTGCTCTACAATGCCAGCAGAAACCTCGTTGATGCCATTGAAGTGATGGATCCAACAAGACAAGAAGCAATGGTTCAACCTTGGTTGCAACAAGCACTTTTGTGGTCGGTAGCTGCACTAGGATTTTCGAAGGAAGAAGCCATTGAGATTCTACAAAACGAATTTTGAGGGATACACTTGGGCGATTTAACTCGCCTATTTTTCCGAATTGGATATCTCGGGGATCAATTTCATGGAAGCCAAATTCAACCAGATGTGAAAACTGTTCAAGGAGAATTGCAACGAGTCTTCACAAAACTTCAATGGTGGGACGGAAACGAATCCGAATCCTTCCTTGTCTTGTCCAGCCGCACCGATGCAGGCGTCCATGTAAGAATGAATGGCGGAATAGTTACAGTTCAATCTTCACTTTGGAATTCGATAACACCTCGTAAATTTGTACGAGCAGTGGACGACTTGTTGGATGATTCACTTGTGTTTCTTGATGTTCACGAAGTTGATGAAGATTGGAATCCACGAATGGCAAATTACCGCACTTATCGATATATGTTAGAGGGGATGGATTTTTGGAAAGAACCCGATTACAATGAATTCTTGACATGGTTAAGTATCTTCAAAGGAATTCATAATTTCACAAATTTCTCAAAATTAGAACCAGGTAAAAGTCCAGAACGCACCGTACTGGATGTACAGCCTTGGATGGTAGACAATAGGATTGTGGGCTTTGAAATCACTGGAGAGTCATTCTTATGGAATCAAGTTCGTCGAATTGCAAACAGTCTCTTTCAATTGAGCATCGGTGAACTTCAACTTGAACAAGTTCAAAGCGCCCTTCTGCACCCTGAAAAAGAGGAAGACTTTGGTGTCGCACCACCCGAATGGCTCATTCTTTGGGGGATAGCATGGGAAGGATTTGACATACCTTGTGAATCAAATCACACAGACATATTAGCAGCACCTTCAGGCAAGAGTGTTGAGAGGACAAGAAAAAAGCGATGGCAGAAAGGACGTCAGCATCAAATCAAAATGATGTTGTATGATGAATGGGCAAACATTGGAAAATTTGAGTACGTAGCTCATACACGAGAATAGATTTCGATACGAACTTCATCATCATCATGAACGTTAAGCATCTCGCGCAAAAACAAGGGTGAGATAATCTCAATGACGTCAACGTGTCGGGTCAAATCAGGGATAAGGACCGCACAATCAACAGAAATGTCGTTGTGAGAGATGTTGCCCAAGAACGCTGTAGCGCCACCAAAAGAAACCCCATCACGTAGAAAACCACGAATTCGAATTGCTTCAAAATTTGTGGTATCAATTTGAAGGGACAGCTCTCTCAACGATGCATCTGCATCCAAGGTGTCGATCCCCGATAATTTTCTGAGTGCAATGTATTGAACAAGAACGTCGTTCTCAACTTGAACATTAAGAGTTCCAGGCCATGCGGTTTGGTCAAACAATTCTTTGAATTGGTCTTGGTAATGCGGTTGGGCCATGAAAACACTCGCTCTGCCAAGGCCAGAAGTCACTGTACCTCGGAGTTGCATATTCATTGCGTGCAAATTCCCCTTTTTGAGAGTGTGTCCACGACCTTCTTGGATGTTTCATATAGTCTTGACTTAAGTAAAGATGCATGGACGGACAAGATGATGATTCAACCAATCAAAACGATATGATTGAAGGACAAGGTACTGGACGGGAAGAATTTCGTGACGAGTACTTGGATGATTTAGAGGCATTTCGAGAAAAATTTGAACAGATGGGTATGGATGTGAGTAGCGAGTCTGGTGAAAAGAATCTGTTTCGATGGTTTACCTATTGGAGAAAAGAAGTTCATCGATATTCTCGTCGAAATCAAGAAACTGGTAAACATGTGATTCGCTTCCCGAACGCTGAAGATTTTTTCAAATTCATTCATCATATGCATCATCAAGATTCTGATGAACCACATTCAATTGACCCACAAGGGTATCACCCAAAGGACCGACATATGGACGAAGAGTCAAGGAAACGAAGAGATAGTTTCAGAAAAGAGTGGCGTTAATATCGAATTCCAGTTCCATACACGCAGAATTCAACAAACGCACTTGGTCGGTCGTTCTTTTTGTCTAAACAGAGCGTTTCAATTCGAACATTGATCACTTGAGTCCATCCTTGACGAATCGCCTCTTCCCGAAGCCGCTGAATCGTTTCTTCACGTCCGAGTTCTAACATTGCTTGAGCACTCGTTAGCCTTCCTCCAAAAAACGATTTTATGGTCACCTTCAATTTTGACCAAGTCGACAATGAATACACAGTGCTCAGAACCAATAGTCCCGAAGACTGAATTTCAGAAGCAACAACTGGTGAGAATGTGGCCTCGGAATTTACAACCGAATTGACTTTTGGAATTTTCTTTGTTGTTCGCATGTTGCAGAGCATGTTCGGATGCGTTGATTGTGAACTTGATTGACGGACTTTGAGTTCTGCCACACCTTTGGAATACACCATCGAACCGAAAATGATTGAAATAATATAGATGGTCAAGGGAATAAGAAATGGAAAAGCGATGTAGAGAAAAACCCAGATGAGTTCCGAGTCCAAAGGTATCACCTTATTGTACGCTAACAGCAGTCCCATATGCCAATAATTCAGCAGCACCGGATGCAACAGTCGATGTTGAAAATCGAATGTTGACCACAGCATTTGCTCCTCGACCAGCAGCTTCAACAATCATACGTTGTAATGCCTCATTTCGAGATTCATTGAGCAACTCTGTGTAGCCTTTGATTTCACCACCAACGATGGATTTCAATCCTGCAAAAATATCTTTGCCGACATGTTTTGCTCGTACTGTCGAGCCACTCACGAGTCCAAATGTTTGAACAATTATTTTTCCGGGTATCTCTTCGGTGTTGGATAAATACAGCATTGGCATACCTGAGGGTTCCATGATGTTGTGTCGAGTCGTACCATCTTAATGCTTCTCACAATATTTGTTGATTTTGAAGCCAGTCGATGTCTGAAATGTACAATTGGCGAATATCATCTAAGTTGAGAACCAACATGGCCAATCGTTCGAGACCCATTCCCCAAGCACTTACTGGCCAGGTGATGCCGAGTGGTTCCGTAACTTCAGGTCGGAAAATTCCAGCCCCTCCAAGTTCCAACCATTTCCCTTTCCATTTTACTTCAACCTCGAGACTTGGTTCGGTGTAAGGGAAATAAGCAGGTCGAACGCGTACCTCGGGCAAGCCCATTTTTGCATAGAAGGTCTTGAGTGTTGTCACGAGCATTTGCAAATTTGCATCTGGTTCAAGGATGATTCCTTCGATTTGATGAAACTCTGGAAGGTGAGTTCTATCGATGGACTCGTTTCTAAAAACTCGATCCACGGAAAAAACCCGACAAGGTTCATGAGGGTGTCGTGCGAGATATTGAACAGTGTTCACTGTTGTATGTGTTCTAAGGAGTGGTCTCTTCGAAACTTCTTCTGAAAAGTGACCTCCCCAGCCACGTGAACCAGTTTCCCCTCCTGATTGATGTATTGATTTCCAATTCGCTAAGGTACTTTCATCGATGTTGATTGTTGTTGGTTGAGACAAGTAGAATGTATCTTGCATTTCTCTTGCGGGATGGTCTTGTGGTATGAAAAGGGCATCCATATTCCAGCCAGCGGACTGAACATAATCATCGACAAGTTCTGAAAAACCCATCTCAAGGAAAATCGATCGAATTCTTTCAATCAATGCTTGCATAGGGTGTGCTCTTCCAGTTCTTGGGGTGGCAGCTTCCAATGTAACATCAAATGGCCTAAATTGTGAATTTTGCCACTGCTCAGATTGGAGTAATTCAGGTGTAATTTCATTGATGAAATCAACTTCTTCAAGTGATTCGGGTGCAATCGAAAGTCCTTTTTCAGACACCCTCCAACTTCTCTTCACAGATTCGACGAGTTCGATAAATTGCTTTCGTTGTTTGAAGTGTTCAAGCAATTCCTGGTCACATTGGTCTACATTTTGGGGCAGTTGTGCTAAAAATTCCATACGACGAGAGATGAGATTGAGAACGTCTTGTTGATCGACAAATGATAGCATACCAGATTCAGTTTGCATTCCTAATTTTTTCATGAGACCAATGCCTGGTCCGGCTTCGCTTCGGTCAAATTGTTGTTGGAAGGCAGCCATGCTCGGCTCTTCAGAGGATTCTATCCACGAAAAAATTCTTTGTTCCAGCAAACCTTGTTGAAGTGCGTTGTCGCCGTTCTGAAGTCTTCGTACCATCGTTGAATGTTGTTCATCTTCCTCGAGTAATCCTTTTTCAACCAGGCCCTGGGCAGCACCAACAGCAATTGCTTGGTCATTCCACTGGCATTGTTCAAGAATGGACGCAACATCCCAACTTTTAGAGTGATCATCTTTCATATTGCGAAGTAACCTTCGCTCATTGTTTGAAAGATGTTGGCCATCCATGTGACTTCCACATGACAATGTGGTTTGAAACCTCCGTCATTTTTTTGAGAAATTCATTCTTCTTCCCAAAGTTGAATTTCGCATCGTGAACAAACAAACATGGTTGGTTTTTTGCCTTCGACCACGGTAATATTGGAACATTGCCCACACAAAATAGATGTTCGAATAGGCTCATCAAGCGTTGTATCAACTCGATACATGACACGACCTGCATCGGGTAGTTGTTCTGCTGGTGGAAGCCATGCCGCAATTTCCTCCTCCGACATTTCCAACCCCCGATTCATCGTCATGCCAATGATGAACAAGAGGATCCCAAAAAATCCGACCGTACCCGCCATGGCATACACATTTGCTACGGTGAAGAACGCACCAAAAACAATACAGGTAAGTCCTGTGATGAGGAAATTTTCACGGCTTAGCCTTGTCATGCGTTTCCCTTCGTTTCATCAATGGCTTCTGAAATGACTTTCGCCACACGTTCGATATGATGCGTTGGAATTGCACAAAGACCAATTCTTACCCCGCCATCAAGCGGAACAAGATACACGTGCTTCGATGCACAGGCTTCAACAATTTCGCTCGCACGGTCGCTCTCAAGCCAAGCAAAGAAACCGTCATGTGTGGGATTGATGGGTACATGATAATGTTGACATGCTTGTAAAAAAGATTCCCGACGGCCATGAAGAATCGCATGAAATTCATCGAGGCTTTCCCGCCAGACAAGACTCTTTTGAGCATCTTGATGGAGGTTACACAATGCATGTTGAGATACTCTTGGTGAGGCTGACCACGCTTGTCGACCAGTCACACCGAACACATCATGAAGTCGAGATACGATTTCTTCTTCAGGATGTAGGCAAATCAAAGCTCCATTTCTCATGCCGTAGATGGTGTGCGATTTCGATATCGATAAAGCAAAACAAATGACAAGATTTTCTGGCCACATCATTCCAGATTGTAAGGCTTCAACAATTGTGTTTGCCCACCCATGGGTTTCTTCTGCATAGAAATGGTAGGCACTGTCGATGAGGAGTGTAAATCCTACATTCGAATGATTTACTGCTTGTCTCATGAAAATATTGAGCAGTTCAATTCGACTTTCACTCGGCAAACTGAGGCCTGTCGGATTGTGGGCTGGGTCGTTGAGCCATGTCATCACATGATGCTGTTCATTTGCAAGTTTGATAACGGCTTGTTCAAATGAAAGATGGTCAAAAAATGGAAATTCTTCGTGGTCATGACTTGGGAGGAGTGGGTACGTTTCCATCTTCAAGCCACAGCCATCGAGAAAACCAGCGTATGGCCCCCAATGACGATCTCTCAACAAAACCTTTTCACCAGGATTCGCAAAACATTTTGCAGCGATGTGTAAACTTCCCGACCCACCTGGAGTGGCAATACTGGTCATGTGAATCCCCATGGATTCAAGTTGTTCTCTTGATTCCCCGAGGGCCAAACTTTTGCTTAAATCGAGAAACGCCGGTATACCTTTCAACGGTGCATATGAAGCAAATTCCAATTCGTCCGCATTCCTGATTTCATCAATGACGATGGTATTGACCGCTAAACGACCACTATCGGTCAGTAGTGCCCCCACAGTCCCATTGACAGCATCTGCCCCGGACTCTGCTGCCTGAAGGTATCTTGCATAGCACCCAAAAATGGTATCATTGCCTTTTTTTGATACCGCGTGTTCAGAGAGAAACAACATATCTTTCTCTGAAGCCATGACCTGTGCAGGAGCATCAACTACATTGTTTTCACCCATAGCAAGAAAGGCTCGTTTCCGTATATTTCTTGAAGGGGAGTGCGCACGGTTGACCATCGCCAACGTAGCACAGCTGGTAGTGCGTCTGATTTGTAATCAGACGGTCGGGGGTTCGAGTCCCTCCGTTGGCTCCAATACACCGACATTTTGAGGTAAGAAGAATCAATAAAGTGGTTCAGTTAGCCGTGTCATGGGTGCTCAAAGACTCGATGGAAAGCAATGTGCCTCATTCATCGAAGCGAATCTTTTGGTACGAATTGAGCAATTGAGCCATCAAGGAGTCGTTCCACATTTAGCCGTCATCATCGTTGGTAATGACCCAGCCTCACATGTGTATGTCAACTCGAAAATTGCTACCTGCAAGCGCTTAGGTATTCAGAGCACCCATATCGAACTTCCAGCGAGCATTGGCCAAGACGAATTGATCAAGCATGTCATTCAACTCAATGAAGATGAATCCGTCCATGGTATCTTGATACAATCCCCACTACCTCAACACATGGATGAAGAAGCGATGACTGACCTTATTGACCCAGCAAAAGACGTCGATGGATTTCATCCCACAAATTTAGGAAGGCTCGTCCAAGGGAGACTCGATGGAATGATTCCTTGCACACCACATGGTGTTCTTCGCCTCTTGGAATGGTCGGGAGTTCAATTGAGAGGCAAAAAAGCGGTAGTCATAGGACGGTCAAGAATTGTTGGAATGCCATTATCGTTGTTATTTGCATCTCGCGGAATTGATTTGACCGTCACCGTTGCCCATTCGAGAACCGAAGATTTGGCGAAGGAATGTGCTGAAGCCGATGTTTTGGTGGCGGCAGTAGGCATACCTGAACTGGTTCAACCGCAGTGGGTGAAATCAGGTGCAGTCGTCGTCGATGTTGGAATAAATCGTGTTGAAGATAGCACCCACGAACGGGGATGGCGATTAGCAGGTGATGTCAATCCTTCAGTAAGTGAGGTCGCTTCTTGGCTTTCGCCTGTCCCAGGAGGCGTAGGACCCATGACCATTGCAATGCTCATGGAAAACACTGTTCGTTCTGCAGAACTCATGTCCTCGAATGAATAACATCATAATTCATTGAACGCTTGGATAACATCGTGGCTCGTGACCCTAAGGCACCTCAACTCGCAGCAATCGCGAGGATTCTGCTCGGATTAACAATTGGTTTTCTTATTGTTAATATCAGATTAGATTTGCTAAATGTGGATTTCTTTATTCCTGTGTCGTACATTTTTGCTGTTTTTATTCTCGTTTTATTGTACATCAACCATTGGGCCTCAAAAGAAAATCCAGTACCTGAATTAAATCAACAACATCCTGACAATGAAGTTGATGGTGCGTATAGAGAGGGACGAACTTTGTTCGAATCCAGTTCAACATATGTTGATGAATATGGATTCGAAGTTTCTGCTCAACCATCGAGCCTAGCATCTCAGACAGTTCTTCAATCAATTTTTACCCAGCGTGAAGAACCAGACCGTGCGACGATTGATTCGGCCTTGTATTCTCTTTCATCAGGCGAATCCGCACAACAATCCATCTTACTCTCCGCAGCCCAACCAGCCCCGCATTCCAAAACATCACATCATCGAGAAAGCACGCCAACAGATGAACAAACGGGAAGGGTTGTTCAACGAATGGTTCAACCTCAAATTCCATTACCTGGAAAAACAGGAGTAGAAATTCCAGACGTAGCAGCTATCCCTGGCCTCGGAACAACTCGGGAATTTATTTCAAGCGGAATCTCAGAAATCCCACTGCCTGCTATCGACCTGCCAAACATTACTACAGCGCCCGATGTCGACCTTCCAAATCTTGATGATTTACCGTCCATTGACGATATTTTATTCGATGAAATTGACGATGTGTTTGATTTCGATGAGCCGATTGAGGTTGAAACGACAAACAGTCAACCTGCTCAACAGTCAACAATAGTACCTTTGGAATTACCATCACTTGATGATTTAGATTTTTGAGAACATTCTTAGAGAACACTTTGGTGCAATGTTCATGGAGTGGACATCAAAGTTTGACCTTCATTCCCATTCAACATATAGTGATGGTGAACACTCAACTGAACTCGTTGCATCGTTGATGAAAGAAAATGACGTTCAAATTTGGTCCCTAACAGACCACGACACAATTTCAGGATGGGCAGATGCATCGAGGTCTGCTGCTCAACACGATTTGACTTTTATTCCAGGAATAGAGATTACTTGCAATGTTGGCATTGAAGCAAACGAATGTGAGTTGTCACGACATGGAAAAGATAGAGCCTCCTCATCATGGCACCTCCTTGCGTATTTTCCACAAACAATTCTCAAAGATCGCAATCGATTGGATGAGTTGCACCAGTGGCTGTTACCATTGCAGACGGGTCGAGTTCCACGAATGGTGTTAATGCTCGAACGATTAGAAAAGTTAGGCATGCCTATTGCCCTTGAAGAAGTCACGAAAAGGGCTCAAGGGTCGCTTGGTCGCCCACACCTTGCCCAAGCGATGGTCGACGCGGGATATGTTTCGAGTTCAAGGGAGGCATTTGACAAATACATTGGTGATGGCGGTATTGCATTTGTTGAACGAGAAGAACCACCTCTCAAAGAAGCCATTTCTTTTGTTCATAAAATGGGGGGCATTACCTCATTAGCACATCCGTTGTATTATGGCATTCCCGTCGAAGAACTCATCGAATTTTTGTCACGGGTAGGTTGTGATGCCATCGAAGTGTTCCACCGCAGTCATAATGATGAATATCGCTTTGAATTGCTTACAGCAGCGAAGAATGCCAATCTTGGCGTCACTGTTGGCTCGGATTTTCACGGCCAAACACATGGACACACGCCGGGCCATATGGTCGTGACAAAGACATTTATGCCGAACTTTTTCCAGGAATTTGAATGATAGATTCCATGGATATCGTAAGTTCAAAGAAAATGATGATTGGCATGGCGACGAGGAACAATGACAGTGGGTCTGGTGGCGACAAAAACGCACCAGCAACAAATGCTGCAAACCAAATATGTCTTCGGTATTGTTTCATGTTCTTCAATTGAACAATATTGTATCGAATCAGAGCTCTTGTGAAGAGGGGGGTTTGAAATCCAATGACTGATGCGATGACGAGATTAAACAAAAACCCAACATAAGATTGGAGTCTCCATTCTGTAGATAGTCCGATTCCCTGAGCATCTTGGGTGAGATAATCCAACAACATTGGAACCAGAATGGTCCAAGAATACCATAACCCCATCACTCCCAAGACGAAACTCACCAACAGATGTGGTACAAATTGTTTGATTTGAGAAGGGATGGTAATATTCAATTCTTGAAGTCGTTGTTGTACTGCCTGATGATGCCTACCATATCGAATGAGTTCATACAACGCGAAGAGCACCACGCAAACAAGACCAACATTTGCACTAATTCGAACTTGTAAAACAATGAGTTCAACAGGTGTAGTGACTAAAATATTGACATTATTTGGTAGTCTATTTTCATCGATTAACCATGCAATCACTTCCTTCGTGAAAGGGAATGCGAGGGTAAAGCCGAGGAGGAAAAAAAGTGCGTATCCTTTCCATTTTGCAAGAAAATAAGTTCTCAATTGTCGAACAATTTCCATTCCTGGAGTTTGTGACAATTCGGGTGGTATCGTGAAAGTCGCCATTCTCTCACGCTTCTTCATCCGATGCAACTATTTGATTTTTCCATGCATGAGATGGGGTAGGATCAATCCAAGACCGACCTTCCTTTTTCAGTCGATAAATTCTGTAAACGACAAAAGCGGTCATCCAAACCGAAGGAATCGATAAAATGACGGCTTGAGCCATGACGTCCTTGTGATAATCGTTCAAAATATGGATATTGATGACATCTGTTGAATTCGACTGGGAGGGTGCATGGAAGAAAATGAAATAATACAATCTCGGTATTTCAACTGTAAATTGAAATGATTCTCCTGGCTCAAGGGTATGAACATCTGTTAATTTTGAAATTTTATTCCAATCGACACTACCATTATCCATCGCATCTTCTGATAATTCGACCATCACTAATGCGATTTCGATGCTTCTACTCTCATCGAAATTTGTGATTGTGGATGTAATTTTTTCACCTGCATTGAATTTTTGTAGAATATCGAATTTTGTATCACCTTCAATAATTCGATGGGTTGGTAATTCTTCAAATCGTTCATCTTGATATTGTACTGAACCAAAGATGATGGAAAGCAACAGAAGTCCAACTATACCTTCGACCAAAATGTGTTTTCTCACTTTGTCGATGGTCACGCCTTTGAACATTGCACCGTAATCATTGCGTAAGCGTGGCTGTAAATGATGAATGAACAACGAACCGACTGTTCCGATGATAATTCCAAGCGGTATATCAACAAACCAATGAATGCCGAGATACAAAATAGAGAAAGCAAAAAGTATGGTGTTGAGTAGAATAAACATGTGATACCGGTAATGTCTCCATTCTTTGAACGTCATACCTTCATGACGGACATGCAGGTAATTCAACATGAGAATGCCGGTTGGGATTGCTATATGCAAACTTGGAACTGCATTGTCCAGTGGGTCATGAAGGGCATAAAACGACGAATATGTGCCATCATGGTACAACAAAGCATCCATGCCTCCAATCCAAGATGAAGTCACCTCAACGTTGAAGAATAGGTAATAGGGGACAGCTAAAGCGTAAATGAGTAAATAATTCATGGTTACTTTATCTGTCATATCTCGGTCACCAGAATATGCAAAATACACAGTGGTTACATAAATGAGAAATAAATACACAAAGAGGTAATGGAAATTCAGAATTTCGGTGAGTGTGGCGTTTTCAAAGAGTTGCTGAACGTGCAAAGTCAAATTTCCTTCAATCGCATAAACCCAATCAGTAAAGTGCCCAGTCCTCAGTTTTATCGGTTCATTGAGTTGATCTGTGATGGCTTTCCATCGAATGATGATGACATAACCTATGGCATGTAAATAGTACCGTTTGTCATGAAATTCCCTTGCAAATTCCCGAATTGGAACTGCGTATGACCTTTGATTACGTGTAAAAAACCAACAAATTATCGGTGTAAAGACAATGATAAGACCCATCATGACTTCATAAGGGTCCATGAAACGCCCACAACATCCTCGATTTAGTGATTACCATTCATCAACACACAAAGTTCATGATTCTATGCAAATGCTCAATTGTGGGTAGCGGATGGCTATATCGAGGCTGAGACGATGGGTTTTATTCAGCACCCAGAAAACACGCTCTCATCCCTTCGGCATGGAATGGAATTTTTTGATGGTATTGAATTGGATGTTCGATTAACCCATGACGGAGGATTAATTCTCCACCATGACCGAACACTTATGGCAAGTACAAAGCATCAAAAAAAGGGTGTAAAATTTGTCGAAGAATACGATTTGGAAGAACTAACATCCATTGGTTTTACGTCGTTTCAACAATTCCTTTCTGACCCAAGTATCAAGCAACAATGGAAACATGAAAACAAGATGGTTTGCATTGAAATTAAACGCCCACATCCTTCATCCCAATTGGGAGGTGGA
Source organism: Candidatus Poseidoniales archaeon (assembly GCA_038110525.1). Lineage (GTDB taxonomy): Archaea > Thermoplasmatota > Poseidoniia > Poseidoniales > Poseidoniaceae > Poseidonia. Next base: position 10,167 of record JAYNJV010000011.1, on the reverse strand, counting down.
TATTTTGGAAAAGAAAATCACATTGAACATATTTCAAAGTGCATTCAAGAAATAGATGCATTGCTTCTTGAGCATGACATTCCACACGGTTCCGTGATGTATTACTCATTTCACAAACATATGAAAAAATCAGTTTACCACTCATCGACTCCTCATCACTGGGCATCTCTAATTCCTTACATCGTTCCTTTCGGACAACGAAGATTTCAACGGGCAAAAGCCTTCCCAGCATTTCTTGGGACGTCATTTTCATCACTTGTCAAGAAACATCAAAGCCAAGGCGCATCGATATTACCTTGTGCTATTGAATATCTTAAACCATCAACGAATTGGATGCCGATTGGAATGCGGGTTGGTCTTCAAGGCAAGCAACTGCAAAACCTTCATCGATTTCGAAAAGGTATGCCGATGTATGTTTGGCCAGTCAAAACTCATGTTGAGCATAGTGTCCTGTCGGCTGGTTTGAGTGCATTAACCGATGTTGCAGACCCCAATTTGACATGGTTGCCAAGTGGACATGCGAGATGGACAAATCCTGGCACACAACCTCTTTCTCGACAAGACAAAGAACAACTTGATGCAATATCTTTCGAGCATCATCTCGATTTCTTATCGGACCTCAAACAAAGAACACCCGCGTGGAAGGACATCGACCGTTCGAAGAAAGTACAATTCCTTGATGAGTGGGCTTCAAGATGGAACATTTCGAAAAAGGATATTGAAAACGCAAAGGAGCATATTGACGAACATCTTCCTCTGTTCGTTCCTCGATTGATTGGACATCGTGGCTCGGGAAAAACAGGTTCAATCGTTATTGATTGAGGTGTCTCAAAGTTTGACCTTCTGCAATATATTTTGGTCGATAGATAGGGACGCCCTTTCCGTCACGCATCACAACTCGTTCGTCGAAGATCTGAGCCCCAATCCCTGCAACACGGGCCCAACCAAAGAAGGTGGTGTAGTATGTCGGATCAGTAAAACCGACGTGATGAAGAAGTGCTCCGCTTGCAATGTCGACATTGGCATTCGGATTCGAAATCTTTGGATTTTCTGCAAGTACCCTTGGTGCTACCTCACGCAATGTTCGAATGATCTTGAAATTTTCATCATCCGGGCAAATTTTCTCGCCAAGTGCAAACTGAACGGTTGCCCGTGGGTCTTCAGCCCTCAGAACAGCATGTCCAAATCCGTAGACTGGCCGTTTTGCTTCTAATTCAGAACGGACAAATTCTTCGACTTTGATTGGGTCATCCGTACCAACTTTGAGGACAAACTCAAGGCAAGATTGATTTGCACGCCCGTGAAGTGGACCGGAGAGTGCATTCATTGCACCAGCCATCGAGGAGTACACATTGGCATGGCCTGATGCGATTGCCTTTCCAACAAATGTTGAGAGGTTTCCTCCTCCATGGTCCATATGAAGGACGAGATATGTCGCGACAATTTTTTCCATTTTTTCTTTATCTACGCTTTCAAGATCAAGCGTGTTGACAAAACGTTGGACCATGGTTTGAGAAAGGTTGTCTTCGGGAATATTATCTTCACGTCCTTCTCGATAACGAAACATCAGTCCCATGACTCTCGGCATTTTTGCGACCAAATTGAGAGCGTCCTCCTTCCAATCACCGGTAAGACAGGTCATGCCCAAAACATGAATGCCAATACTCAACCAATCCATTGGATGTCCATCCCTTGGTAATGAACGAAACACCTCATGAATTTGTTCTGGGACCTCGCCCCTTGACTGCAAGTCTGCAACAAATTTCACTCGTTGTTCATCATTTGGCAACTCCTTATTGAACAAGAGGTAGACGATATCTTCAGGCTCTTGCTCGGCCAATTCAGCAATAGGATATCCACAATAATGTACGCCTTCAGTTGGTGTTACGAATGAGGTGAAGCACGTTCCTACGGGGATACCACGAAGTCCAGTGTTAAGATGGGCTGAAGTGACCTCAAACAGCCTTTCATCACCTGACATCTTTACCCCTCGCAATAGCCCGATTCATCCACCCCGTATAAATGCCCTACCTTTCCTACATCACTGGCATATATCGGTGTTCTCAATTACACCTATTGAGTATGCCGAAAATCAAATTCTAAATCCCTTGGATGCTTCTCTGTCAGCTAAAACATGCATCCGAATAGTTTTGCCATCGATTATGATTGCATCATCAGCATCTATTCCAGGGCACAGCATTTTTGTCTCATTCCATTTGTGCTCGCTGCGTAAATTTTCAGCCCACCATGGAAATGCTTTGCATTGTTGGGGCCGAACAGAGTAGATTGAGCATTGTTTTGTTTCATTGAGGAAGATGCATACGCCATTTTTTTCATTACTCTTCAAAATAACACGTCCATTCATGCTCCTCGTACAATGTTGGGCAATGAATTCATCAAAACTTAACTCATGAAAATTCGCCATACGATTGACATCCGACGTCGTAAGAAAAACCACCCCTCCTGGCTGGTCACAACATTTTCCACATTGCGGTTGGCACCCAAATCGTACCCCGTTCGACCACCAAGCACTCATTCTTCTTCTCCATGCATAGGCGTGAGGACTCGATTCTTTTTCATCCTTGAGAGGTGAACTTTGTTTTTCTTTTGTGGTTCTTGATGAGCAGGTATTTCATCAAGTTCATTCAATTCGACATTACCTTCATCGATGAACCACTCCCCTTCAGGTTCGTATGAATCAAGTGCAGATTGTGTGCTCGTTGTAGGACTTTGTATTGATTGGAGTTGTTCATCGATGGTTTGAAGCTGGTCAGCGATGGCTATGAGTTCTTCAATATCCGCATGTTGAATTCTTGAACTCAATTCTTCCATGGTAAGACCAATTTGACTCAATTGTCGTTCTTCTTGCAAGGAAGACAATCGATGTGAAAAAGAATCATCAACTCTTTTTTCGATATCCACAAGCATATCGGCTGTTTTGAACATGTCACCACGATGATCAAATTTGTCTTTTGACACTATGAATTTGTCCTCGTCATGAATATCAAGAACAGATGGCTGTGTCGGCATAATCTTCTCAACAAACGATGATGCTTCGTGCTGTACTTTTGAAAGTGGCATGTCGAGACTGATTATATCATCAAAATCGGGCGGTTGATAATCATCTTCTTCGAAGCCAACAATTTTTGAATGAAGTTCTACACCTCCCATATCGATATCGGTATGAACTGCATCCATCGCCTTCGAAATAATTTCATTCGCTGTCGTGATCACATCGTTTTCAAATTCTGGATGAATACCTGAATATTCTCTTCCTGGGCCTTGATTGAGGTGAATCACCTCTTCGAGTTTGTTTCGAATGCTTCGCCATGAATGCTGTGAATTTCGAACGAGTTCAACAAATTCAATTTCATCTAACATCATGTTCCTTTGAATTGCATACCATTTTGCATATTGAACCAAGGTTGATTCACTTGGCGAGGTAATTTGAGTTTGAATGCCATCGAGCAGAAATCTTCTCATTTTTGAACTGGGTAGTTCTTCGATTGGAATTTTTGAAGATGCAAGGATCTGTACGGAGGATTGTAAACTATGTTCAAACCACTCTCCCATTCTTAATTTCCATTGTTCATGAACCGCAAATTGTTCGATGTCATCAACGATGATTGCACAACAGCCATCTAAGGCATCCTCAATTGAGGTTGGCGATACGTGTTCTAAATCAAGGGCATTGAACCAAAGAACATGGCCTTCCTGTCTTCGTAGCAATGCTTGTCCTGAAGCACGCATCAAGAACGTCGTTCCTGATTGTTCACCTCCAACGATGCTTAATGGATTCATCACCCTTGAAGGGCTGTCAATCACAGTTTCAATTAAGCGTGTGGCTTCAATATTTTCTTTACAAACAAACCATTGGCGAAATGAATGATGTTCACTCCATTGGAGTTTGCGTGGCCACTGAAATTGAATTGATTTTTTTGAAACAAAAGCATCTTGTCTTTTCAATTCTGAAGGCAACTGATGTATTGCCATTGACCGTTGTTCTTGTAATACATTCATCCAAAGCGGTGTACCAAATTGGTCGAGTCCAACATAGTCGGATTGGGACTCAGCTGTAGCCTTTTCGATTGAATGAAGTCGGCTTTTTCTCATTTCGTTGAGCCTTTTGGAGACTGAAAACTCTTCAGATGAGTGCTGGTTTTTAGACAAAAATGGATTTTTATATTCATCGATTGAACCGAGGACATCTTTTGAAATCGTATCGTAAGTTGGTCTTTGAGAAACGCCTTGTCGACTGAACAACGATGGCCTCTGTGTTTTATAGGATTGATTGCCAAGCAAAGAATTCAATTTTGACAAAGGTTTGGTATCTCCGTTTTCATTTCGGGGGGTTGGGTTTGAAAATTTTACATTTTTATAGTCTGAATCCAAAAGCATTTTCTCTGCTGAATGTAATGCGTCATTGAGTTTTTTTCCACGGTTTGACATTAAGTCTCACTCCCAAAAAATTTCAATTTTCGTCCTTTCTCATCGTACAATGCTTGTGAAATCGATTGGGATTTTTTCACATCCAAAGCCCACTTTTCCGAAATTTCATCGAGAGATTTCTTTTGTTGAATGTATGTTGACTTCTCTCTGGATGGAATTGGTGAAGAGTGATCCTCGGCCAAGTGAGTTTGAATAGCATCTTTCGATGAATCATCAAATTTCAGTTTTGATGGAGATTGAGTTTGAGGGAATGCAGCGTTGGAGACATAGTCCGAATTTGTGATGCCTTCACCGATGCCTTGCATGTAAAGCGGTAATTTTGGTGGCTGGGAGGTGGAGATACGTTCTTGTCGTTCATGTGATGCTTCGATAACGTGCTGCGGAAGTTTGTGTGGTTTTTTCATCTCTGGCATAGATAATTGTTCGATTGGAGTATGTCGAAATCCGATTTCCTTCGGGGCCAAATTTGGCATCATGGTTTCAGGAAGACTTGGTACGGGCTTTCTTTGAGGCATCTTCTGAACCTTTCGAATTTTAACGTTCTTTTTTTTGTCTTTTGTTGAAGTATTCCTCAAGTTGTTCCAAGTGGTTTGGTATTGATGTGGGTCCTCGTAGATTTTTGATTCTGAGACATATTTGCCTGGTTGAATATGTGGATGGTTTGAAATTGATTTCCATGATTCGAAATCTGTTGAATCTGCGTGAAGGTTTACCTCTGAATCCGATGGAGTTGAGAAGGTTTTGAGAGCTCCCTTAAGCGAATCTGTAACTTCTGCCCGCAGCTCATCACTAACTTTCGAACTCCCTCCCTCCAAACCTATTGCAAATTGTGGTTCTAATGCTCCTTCAGGTTGTGCCATCAATTCAAGTTGTGCTTCAAACCAGTGCTCTTCTTCTTCGCTATATTCATCGTGAAGTGAATGGATCGGTATTTCTTCGGGGTGTTCTGCCCACAAACGAATCGTCAGGGGGTCCAGTTGGGTTGTCGCTTGGTGTAACTTCGCAGTCGTTTTTTGGTCCAGTACATCGACATCGAAACTGATGAACATTGTAAAACGTTGTTCTCGGCATAAATCCACAGTAGATCGAAGCAATTCAAGAGCAAATAACTCTCCGTGAACAACCGATAGTAGCTCAAAATCACGCAAAAAAATGCAGCCAAATTCAACCCCGAACATTGCATGTTCTATGGATTCAAGGACACCATTCATTGCGTGTTGATGATGTAGTCCAACTTGGACATGTTCAAAATGAGAAGAAGAAATTGGCTGGTTTGAAATCTCGAGAATGTGGCAACCAGATTGTTGAAGGTAGTCGAGTATAGGAGGGATATTCATTTGTGCAACATTTGGAAAACTATACGCCTCACCTCGTTCAAATCTTTGATGAATTTGTGAATGTTGTTTTTCATTACGTTTTCTGGAGAACTCAAGTGAGGCAAATTCTGCAGCCAAATCTTTTGTGTCAAAGCGCATATGGTGCGTTTGATATCGAACGTTATTCCACCAATTCGATGATTGAAGTTGTTCGTCTGACTCCAATTCGAACTGCAGAACACTTTTGGGGTGCTCATCGAGAACATTGTAAATTAATGCGACATTCGCTTCGTGCAAGGATATCGTACAATTGGCCAGTTGTGCTCTTTCTTGAATCAATTCAAAAGCATCAATTCCAAAAAAATCTTGATGAAAGGACGCAATGGCTAAATTTGGTAGTCCATTTTTGAAATAGATTGCACCCTCAAAGGCTGATTCACCTTCATTTTCGGTCATGAAATGAAGTACTGCAGAATGTTTCTCCCGCATGATTTCTTGACCTAAAGTGCGCAACACATCGGCACCACCTTTCCTCTTTTCGAGAAGGTCACCTGTCGGTAATTGTACCAATTCATCCACCCGCTAACCTGTCAGTGTTCAACTTCCTTCTTGAAGAGTGTGTTTGATGTCATTGAATAGGAACTATTTCAAGGGACAATTCTGTCAGCGAATTCGTGGAATTCATTGCCCAACCTCTTCTCGTTGATGAGCAAAATTTGTTCGACCAAGGACGAAGTTTGTTCAATGAAGGAAAATATTGGCATGCCCACGAATCATGGGAAGACCTATGGAATATGTTGAAAAAACGTGAAGCGACTCAACAAGAAATTCTCCTTATTCAAGGCTTAATCCAGACAGCAGCACTTCTTTTTCAATACGAAAGAGGAAATTTGATTGGTGTTCAAAAACAATGGGATAAACTCCAGCCAAAATTGCATGGCTGGCAGCATGCTTGGGGTGTTGATATTTTTTCGCATTTGGGACAAATTGAACAAGTTGTATTAGGCATTCATGCCAATGATTGCTTTTATAGAACTATTTTATTGTGATTTAATTGAAGATGTAACACATTGTTGGTAGATGGTGAAGATTCAGTTTATATATTGTCAATCTTAGAATCCATTTGTGGCACAAGAACGGTTCAAGTTCCCTGATGGGCCCAAAGGGTTTAGACGTCTTGCCACAGGATTCCTAATTTTCAAACATGGCATGGACGCCTTAGTATCATTTATTGATGATTCGGAAGACTCCATCTCCCTCAAATTTGCAAACCTTATTTTTGGATTTGGGAAGAACGATGACATCAGCAAAGAGGAAGTAAACAATGCATTTGAAGAGTTCGATGAAGATTCAAGAATCCAAATTATAAGTAAACTAAAAGACGGTCAATTTAACCAAATTAGAGAATTTGGTAAAGAAATAGAATTTTTGTATCCGGATAACTTTAAAGCTAATGATTACTACAAAATAGATAAAGACCTAGGAGATATTGTAGTTTTTTGTAGTTCTATACCCGGTCATTTGAACGAATTTTTTAAGTTAGTAGGACCAACAACGCCCAAAAAGAAGTTAGAATTAATTTACAAATTTTACAATTTCAACAAAACAAAGAATGGATTGCTTGAATATTTCGGTAAAATTCTTAAAATCATAAGTGTCAATTATGAATTTGAACGAATAACAGACGAAGATAACATCTCCTTTGCTGCACGATGCTTATACCAGTTTGTTGGTCGAGAATCAATACGACTTACCTCGCAGAGAGAGGTGCTTGTTAAGCAATTGGAGACTCTAAAATGGAAGGATTATGTTTCTTGCGATGGTCGAATGGGAAATGAAGTTGACAATGCGCTTGCAATGCTTAAAAAATTCAGACATTACAACAATCGACACGTGCTCCAAATAATTGGTAAAGGAGGGCTCGGAAAGACGAAGTTGACTTATGAATTTACAAAATTCTGTTTGCATTCTGACAATGCAAATGACCAATTTGATCAAATAATAATTTTAACAGCAAAAAGTGACCAACAAGGTGAGATGAATTACGATTTTTCTGACACATCTAGATTAAGTCCAAGAGACCCAACATTAGCTGTTGGTAGACATGTGAAGGACTTAAATTACGATGACACCATGAATTATCTGTTTGCTTTGTCTAATACAAAGGATGAAGCACAGTTGTTGCGTGAATTTAGTATAAATAGATACTTAATTGTTTTAGATAACTTTGAGACCGCTTCCAAGGAATCAATTTCTAAATTTTATGATTTCTTTATGCGGTTTGAGAATGCAACGAGCATCAAATCTAAACTGTTAATTACCGGTAGAACAAAAGAAGCCGATGCGCACAATTTTTTTGTTCTAGAACTTCAAAGATTGAATCAAGAACAAGCGATTCTACTTATGCAAAAGAAGTACGACCATGAATTTAAACAAATGTATGGGACGAATGAGGATAGAAACCAATCTACAATCATATATGGTGATTTTAGAAAATCAATCAATAGTAATTTAATTCAACGAATTAAAGACGAATTAAAGAAGAACAGTCATGATGATGTTGCTAGAGACGCCTATTTTGGTCAAGGCGTCTTACACCCAGGAATGTTATTTTATTTCATTTCAATGATTATGGATAGAAAGTTGTATGATGAATATAGAAAAAGAATTTATGTTGATAATGAAAAAGATATTGAATTCTCAAAATTGATCGCGTTTGTTGTGAATCATGAAAAATATGGAATTCACAAAAAAATTGAGGAAATTGACGAGTGGATATCGGAACATTCAACTTCTGTAATTAAGGATGATGACGATTGTACAAGTATCTTAAAATTTATGCTTCAGGATGAGAATAAATTTTACGATTTAGATATGTTGATTGATGAAATGAATTCACCAAATGAGGTTTTACAACCTTCCAAAATAGAAGCTGCATTTAAGAAACTCGATTCGCATGAAAAATTTGAAACAAAGATTGAAGATGGAAAAAAACGATTAACATCTGCCTCAAGATTTGTGTTTACTCAAAACGCAGACCCGACCGAAAAAGAATCGAATGCGTTTATAGACACCTTGGTAAACATTCTAGATAAGAAGGAGGAACTTGAGAATATAGTTCATCTTATCCCTGAGAAATTTGATAATCACTCAATGAATCCAAAGATTTTCGGACATGTAGCTAAAATTATTTCGAAATTAAAGATTCGAGGTGATAAATCAGATCATTATGTGAAATCCGCAGTTTCAAAATTAGAAAAACTCTATGTTTCGATATACAATTCACATTATCCGAATGATACATCTGACTGGAGTAAAGATACACTCAAAAACCTTCTTGGAGAATTAGGCGTAGAAGATTTATCTTCAAGTTTATCGAAATCCGAATTGGTTCAAAAAGCACATTTGAAAATCCAATCGGATAATTTTGAATTCAGTACATCATCAAATAAATTTCAAAATAAACTTAATGATTTATCAGAATACTTTCTTTCATTCATCTCAGTGCTTGATTCACCAAATGAGTTAGAACATTATTTAGCAAAATTCGACCTTAAGCTTCGAAAAGATATCACTCTATCACCATTCCTAATTCGTTCGCTTGAAATTTTTGTGGAAAAAGACGACGGATTAAGTGGTTTTGATGTGCATAAATTCATAAAATTGATACCAGTTCTCACTGAGAATATAGACCAATGCTCCAACATCCTGATTTCATTCGTAAGCCAATTGCTCAAGACTGAATGTTTTTCAACCGTTGAAAATTTTAGAAAGTTGGTCTCTGTGACTGGTTATTCAATCGAAGACTTTACAACAAGCTTTAATGATATCATTTCAAATGATGTCATTCGTTCTGAATTAAGGCCTCCACACAAAACTGTACAAATGATAGACTTTTTTGATTTGATGAAAACACAAGAAGCGGAATATCCATTCGATGAAGATCTAGAGAAGACTGCTATATACACTGAAATCCTCAATTTACATGAACCAATCGAATCCTTCTTTATTAAAGCTGAAAGAATTAGGGTTACAGATGAGATGGAGGAGGAGGTCAGTTTTGACCCTGGCCTCAGATGCTTTTTGTTACAAAAAGTCGACGGTGTGGGATTATATACTTTCTTTCAAACAAAGTTCCTTCGGCATTCACTTGACCATCAAAACAGCAAAGAGGATGAAGAAAAGAATGGTAAATTCACTGTTAACAATGAACCCATCTACGAAGCAATAAAACACTTCATTGGAAGTACTAAATTAACACATTTGTACAAACTTGATATTGTTAATCATTTAAAACATAAATTTGAATTGAATGCAATTTTACATAGTTTAGCTACTTCCTTACCTTCGATTCTTGAAGAAATCAATGATGAATTGGTTAAGGAAGTCTGGGTAATTATTT
>JAYNJV010000010.1:0-46536 GCA_038110525.1 Candidatus Poseidoniales archaeon | reverse complement strand
CCCATTCCAATATCCCAAGAGTAGCGTTACCAACCTTTGCTGATGATGGTGAATTGCATGTGTGGATGAGTCGTGAAAACGCACCCGGACACTTCCCGTACACTGCTGGTGTCTTTCCATTCAAACGAACCGATGAATTATCGGCACGAATGTTTGCTGGAGAAGGTGAGGCAGAGCGAACCAACCGCCGTTTCCACTATCTCTCCAAAGGACAAGATTTCGCTAGGCTGTCAACCGCATTTGATTCGGTGACCCTGTATGGCCGAGACCCAGCCTTACGACCTGATATATGGGGCAAAGTAGGAAATTCGGGCGTTAGCATCGCATCATGCGATGATGCCAAGCGACTTTACTCAGGCTTTGACTTGTGCGACCCAAACACTTCGGTGAGCATGACCATCAACGGACCTGCTCCAATCATTCTCGCCTTTTTCCTTAACGCCGCTATCGACCAACAAGTTGAGCGTTATCTTGCAGGCCAAGGGACCCCTCTCGACATTCCATCGGACGCATATCGAGGAGATTTGCCCGAAGGGCACAACGGTTTCGGGCTTGGAACAGTGGGTCGTCGAGGCGATGAATTGGTCGATGCTGAAACGTATGCCGAACTCAAAGCAAAGGCACTCTCGACGGTTCGCGGAACCGTACAAGCAGATATTCTCAAAGAGGACCAAGCACAAAACACCTGCATTTTCTCAACGCCATTTGCTCTCAAACTCATGGGTGATGTGCAGCAATACTACATTGACCACAATGTAAGGAACCACTATTCTGTTTCAATTTCGGGTTATCACATCGCTGAAGCGGGAGCAAACCCGATTACTCAACTCGCTTTTACCCTTGCCAATGGCTTTACGTATGTCGAATATTATCGAAGCCGAGGCATGGATATCAACAAGTTTGCACCCAATCTTTCGTTCTTCTTTAGCAACGGCCTCGACCCCGAATACACCGTCATTGGTCGTGTAGCCCGACGAATATGGGCCGTTGCCATGCGAGAGTTGTACGGTGCAGACGAGCGTAGCCAGAAACTCAAATATCATATTCAAACCAGTGGCCGAAGTTTGCACGCTCAAGAGATTGATTTCAATGATATTCGAACCACGCTTCAAGCACTGCTCGCCATTCAAGACAATGCCAATTCCCTTCACACCAACGCCTACGATGAGGCGATCACCACCCCGACAGAGGGGAGCGTTCGCAGAGCACTTGCCATTCAACTCATTGTCAACAAAGAAAGTGGCTGGACCAAAACAGAAAATCCAATGCAAGGTTCGTTCATCGTCGAGGAATTAACCGACCTTGTCGAACAGGCTGTGCTTGAGGAATTCGAAGCCATCAGCCGTCGAGGAGGTGTGCTTGGTGCGATGGAGACGATGTACCAGCGAGGTAAAATTCAAGATGAATCGATGTATTACGAGCACCTTAAACACGATGGAACCCTACCAATCGTTGGTGTGAACACCTTCCAAAACCCGAACGCACAAGCATTTGATGAATCCAACGCTGATGAATTTGATATGGAACTTGCTCGCTCAACACCAGAGGAGAAACAAGCCTGCCTTGACCGAACAAACGGCCTCCACCAAACCCACGAGGACACTACAGGTCAAGCACTTAAGCGATTACAAAATGTTGCTCGAAGCGGTGGAAATGTGTTTGAAGAGTTGATGGAGACCGTGAAGGTCGCCTCACTCGGTCAGATCACGGATGCGCTGTTCAACGTCGGTGGGCAGTATAGGCGCAACATGTGAGTTTTTCAGCCAAACGCGCATCCCTTTTCAAAAAGCACGCCTTCATTGAAGGCTGATGCTAAACCTCATTGTTTTACCGTGGAATGATAATATACGGCCATTCCAACGGGTTTGTGCTAAGATGTTTCGAGGAGGTGGATTTGGTGGCGGAACAGAAAATCTACACCAAAGCAGACATCCCCGAAAACGGGTTTGCTCTCACAGAGAAACAGAAAAATTCCATTCTTGAACTTCAAGACCAATTTTACACTGCAGTGGATAATGAACACGCCCAAGGCGTTGCTCACGCTTTGGATGTATTTGCCACCAAATCTCTGTTATTCTTGGAACGAAACCTTGGTGCATTGATTGCTGCGAAGGACACTCAAACTGCAAAGAAACTCGTGACAGTTCTCATGTCCCGAATCGAAATTTCGCTTCTCGATTCCCTTTATCGTAAAGGTTTCGACGCCATGATGGTGATCAACAACGAATATCATTTCATTGCAACTGGACGGTCAACCGACAATGAGGACGATTGGCGGCAAAATTTTGAGGAACACGCCGACAATTTTTTTGATGATTTCAACAAAATTTGGGATTATTTTGAGGATTGGTTTGACGTTGACTTATACATCTCTTATGATGAATGGAGACGAAGAATAAAGCGGGGTGAACTCGCAGAATTCCTTACACATGGTGGAGACCAAGATGATTCATTGGATTCACTTCGAGAACGACTTGAAGGTCTGAGTGGGGACCAACTCGGTGGTTTGTCGATTCATAGCATAAGAGAATATATCAAGCATCAAATCAGTGAACAAGCCTACGAGAAAGCCGAGTTCCTTTTGTATCGATTCAAGGATAGGTTCCAACTCACTCATGAAGATGCCTACAAGTTTCATGAAGACCTTGCCCACATTCATTTGGCCAAAGGTGAACTCCAACAATCCTTGACTCATTTTGAGACAGGGCTTGACCATGCTGCCGCCTACGGCCACTGGGATTCAAGATTCACAAGGTGCATGAGCCATATTTTGATTCTTCAGCGCAGACTCGGATATCCGCTAAGTGAGGACTCAATCGCTCTTCTCAAATTGAATGCACTAAAATTTGAACCAAACCACCGTCGTTTACTGACTCAATACCTCTTCCTTGAGAGAATATATGAGATGGATGATTTCTATGGCGACAAAATCATGAATCTAGTCGTGGAATTGACCTCTTTGGAGGGCATCAATCTCCCGCCTTTGGAAGAGATAAAATTACTTTTTTGGATTGACGAGCTCGTTGCCTCGGACGAGTCAATGTTTAGACATGGCAAAACGATCCGCCGGGATCTCCTGTCGTCCGTGGTTGAAATTGCTGAGAAATACGGTCGTTGGGACTATCTCCATACCGCTTGTTCAACCCTTGCCGGATTTGAAGAAGGAGATGGCGGCGACATCTGGTTGCGCGATGAATACAAAGAAAAAATGAAGTATGTTGACAACCATATGGAAAAATTAGAGGGCGTTATTGCTACGGGTCAATATGCTAAAGGTGAGAAGGACAAAGTTTCACTGAAAAAAATCGAGCAGTACTACAAACTATGCGTTAATCGGAATTGGACTTATGCGTTGGAGTCGCTAAAAAGTATTGACCATTTCTTTGGAAAAGACGGAGACTACGATGCTTTGGACGAGTTCAACGGTCCATACTACACGTTGTTGGCTCTCCTAAGTTACACAACCGATAGAAAATTTTCATACGTGCATGGTCGCGGTAGAGAAGAACGATTTGCGCAGTTCAGGGAGAAAGTCCTGGATGTTGTCAAAGAAGAGGGAAGTTTGCTTGCCGAGGCAAGAGCGTTGGAGGTTCTCACTGCAAAGCGCATGAGACATTTTGTTCAGAATGAATTAAAATCACCCGAGGGAATTAAACAAATGTTGAGTGCTTTCGATCGTCTCATTGAGGTAAACACCTTGATGAACGCCATGAAATTTGCAACTTCAGCCCGAAGCACCAAAGCACTCTTTTTGTTGGAAATTGGAGAAAAAGTGCATGCCGAATCCTTGTTCAAACAAGTAATTGAAGAATTTAAAGAATTGGAGCCGAGGAATGCATTGTTTGCGTATGAGACCTTCGCTCGAACCACCAAGTTGTACCTTGAAAAGCCAGACGAAGTGTTGGCCGAAATTGATGACCTTCTCAAACTCGATGAATTCAAGGAAAACGACACCATGGAGATTCTCGTACTCAAATCAGCATCACTCATGGTTTTGAGGGGCGTTGAGGGTGCAATAGAAGCAGAAAATGTCCTCCGACCCGTCTTCCAATTCATCGCACAAAAGCAGTACTTCAATCAAAAAAATGTATCAAAATACAATCAGTTGGCAGCGATGTACCTCACCAGCCTATCTTTTCAAGATGAAACCGAGAATCTATTTTCAACGTTAAGCGAGTTGACGGGTAACGGTGAATTTGATTTCACAGTCCTTTCGAGAATTATAGCAAAAAATCGTCTTGAAATTAGCAATGAAACGACGGCAGAATCAATTGAAATTACCAATGAATTGGGCAATCAAGCGTTGAGCCGAGGTATGGTTGAGTTTGCTTATAGCTTCAAAACCCAAGCAATGATAGAGTTCAACAAGAATGAAGATTTCGAATCTGCAAGGAAAATCGGTGAAGAGTGGTTACCCATACTCCTCGAGAACCAAGATGCCTACCGGCTGCAAAACATCATTTTCCATTTGAAAGACCATGTTTCGCTTTTGGACCTTCTAGAATCCTATGATGCGCTGAATTTGGTACTTGATTTCCCGAACAACTATGACAAAGCTCGCTTGTTTCAAACCCTTGCCATTAGGTTGAATGACGATGAAGATTGGTATAGAAAAGCACTCGCGGTTTCAATCGACATAGAAAATAGAAAACTACGAGGGATTTGTCTTGGGAGAATTTGGAATTTGACGGATGATGAAACTGATTTCATGGCCATGAAGACCTTCTACGATGAGGTGCCTCCGGATGGAGATTTCCACGATTACCTAAATTCTTTATTATACCATAGAGGAGATGTTGATGTTGAATATGTTCAAGATGTTATTTGGCAATTTTATACGACGATTACTCAACAAGGTCATAACAAGAGAATGAACCCGCAAAAATGTCTCTCCGCTGTTTTCCATTTATTCGAAAGATTTGGCGAAGACAACATCCAATTTCGCGAAGTTTGCATTGAGTGGCATCAATTTCACCAAATGTTGCTTGAGCCAAATTCACCGTTGAGGTACGACTTTGTCTATACAAACGTGAAATTACGATTGAATCATGCAGAGAGGTTAATCGATATTATTCATCCTAATGATGACAGTGCGGGATTAGTTAACGATGCATTGCAGAACGTTGTTGATGCAACCAGAGAGCTACATAAACAAAATCCTGGCTACCTATATTCTTGGATATTCAGAAAAATGATTGGTTTTTTCAAGAAAGCAGAATACTCCGAAAACGATGGCGAAACCCACCCACTCAAATCCCTTGTCAACCTCCTTGAAGACCTTCTCCCAATTATCAAGGGAGAAATGCACGGGACCATCCTTCAATTCCAATTCGAATTGTTGATGAAGATCGTACAAGACAAAGGCCTGCAAAAAAAGGAAATCATGAGAGAAATAGAGAAATTTATAATTGAATTACCGCCGATTGCCAATTATAATAAAGATGAAAATAATCGACGATTTCAGAAAACTCTCGAACAAAAGCGTAAAGCCTATCCTACCAATATAATTTCAAAGTATCAGGAAGGAAGAAAGTTCAATATGCATACCATGCTTTCAAAATATGGAAGCCAACGTGGGATTAATCAGTTCGTTGAATTATCAATGAAGGAAATTATTGTTGCAAATCTCTCTAACGAGAAGAAAGTAGGTTTTTGTGACTCCTTATTCAAACACCTCTTGTTTCATACATCAATTATGGACACAGAGAATATACCTTATAAAAGAAAGTGTCTTATTAGAATTAGGAAAACGAAAAATATACTACTTAACTCTTTCAAACTGGAAGACCTTGTTAATTACGCAATAACAAAAGAGTTACCTGAGAAAATTGATAATGAATATTATCTCATGGCCCAAAAGAAAATTATCCACTTAATCACAAATTATTTTAGCTTGGCGGAATCCAAAAATCGTGATATTGATTCAGTCAGGCGTAGTCAGGAATGGCTAGCGAGGTTTTATCCTTGGTTATCGCAGAGATATTCTGAAATAGAACCCCAACAAAGATCGGAATTGCTCGACTTCAACTTTGCATTATTAGCCGAGATTAATGGTCATATAGATATAGCCTGGGATGTATATCACGCCTTTCTTGAGCGATATCCTGAATCTGATATTGCTTGGTATGTACTTTACCGAGTTGCATGTCTGTCAAGTGAAAGTGATAAAAATAATCCATCAAAGTTTCTTCAAGATTTAATCATAAACTCGGAGGACCAAAATAGGAAAGAAATTTGTCGACTTATGCTATGTTGGTATCATATAAAAGAAACCGCTTCAATGGTCGCGGCACAGGCACTTGCAAATGCGGCGATTAAGAGCAAGGTTGTTCAGATTGTTGTTGGCCTTGAATGTAAAATTGGAGACGATGGAATCATGATTGGAGATGAGAAAATTTACATTTCGAAATTTTCCAAATTCTCCCACGATATCATTGATTTGTTAAAGATTTACAACTTAAACAAGCAATTTGGAAACGATGTTCTTTGGTTAGGTAGAAATGAAGAGGACGAAATCGAATCGGTACACTATCTTCATTATTTTTCAAATATTTACTTCCACTCACCCCAGCAACAAGTTCTAGAGTCTTCCAACAGGGAAATTACGTCCGAAGAGGAATGAAGAACCCCCATGACCCAATCATTTGTTTCTCGAATATATTTTTGAAATTAGCAATCCTCCAAATCACAACTGCGTTCTTCCAAGTCGGTGGACAATACCGAAGAAACATGTGATGTCTACTCTGGATTCAATGATTGAATTCGATGGTCTTTTTTCAACCAACATTGAAACAGGTAGATGCTGTTTTTTCTACATCAACGTTATGATTTTTATTACGATTTAAAAAAAACCCTCGGATTTAAAATGTAATATTTGCAGGATAACTCATGGCTGATAAATTGCTCGACCCTGGTGAAGTGTACCTCATTGGGCAGTATGAGATCGGAACTTCAACTCCAACGGATTATTACAAAATTGGTATTGTACAAAACGACAGGGACTCTGTGACTCGATTGCCAGAACATCAAACAGGAAATCCAAACAGACTTTTCATCGCAGAAAAAATCCAATGTGAAGCATCCTACATGGTTGAACAAGCCATGCATAAGAAATGGGATGGTGTTCGTATTGGTAAAGAATGGTTTAATCTCTCAAACCAAAATGATTTGGAACAGGTGGTGAACGATATTCATGATTTAGAAAGGAGTTATGGGCCAAAAATCGTTCAACTTCGTCAAATGTATTACATGACCCCTAAACAAGGAAATAACACAACATTGAATCAAGACCAAATGAAAGATGCCGAAAAAGTCCGAGATGATGCTTTTCAAGTCCTTGAAAAAATGGCGAAATTAAAATATGAATATGAAACGATTGGTTTTCAAATTCGATCACTAAATGGTTCTCAACCTTCAATGGATTCAATTTCATTTTTCAAAATAAATCCAGCGAAATCTGAATTTTCTGACAGTAAATTACCAAAGGATATCAGAGACAAATACAAAACAAAGGAAAACAAGAACAAGGATGACTTTCGTTTTGTTTATACTGCAACTTCTTCAAACATTGACAATATCAAACTCGATGACAAATATTGGAGGGAAAGGTATTCTCAAGAATACGAAAATTGGTTGGATGCAAAAACCAATTGGAACACCTTCTTTTCATCTTTGAATCCTACAAACATCACAAAGGACATGAGGCAAAGAGATGTTGCGATAAGTACAATGCATGAATCCTATGCCCAGAAATTAACTGAATATAATGAACTAAAAGAGGAAAAAAATGTCCTTAGCATTGAAATGAGAATTTTATGTGGTGAATATCAAGGTATCGAGGGGTGCTGTCAATGGAAACGTGCTCCTTCACCTAAATCTTTTAATAAGCCTGAATTCAAAATCATGGAGTCGGCTATGTACAACGACCCTCAATATCAGAATCAAACGGATGAGAAACTTGCAATTCATGTATTTGAATTTAAGGCATATTAAGTCGTTGAGACTTGATATTAAGGGTGGATTCATGACTAATTTTTTAAAAAATGGGCTAAATATTAAAACCTAAACTCGAGGAAACGGATTTTATGACCCCTTTCCTGCAAGGTAAAAATGGATTGATTATCGGAATAGCATTACTCGTTGTCAATATGGCAGTTCTTGCCCCAATGTCAACGGGTGCCGTCGAAGACGCCGTTCAAGAGAATGTCGCCACGAAGCCTCTTGACGATGCCTGCACTGACGGTAACTGTGACAATGTCGAAGAAGATTGGGCAAGTTCGACAGAATCGAGAGATTTCTACGCCTACTCGATTACGAATTTAGCCGCCATGATGTCGGATGATGTTGCCCCAACCTATGAAATGCTTGGGCCTTTCACCTACGACGTCACATCAACAAAGACTGTCGTTGAACACAACTCAACCGCTGGAACACTCACCTACAATGAAGTCATTTCCTACGAGTGTGCTGCTGATTCAGCAAATGATTGCACAACCCCAATCACGAACCTCAATATTGCCTTCATGCCTCAAGTCATTGGTGCCACAGGTACAGCTGTGGCTGGAATCATGGACCTTACCAAGGTCGGATTCTCCGCACAAGCCATGGCCAATGACCTTGAAAATATGCAAGCAGGAAAAGCGGTCGCAGCTTCCATTGGTTCAGAGATGGCGGCAAGCGATGGTTCAGAAGCCATGGATGCAGCTTACTCAGCAGGATGGGGTAATGGTGCCTACCAGCAATTCGATGCCTACTTCGCTGCGATGAATGGGTCAGGATTCAACAACGAGACAGTGGCCTATTCTTACACAGATTTTATCACAATGCAAATTCAAGCAAGAACTTCAGACAATACAAGTGTATTCGGAGGTGCTGCATTTGAGGATCTATCTTACGCACTCAACAGTGCCATGATGCCAACCGGTGACTCCGTCAACCTTCTAAGCACCCAAGGCCCACTTGCATTCGCTGGACATTGTGAGGCATATCCAACTGCAACATACGATGAAGTGATGGCAGACGCTGCCAACGGATTTGCAAATGTTGGTTCGATGCAACGTGCAACCGTTTGGGGCTTTATGGCCATGGCAAACGAAACAATGCCAGATATTGAAACAACGCTAGCACGTGATGCTGCTTTGTGTTTTGCAGTCGGCGGCGGTGCCCTCATGGCTGGTGCAGGTGATGAAACGTGGATGATGGACACGACGGGCATGTCCGTCAACGCTTCGGCTCGACTTTACAACATGCTCGGCGTCACCATTGACAACATGATTGCGATGAATCTCCTGTTCAACGGCACAGGCACTGATATGCCCCTTGGCTTATTTGCCACCAATGAAGATGGTGATGACTTCGGTCTCGCTGCTTTCATGGGCATCACCCCTGCAGATGCCATGGCAACCTACATGCTCGATGAGGCACAATATGGTGCTGTCATGATGTGGGCTGGCGGATGGCTCACCGATGCTTCGAGTATTCCACTCGTCTTGCTCGGTGGAACGGGCACAATGACCGCCTCTCAATTTGTCAACACTTCATTTGGAAATGTCAATCCAATCGATGGTACATACCTTGAGTACTCACTCAACCTCGGTGGGTTGTGGATGATGCTCGGCAATGCACCTGTGGAACTTACGCCAGAACAATCTGGAAACCTCCTCTACGGCCCACTCGGTCTCACCACACAGGCAGGTGCTACGCTCTTCATTTACGGCGAAATGGCTGGACAAACACCGCCTATCAATTTCCTCACCATGCAACCAGATACTCCAATGCCTTGGGCTGACGAAACTGTTGCAGCCTTGTATCAAATTGATGTCAATGCGGCCAGAGCGGTCCGTTTGATTCTCATGGATGCGATCATGGCTGACTTTGTTCCAGGCTTCTTGATGGACAACTTTGGTACCACACCATACATCACGATGGAGATGAATCAGTGGCTTCTCGGATGGCATGACCCAGTCAACGCTTACCTTGAAACAGGCAACCCGATGGACATGAGTGCAGGTTGGATGAGCCTTGAAACCAATGCAACCTACTACGGTTCTGGTGGTATTGCCAATGGTGATGGAACTCAGTACACCATTTGTACTGGTGAAAATGCAGATTGTGACAAGGGCGAAATGCTCTTGCAAGACGGTAGCCCCTATGTCTCATGGCGAGATATGGAAAAGGCAGCAGGAACTTTAGGTATCCTTACTCCAGAATCCCTCGAAGGTGCAACTGGCGGCTTCATTACAGGTGATGGCGACAAAGTTGACCTCTCCGGATATGGTGTTGTTGACCTCGTTTGTACAGACGGTTCTGAAACTGTCAAAGACATCCCTGTGACCACATGCACAGCATCAATGGACCCAACCACACGTTCAGTACAAGCTAAACTCCTTGGCACAGATACTCTGCTTGATGCACTTCCAGGTGCACTTCCAGTGTATTTCGGCAGTGATGTCAATGTGAAAGCAGAAGACATGAGCGGTGCCATCATCAGTGGTACTTCGAAGTCAACATTCTACCTCGACACACGTGAAATGGGCAACCAAGCCACAGCACCAACCATGGATGATTTACAACCCGTGTTCATCATCGAAACCTCTGGAGAGCTTTCGGACAGCGATGCTGATAGCCTTCAATCGGCAATTTACACCAATCAAGAATTCTTTGGATATTGGACAAACTTTGACCACCCCATCGACTTTGTCACACTGCTCTTCTACATTGCAGGTGTAGCACTTCTTGTGTTGGGGCTGTACGGCATGGCCGGAAGTTCTGAGGATGAAGAGATGAAGATATATTCATCTAGCGAAGAAAGTGCAGCTGAAGAAGCAGATGACGCTACCGAAGAATCTTCTGAAGAAGATACAGAATGACGACCAAGCCTACTCAGAGTGATGAACATCACCAAGGCTGACAAAGAGCGGTAGCCCTTGGCTTAAGCGGGATTGTACTTCATTGAAGATTCGCAGATCCTTGTCCTTCTGCTCTTGGGACCTGCGCTCCAAGGTTTTGAGCGTCATCGCAAGTCGATGATTACCTGTAAATTCGTCCTTGTGACGCTCAAAAAATTGCCAATATAGAGGAGTGATG
Organism: Candidatus Poseidoniales archaeon; assembly: GCA_038110525.1. GTDB lineage: Archaea > Thermoplasmatota > Poseidoniia > Poseidoniales > Poseidoniaceae > Poseidonia. The sequence goes on along the minus strand of JAYNJV010000010.1, from coordinate 35,451 downwards.
GGGCAATCTTTCTTTGGATTGAATGCACAAGAGGAACATGAATCCCCCATTCGATGAATGTAAGCAGAGCCTGAGACATATGGTTTGGTCATCATAGCATCGCCGAGGGCAAAGGTACCCATGCCGAGAACATTGGGTTCAACAACCCAATCAAAAGCATCAACGAATGCGATATGGAACCAATCGGTCAATTCTCGTGGTTGAATATCGAGTAAATTTGCGATGTTTGAAAGCACCATAAGTCGTGGAATATGATGCGTCCATGCTTCATCGAGAACTTGTTCGACAACAGTATCAAGACAGCGAAGTGAGCTCTTTTTACCCCAAAATGCCTGAGGCAGTGGCTGTGATTGTTGCAATTGATTTGCATGCAATTCGGGCTCCGATGAGGCATCATTCCATCTTGCTGTTCGGTTTGACACCAACGATTGCTTCACATCGAGATGGGCAAAACCATCCGTCACATCATGGATGTGAAACACATATTCTCGCCAAATGAGTTGACGAAAATAGCCTTCTTTTGAGGAAAGGGGCATATTGAGTTGAACAACCACATCCATCATTGTTTTGGGAAGAATTCGATGAAGATTCAGAACTGGGGCGAGTTTGGTATGAAACAATGAACGGCTCTGTTCTGAAAATGCATCCTCAAAGGGGCCAAAGTTTGGCAACACATCTATCGCATGTTGCACGGCTCTTTCCAAATCTCGAGTTGACGTTGGATGGATGTCGAGCCTTGCTATGCCGGGATGTGATGGAAAATTCCGTTCGACGAGAGCAACGACCTCTTCATCAATAGTATCACAATCAAAAATCGGCAGAGGTGGTACGGGCGGCTCACCTTTCCATGCAAGACGATTCTCTGCGTCGTGACTATATTTTCCACCAAGAGGTGAACCATTTTCCATCAACACATTCAATTCTTTGCGAACCCGTTGATAAAAACGGTCCATTCGAAATGGTGGTGATGAGCCAACCGAAGACTCAAACCATTCTCGCTGAGTAAGCCACCCTGGATGTGGATGAATGTGGATCAATTTCGATTCGATGAGGGGTTTGATTTCTTTTCGAAGCGATAATTCAGCCGGTCTGCAAAGATGAAGCGCCGAAATCTGGTCACGAATCGATTCAAGATATTCAGCATAGGAATTCGAGGTACAAACATACTTCACATTGTAACCTAATTCGATGAGTTCTACGGCAAAATGTCTCATGTTGGATAGAACAAGGCATAGTTTTTGCTTATGATATGGTTTTGATTGTCCTTTGTGAAGACTCTCAATCAAAAGCACGCCAATCTGTTTGTTATCGGGTAAAAATTCAGTGTTTAACTGGTCGTAAGGAAGCCACCACCATTCACGCAAGTCGCCAAATTGAGCACAAGCATGTGAACGGATAAATTTGCCAAACGAATCCATTTCCTTCATTTGCCAAACCTCGCATCACCGTTTAAACTCAAGTTTTTTTGATTCAACAATTTTACTTGAAAAAACGACCTCCAAATGTGCAAATATTGAGAAGAACATATAGTCTTTCAAGAATACTCGATGTTTATTCATGAGTTCAGAACGGCACATGAAGGGATTCAAGAAATCCCTGTCGTATCGTCGAGGCATTCGCTGTTCTCACACTGAAACCCTGTTACAAAACTGTCTTGACGCCAACAACAAAGTGTATGTTGTCGGAGATGTACATGGTCATTTTGAAACCTTTAGGGCACTTATTCATCGACTAAAACTTCGACCCGAGGATATTGTTCTTTGCTTAGGTGACATGATTGACCGAGGGCCAGATTCCGCTGGACTCATTTCGTTCATTCGAAACCATCCAAATATTATCTGCATCAAAGGCAATCATGAACAGATGGCAATTCAATCACTTACCGATTCTGGTGGATTTGAGGCTTGGAAACCTTGGATGCAACGTGGTGGAAAATCTACCTATGGCTCATACATTGTTCAATCAAATGGCGACCTTTGGAAAGCCAAAGCGAAGATGATCGATGATTTTTCGTGGTTGGATACGTTACCAACAGAAATCGTCCTCGATGCTTATCGCTTTGTCCACGCAGGCTACGACCCCCATGTACCAATGAGCAAACAAAGTGAAGCAGAACATCTGTGGATTCGAAAGCAATGGTATCAATCCGACAAGGTTGTTGATTCGAAGAGAACGATATTTTTTGGACATTCTACCACAACAAAATTTGGTTTAGGGGGAGATATTGTCCCTTCCGGCCATACAATCGATGATGGTCGAAGTGCTTGGGTCGCCGTCGACGTAGGTGCTTACAATCATGTCTTACCATCGCTTGTTGCTGTTGATGTCAAATCGCTCAAAGTCATTCGACAGCAGACACTCCCCTCCGAACAGTGGTTTGTCGACGGCGTTCAAGGCAGTGTAGATAAGAAATTGCAACGATGGAAACGACCTTCGTCCCGTCAAGAGTCAGATACTGCGATACATTTTGGATTGCATATATTGAAGCATCAAATCCATTCCTCGCCTCAGCGAGAACGACTTGAAATTGCAAAACTCCGGGCGGCTGGACTCAAGATGATGGGGCGACGGCACGGAAGTTCCGCAAAGATTGGAAATTACACATTTCGGGTGTATCCTCAAAAGAAAAAAGCCGTGTACGAGAACGTAATTCAACGTGCTGAAGTAGTGTAAATATTACACTTTGAAGTTGTGAAGCACCGATGATGCAAGTTAAACAACATATAAGTAGGTATACGGCGATTGTCGGAGTATGACCGAAAAGTCTGGTGATGGAAAGAATCGAGACGCTCTCATGAGGGCAGTCTTTACCGTAATGAAGAACAGAAAAATTCACAACGCAGCGATTCAATCATCAAAGAATTGTGAAAAGTACCTTGAGAAGAAAGGACAAGGTTTGTCATATTCCATTTACCTCTTCTAAGTAAAATCCAATCTCAAGTATGACCGGTTTCCAATTGGTTGATTCGGCAACCATAAGTAAGCCAACCCTCTAAACTTGACATGGATATCGCATGGGGGATTTTACTCCCTGCTGCTACTGTGTTCTGTTTAGGTGCAATATCACCTGGACCAAGTTTACTCGTTGTTCTGCGCAACACACTCATCGGTGGTCGAACACGAGGTGTCGCTTGTGCTCTCGGTCATGGATTTGGTTTTGGATTGTATGCATTATGTGCCGTGTTTGGACTCATTTATTTACTTGAGGAGCACCCTTCTGTGTTTCAAACCCTACAGATTTTAGGTGCCATCCTTCTCATCTACTATGGCTACTCACTTTGGAAAACAGATTCATTTCAATCGGATTCGGACGTGCCTCAATCAAATCAAAAAGGATGGATGGAAGGTTTTGCGATAGCGTTTTTTAATCCAAAAATCGCTCTTTTTCTTGTTGCGGTGCTCGCGCAGGTGCTTGAAAGTGACATGAATCTGGAAAGTAAACTCGCTGTTGGATTTGTAGGTATGATCATCGATACAACTTGGTATCTCATCGTTGCAATTGTGCTCACTGGTTCGACGTTTCTCGAAGTCATCCAAAACAATAGTCAACAAATATACAAAATGACCGCATGCGTTCTCTGGCTCTTTGCGATTTCTGTTGTGTGGGCATTGTAATCATTTTTGACATCGCGGACAGAGGAAGGTCGACCTCTGTCCTTGCACAATTCGTTCAATAACTCCAAAACACCCTTGTTTAAGACACGGTTCATCTTCGCGCCCGTAGACTTGAAATTGATGTGAAAAATACCCCAATGAACCATCCGTATTGGAAAAATCATTCAATGTTGAGCCTCCTGAATCTATCGCTTCTCGAAGCACATTTTGAACCTCAGTCACCAATGTTTGGATTTTCTTTGTCGGCTTACCAGATTGAGTGACCAATGTCGTTCCGAGGGTTCGAGGCGATATACCACTTCGATGCAACGCTTCACACGCGTAAATATTGCCTACGCCGACGACCATTGATTGTTCAAGCAGCAGTAATTTGATCGACCTTTGACTTTTGTGAATTTTTCTGGCGAAATCTTTCGCATCCCAATCATCCAAAGGTTCAGGACCAAGTTGTACGAGTCGTGGGTGTTCGCCTTCCTCATCCAAGGTGAACACATCGATGAAGCCAAATCTTCGGGGGTCTGTGTACACTGCGACGCTGCCATCTTCAAATTTGAATTCGAGGTGGTCGTGCTTTCCTTCGTATCCAGTTGTTGTCCCAAATGCACTTGATTGGCCTCCATTTGTTGTTTGAGGAAAGACGCTTTGAACCTCATCTGGTGAAAAAATCGTATAGCGGCCACTCATTCCAAGATGTGATAGCATGACCTTTGAACCTTCAAAGTCAAGCAAGAGATATTTGGCTCGCCTTCGAATGTTGACAAGTTTTTTTTGTACAAGGTCATGAATGGTCGACGGCACCTCGTACCTCAATTTACTTGTTCGCACCACGACCTCAACCAATCGTTTTCCGAGCAGTGAAGAGGATAACCCGCGTTTTACAGTCTCAACTTCAGGTAATTCGGGCATGCACATCACTCATTATTCCGAATGACAAACAGGAAATGTTCGTCTTCGTATCCTTGTAAGTCAAGAACTTCTTCACAAACAAAGTTTGCATGTTCAATTCTTGCTTTCATCGATTCGAGTTGGTTGGTAATAGCTTCATCGGTCCAACGTTCACTTGCCATTTTGAAAGAAAACAATGCTTTGGCATCAGGCTTGAGATGGTTGGCGCAAGTCTCTAAAAAAATGTCCAATTGACCTGTTTGTGACACATCTTGAAAAAGCCAATCAACCCTATGAAGCATAGCGTTTTGCCAATCATTTTTTCTTGCATCTGCTAAAATTGGAATAAAACCTGGCCGTTTTTCTGATAAGAGGAGTAAATCTCGGATACAACGAGGTGAAATATCAACGCCGACGATTCGACCTTTTGATTGATTTTTTGACCCACATACAAGATCATGGACATGGCTGATTGTTGTTCCGTGGCCAGCACCAAGATACAAGACGTGTGAACCTGGTTTTGGCAGGAGGTTTTCAGGTTCTTGTTTGGTTCTCAAAAGTGCCGCGGCAATTTTCGAACGATAGGGGTCCCATCTTCGATATTCTTGGCTATAGAATCGTTTCAATTGCTCGCCGTAGACCCTCTTTCCGGGGGTGGCGTTGAGTGTCCAAATTGAGGATTTCTCCATTAAAAATCGCTTTGACATCTGTTGATGATTGTTTGACATGCACATCATCACTTTTGCTTCTTCTTTCGTTTTGCAGAACGCAAAACCTCAACGCGTTTCCCAATTTTTTCAACATCTTTTTCGGTCCAAGATTCGCCTTGAAAAGCGTCAATCTTTGCTGCAATACTCACCTTTGATGCGAGCATTCGAGATATTTTTCCTCGTACCCATTTTGGTGAATGTGAAATCCATGGGTGCATGAAAATGTGCCCGTGTTTAGGCGGCGGAGAACCTGTTTTCAAATGATGGAAAAATGCCTTTTCGGCCCCCAACACTTGTATGGTGCCTGATGGTAATTTGCTCAATCGTTCTCTTCCGTGAGCTTCGACGCACATTCTCGCTGCAAGAAGTGGCCCAAGCAGCACGGATACAGATGGTAAATATTCGTTCGAAAGCACCCTTAGGGCTTGTTCCACTCGGTCAATTTCTGCCCTCAACTCAAGGACATGTTGAGCGGATGTTCTCATCAAGTTCCATTCTTTTGAAGGCATATTGTGTTGGGGCAGTTCAATGCCAATTGATTCACAAAATGCTGCCATGTTTTCATGGGTAGAAGCCGTTCTTAGGAAATCGTGACGGTCTCGCTTTTGTTGAGCGTACGGAAACATATCCCCAAACCACTCTATGCATCGATTTTCGAGTGTTAATTGACTTGAACGTAATTCATCGGACAACCGAACCAAATGTTCTAATCGACGATCTGGATGTCCTGCACCGGATTCAATTTCCATTGTGGTTTGCAAAATGAGTGCTTTGTCGAATTGTTCAACATTCTCCACACTTGGTTCTGGCAGGGCAAATGGTGGAAGGTTAGGCTCATGTTTCTGACACATTTGTGCATCGCCAAAGCGATGATGCAACTCAATTGCTTCAGGAGTTGGTTGATTGTTGTGAAGGTCAATCAAGCGTTGAAGGATATCTCGTGTACTGAGTATGCCTTGAACTTGAATGTCATCAATGATTTGACCTTCTTGGTCGATGACAACTGCAGCCTGCCAATCGTACACCAGCCACATAATTGGGCCACATATGGTTTTGACTTGACACTTCCGATGATGATGCACGAGTCCATCGTTTTATGTCGATAATGAACAATATTGATATACAACTTTGTTTCAAACCCATTGTAATGTTTTGTCCAAAATGTGGAACCTTATCTTTTCCGACCCCGTCGGGAGACATCTCTTGCACAAATTACAAGTGCGGATACAAGGGTCCTGCAAAACTCATTGTGAAAGGAACTGATGGTTCTGAAATTGATTTGTCAAAGGTCACAAGCCAAACAAAAACAGAATCAAGAGAATATGATATTATCAAAGAGGAAGACAATGTTCAGGGTATCTTGACCAAAGGAACGTACATGTGCCCAAAATGTGATTTTACCGAAGTCTATGCCTATCTTGAGCAAACAAGGTCATCGGATGAACCCGAGACGAGAATGTTAACCTGTGCAAACAACGATTGTAGTCATGGTTGGAGAGAATACTAAAATTCATTCTCGACTCGTGGTGCAAGGAAATATTGGACCTCCCCTGCACCGTCTTGGAATGTAAATTGAAGAGACAGAGGGTAACTATCTCCAAAACCAATGTGAACCGACTCAATGGTTTTGAATACCTTGGCGAGCGGCACTAAGTATGTCAAGGAATATTGACTTCGGATTGGATTGTCGCATTTGATTGACTCAACTTGGTCTTTGCCAAATTTAACCGTCACCGAATCTGAATTTCCTTGAACGTGAATCGTAAAATGGTCTGAATCCAAACTAAAGGAAACCAAATCTCCTACTTGGCGAGCGGCTTGCAAAGCTGTTGCCAAAGCAGCACCATTGATTTTAACAGTTGATTTTTGTTCAAGTGGTGGCACTTGAGGCGAAACGATTGCAGATTCATCGATAGGCCTCATGGTTTTGTCGATGAGTCCGAGATTCAAGCTCAGTTCTCCGCTGGTATCGTTCCAAGACATTTCAATCAAGTCTGTTGGACCACCAAGGCTCACGAATTCTTTGATTTTCTTCAATTCGAGGCCAAGGTTGACATCATCCAGTTCCCATGTTTCAAATGCAGCTGAATCGACATCAAGTTTGATCATCGCAACGTGTGATGCATCAACCACCCTCGTATGCAATCCATCACTCTTAAATTCAAATTTTGCATCTTCAACTACAACCCCAAGGGTATCAACAATTTTACTCATTAATTCTTGGCGGGCCGCGACGTTCATCATCTGAGATACACCCCTCACTCTTCACCCACTTACGACGGCTTATGAACTTATTATCAAAAACATATGAAAACGATGCACTGATAATAATTTTTGATTTTTTCAAAGAAGCCGTGAATTCTTAATGGCCGTGTCCCTCGGGTCAACATGGGCGAAGACCAAGTGTCGGAGGTACCAGTCGTATGCCGTGAGGACGGAACGCCGTACTCAACGGCAGTTTTGATTCCTACAATCAACAATGCCGATGAACTCGATATCGTCTTAGAACGGTTATCAAAACAAACTTATCCTCATTTCGATGTTGTCATCTCCGACTCGAAATCAAGAGACCGCACGAAAGATGTCTGTGAAAAATGGAAGGCAATTTGGATTGATGACCCTTCACGAAATAGGGCTGATGCTTGCAACTTTGCACTTCAGCAAATCGATTATGACCTGATTTTATTCACCGATGATGATACCATCCCACCGCTCGATTGGGTTGAAAAATTGGTTCGTTGGTTCAGCGACCCGAACGTTGGTGCAGTCGGAGGTCCTAATTTCGCTCCAGATGAAGATTCATTTGGCTCAAAATGTGCTGATGTTGCTTTTTGCACACGATTCATGACGGCTGGAACACGATACGGTGCTCAACCAAAAGGTGAGCTCGTACCCATCACTCACAACCCTGGAGTCAACTGTGCCCACCGAATGAAAAATCTTCGAGAAGTGAACTTCTTTGAAGAAGGCTGTATCGGTGCTGAAGATGTGGTCCTCGATGCAAAAATACAACGTGCTGGACACAAGATATTCATCGACCCATCCAACGTCATGCCTCATCGAAGACGAAAGCCATTCAAACCTTACATGAAGCAAATGAGAAATTATGGCTACACACGAATGGTTGCGAATAAACGCTGGCCAGAAATAGCGACCTGGTCGCATACTGCCATCGGATTTTTCCCATGGGTGACCATCGTTGGCATCCTCATGCTGTTTGTTGGGGCAGTCAATGGCGGAGCAGACCCCTCACTGTGGTTCACCCTAAGTGGCGATTGGGATATCTTTCGAGCAATGTTTCATGGTACCCTAGGTCTCATATCGTTTTACATTGTATTGGCTTGGCTCGGTGCAGCGATAGGAACATCACCACATCGTTCAATCGCAACGGTCTTCCTTGCCCCACTATTCGTTTTCTTAGCACATTGGGCTTACGGACAAGGGGTGAATAAAGCTTGGAAAGAGATTCGAAGAACCGGTGGTCGTGCAGGAGAAGGTGCTCAAATCGATGATAGAATTCGAACCGCTTGATACAACTTTTGCGTAAATCAGTAGTTTCTATTCAAAAACGAAGGAAAACCTTTGATAAAGAGGGATATTGCGATTCATGAATTCTTCAAAATTGATGCGCCGATTTGAAGAATTGGACCAACCGACTCATGGAGATGATTTGGTCGATATCTGGAAAGGACTCAGGGCTTTGCTGTCAATTGTTCGAGTCGTGGTCATCTTCGCTATCATCATCGTTGCGGAATTGTTTAATGAGATCATCATTTCATCATTAAGTCTCTCAATTTGGTCAATCATTGTCGGGCTACCGCTCTTTTTGGTCATTTCCATCGTTATCCTCCTCGGAGATTCACTTTATTCAGGAGATGATTCTGACATCGAGCCGGTTTGAATATTCCATTGACTTGAATACACGCCGCCATTTGATAAGAGAGCCTCATGCTTTCCTCGTTCGACCACTGCTCCATCGACCATGGCGAGTATTTCGGTTGCATTTCGAATGGTACTTAATCGATGGGCTACGGCGATGGTTGCTCTTGCTTTACCAGTTGAAAGCAGATTTTCTTGAATTTTCTTTTCAGTCTCTGCATCGAGGGCACTGCTGGCCTCGTCAAGGATGAGCAAACTTGGGGATTTGAGCAGTGCACGAGCCAGTGAAATTCTGGCTCTTTGGCCACCGCTTAACTTCACGCCTCGGTCACCAACAATGGTATCGTAGCCTTGTTCAAGGTTCTCAACAAATTCGAGTGCTCCTGCGAGTTGAAGTGCATGTTTAACTTCATCATCGCTTGCAACTTGATTGTACACGACGTTCTCCTTGATGGTTCCGAAAAACAAGAAGGGTTCTTGACTCACAAATCCGATTGCATTTCGTACAGAATCCAAAGTGAAGTCATCAATTGATTTGCCGTTGATGAGTACATCCCCGCTATCAGGAGTATAATACCTCATCAAAAGTTTGAGGATTGTGGTTTTCCCTGCACCAGTATGCCCCATGATTCCGAGGAAATCGCCTCCTTCAACTTTGAAAGAAATGCCACTCAGCACTTTTGTGGTGGTGTTTGGATAGGTGAAATGAACATCCCTAAATTCGACTGATTTGATACCGCCCTCAATTTCAATGGCTCCTTCTTTGTCGATGATTTTTGGCTCGAGGTCAACCACTGAGAACACACGTCGAGCTGCTGCTTCGCCACGCTGAAGTTGATTGATGAGGATACCAAAAATGAACATGGGCATGGTCATTCGAGTACTGATGAGCAAAAAAGTGACAAATTGGCCGGTCGTAATTTCAGCATTCGGTGGTTGAACAAGGAATCCACCCGCAGTGACCAGAAGTCCAAATGCAACACCAGCAAGAGCGTAAATCATCGGAACAAATCGGTTTCGGTCTTTGCTTGCTGCCATTGCTTGGTCTCTGTATTCACCAGATTCTTTGTCGACTCGCAGTGCTTCCCATTCTTGAGCATTGTAGGCTTGAACGACGGATATTCCTGAAATGAGGTTTTCGAGAATGGCATGGATATCACCTGTAGATTCCCTCTGCTTTCTGTATTTTCGTTGAACATTGGTTGAGAACCAATACACGATTGGAACAATGAAAATGATGGGTGCAAACAAGATAAGTGCGAGTTTCCAAGACATCAACACGAGGATCAAGAACGCTGTGAAAAATGTGATAGTGATGCGAATAATTGATGTTGAAGAATCACTTACAACGTCTTCGAGTTGATTGACATCGCTCGATAAAATCGACATAAGTTGACCTGTTTGACGTAAATCGTAGTATGAGGCTTCCATGGCAATGAGCGAACGGGTGGCATCCATCCTCAAATCGTGTTGAATTTTGTAACCAAGTGTTTGCCATGAGTATTCAGATATTCCCTGAAAAATTGCTAAGCACACGAAGCTGAGGAAGATGAGAAACCCATATCCAATAGCAGGTTCAGAATGAATGCCCTGCACAACATCTTGAACGATTTGTGGGCCAGAAAGTGAATTCGTTGTGAAATAGTCAACAGCAAGTCCAATAGCGACAAATGGAATCAAATCAAAAAATCGTGCCATAGCGTTAGCGGCAATACCCACAATGGCTCGTTTTGGATACTTCTTGGCGTACGGAACCACCCTCCATATCTGACGACCAATGATTTGTTTGTCTTCATTGATTTCTTCTGGTTTAAGGTGGTCCTGTTTTTTACCAGATCTTGAACCAGTCATAAGCCGACCTAATGAACGGGGTTTTTGAATTCTTTCTGTTCCCATGCTAAAGATTTGGAGGCAAATGTTTGATGAGGGAGGTCGTCACACAGGATAGTATAGGGTGTGTTGTATGCGAGTGAGTTTTTTTGTTGCGTTTCTGTTCTTTACCCAAATTCTTCTGCCAACGGTCAGTGTTCAAGCATTCGTATCTCCTTCAATTGATATGGATTCAGAGGCTGATTTCGACACACTTGCCCTCCTCAATATTCATCCGCAGGCTTCTGCAGAATATGGCTGGTCAAGTGCATCGAATGTTGACGAAACAGTCGGATTTTTGTACCGTGATTCCAAACCTCTTAGCCCTTCACAATTTGCTACCATCACCGGAAGTTCAATCATCTCTGGATATCATATCTTAACGCATTCTTACCCTGTACCAACGAATTGGGTTGGGCAGTTAAGTGACAAGGGTGTGGATTGCTATTCATTCTTGCCCAGAAGTTCATTCCACTGTTATGTACCCGATTTGACATCTTCTGAGTTGGCAGAGCTCGATGTCATTGGAATCAGCAAAATGGACCCGACTGATAAAATTCGAACGAACCTTGCTCGTGGACTCACTGGTCAATCCATGCATGCATACAATCCATATGTATCAACTGGGGAAGCCTACGTTAACGTGGTGCTCTCTGGAATCGAACTACCTTCAGGCATTGAATCCAACGATGACATTTCTGTGAAATCACATTCCACTCGATTTGCAACGATGTGGGCCAATAGCGATGGTATCAAGTGGTTGGTCGAGCATCATGAAATCGAATGGGTCGAAGAGAAACCTTACTACATTCTGCTCAATAGTGAAGCCACTGAAGTGATGAAAGTCAACGATGTATGGTCCTCAACCAACATGGCTGCCATCGATTCCAACTGGATAGGATTGGATGGTTCAGGCGTGATTGTCACCGTTGCAGATACGGGTTTGGATAACGGTTACAACAATTCAAACATGCATCCCGATTTCAAAGACCATATCACTGGAATTTTGTCTTGGCCGATGTCGGCCTCAACGTGCAGTTATTACACCAGTCAGGGATACACCGTTCCATCCGGATGTGCTGATGATGCTGAAGACCTTCACGGCCATGGAACCCACGTCGCTGGCTCAGTTCTTGGAGATGGAACAGACAACACCGTTGGCATCATCGGTTCAGCACCCGAGGCAAATTTGCTGGTCCATTCTGTCGCTACAACAGTGGGCGGTAGTGAATTGCTCGCTGGCATCCCTGATGACCTCGATGATATGTTTAGCCTCGCTTGGGCGAACGGTAGTCAAGTCCACACAAATTCATGGGGCTCTGACGTCAACGGTCAATACACCACAAGTTCAATGCAAGCCGATGCAAGTGCTCGAACGCATGATGAGCTCGTGATTCTCTTTGCTGCAGCAAATGAAGGTGCTGATGCAAATTCAGATGGTGAAATTGACGATGATTCACTTGGTTCACCTGCAAGTGCAAAGAATGTCATCACCGTGGGGGCTTCAGAAAACAATCGGCCATCCATCAACAGCGTGTATGGTTCAGGTTATGGTTCTCCGATATCAACTGACAAATACGCCGACAACCCAGAAGGAATGGCTGCGTTCTCAAGTCGAGGACCAGCTGACGATGACCGAATTAAACCTGACATCTCAGCACCAGGGACATTCATTCTGTCGACGAAATCTCGTTCTGCAGGTGCTTGCGGATGGGGTGCCTACAACTCGAGTTACTGTTACATGGGAGGCACAAGTATGGCCACTCCACTCACAGCAGGTGCAGTAGCGTTGTTGATTCAACATCTTGATGAGAATGAAAATTACTCTGCACCAACTTCAGCCCTCATCAAAGCCATCATGACCGCTTCTGCACATGACATGGAGGGTCAATACTCCAGCGGGGGAGATGGGACAAATGGTGCGAAAGAAACCTCGCCGAACATCCACGAAGGATGGGGACTTGTGAACATGTCTGCGGCAGTCAATACGTCTTGGATCGACAAAGAATCGCTTTCAACCAACGACGATAGAGGATGGTCGTTTTCAATACCTGCAAATGCTGAAGATTTCCAAATACTCCTCTCGTGGACAGACCCTGCATCGACCACGACAGCAAGCGTAAATCTGGTCAATGACCTTGACCTCGCTGTCAAGGACCCATCGGGCACCTGGACCAACCTTTCAAACAACCTTGACAATCTTCGTGGTCTCAAATTTTCTAACCCAGCCCAAGGAACCTGGGAAGTGCATGTCCTTGGCTCCAATATCCCCACTGGGCCTCAATTTTTTGCCTTGGCCATCAATGCCGATGTGAGTTTTACGAACCTCACCCAAGATATGGACAACGATGGCGTCATTGATACTGCAGACGATTGCAGTTCTGTGTTTGGTACCTCAACACAAGACAGGGATGGGTGTCCTGACACCGATGGCGATGGTTATTCAAACCCTGATTCAAACTGGACCGTCAACAACGGTGCTGATGCTTTTCCTTCGGATAGCACCCAATGGGCTGACACCGATTTTGACGGATACGGCGACAACTCCGCAGGAACAAACCCTGATGCCTGTGTATCAACTGCTGGAAATTCAACGACCGACAGGTTCGGATGCACTGATGATGATGGCGATGGATACTCAAATCCGGATTCAACTTGGACGACAGCAAACGGCGCCGATGCTTGTGAAACAGTCGCAGGAGATTCGTATCGAGACAGAAATGGTTGCACCGATACCGATGGTGATGGGGCAAGCGATGGCGATTCCACATGGACGACTTCAAACGGTGCCGATGCGTTCCCGAACGATAGTTCTCAATGGGAAGATTCGGACGGGGATGGATACGGTGACAACCCGCCACCAGCAACCGATGGAGATGCATGTCCGACAACCTCTGGTACTTCGAATCAAGACCGATTTGGTTGCACCGATTCCGATGGTGATGGTTATTCTGACCCTGATTCGACATGGACAGTCGGGCAAGGTGCTGATGCATTTACATCCGACGCAACACAGTGGGTTGATTCCGACGGGGATGGATATGGTGACAATTCAAGTGGTAACAATCCGGACGCTTGTCCATCCACTTCAGGAACCTCCACTCAACTCAACAGATTGGGTTGTCCAGACTCGGATGGCGATGGGTATGCCGACCTCGATGATGAATTTGACAACGATGCAACACAGTTCGAAGATACCGATGGCGATGGCTATGGGGATAATGCCTCAGGAAACAACCCCGACGCATGTCCAACGGTGAGCGCAACCTCGAACGTCGACCGAAACGGTTGTCTTGATAGCGACGGGGACGGAGTTTCCGACCCCGATGCCAGTTGGACCGTCGGCGATGGAGCCGATGCATTCCCTAATGATTCAAGCCAATCAGCCGATTCAGATGGCGATGGTTATGGTGACAACCCCACAGGTACAAACGGCGACCAATGTCCTTCCACCTCGGGTACTTCACTCAATGACCGATTAGGTTGTCCTGATACAGACGGCGATGGATATTCTGACCCCGATTCAGGTTGGACGGCAAGTGATGGTGCGGATGCATATCCAAGCGACCCTAACTCATGGTCTGATGGGGACGGGGACGGTTTCTCTGACCAAACAGAGGATGACTGTGAGAATGTAGCTGGAACTTCGATTCACGACCGAGTTGGTTGCCTCGATAGCGATGGAGATGGATATTCCGATGCAAGCGGAAGCCATACAGTTGCTATGGGTGCTGATGCCTTCCCGAACGATGCTACACAGTGGAATGATACCGATGGTGATGGATACGGTGACAACCCATCTGGAAACAACCCAGATGCATGTCCAACTGAATTTGGTACCTCATGGACATCACAGGCTCTCGGCTGTCCAGATGGAGATAACGATGGTCGTGCAGATTCAATTGATGCATTCCCTTCAGACAATACCCAATGGAACGATACAGACAACGATGGATTTGGTGACAATCCTGGCGGTACGACACCCGACACCTGCCCAACAACGCCGGGGAATTCAACGCAAGGAAATAGATACGGCTGTCCAGATGACGATGGAGACGGATGGGATAATGTCATCGATGAACTCCCTGACTCAGGTACCCAATGGCTCGACCAAGATGGTGATGGGTATGGCGATAACGCCTCAGGTGTGTTCCCAGATGGTTGCCCTGGTCAAGCAGGTAACTCAACCTTCGACCAATACGGCTGTCCAGACTCGGATGGTGATGGCGTCTCAGACATCAACGATTCATTCCCGTTTGACCCAACCCGTTCAACAGACTCGGACAACGATGGATTTGATGACCTCGAAGATGCATGTCCCTATGTCTTAGGAAATTCTACACTTGACCGAAATGGTTGTATGGATACGGACGGTGACGGTTACTCGAATCCGGTATCAGGTGTATGGAACACTTCCGATGGTGCTGATGCGTTTGTAAATGACCCTACTCAATGGTCTGACAGCGATGGAGATGGATATGGAGACGAACCAAATGGAACCAATCCGGATAGTTGTCCATCCATACAGGGTAGTTCCTCGATTGATGTGTATGGTTGTGTTGATACGGATAGTGATGGTTACTCCGATGACGGTGATGATTTCCCGAGCGAGAACACCCAATGGCTTGATTCGGATGGTGATGGTTATGGTGATGAGGCAGGTGGATTCCAATCCGATTCATGCCCAACCACAGCGGGAACTTCGACCATCGATCAATTTGGATGTGAGGATTCCGATAACGATGGCATGAGCGATGAAAACGACTTGTGGCCAGACGATGCTTCGCAGTGGATGGACAGCGACGGGGATGGATATGGTGATGAATCCAATGCAGTCGATGGTGACGCTTGTCCAACTGAATTTGGAACAGCCACTGCCAACGGTATGTTTGGCTGTCCTGACGCAGATGGTGATTCATATGCGGATTCAGATGATGCGTTTCCGGACCAAGTTACCCAACACAGCGATGCTGATGGCGATGGTTGGGGTGACAATGACCAACTTGGTTCATACAAACCCGACCATTATCCCAACGACGCTACTCGGAATTCAGCCGAAGGTGAATTGATGTGTTCACTAAGCGAACTTGAAATCGACATTGTGGTGGAAACGAGTTTTACATTCTCATGCACCCTTACAACCGATACTGAATCTGCGTTCTTCGCACGTATCGAGTGGCAACCCATGTCAATTTTCATCAGCCAAGCAACGGTGCAAGCCTTGACTTTCGATGACACCACAGGACATACTCAAACTGTAACGTTTAGCGGTACGATTTTGAAGACAGGGAAAGCAAATCTTGTCATCGTAGCAAGAGAACCCGGTTCAACTCAACCGATGGATACGCATTCCATCAAACTTGAAGTCTTCAACTCTTCACTTGATGATGACTCAGATGGAGCCTTCAGTTCCTTACTGCAACAAGGCATCAATAACCCGATAGGTCAGGCTTTGCTCGGTATCGGAGCTTTGGCACTTCTGATGGGAATACTCGTCAAGCGGGGCTCAAAGAAGAATAAGAAAATCGAGGAACTTCGTCAAATAAAGCAGGAAGAATTCTTGCGAAACAGGCAACTTCAATCTCAACGGATGCCTCCTCGTCCTCCACAACTTTGAGCCATATCGATGACCTAAACTTAACAAATCGAAGAAGCCGCCACAAGAAGTTCAACCGATTTTTTCAAAGAGGTGATGCGTGTCGGCAGGTTTGCCACATGCGGATGTGGTGTAGTGGTAGCACTCGAGCCTTCCAAGCTCGCTGCGCGGGTTCGACTCCCGCCATCCGCACTCCCTTGCCTTCTTTTCTCACCAGAGGTTGTTTCGATATATGGATAACCTGTTAAATCACCGCCTCGCCAGCACAGCAATGAAGACCTCTTTGTTGCCTAAGAATAGTGCTCTGTTTGGGGTTCTATTCCTTCTGCTCATCGGACCACTTGCAGGATGTTTTGGGGAAGAAGAGGCTGAAAAAGTCATCATTTCTGATATTCTCTTCATCGATGGCAAAGTAACATCTGATGCAACTTTGTACCGAGGTGAAATGCACGATTTCTTACTTCGGGGAGAAAACCTTGTTCTCTACACTGAACAGGATGATGTGTTGTTGTTCGTTAACGGTAGCATCGTACCAACTGGAGAGATTCGAACCGACGAGAACGAAGTCCTTGGTGGTTGGATCTTGACCACTCCCTACACAGAAACTGTTGAACTTCAGGTCATGAATAATGCTGGCATCACATCGCAACTCACGATTCCTCTTGAAAACGGAACGCCTGTCGTCAACGGAGAAGACTGGTATGAGAAAATGGAATTCATCACCTCGGTTTGCAGCGATTCTTCAGCATGTGGTGGGTACGTCAACAGATGGATGGGGACGCCAAATCCAGCCTTTGAGCGAGCCGCCGCCTTCTTCCAAGGTCACTTCGAAGGTTTGGGCTACGAAACTGATATTCTGCGAGTCAACGACCATCTCAATCCAAGTCAACCAGAATCGCTCAATGTAATTGCATGGAAGGAAGGCCGTAGTGACACCTGCGTTCAGGGCATGGGTGCCCATTTCGATATCGCACCTCCCGGGGGGCCCCCTGGCGGAGGAACATACGAAGGTGCGTACGATAACACTGCAGGAACCGTGACGATGATGCTCTTCGCAAGAGCGTTTGTTGACATGACCTTCGAATGCGATACATTTCTTGCATTATGGTCATCTGAAGAAGAGGGGTTGAGGGGTTCAAATGCCTTTGCAAACAACGATTGTGATGCATGTTTACCTCAAGACAAAGAACTCCGCTTTTACATCAACATGGACATGATGGGCATCTCTTGGCCAGCCTACAAACCCACTGGGGAACCCTACCCCTACCACGCATGGTCTGGACCTGATAGCGACCCCAACCAGCAAGATGTCGAAATCACGTCGATTCTTGACCATGTCCATCGGAACATTCTGAAAGCACCAATGAATTTGACCATCGAAGGCACCTATGGTGCGGGATGTGACCAACACTGGGATGAACATGAGAATTTGGTCATGGATGTGCATGAAGATACATTTGGGCGTTCCGACCACGTGACATTCAGAAATCTTGGTGCCCAAACCATATTCCATTTGGGTGCATACGACGCAGACTATGATGCCTACCACTCACCGAGCGATACTTTGGATAACATGATTCAAATGGTGGGTGGTGTAGAAGAAATTCAAAAATCAATTGAATTCGTGATGTGGGCTGCAATGCTTGAATTCCTCATCGCAGACCAAACACCCGAGATTCGAAATTTGAACTGAGCCAACGAAAGACAAATCTCAATCTTGTCGTTATTCGTCGTATTCAACCAAGGCGTGAATTGGTACATCGAGTTGTGTCCTTCCGTTGAGGAAGGTTAGTTCGATCACCACCCCGCACCCAACGACTTCTGCACCGGCTTGTCTGCACAATTCGACAGAGGCAGCAAGTGTTCCACCAGTAGCAAGAAGGTCATCGAGGATGACCGCCTTTTGGCCAGGATGAAGTGCATCGTCTTGAATCTCAATGGTGTCTGTACCGTATTCCAATTCGTAGACATAACTTCGAGTTGGCCCGGGTAATTTTCCTTCTTTGCGAATCATCATCATCGGGACACCCATGCGTTGTGCTAAAGGAACGGCAAACAGAAAGCCTCTGCTTTCGATGCCAGCAATAACGTCTGGATTCCATGCCCGAATTTGAGTTTCCAATGCATCAAGACAATACTCTAAGGCTTCTGGTGAGCGTAGCAATGTTGCAATATCGTAGAAGAGGATGCCCTCGATAGGAAAATCGGGAATCCCTCGGATATACGCTTTGAGATCCATAGGTTTCACCAATCAATGTTTGAACGTCTGTTACGTTATTGCAACAGCGTTTGACATTAAGATGTCAATACTCAGAGCATTCCGAAAATCCACTCAAAGGTGGTTTCGTTGCCTGGTCCGAGGTAGAACATGACCATGAGTGCACAAAGAACGCCCATGACGGTATTGATTTGGTCCATTTTGCCAGTTCCTAATTTCATAACGACGTATGAGATAATACCCCAAGCGATACCATCTGCAATTGAATAGGTGAGTGGCATCATAACGATAGTAATGAATGCTGGAATAGCCAATTCTTTGTCATTCCAGTTGATGTCTGCTGCTCCTCTCATCATCATAGCACCCACTACAACAAGAGCAGGTGCTACTGCGAATGCTGGGATGGATTGGAGGAGACCTGAAAGGAATAATCCCATGAGCATCAAAACACCAACAACCACGGCGACAAGCCCAGTCTTTCCACCTTCCTCGATTCCTGCGGCAGATTCAATGTAAGTTGTGGTGGTGCTTGTACCACACAATGCTCCAACGATGGTTGCTGCTGCATCAGACATGAATGCTTCGTCTGCACCTTCGAGGTTGTCATCTTCATCGACCTTTCCTGCCATCATTCCAACACCATACAATGTTCCTGCGGTATCAAAGATGTCAACGAACATGAAAGTAATCATCACGAGGAGGAAAGCCCCAATCGTATCACCATTGATGTCACCGAGGGCAGTCAATGCTGCTCCCACTGCACCAATGTCAAATCCATCAAGTGAAACGATATCTCCTGCTGCGGGTGCGTTCACAAGGACTCCACCATTGTATGCATCTGCAACATGCATGTCCAATGCACCAAGGATCCAAGCAATGGCAGTGACACCAACTATTCCGTAGATGATTGCGCCCTTGACACCACGTGCCATCATGATTCCAATGGATAACAAACCAATCATTGCCCAGAGTTCACCGGATCGATGAGTCCATGTGCCGTGAGGTCCGATATCAACGAGTGTTGCACCTCCAATGACCCAACCCATTTCTTGTAGGCCAATATGAGCCAAGAACATTCCAATACCAGCCATGGTGGCAATCTTCAGATCCCTTGGAATGGCGTTGATCATCTTGGACCTCCAGCCGACTTGAGGTAGCGAAATGATGAGGAATAGCACACCTTCCACAAGTACCGCAGCGAGTGCTAAATCCCAAGGAATGCCCATGCCAAGAACCACGGTAAAGGCGAAATAAGCATTTAACCCCATTCCAGGGGCTAACGCATAAGGTTGCTTCGCCCAAAGCCCCATAATAGTACAACCAACAAAAGCTGCCATTGCCGTAGCAAACAACGCTTGGTTGAATGGGATGCCTAATCCGACGCCCGTTTCTGGATTAATTGTGAATCCCAAGTTCAAAAAATTGGGGTTGACAACAAGAATGTACGCCATTGTCAAAAATGTCGTAAGACCTGCTCGCAGTTCCCCTTGTAATGTTGTATCATTCTCTTCAAATTTGAAGTAATTTCCTAATGTTTCATCTAATCCCATAATTTTAATCTCCTTTTGATTGAATCAATCATGTCACAGTGGGGTTAATATACTTCGGGTGCAAAAATGCGAGAAACGAATAAAAATTACTGTTTTCAGTAACTAAGCGTTTTTCCTTACAGTTGCACAACCCACGGTCCATTCAGAATCTTGCATGGCGATTTTCGTAGCTTCTAACAAGTCGTCCTCAGCATTTTGAGGTTTGGTGGATCGTTCCGTTATCGCAAGGCTCACAAAATAGTCATTAAACTCTATATTTTCTAATTGAATTTTTAAATTATCAATTGAAATTTTGCATACTTTCTTTCCAATTGGAATTTTAATTTTTCTTGGATTGAGATGCATGCCCATACCAGCACTTTTTTGCACCGCCTCCTTCATCGTCCAATATTGAAGTGCCAAGGATGGTTGTTGTCGGAGAACATCAAGTTCGTCCCCTGAAGACATCAAATCAAATACGCCTTCCGAGATCGTTCGACCAACAGGTTCTGCATCAATACCAATGGCGTATCCCGATTCACAAAGTGCGACGAAGACTTGATCATCACTATGGGAGATCGAAAAGGACGGAAGCGGTTCATTTTTCCAAACCCCCTGAATATATCGCAAATATGGTTCTCTCAACTCTGTTCGAAGAACTTCCACGGCATCAAGTGCAATCCCACCCCATACTTCAAGGGCGTATTGAAGCAACCATCGTCCATTGAAGTGGTCTTTTCGTCGTTTATCAGTAGCGAAGGTTTGAACTTCTTCTGCGTTGACCAGAAGGAGTGAGTCCTGCAAAAGTTCTCGTTGAGGGGCCATACATGACAAGACACGACACGGATATTGGTTTGTCCAATCGAGGACAACAACATCTTCAGAAACTGAAAACGACATGGATATCATCGTTCAAAATCAAACGACTGCCCATCGTCAATTGGAGCCATCGATTTGAGCCTGAGATTTCGGAGAGCGAGGATTGGAGCATCATCTTCGCCCACCACCATGACATGATGCGTCGTGACGCCATCATCGGTTTGGCCAACCAGGATGCTACGAACTCGTAACGATTCGTGTTTTTCAGGGACTCTCAACATTGTCGACCATTCAATGCCGATTGGAAGCGAACTTAATCGGAGGAATTCCATGGCGACTAAACCGGCATTTTGGAACCCTGCTTCGATGAGCATTGGAAGGCTCTCAAGCAAAACCGCTTCACCGTCATTCTCTCTTGAGAAGAGGTGGCTGTTTGGAAGTTGATGACGCATCAGCGCGATTCCATCAATACCTGGGCTCTCGCTTGTTCCACTGCCACCAACGACACCTCCGTGAGACTGGAATCTCGGTCCGTGGAAGTATCGAGAATAGATGAACGATGGTCCTTCAATCGTTTCTCCTACAGGTGGCGTACCGACGTGTGGTGCTTGATGTAATTCCTTTGCAAACATATCTGACATTTCACCCTTCTCGACTAGTCGAACTTTTGCGACGTGATGTTCTCTTTGACCAAACACCTCACCTTTCGAATTCGTGAGGTCGGAGACCATTTTACATGCAACCGTTGTTATTCCGTTTTGTGTAGATTCCAACGTGGCGATGGTTTGAACGACGAGTGGTCCTTTCATCAATTTCACAGGTAAACCAAACTCAACATCAGCAAATCCAACAATTGCGAGATGAGGGCAAACCAAGAGTGCGTTTTGGGCAAAGGTCTCAAGAGCCATCACACCTGGGTGATAAGGAACGCCTTCGATGGCGTGGTCGATGAGGAATGGAAATTCTTCTGTGGAAAGCGTACATTGTGTTCTTACCTCAACACCTTGTTCATGAGAGAGGACTTTGTCAACAAACGGGAAACGCTGTGGGTCGGCGAGCAGAGCGGCCATTTCTGCTGGAAGTTTAAGTGGTGCTTCCCTAAATGAATTGAATTTGTCCATCAAGCCAAGCGAACCGCAACCCAGCACTCTTCGTTTCCCTCCACGTAGGATTTCGTCGACAAAGATCGAAACACCTTGCTCAACGGTGAGCGTTTGAATACCAGCTGCTTCGAATACCGCTTCAATCGAGCCCCTCGTTGCCATTCCGATATCTTGCCAACCAGTCCATGCAATGGCGATGCCCCGGCCATGTCCACTTGCGGTCATGCGAGCCATCTCAGCGTCGAGAACGCTGTTTGCAGCAGCATAATCTGTTTGACCACCATTACCAAATCGACCAGCCACACTGGTGAAACAACAAGCAATCGAAGGGTGTTCAACTCCCGAAGCATGAACTGCTCCAAGCAAGGCCCTCCATCCGTCGACTTTCACTCGGACCACATGGTCAAAGGTCTGATGCGATTTATCCACAACCAACTTTGAATCTTCAAGACCAGCACCGTGGATGATGCCAGTAATTTTTCGTCCGCATGAAGAACCAAATGACTCAAGTGCTTCGATATCTGTCACATCCATGGCTTGATATTCAGCACTGTTCCCCGTTGTTGCGATATCGGCGATGGTTCTGTACACATCTCTCGACCTTGTGAACTTCTGCCAAGCATTGTTCCATTCAACCATGGTTACTTTACCACTTTCTTGTTGTGACATCAATACCTCTCGTAATGCCATTTTGCGTTCATTGAGTTGCTCTTCGCTCCATTCCAACCAGTCTTTGGTTTCCTCGATGAGCGTTGACCTGCCAAGGAGAATAAAGTGAGCCCCACTGCCCTGACTTGCATTTGCAAGGCCCACAACAGATGCTGCAGTCACACCTGAACCTCCACCAGAAACAATGAATGTATCTTGATTGGACAATACTGTAGGTTCATCCACGACATTTTCGGCAAAGGCAACAAGAGTCCAACGACGTAAATCTCGGTCAAGACCAATTTCGACTTCCCCCCCGAGTTTCGTCACATCTGCAATGATGTGTTGGGCAGCAAGTTGAGCCTCAAGCATCAATTCCGGATGGATATCAAGTGCCCTACATCTCAAATCGGTTCGTTCAAAGGCGTAGGATTTTGTCACGCCAGAAGCAGCACACTGAATGGCATTGAATCGCTCATCATGATTGCCATGCCTACCATCCATGCTGGTGACTGAGACAACGCAGGCTTCGTTTGAAAGTGCATGTCCAAGTCCTTTGAGGACACCAAACCATCCGTGAGCAGACAGAGCAATTTGCGTCGAAGGGACACTATCATCGAGCAGTGTTTCGGACGCAAGTTTCATCGGGGCAAGGTGGAATAATCCGCCAATGCTCTTTGCTTGAAGTTGAGAACACACCCATTCTATGTGTTCAGGTATTGCAGGGTCGGCCCTGTAGACTGTGCGCCCATGTTCTTGTTGTACTGATGGGTCTCGAATACCGCACTCAAATCCAATGCGGATACTTTCAAGATTCATCGAATCAAATTCTTTGCACATTGATTCTGCAATGCCCCAATCGTCATCGGTGATGACCATCGTATCTTTGAGTGCGAGCGGTGCATCAAGCCCAGCACAACCTTCAATCTCAACTTGCCACCGTCGGCAACCAACAGAAGATGTTGATTGAGAGGTTTGTGGTTGTTCAACAGAAGCAACAGGTTCAACTGCAGCAACAGGTTCTGCAGTTGGTTCAGAGCCGCCTTTCATTTTGTTGATGTAGGCAATGAAATGATTGAGAGTAGGATGGTCGGCTAAAACGAAGTCTTCATCCACAGGTAGTTCGAAGATGGTTCGAATTTCGGCCATAATTTCCGCCTGTTTTACCGTATCAATACCAAGCTCACCTTCGAGGTCTTGGTCAAGTTCGATGAAATCCTCTGGATATCCTGTGTGCTTGACAACAACTTGAATCAGCATTGGCGAGATCGTATTGTCGATGTTCTCAACCTTGGCTTCTTGCTTGAGAGGTGGGCTGGTCTGCTGTGGGGGCGTGGAAGTCGATTCAGCGACCACATCTTGTTGAACAGCCACTTGAATTTGAGGAGCTGGTCCGCCTTGCATTTTCTGTATGTAACCAATCATGTGATTGAGTGTTGGATGGTCTGCAAGAACGAAATCTTCGTCCACAGGAAGTTGGAAGGCTGAACGGATATCCGCCATGATTTCTGCTTGCTTCACCGTATCGATACCGAGTTCACCCTCAAGGTCTTGGTCGAGTTCAATGAAGTCTTCAGGATAGCCAGTATGTTTGACGACAACTTCAACAACTTTTGATGCAAGATCTCCATCGATTGCACGTGTAGGATGCTCAACCACCTGTGCAGGAGGGGGAGCAATCGTTTGGGCCTGCTCAGTGCTTTGTTGTTCAACGATTTCCTGGGCTGGCGGTGAAGAAATTGGTGTGGCGACTTCTGAGCCACTCATCTTTCCAATATAGGCAATCATGTGATTGAGCGTTGGGTGGTCTGCGAGGATGAAATCTTCATCCACTGGCAGCGAGAATGTCGAGCGAATTTCTGCCATAATTTCTGCTTGCTTTACCGTATCGATACCTAGTTCACCCTCTAGGTCTTGGTCAAGTTCGACAAAGTCGGCTGGATAACCGGTATGTTTGACCACAACATCGATGACAGTCTTGACCACATCACCACCGACACTGACTGATGATACAGGTGCTGGTGAGGGGGCAGGAACAGGCTCGGGAATGGATGCCGCTGGAGGTTCAATTGGTTGTTGTGGTTTTACCTCGACAACGGGTTCTTGTCGAACAGGTTCGTTTTGAATTGGTTGGCCTTCGATTTCACTTGTGGGTCCATACATTGCACCTTGAATACCGCCATGCAGGTTATTTTCTCCATCCACAAAGGAGACGAGTTTGTTTTGCAAAATTCGTAGAACGACATCGTCGTGTCCTGCTAAGGAACGCAACCAAGCCAACAACCGCTTCCCATCTATTCTGTCCCCTTGTACTGGCCATTTTCGAACGAGTGAGAGTGCAATTTGGGAACCAAACCCTGCTCCAAATCGAAGACCGTATTGTAATTCAGGGTAATGACCTCCTTTGGAGAGGTTGAGATTGCCAAGTTCAGGGTCCATTTCCTTGTGGTTTGCAATCGGTGGAATGCGACCAGTGAGCATGCCGTAAAACATACTCGCATCCTCAATACCTACGCCCATCGGGTGTCCTGTGAATCCCTTTGTGTTTGCAATGACCATTTTGTCTGCACTCTCTCCGAAAGTATCGCGCAGTGCCTTTACTTCGGATTGAGCCGAACCACCTCGTGCTGGAGTGTATGTTTCATGTGAAAAGAACGCCAATCGTGGTGCAATTTCATGGCGGTTGATCGCCCATTCACGCTCCATCCTCGACATGAATTGGTCGACGGTTTGGGCCACATGCTCGACATCGAGTCTTGTTCCGTGATAGGCAGAATTCGAAATTTGGGCTCCAAGGAGTTCAGCAATGGGTTGAACGCCCCTCACTTCTGCTTCTGACTTACGTTCAACGACAAAAGCCGCAGCCCCCATTCCAAGAATGAGCCCGTTCCTCCGCTTGTCAAATGGCAACGCTGTTTCTTCGACCACATTATGTGTCGCTGCAGCACCTGAGGCGGCAAATCCGCTACCAATCCATTCCCACAAATCATCTCCTGTGACATCATCAGCACTCACAATAACGACGCGGTCAACGCGGTTGGAGTGCAACCAATCCTCGGCAACGGTAAATGCTGCAGTTGCTGAAGCACATGCAAGATTGAGTGTCGTATTTGGCCCTCGAATTCCAGTAAACTGGGCAAATTGTGAATGGCCCATGTTGAGAACTTGGAAGAGATAGCGTCGGTCAAACCTGCCCTCACCATCGTCACCGTTCGATTTGGCATGTTTCATCGCCATTTGCAACCCAGGGAAACAAGATGCGAACACAATTCCTGTTCGTTCCCTGTATAGTTGTGGCACTTCCCATCCCGTGATGAGTCGAAGCCCGCCTTTGCCAACTTGCTCAACAGGGGTGAGTGGAATTCCAGCATCCCGTAAGGCGAGCAAGCCTGCTCCAAGTGCGAGTTGAGTTGTGATGTCCCAAGCAACAATGCTTTTTGGATCGATTCCAAATTCTTCAGCGAGGTCAAACGCTCCCTTTATTCCAGCAAGTTGTGGAATGTCGCCAAAGACCTCTGCTTGACTCATATTGACAGAGCCGTCTCGCCCTTTGATGAGTCGAACGATGTTCTTGTCCAAAAGTCGCTGTTTGTATTCATCACTCACTTCAGATATGCATGTTTTACCCTCGACAAGGTGTTCAAAGGCCTCCTCGGAGAACACTTTGTCCATACCAGGAAGTCCAAGTGAAATACCTGTGACAACATACGGGTCTTGGTGTCGAGCAGAAGAGGATGATGTGGAGGTCGACATGACCATATTTGGTGAGATGACCTGTTGAGAGCGCGTGACTGCATACGAAGCTGGTGGCGAAAGAACCCAACGGTGGAGGTCCCCTGCAGTTTTTGCAGATGAAACATCGAATTCGGGGTCTGTTTTCGCTTCATTCTTCAACGTTGAAATGACGGATGCTATCGACTGGTCGCTCAATTTCAGACCCTCACGGAGGTCGACCACGCCGTGACAAAACGAGTCGGGGTAAGGCGAATATCGACCAATAACTTCGCACACATACTTTGTTTTTGCAAGTTCGGGGTCCACCGAGGTTGCAACCTCAACCACGTTCATCGTCGGCGTTGAATGCTGTTGGGATTGGACAGGTGCAGGAGCTTCTGCATAAGCCTCGATGGGTCCAGCGACGAAGCCTTCAGAGTATGCCTCATCGGTAAAACTTGGCCATTTCGGTTGTCGACCCGCAAGGGCAAGAGTAGCCAATGCTGCAAAAATGGATTGAATTCCACCCTGTTTCGGATGGTTTGACATGATAGCAAGGTGTGGTTGTTGTTCGAGGATCTGGGTGGAGAAAACCGTCAAGGCCCGTTTCGGACCAACCTCAATAAAAACACGTGCACCGTGAGCATACATCGTCTCAATTTGCTTGGTCCATTCAACCGATGATGCCATTTGAGGTGCTAATTTTGAAAGAATATCTTGTTTTGAATCTGAACCTGAATCCGGATAAAAACCACCGTCGACATTGGAGGTGATAGGTATTGTAGGGTATCGAATCTCCAACGTCTCCAAAAATCTTCGGAGGGGTTCATTGGCTGGTGCAACAATTCTTGAGTGGAACGCGTGGGAGGTTGCGAGCGTGACTGCTTGGTATCCTGCTTGCTCAAAGCGTGATATGGCTTCCTGTACTGCACTTGTCTCTCCTGCGATAACAGTCATCTTTGGGGAGTTTTTGTTCGCTGATATCACGTACCCATCGATGTCGTTAAGAATCGTCTCAATCTCATGAAATGGTGCAGTAATGCTTGCCATCAATCCTCTATCATCGATTTGAACAGAACCCATTTCGGTTCCACGAGCAGCGGCAGCTCGTAGAGCACCATCCATATCCAAAATACCAGAGGCCATCAAGGCTGCATATTCTCCAAGAGAATGTCCTGCAACCATATCTGGATGGTGGCCAAAGGCGTTGAACACTTGTTCGATGGTTAAATCGGCGGTAAGCATGGCAGGTTGAGTATACTCGGTTTGCTTGAGTTTCTCCTCTGCTTCTTTGCTTTCCTCTTTACTCAATTGTTCTCGAAGCACAAATCCAGATAGGGTCTCGCCGCCGAGTACATCGACCATGGTAATATCAGCCTGCTTCCACACCTTTGCAGCACAATCAAAGCGACGAGTAAGGTCATAGGTCATTCCAACATATTGACTACCTTGGCCTGGATAGAGGTGTGCAACCTTTGCCTCAGCAGGAAGTGGAGATTCGTCGGTGATAAGGACGCCTTGGGCTTGAAGGAAACCCCATTTTTCTTTGTCCTCCATGGAGGATAATGCAAGGGTTTGGCGCTTGCTAAAATCAGCCCATGAAGTTGCGATTAAGGCCATGCGAAGTGGTGCTGTTGCATCGAACTCAGCACTCCACTCTTGCAGGGTTTTGGAAAGACGGGCCCCTGTGGGGCTTTGGTCAAAATTGTCTGTAGGGGTCACAAGTCCACGTAATCGTTGTTGTAAATCTGCCATCGACGTTGCCGACAACAGAACCATTCCGCCTTCAATCGATTTCAGTTCATCGTGTGACATGGATGGTGTGCGTCCTGAAGCCAATATCGATGCTGCACTGGCTGAACTTGCTTCGATTTGACCAGAATATGCTAACCAACGACCTTCCCATTGTTTCGCCACCGCTTGATGGTATTCAGGTTCGTAAGCCTCGAGGGCAATGTGGAAATTTGTGCCTCCGAATCCAAAAGCAGAGACACCTGCTCGTTGAGGATGGTGTTGGGGTCTTTGCCAGTTGGCTGGTTGGGTTGGAACGTAAAACGGAATATTGCTCCAGTCCACCGTTGGATTGGGTTCAACAAAGCCTGCACTCGGTGGAATGGTTTTGGTATGCAAAGCCATAACGGTTTTCATCACTCCTGCAATACCTGCTGCTGCTTTCAGATGGCCAATTTGAGACTTGATGGAACCAACGGCAACTTTGTTTTGACCAGCAACATCCGTCCATAATTGTGAAAGGGTTGACAGTTCAGTAGCATCACCTACTTTTGTTGAAGTACCGTGAGCCTCAACGAGTTCGACGGTTGATGCAGAATACCCTGCTTGCTCGTAAGCCCTCGCAATGGCCTGAACTTGTCCACGTTGGCTCGGTGCAGTGATGCCTTTGCCACGGCCATCGGACGAACCGCCAACCCCTCGGATCACAGAATAGATTTGGTCGCCGTCATCAATGGCGTCTTTGAGTCGCTTCAAGAGAAGTACTCCTGCACCTTCACCCATCACAAATCCATTTGCACGGGCATCAAATGGCGTTGAATGGGATGGCGAAAGGGCACCGATGGCCGAGAATTTTGCATAGGTTGCAGGGTCCATTGTTCGGTCGGCTGCTCCTGCAAGCATCGTGTCAACTTGTCTCATTTGCAATAATCGGCAGGCATCAAGAATGGCTGCCATAGAAGAGGCACAAGCTGCATCCATGGCATGATTTGGGCCTTGTAAGTCGAGTAGATTTGCTACGCGTCCTGATACAACATTTGCGAGCTCACCTGGCATCGTATCTTCGTCAACCCTCGGCGTGAATTCATTGATTTCATCTTGAAAGCCGTCGCCTGCGTTCGTTGGAAGACCATGGGCGATAGCCACTTGTTTGGTGTGATTCGACCACACACGAATGTTGGAGAGATTTCTGTTCTCTCCGCCAAGTGCATTGGCAAAGACGACACCCGTCCTCGACCTATCAATATCTTTGGTAGAACCATCGTAACCTGCATGTTCGAGGGCGTCTGCAGATACGGTGACCGCCCACAATTGGCAGGGGTCGATTTGTGGTAGTGTGCCAGGCGGTTGCCTCCAACGACGCCAATCAAATTCATAATTTTGAACAAAAGCCCCAATTTTTGCATAGGAAAAACCCTCAGTATGTTCTCCAGGGCCACCTTGTTTCCAAAAATGTTCGACGGCACCAGGCCATCTGCCTTCTGGAATTTGGGTAATACTGACTTTTTGGTCGACCACATTTTGCCAGAATTGGTCAATATTCTCTGCATCTGGCATGAGAGCAGCAACACCAATAACTGCTATTGGTTCAAATGGCCCTTGATTCAACCCCTCAACAGGTTTGCCATCAGCAGTTGTCATCGACATTGTATCACTCCATGATGCTGTGTGGGACCATTGTGATCGAATAGCCTGCATCCACGTGGATGCATTGTCCTGTAACCCCACTGGATAAGGGACTTGCAAGCCAAAGTGTTGTTCCCGCAACATCGTCTTGTGTCACATTCCTTCGCAATGGTGCATTTTGTTCAACGTGGTCAAGAATTTTATCGAATCCGGGAATTCCACCAGCAGCAATCGTTCGAACAGGTCCGCTTGAAATCGCATTAATTCGATGTCCTTCGGGGCCAAGATGGCAAGCTAATTCCCGTGTCCAACATTCAAGAGCAGCCTTTGCCATGGACATAATACCATAATTTGGGACAAAACGAGTGGAAGCGGCGTAGGTGAGAGTAATGGTTGAAGAGCCCTGATTGAGGTATGGTAAGGCAAATTTGAGGCAGCGTTGAAGAGAATTTGCTGAAATGGTCATGGCGGTATTGATGTCAGCGTCCTCGACGAAGAGGATAGGTCGGTCGAAACATGTACGAGGTGCGAATCCGATGGCGTGAATGAGGATATCTGCTTTCTTTCCCGGATGGTCTTTTTCAAATGCGTCAAAAAACTCCTTTGTTGCTTCATCGGAGGCCACATCCAGAGGATAAAACCCGTCGATTGCAGGCAACTGATCTTTGAGTTGGAAGATACGGCTCATGAAACGCTTTTGATATCCGAGATACAAGGTTACACCTGCAGCCGCTAACTGCTTACAAATTGCCCACGCGATTGAATCTTCACTAGCAACACCGAAAACAAAGGCCACCTTTCCTTTCAGTTCGAGCATATCGCCACCTTAGCCTATCTTCATCGACAAAGAAGTCAGCCTTTGACTGTTACCATAGGAGAATGAGGAAAAATGCGATTCTGAACGGCATTTATGATTGCCAAATCAAAATTCATCAAGAGCAGATTCGAAATCATCAGGCTCATCGAATTCTTCAAGACTATCGAGTAGGTCATCAAATTCATCGTCTTCGTCGTCTTGAACTTCTATCGGTCGGGGTGCTTCAAAAACCACCTTATCGTTGGACTTCCTTCCGACACTCTTGACTGCAAGAATGAGGATGACCAAAGCGAGCAACGATGCACCTGCTATTCCGCCGTACTTGATGACATCATCCTTGCTGACTTCATCTAAATTCGTTCCAATGCCCGAATTACTTGATGATGCCTCAAGGTTCACTGTAATTTTGACCTCGCTCTTTGGTGAACTTGGTTCATTGGTACTTTCTGCAACAAGTATGATATTCACGGTGTCTGAAGATTTGATTTCTTTCGGCGAGCGGATGGTCATTTCCCTGTCTTGGGATTGAGAATTTTCATCGACATCTTCAGCAACAAATGTGCCAAGAGGGAATGAAAAACCCATGTCGAGGAGTTCTTGTTCGTTTTTGATAGAGACTTTGATCTTATCTCGGTCATTACCGTTGTTTCGGAATACGAACTGGAAGGATTCTTCTTCAGACTCAGACATGGTGAGGGTGGAAACTCCTTTGCGTTCAATTTCTACCATGCCATACTTTTCAATTCCAAGTTTGCCAGAAACTTCGGCGGTTGTATTCAATGCATCGACAGGGAAAACTCCTGCTTGGTTGACTTTTGCAACCAGTGAGAAATCGAGTAAAATTGTTGCAGAAAGTCGAGTTTGAGATGATGAAAAGGTCACTTGGAATGTTTCTTCTTCATCGGCAGCAAGTGTAAAACTATCTTCGCTGAGGATCATATCGATACTTGGTTGCCCTTCCTCAAGTTCTTTTTCGACATCGATTTGTTCTTCGAGGCTTCCAGTATTTCGAACGGTGCATGTCACGGTCACCGAATCATGTTCAATCGGATGAACGTTCAATTTAGGTGATTTATCGTTGCAATCAATTTCAACCCCAAGAGGACTTTGGGCAGTCACGGTGGTTGAAGAAAATAAAATGCACAACACCATCAAGGTTGCAAGCCGGCAACCAAGACGCCCTGATACCCCGCCCATGCCCTTTGGTTTCGTTTATATTTCATCAATGTGATGGAACTTTGAACGGGATTTTTACCTATTCATGTGGCTACTGCCCGTACAATTCATTGGGTAAATCATGGTGAGTACGCCATAGAATATCTTCATCGATTCCTCGTTCTGCAAGTTGTTTAGTTCGTTTTGGAACAGTTTTTGGTCCTAAAACAGCACCAGGACGACGAAGGTCATCCATGTAATCGGTCTCAAGCAAAAAGCCATGAGAGCTGGAACGGCAAGTATCGACCAATTCATCGAGTGCTCCCTTACCGATGAGCACACTGGGGGTTAATCCATGTGTGTACTCCTTTGACACGTTTGGTGGAGAATAGTGTCGGATAAGCGATTTAAGGTTCATTCCTTGCCTTGTAGCCATGCTAGAAAGATCAGCATAGGTTTCGTCAGAATCTCCTTCCACATGCAGTTGTAATGGAATATGATGTTGTGCTGCAAGATGAAATGTTTCCTCAAGAAGCATGTTTGACAATGCCCAGATTTCCTCACTGACCTTCCAATGTGGGCGACCTACTTCACCTATGGCGTGGGCATGACCTTCCTGAACAAATTCAAGGGCGGCGTCGATGGAATGGCGATAATTTTCAATGGCTCGCTCTTTGCCTTCCTCTCCAGATTTTGCAACCCATTTTTCGAATTGGTGGGCAAAAGCAGCGGGATGTGGCCCTAAAACAACTCGAACATGAATGTCGGTGACGTTTCGAACTTCGGCAGCGATATCAATTGTATCCTGATAAGTTTCGATGTGTCCTTGTTTTGTGGTGGGCGGGGACGAAAAATCAGGGCAATGAACGAGGACAATATTTGTCCCGCCTGCCTTTGCAAATTCTTTAGCCGCATGAACGCATAGGCCACTTCGATTAAGATGGAAGTGATTATCCAAAATTGGGCCGTCGTATGTCATGAACTCTCACTTGAAATATACACAAATCCGTGTTCTTCGAGGGTCGTTCGCCAGTATCGTACAGCAATGTCGACCATTGCTTGATGACGGGCCGAGGTCACAACGCACATACCATTCGCAAACAAGAGCATTGAAAGGTTATGGCGCGTGTCATCGATTCGACAACCACCGAGCCTCTCGTCGAATGTAAGTGTTGATTCCCCAATCGTTGTGTTCATTTTAGCGACGTGAAAGCCGCAGTCAAACTGATAACTGGCTTGGATTGGACCATTTTCAGTACGAAGTCCCTTGTCATCCATGCCCAAACGTAACAAGAATTGGCGGGCCACACTTCTCGCAACTTCGGTTTTGTACGTTCCATGAACGGTGATTCTTCCTTCTTTGTCCACCATGATTGTTGCCCTCGGTGAATCGATTATTTTGATGACGACATCGCCATTTCTTTGGCCATTGAGAATGTCAACGACATCATTTTGTGATACTGGCGTCTGAGGAATAAAGCGAACGAGTTGATTTTCAACCACAACTCGACTCCCATCGCCCGTCATGTCATTCCTCCTCTTGGTCATTCGTATCCGTTTGACTTGAAGAAATCTCCTCTGGATTTGCCGTATCAAATTCCTGAACTATCGTGCCTAACCAAGGAGCGAAGATGGGCACCATAAGTGTCACATCATCACGACCCAAATGGCGTGCTAATTGTTCAACTGCTCCTTTAATTCGAGATGCCATCCGCTTGTTTCTTCGATGCGCTAATTCCTCTCCAATGAGCCATTCCTTGCAATCCCACCATGAAGAAGTCAGAGCATAAGCAGTGGCGTATTCATCCGATAAGTAGTGCGGAGGGACGGGGACATTCGACAAATGGTGTTTCAATCTCTTTCGAAATCGACGGCCTGGTCGGACCATGCCGAGCAATTTTTTCCAATGCGACATCGCTTTTGCAGACTTTTCAAGAAAATCAATCCAATCTTCATCGTTGTACGATGGTTCAATGAAATAGATTGGTCGTTGATGTCGTTCTGCATTTCGACAGAAACGTCGTGGTTCTGGGTCTGGAAAAACACCTGCTTGTAATTCGGGTAGGAGTGAAAACCCGGAGATCATCAAGCCAAATATTCCTCCTTGAACTCGTGCCATCTCTGCATTCACACCTTTCGATGCTTTTTCATCTCGTTCCTCTTCTTCCCACATCGAAATGACATCAGCAATTTCCATTAAGGCAAGACCATCCCATTCGGCTCTTGGCCTTCTTGCTTGAGGATAGACAATCGTAGGCAAGGTAGGGTGAAAAATCACCCTCGAACCAACAGATGTGGTGCACACCACATCTTCCCATGAATAGTCATGAGACATTGTGGCTCACTGGTTGCCGTTGACCCAATCTTGGAGTTGATCAACCGACCAACCTTGGTCGAAGTATCCTTGAATATCAGCTTCGGTCCACTGAGGGAACAAATCGAGTGCCCTTTGCATCTCTGGATTTGCTGAGGTTCGTTGGGCTGGAATATCGACAAGTGATTTTGAATCATCGGTATAGTATTCCTCTTCATCATCGTAATCATCATCAAGCAGGTTTTCTCCTCCACTATTTCGTCGTAGCAAGACCACAACGAGCGTACCGAGAACGGCAAGAACCACACCCATGATGGCGATAATCATGACAAGTCCACCACTCGACTGATCTTCAGAAGCAACTTTCACATTGAAGAAAACGCCGTTTTGTTTTCCGTTCCACAATTGTTCATTCGATTCTTCATTGTAGATGATGAAGTACATTCCAGTGGTTTCTCTTGAAAACTTTTCGAGTTCAATGGTGACGTATGCAAAACCATCAACTTGAATCACTTCAGAGGTGACATTGCCTTCTCGGTTTGGAATACCTTCATCAATGACCGAACGAATTTCCAAGGTGACCGTTCCAGCGAGGGTTCCACTGTTGACAACACGGATACTTAGGGTTGGTGTGTCGCCAACTTCAGGTGAAGATGGTGTCATTTTTACATCGGTGGCATCAATTTCAAACACAGCTCGTTCGTAGGTGAAATCAAAGACACCCAAATTTTGGTTGGTTCCAACAAATTGTGCAACTGATCCATCAAGATTTGGCCCGCCACCGAGAATAACTGATGAACCGGTTGAATCCACACCTTGAATCCAAAGGGCAACTTCGATGCCCAAGATTGAATCTTGTTCTGGGTCGAATTCACCGTCTTCGAGTGGCCACAAATCCAAACAGGTTGTTGAAGCGGAATACACACCATTGCCTGAAGGAACAAGGGTCAAGGTCGAAGATTGTGGCTGTGCTGAGCCAAAGTGGGACATGTATTTATTCCAAACAATTCCATCGTTGGCGTTCGAATAAAACATCCAACCTACTTCAATATCTCCAGCGAGGAGTCCTTCACGTTCGATGAGCATGGCATTGATATCGATACAATGGTAGTTTGCGGTCGATATTGGATTTGTGTTTGAAATTGTATCGCCCGTTGCTCCCTTCTTGACCGTCATTGAGGTCACTGAAGGTGCATTTCCATCGACTTTGAGTTTGAAATCTG
>JAYNJV010000009.1:0-47352 GCA_038110525.1 Candidatus Poseidoniales archaeon | reverse complement strand
ATTGATTTCATTTTCATATCCATCTTTACCAACCTCTGTTAGCAATGAGTTGTATATTGTTTGAATAAATGTATTTCGACATAAGCAAGGGTTCATTCACGATTTCATCGTTTTTTATAGAATACGGCATCATTCAAAATACAATCTAAACTGAGCGACAAGATAAAAATCATCTTCTATATAGCACTCTTTAGGGTGAGCACATGTTTGGAATTGAAGCACCTCAATCATCATCATCGACCACCACTGACCATCGTAAACTTCAGGTGACAGGGGGTTCGACATACATCGTAAGCTTGCCCAAAAAATGGATTACTCAAAATAATCTCAAGGCATCTGACTTTGTGAACATTGAGCAGTTAACCAACGGAAACATCCAAATCACACCCTACAAAACCAAGGCAAAAAAGAATGTCATCGAAATAAGCACCCAAGGAAAAGACGACTCGTCCCTCTACGTATGTCTTATTGGTGCATATCTCGCTGGTGCTGATATCATCAAAATTTCTTCCGAAGAAAAGATATCGATAAAACATCGAAGAACAATACGTAACTTCATTCGAGAAGCCAGGGGCATGGACTTGTCCGGCGATTATGAAAACATAATGTACATCGTTTCTCTCATGAAACAAAACGAATTACCACTCAAATTTTCATTGAATAGAATGTACCTTCTCGTGACCCAAATCGTTGAGGATGCTTTGTCGGTTCTCGATGGAGAAGATCTGGATATTTTGAGCGATTTGGAAGAACGCGAACGTCAAATCGATGCCCGCAGACTCCTTATCGCTCGTCAAGTAGCGATGTCACTTCAATCTTCAAGCGTTGAACGAGCTCTCGGGGTTGACCATTTCCAAGGTATGGAACACGTTTCGATGGCTCGAGCCCTCGAGCGCATGGGCGACCACGCCCACTCCTTTGCCAACATCATTCTGCGTCAGCGCGAAAATCCTGGAAGAAATCTACTTCGAAACGAATC
This sequence comes from Candidatus Poseidoniales archaeon, assembly GCA_038110525.1. GTDB lineage: Archaea > Thermoplasmatota > Poseidoniia > Poseidoniales > Poseidoniaceae > Poseidonia. Next base: position 46,373 of record JAYNJV010000009.1, on the reverse strand, counting down.
GATTCAAACCCCAAGACAACATCTAACAACATGGAAAACTGCGCTCAAGAAAATTATTCACAACACCAATTCAAAAGATATCAGCAATATCATAGAGGCGAAACAAGAACTTCACATCGCCATGAAGGAATTGGAAAAATTCGAAGAAACCCTCATCGATTCAAACAAATACAACATTTCCTCGTTTCGATTTAGTGAAAAAACGAGGCGATTGTGTGCCTACAGTATCGACTTAGCAGAAACCCTCATCAATATGCTTATGGCAAGTCGCATGTCGATTTTTAACGAAGAAGAAAAATTGTTCGAGAATTAAAATCTATATTCTATATAGACTATAGAGAACCATTGATTATATTGCTTTGAGTTGGAGAGCGCATGGAACCTTCAACAATGTTGTTACTCGGCATCGCCCTTGCGGTTTGTGCTTATCTTGCTTGGAATATCGGTGCTAATGATGTAGCAAATGCGATGGGAACGAGCGTCGGCTCTCGTGCTCTGACGCTCAAACAAGCGGTGATTATCGCTGCAGTGTTTGAATTTGCAGGTGCATTTTTTGCAGGTGATGCCGTCACCGAGACGATACGAAAAGGCATTCTCACCGTTGATTTCAGCCTTGAAGAATCCGACCCCGAATTTTTCAAGGAGTTATCTCAAGAATTGGCTCTTGGTTTCGTCGCAGCGATGATGGCTGCAGCCGTTTGGCTCACTGTTGCGACCCGATTTGGCCTGCCCGTATCAACGACTCACTCCATTATTGGGGGCGTGATCGGTGTTGGTCTTATCCTTGAAGTACAACACAGTACCAATCTTATCGATTGGGAAGTGGTTCAGAAAGTCGTTTGGTCATGGGTCGCTTCACCACTGATTGGCGGAATACTTGCTTTTGTCACATTTTCGATTGTTCGTAGTACGATTTTGAACGCCGAAAACCCTACCCAGCGAGCAAAAATCCTTGCGCCTATTCTCGCATTACCGACATTTTTTGTTTTGGGTCTTGCACTGCTTTTCAAGGCACTCAAGGGCATGTTTAGTCGCTTGGATGAAGCAGGCGTGCTTGACAAATCAAATTGGCTACCCGCAAAGGAAAATGGTTCTTTCAATCCATACGCAGACAATGCCTGGTTCCCAATCAACGCACTTTTGTTTGCCCTCGGCGTCGGAATTCTTGCCTCCATCATTCTGTATTTTGTCCTCCAGAAAACAGACCTCGACGAAGATAGGAAGGGTTTCAAGGGTGTCGAGAGAATATTTGTTTGGTTACAAATCATTACAGCAGCCTATGTCGCCTTTGCCCACGGTGCAAACGACCGTTCCAATGCTATCGGGCCCATGGCAGCTGTGTACCAGGTGCTATCAAGCGAAACCGGTATGCTTGCTGAAAAGGCGGGCATTCCGATTTGGCTCGTTCTTATCGGTTCCGCAGGTATTGCTATTGGTGTAATCACTTGGGGTTGGCGAGTGATGGAGACCATTGGTAGTAAAATTACAGATATTACACCGACACGTGGTTTTGCCGCTGAATTTGGAGCAGCAACCACAATTCTCGTCTTTTCAATGCCATTCCTTGCTGTGCCAGTCTCGACAACGCACACCCTTGTTGGTGCAGTTGTAGGTGTTGGACTTGCAGGTGGTGCGAAAGCGGTTGATTTCAGAGTGTTCGGAAAAATTGCCGCATCGTGGATCGCTTCCCTACCAGCAGCAGCCTTCGGCTCAATCGTCCTGCTCGTTCTAAGTGGTGGCGACTTCCTCACCATGGTCGTTCTTGTGACTCTTGCATTTGTTGCTGTTGCTCTCATCATGTGGAAGACCAAAGACAACGAAATCCATGTTGAAGATGCGCTTGCTGACATTGGTGGAGAAGGAGCAGTTATGCCTCTTGAAATCTTTAGAACTCATGCAAAGGCGGTTGACAAAACCGTGGATTGCATGCTTGAAGCAGTTGAAATCGCCATTTCCGGAAAAGGTGATCTGGAAGCAGCCATCAAAGCAACAAGCGAGGCTGAACTGGAAGCAGACAATGTCAAATCATCATTCCGCCAAATCCTCTCTAAACCAAGTGTTCGGCTCATTGCAAGCACTGAAGAGAAACTTCAAATGATTACTCGACAAGACAGAATAGCGGATTATGCTGAAAATGTCGCAGAACAATTGTCCTTCCGTCCGCTTCTCAATGACAAGGTTGCCCTTGAAAATTTGAGGGAAATGGCTCAAGCGGTCAAGGCAACGGTCGAGGCATACGATGAAACTGTTCGTGCCCTCAGAGACTTTGGATTGTCTGGCGAAACACGAAAAGATGCAGTTGAAGTTCGAAACCTCATCAAACAGGTCAATCAATTGGAGCATGATGCGGATAAGATCGAAGCAAAGGCAGCCGCTCACGTCTTTTCAACAGGCGATAAAGACGCTCTCGCAGCTATGCACATGTATCGTGTCTTACAACGTCTCGACGATGTCGCTAACGCTTGTGAACGGGCAGCAAATGCCTTCTTGCCGCTGATTTCAAGACAATGAAGCATCGCACTTCTCAAAAGTGCCGACATAGAGCAGACCCTACTGCAAACCCTCCGACGGGGTCTGCTGAGAAGTGATTCGATGTACAATGTCGCCCTCATTGGTTGTGGACGCTGGGGCTCGAATCATCTGCAGGTCTTACTTCAACAGGTTAACCATTCAATTGCAAATGTGTATGTCGTAGACTCGAAAGCGAAAAGCAACCCCAACATCGTGAATGCTTACGACCATGATGAGATTGACCATGTGCTTGACCTTGTCGATATTGCTGTGATTGCAACCCCAAATGAAATGCATATCTCGCAAGCCATCAAGTGCCTTACCCGGGGCGTTCATGTCCTCATCGAAAAACCACTTGCAACAACAATGACAGAACTTGAATTATTCCTCCAACATCTTTCCAACTCAACCTCGATGGTTCAGATTGGCTACCTTCTCAACAGTCACCCAGCCATAGTATCTGCCGCACAGTACCTTGAATGTGAAACGATTCAGCGCTTTGAATTCACCCGATGTACGACAAGAGCAAAACCAGAACATGCAAACATCCTCGACACGTTTCTTGTTCACGCCCTCGCCCTATGTTTCCATCTCGGACTCGATGTCAACACAGAAGACATCGCTTTTGAGACTGAAGGCGAAGTACATGTCCTGCACATGAAGTCAAAAAATGGCGGAGCAATCATCATTCGTGCTGGTTGGAATGCACCTCAAGAACAACGAACAGTGAACATATGGACTGAACAACTACACGTTGAAATCGACTTTGGAAACCCAGGTATGTTATTACTAAATGGGGTTTTGCAACCGATCGAATCGAAGTCTGCATTGCTAGCCCAGTGGCAACAATTTTTGACGACCATCAACAACAACAAATCCCTCGAACCACACACGATTCTTCAACACCAACACGCCTACGACACCATTTTGAACATCGTTACTAATCAATAATTTCTACAAATTGAAGAATTCAAAAGAGTACAGTTGAAGAAGCACTTCGGTTTGGAAGGCATCATGGGAATGTCAATGAAGACAGTTTCTCGCCTGTTTTGGCTCTCGGTCATCCTCGCCCTCATTGCTGGTTATACCCAATCATCAGCCATGGACGGAGCAATGGTGTTTAGTGCCCTCATCCTGCTTTTTTCATTCTCATGGTGTGTGGTTTCATGGGAGGACGTGAAGAAACATCTCGGTATGTCACAAGCCAATGTTCTTGCCGTAGGAGTCTATTGTTTGACCTCTCTTGCCTTTGGTTTTATGTCCATCGAAATGTGGGGTTTTCCTGCCCTTGAAGCGTATATTGTCGGTTTCATTTTGCTCGCGACAATTTGGTGGACGATGCATGCAATGCAGCCTGCCAATGCTTGAATCTCGGATAAGGTGAAAAGCCGACAGATGTGACGTTGAATTATGGCTACCTTTGGCAACCACCCTCAGTTGCCCGAAGTCATAGAAGCATTGCTCGAGGATGATGTTCACACTCTATTCTTCAAAGCCGATTGTACGCCAAGAGCAAAGCGAGGAACGATTGGTGAACTTCGCCTCGAAGATATTGCTGGAGAGGACGGAGATTCTTGGAATACACTTCGACTTGAAAGCCTTCAAGAAGAACTCACCACCATCGTTTCGGAACATCAACACCGTAGCGATTGTTTCTTGGAAATTGACCGGAAAGGTTGCAGGGTCATTCAACTCGGTGACTTACGTATCGCATGTGCTTGGCCACCCTTCTCAGATGCAAGAGAAATCACCATCGTTCGACCGGTTGCAAAATTGTCGCTTTCGGATTACGAACTTGATGAACAAATTCTAGAGCGTCTCTCCAATCATCACCGAGGTGTGTTTATCTGTGGGCGCCCAGGTTCTGGAAAGACAACCCTCGCTCAAGCCATCGCAGAATACCTCGATGAGGACGTGGGGGCGCTTGTCAAAACCATGGAAGCCCCGCGTGACCTCCAACTTCGTGAACGAATCACACAATATGCTCCCCTCGAGGGGGATTTAGAGAAAACTGCAGAAATTCTATTTCTTGTTCGCCCCGATTTCGTCATCTTCGACGAAGTTCGTCGAGCTAGAGATTTCGAAATTTTTGCTGATGTTCGACTTGCAGGTGTTGGTTTACTTGGTGTAACGCACGCGAACTCTGCCCTTGAAGCAATCCAACGACTGATTGGAAAAGTCGAACTTGGCCTTGTGAGCCAAGTGCTTGACACGGTACTGCATGTTGAAGCAGGACAAATACAACAGGTGCTTGAACTCAAGATGACGGTTAAACCACCAACGGGAATGCAAGAAGAATTAGCACGGCCGGTCATTGAAATCACCGAATTTCCAAGTGGAAAAATCACCCACGAAATGTTTGCTTTTGGTTCGGAAATTGCGGTCGTTCCTGTGACTGGAAAAGCAGCCAATTCTCCAATTAAGCAACTTGCTCAAGCTCAAATCACGAAAACAATCCGCCAATGGGTCGGTGTTGATTGTGCAGTTCATTTCACCAGCGATACCTCTGCAAAAATATACGTTCCACAACACATGGTTGCCACCTTGGTTGGAAAAGGCGGAAGAAATGTGAGAGAACTCCAAGATGAACTCGGAGGCATCAACCTCGGCATCGAGCCACTGGAGGCGATGCCAGAAGGCATGGAACGACCAAATCCGTACTGGGAAGACCCCCAAGACCGCCGTTCGTACGAGAGTCGGGCGTGGGAACATACTCGCCAAAAAGGCAAGGGAAAACGAAAGGGCCGATAGTAAGTTGAGCCATATCCATGCCATTGAAGAAGAAGAATGCTGCCGACTTGGCATGGTCGGACAAGAACAAGGCGGTGGCCGAGGCCCAGTTTCAATCGTTCGTTCGACCACTCGCGTGACCAGTGGCCCCGAAGTCACTCAGAAACTGATTTCTGCCGCTACAGCTTTTGGCAACCTTATGGAAGGGACTTTTGGCCCCCAAGGCCTCGATAAAATGTTGTACAAGTCAAATGGCCAAACTGCAATTACCAACGATGGAGCAAAAATCATCGCCGAACTTCTGGTGAAACATCCAGCGGCTAAAGCGTTTGTTCAACTCGCAAGTGCCCAGGAAGAGTCGTGTGGAAATGGCGTGACGACAAGTGTGCTTCTCGCAAGTTCGCTGCTCAAAGAAGCGGGGATGTTGCTTGAAAAGCGACTTCATCCCCTCATTGTGGTTGAAGGGTATCAACAAGCATTAGCACAATGCCTTGAATGGATAGAAAACAGCAGTCAAAAATCAGACGATGAATCAAGGATCATTCATACCCTCCTTACCACATCAATGAACGGCACAATGGCAAGTAACGACCAAGACCACTTGGCCCAACTGCTTGCAAAAGCCTTCACACACATCGAGGCGAAAAAACATCCACGCTTTGCATACGAACACATCCGTATGGCAAAACGTCGGTCGGGAAGTATCGCAAATACGCGGTGCATTGCTGGCCTCATCATTGACCAAAACGCACAACTCGACGGCCAGCCAAGACGACTATCAAATGGTACAATTGCATGTTTGACCTGTCCAATCGAGTATGAAACCTCATCTCGCGATGCAGAGATTCAAATTTCTTCAACCGAACAATGGTCAGCCTTTGTCAATGCAAAAAAGAACATCCTGCAGAAGAAAATTGAACAAATTCGTGCTTCAGGAGCACAACTCGTCTTCAGTTCACAAACCATCGATGCCTCAATTCTCCACACACTCACGAATGAGGGATGCGTGTTGATGGGCAACATCGATGAGGAACTTCTCAACGATATTGCCCTTGCTTCATCGAGCGACCTTGTCGATCATCTCGATGACCTTTCACCTGCATCATGCGGCAGGTTCAATGAATACAAGATCGAAGTCACCGAAGGAGCCGAAGGGCGACGTGAACGAGCCATAATCGATATCGGTGAAACCTCAAAAATCGCAACACTCGATGTAGGTGGCGACGGTGGCGAAGCCACCGAAGAGGTGGTGCGAAATATGTACGATGCAATGAGGTCAGCCACTGTCTTCTTTGCCGAACCATCCTATGTGTACGGTGGCGGAGCCACATTTATTGGAGCAGCATTGCATATTCGTCAGTGGGCAGAGCGAAACAGCACCAGAGAACGGCTTGCCATCGAGGCGTTTGCCCGTTCGCTTGAACGAATACCTTCGGCCCTTGCAGGCAATGCGGGAAAAGACAAACTCGATACGATTCTCGAACTTCGAGCCATCCACCGAGAAGGGAAATCCAAAACGGGAGTCGCATCCGATGGAACGCTTCAAGATATGGACGAAGTCATCGAACCATTGTATACGGTACTTCACGCCCTTGAATTGGCCACGGAGACCGCTTGTGGTCTTCTTCGAGTTGACCAAGTGATTTCCGCCCGTGGCGATTGACCATTGAAACAAAACGGTATCTTGAAAACGACTAACTCTTGGAACTTCCCTAACGGGTTTGTGCTATGACTGCTCGTTTTTTGGGTCACCGGGCTTTACTAAGTGTGTACGATAAAGACGGCATTGTTGATTTCGCTCAACAACTCACCAATCTTGGCTTCGAAATTGTTTCGACCGGAGGCACCTATCGCACACTTACGGAGGCCGGCATTCCAGTGAGCAAAGTCTCCGAAGCAACCGACCATCCAGAAATTTTCGACGGCCGAGTAAAGACACTCCATCCCGCGATTCATGGACCACTTTTGGCACGACTCCATTTGGAGAAAGACCAAACAGAACTCCAAAATTTAGGCTATCCCCCAATTTCTGTCGTCGCATGCAATCTCTATCCGTTTGCACAAGCGTCTCGCCAGACCCCCCCACTTGAGGATGATGATTTACTTGAGATGATTGACATTGGGGGCCCGACCATGGTTCGTGCATCTGCAAAAAACCACAGACACGTGTTAATTGTGACGAATCCAAGCCGCTATGTTATTTTAGTCGAGGCACTCTCAACTGCTGAATCGATCGGAGAGATATCGACAACCTTGCGCCAAGAACTTGCTCTTGAAGCCTACCAACATACTGCTGAGTACGAACACACCATCGCTGAAGAATTGCATCGCCGTTGGAATGGTGACCCAACAACCGTTTCGGATGTGGAACAACAATCGGCGCGTTATCCTCAACTTCTCTCAAGTACACATCGTTTAGGGCACCATTTGAGGTATGGAGAAAATGCACATCAATCCGCTGCTTTGTACGCGTCAAATACGCCATCAACTTACGATACGCTTGTTTCAGCTGCAGTTGAAGGTGGAAAAGCGATGTCGTACAACAATTACGCTGACGCGGATGCAACCCTGAGGTTGTGCCGCTCGTTATCCACCGATGACTGGCCAGAAACCCCTCATGCTTGTGTGATTGTTAAACACAACAATCCTTGCGGAGCAGCCCTCGGTGCAACACAAAAAGAAGCATTTGAACTCGCACTTGCAAGTGACCCAGAATCTGCATTTGGTTCAATTATTTGTTTCAACGAAATAGTCGAAACAGCCACAGCAGAAGCCATCGGTACACTCTTCGTTGAGGTCATGATGGCTCCTGCTTACCAACCAGAAGCAAAAGAAATACTCATGCAAAAAGGAAACCGAAGAATTCTTACACTTCGCTCTCCAAACAATCGACTTGAACCATTGCATCGAACTCTTGTGAGAAAACCCATTGAAGGGGGCATGCTCGTTCAAACAGAAGAACCTCCAATTCTCAAATGGGAGAACTCGAAAACGGTGACCAAGACACCTGTCACCGAGGCACAAATGGCGAGCATGAAATTCGCCGTTCGAGTGTGTGAGCAGGTCAAATCAAATGCTATTGTCATGGTTGATGGGCTTGCAACCGTCGGCATAGGGCCAGGTCAAACAAGTCGCGTCGAGGCAGTGCGTATTGCAGCGAGAAGAGCGGGCGAGCGTGCTCAAGGTGCTGTGCTTGCCTCCGATGCATTCTTCCCATTCAAAGATGGAATTGAACAAGCCGCCGAGGTTGGTATCGCTGCAATTGTTCAACCCGGAGGGTCAATTAGGGACGAAGAAGTGATTGCATGTGCCGATGAGCATAACATCTCGATGCTTTTTACCGGGCACAGACTTTTCCGCCACTGAACTTCTTGCTTCGTAGTCCGAAAGGGCCCCGGGAATCAATGGTTCGAGAAACGTTTCAAGCGGTGGTTGGTACATGCCAACCGACCCACCATACACCAATAAGGGCAACAATGGCGATGGTTGTTTGGCCAAATCCAGGGTCTCCAGCCCTTGTTAATCCGATGATGGATGCAATAGAGACGACAGAAATCAGCCCACAAATCACAATTTTTGAATGAAGGGGAAGCGTTTTGCCCGACTTGTAATAATTGAGCAAATAAATGCCAAACAACCGATTTGTAAGCAACCAACGAAAGAGCGATTGGGAGGAACGCCCAAAGCAAAAACCAGCAGCGACAAGCCACGAAGTGGTCGGCCAACCGGGAAGAATGAGGCCTATGGCGGCGAAAACAACGAAAATCAAACCGCATGAAATCCAAACAATGCGAACGATTGGATTGCTGCTCGGTTTGTGCTCTGAAAGGACAACATCAACAATTTCTTCATCGTTCAATGCTCCGTAGTCGGTGACAGTATGTTCGACGCCGTCATCACCCACGTCCATGCTGTTCACAACACCTCCTCCAACCAACCTCAAAAAAACCCTCCGTCATCATGTCGAAGGTCTCTTTTACGAATTTCTGCTCGCATGGTCATGGCCAAAGAGCAAGTCGGTGGACGAGTTGCCACACTTGCGAGTCCACTTCGATGTGCAGTTTTTATTTCAGGTTCGGGAACAGGTCTTGAAGCACTGCTTCGATATCAACAACACGAATGCAATCATATCACATGCGTCGTGATATCCAATAAGTCAGAGGTTCAAGGTTTGAAGTATGCAGAACAATTTGGAATTCCTTCCGTAGTTGTTCCCCATCAAGATGAACAAGGTCATCGCCTCAGTAGAGAGGTTCACGAACAACTCATCATCGATCAATTGCAAAAGTATGATGTTGAACTTATCGTTTTGAGTGGCTATATGCTCCTCCTCTCCCCCCATTTAATAGCTCATTACGGTCCGCACATCGTCAACATTCATCCATCACTATTACCTAAATTCCCAGGGGCACACGCGCATCGAGATGCTATTGAGGCAAAAGAAGCCATGTCTGGATGTACCGTGCATCTCGTCGATGAAGGCATGGATTCTGGCCAAATCTTAGGACAAATGCGAGTTCCAGTTTTTGCAGATGACACGGAATCATCGTTGTCTCAACGAGTAAAAATTGAAGAGCACCGTCTTTATCCTTCCATTATTTCAAAGATAGCGAATGGAGAAATTCATGTTGAAGGGCATGAATAATTTCTTGATATCTATCGATGTCTTCCTGATTGTTGAAATTGTAGAACTCAATGTTTTCCTCTTCGACAAGAATCGGGGGTAAGGAGGATACAAATTGAGTCAAGGAGCCCCCCTCTGTTGTTGGCTCCCAATTTTTTGGAACAATACAAAAAGTCGGCTGAATTTCTTCATGTTGAACAATCACACCTCCCATCGAATTATGCTTGAGCATGGTTTGAAGACCTTCGACAGAGAAGGTAAACGCATCGCATGGAACGCACACAAGATCATCTTGAATCTCATTTCGAACCCATTGAAGAACACGATGCAGTCCCATGTTTTCTTGAGGGTCAACCACAACAACTCCTTCGAACAACGACTTTCGCTTTTCATGCCCACATAGAATGATAACATCGTGAATTCCACATGAAAAAAATACGGATTTTAATCGAGCAATATTGTCAAACATCATCGATTTATCTTTCCCCATTCTTGTCGATTTACCACCAGCAAAAATGATGCCGTGCACAACAAGTCCTCAGTGTAATTGGTCCATGGCGTTGAGGGCGTGTTCCAATTCGTTGAGTAAACCACGAACCCTTTGTAACAATGCCTTTCGCTCTCTCGAAGAACGGGCCTCGGGCAGCCATTCCAACAACCTTCGTACATCGAGGGCATCACGCTCGATGGTCCATTTGAGAACATTCTCTAAAACAGGGTCTTCTGTAGGTAGGAATCGCTCGCTCATACCCACCCATTTAGCATGTATTCCATCAATCCTTTGGATGAAGTAACGTATCCCGAATCCGTTCGAAAAGCTCTCCACCAGTTGGGGCATTTTTGACCAACTGGCGACAATCAAGGGGGATTGGTTGTTGTTGGGAGAGAATGAGAACTGCATATTGATGCCAGAGATGACTTTGCTCTGCCATAGCATAAAACCAATCACTTTGGGGGAAAGCATGGCCTCCTCGTTTAATTTCTGCTGAGACCTCCAAAACCATTTCAATCGGCTCTACCTGCTGAAGTAAGTGAATAAATGCCATCCACACATTCTCTTGTAAAGCCTCTTCTGGTAAATTCGCTAAAAAATACCCTGCGAGCAAACAATCTTCTCTTCCCTTCCTCTTCCACAGGTGAGGAATAAATTTTGCAATTCTCTTTTCATTACCCTTACATTCCGTAAGTGTCCAAGATGCTATGGTTCGCAAATCATTTGCTGGCACACCAAAATGGAAAGCATAATGCTTCTGCTCATCAAATACATCCATTTTTGGCTGATTACCAAAACTTGGAATCGATTTTTCATAACATTGCTTGAAGAATTTTAGCCATTGACGCCGAGAAGAAACCTTGCTCATCGATGATGAAGCAAGCCAGTCGTCAAGGTGTGGGTTCAAACTCGTTCACCGTTATTGGAACGTTTACGAAATGTGTTGAAGAGATTTGTGACAAGTTTTGTTGAATCTTTAATGGTGGATAAAAATGTTTCAATGAGGTCATCATCATCGTATTTTTCTTTGACAAGTTCCCTTAATTCCTTTTCAACTTCGGCATGTTCTGCTTCTGTAATCTCTAAGATTTCTCGTAAATGGGCAAGCACGCGAAATTCATCTTTCGACAACGAAGCATTGACAATTGCGATTTCAAAAATTCGAACATATATCCGGCGAGCCTCTTGATGGTCAATGATGAGGCCCTTTTCAGAATCACGATTGTTTTGAATGTCTTCGTAAATTTGAGGGGCGTCAGTCGAAGACAAATTTAAGGCACTAGCGAGTTTAATGATGAGACGCTTTTCTTCCCTCGTTAAAATTCCATCGGAAAGCATCACTTCGACAGTGGAACGGAAAATCTCCAAATTCCCGATACCATTCTCTGCCATGCGTGTAACCCATTGCCCTCCTGTTCTTGAATGAACCGTCAATAAAAATCGTAAAAGGTCCGCGTTTTCATCAAAGGATTCAAAAAGTCCTTTGCTAACGCAACACCATCACACTCACCCTGTTGGCCTCGGTCAACAGCCTATGCACTTTTGTGCAGTGATTAAGACCAAGAGGTTGAAAACATGAGTAAAAATTTCAGAAAACAAGGAAATCAAGGAAAAGCAATGAAATACATGATTCGTGCTGACATCAAAGTCAATGGAAATGTTCAGCGAAAGGACATCATCGGAGCAATTATGGGTCAAACCGAAGGATTGCTCGGAGATGAACTCGAATTAAGAAAACTACAGCGAACAGCACGAGTTGGACACGTTGATGTGGAAATAGAAGTCAAAAATGGCAAAGTTCACGGCAATATTTTCATTCCAAGCAGCATGGATAATGTCGAAACCGCAATTATTGCCTCATCTCTCGAAACAATCGACAGAATCGGGCCATGCGATGCGGTCATCACCGTTGTCGAAATTAGCGATGTTCGTGCAACAAAGAGAAACTCGGTTGTCGAGCGAGCAAAAGAACTCCTTCTTCATCTCGTGAATTCAGGAGAAGCAGCGTCAAAAACTGTCGTTGAAGAAGTGCGTGCAGTACTTACAACTGGCACAGCAACATCGTATCATGGACTCACTAGCGGACCCAATGTGGAAAATTCTGACTCCCTTATCATCGTCGAAGGCCGAAATGATGTGAAAAACCTTCTCAATCACGGCATTAAAAACGCAATCAGTGCTGACGGTGCGGGCGACATCAAGCAAGAATTGATCGACCTTGCCAATGGAAAGGAAACAGTCATCCTGGCCATTGATGGAGACAGAGGTGGTCAAATGCTCTTCCTCCAGTTGTTTGACATTCTAAAAATCGATTTTGTAGCCCAAGCGCCCCCTGGTCAAGAATGGGAACTTCTACCGCAGAAAACCATCACCATGTGTTTGCAAAAGAAAACCGAAGCAGACCGATTCAAGTCGGACCTTGACAAACAAATTGCAATCGACGATGAAAAGTACTCTAAGGACGATTCTTGGGCAGATGATTTTGATGATGAGTTTGAATCTTCTGAAGCCCCACCAGAAATTCAAGAACTTTTTGACAAACTCGATGAAATTGGAAAGAACAAGGCCGTATTTTTGTACAAAGATGGCTCATTCTCCGATGAAGAAATTTCAGCATCAAAACTCTCCGAATCGATTGAAGAAGCCGAAGACGTTGAAGCGATTATTATCAACACCCCAATTACTGGGTCAGTGCTTGAGAAATTGAAAGATAGCACAATCCAAACACTTGTTGGTACGAAAGAAGGAAAGGATTTCACCGACGATGGTGATGTCAAAATTTGGCTTTCAGAAGTTCATCGTTAAGCGTCAAACCTTTTTTGTTCTGCAAAAGATACAGACATCTCATGGACGACGATCCATGGGGGGATATTGGTCAGCCGACATCTGAAGCTGATGAACCCGAAATGCTTGAACAAGACGAAGGGCCGTCTTCTGAACAAACGGAAATAGAAATCCAACAAAACTCATTCTTTTCAGAGGAAACCCACGAGCAATGGAACCACCCCTTTGACCAAACAGATTTTGTCCAAGAATCAGCACAAATCCTTCCGCTCAAACTCAATACCTCGAAAACGATAGCGACATATTTTCTTGCCGATTCACAACATTTCCATCATATTCGCGTCTTCAAAGATGTTGATATTCAAACCAATATGCAAGTCCATTGGACATTATCAAGAGATGAAATTGTAGGATTCCGCCATTTTAATTCAGAACAATTACGTGCTTTTTCTCAAATGTGGTCTTTGCTTCTCGTAGCACTGATCATCACTTCGTTTTTGACCGTTTTTTCTGCGATTGAGGGGACACTTCCTCTCATTTTGTGTCTTGTTGCTTTGGGAATACCATGGCTCATGATCCTGTTTCAAATTCAATACATCGTGTTCTACGGGCCACGTCGTAAGTATAGGTTTGTTCAGTGGATATGGAATCATGATGCATATTTATCACGCGTGGGAATGAAACATTTCGGGTCGATGATGCAGACGTATTTGAACGAGGGAAATTTTGGTTCAGAAAAATATGATGTTGAAGCATCTCATCGCCCAAAAGTGGTTGTGAAACCACCTCGAACAAAACCTGTGAAGACCTTTGAAGCGGAACCTGCACCACCGACGACAGTTGTACCGACAATCGAAGGGGCTATTGAGCCCGTAGCGACAACCCATGCCCCAATCGAACCACAACCAACGCCCGCAGGAGAACAATTACCATCACCAGCACCATTGGATGACCCGCCAATCCAACATGAATCGAATGAACCCCAATCGGGTCCACCGGTTTCAAATGAATCAGTTGCCCCATCTACGCCTCCACAACTGTTGAACATACCAACTCCTCCAATGCCTGCGAGTACCGTTTCGCCACCTGGACCGCCTATACCTCCGCCGTTAGCACCAATGCCCGGGCCACCAGCCCCGATGGTACCTATGGGCCCTCCCGCCCCTCCAAGCCCCCCTGCTCCTCCAGTGGCGCTCGGCCTGCCCGCTCCGCCGAACATTCCACCACTTCCTCCCCCCCTTCCACCACCTCCAATGGTGATGGAGCCTGCAATCTCAACCGAAGAGCAACAAGCGTTACTTGACGAATTAAGCTGATATGACAGTCATTCCACCTGCACTTGGCAGTGTCATACTTTGACGTAATGATGTTGCCATTTCCTCGAGTTTGTCAATATCATTGGGAAGTTTGGTCGTATCGGCATCGAGTGGGACTTTAACGCCAGGCCCAGGTATTCGTTGGAGGGCAACTCCAAGGGCTCGAGCATCTTGTAAAAAGACACCAGATGCACTTGAATGTCGGTGTTCTAATCGATTTCTCATCCACCGTTGATAGCCATCGAGAGATTGAGTAAAGGATTGTATAATCTTCACTTTTCGTTCAATACTTTCCGCAGAGTCTCCCTCGGTTGGAAAGCATCTCAATGCGATTCGTAACATTCTGTCAATTCGAAGGTCCCTCGGAACCAAGCCTACTTGTTTTGCCAAGTTTCTCCTTGCATAATCAAGCCCACCAGCCTCTTGTCGAATTGCATCTTGTGATTTTTTCAAACCTAAGGCACCACAGAAATACCCAATCATTTCAGAAAGTTCATCGATATGTTGTTCTTTTTGAGGAGGGAGTTCTGTAACCGAAATAGCCACCTTTACTTGTTCGATAGGTTCTGTTTTTTCTTCAATCATTGGCTGCTCTTGAGGAGGAATTGGTGCAGATTCAACACGCAGTACATCTACATCGTCGCTTGAGGTTTGCGTTGAATGTTCATCTTCCACAAGAGCGATGTCTTCAAATTCTTCTGATTCAACCAAAGGCTCCATTGCTTCAAGCATTGCCTCATGAGCATCATCGAGCGTAGTTGAATCAATGGGAATCAAGGTCTTTTGAGGAGAATCAAGGGGCATGAGCGTTGGCAACAACTCTTTTGGAGCCCACAAATGGAGCGTAAAATGCTCATCTTCTACTTGCTTTTTTGAAAGATGTTGAATAAGCCCTGGTATTTCATCGTTCAATGCTTTGAGTTCAAGTGGATTTCTCAAACGCTGAGAGATATCAATTGCAAGGGCAACATCCCTGTTCCATGGAAGACGTAGCAAACGTTTTCTTAATTGATGGAAAGAATCCAACTGCTTCTGACACCCATATAGCATCGTTGCGATTTCAATTGAGTTTTCGTCCGAGAGAGTTGGAAAATGACTTGTATCCCAACCTTGACTTCCCAATTTTTTGATTGTATGTTCGACATACGAAACCATTCTTTTTGACTGGCCATGTTTCGAAAGCATCTGTTTTCTTTTGGATTGTTGCTGTGCTATAGCGCGTTCATAATCCGCTAAGGCCATCGAAGCCATTTTTGTTCGAACATCAATTTCGAGTCCTTTTGCTTCTTCATCCAAGAGCGCTCTGTGGCGTTTGTTTCGCTTTTCTTTCCATGCGATAAAATCTTCAACCTCGGTAAGAAATTCTGGATGAAGAAAATCATATTTTAGCCGATGTAGCATTTCATCTCGTTGAGATAAACCATCATATGAAACATCGATTTCTAGCAGAGTGTCGATGAGTGAACAAGCGTAATGCAACATTTCTTGATATTGTTCGAACTCAGAAAATGCTTCAATTGAATTATCTATGAATTTTGCTTTCCATTCGTTCATTTCAATACCATATCGTTCGAATGATTCAATCATCTGGAGGCCATCAATTTCTGTTTGTTTTCGACGAAGCTCGAGCATCTCCAGATGCTCTTTGAACTCGGAATTTTTTCCTATATCCCCGATAAATTGTGCACTAAATCGTTCATGGTCTGGAAAAATTTTGATGATGTTTTGCCATTGCTCGATGAGAGAAATATGCAAATTATATTCGTCCATTTGAACACTCATTTCTTCTTCCCATCGGCGCAGGTCTTTTGGTTGCAATGGATTTGATGATTCAAATTTTATTCCTTGACGCTGTAATGTTAATTTCAAATCGTTTGCTTGCTGAAGTTTTTCTTCTAATCCAAATAACACATCTTGGATTTGTACTCTCAATTGAGTAAGGAGTTGCACATCATTGGGTGAGGTACATCGAGTCAAATCTTCAAGAAACGAGTTGTATGTTGCAAGGTCAAAATCTTTCACAGGAGTGAGAATTGATATTTTTACTCGCTCTTTTTCATCTAAAAATTCCTGAAACTTAGCGATGGCGTCAAAACTTTCGACAAAACCCAATCGTTGAATTTTAGTAATATCTAAACCCTGATTGGCGAGGTATCGACACATATCATTGATTGATGAACGTTGTTTTTCTTCTTTGAGTTCAAGTTCTTTCAATCTCTCTTCAATGATTTGATAATTCTCGCTCGAATTGAACAAATGCCAAATGGTTTCCAAAGAGGGATAACTCGATGGGTCAAGTTGAGAACATCGTTCCAAAATCAAAATCCACTTTTCCATATCTCTTTCGTTCATCCAATGGTGAAGATGTTTGCTGAATTTGGGTTCGAATGGATATGATGTTTGCATGAACCGGTCGAGTTCATTTGACAATTCTTGTTCAAGAAGTGGATTTCTTGATTGTTCAGCAATTTCCGTGATGATCTCTTCATTGTTGTAAAAATAAAGCACAATGCAATGAAGACGAAATTGCAATGTTTTCGCTCCATTCAAGACATCCTTGAGAATCTCGAATCGATGCATTCGGTTTGAAGGAGTAGAAAATACAAATTCTTTGCATGCCTCATAATCGAACTCATCACCAATGATAAGCCTGATTTCATCTTCAAGGAAAGCAAAAGCCCCCTCTTCAGAATCTTCTCCCACACTAAGGTATGATGTCTGTTAGGCTTTGAATGTGAGCATTGATTTAGGCTTAGATTTGTCATTTACTGCTCCCCCGTTTTTCGTGAAATCAAAAAGGTAGCAAAATGAGTCGATTCGGCTTAAAAGAGCCGTGAAGCATAAAGGCAAAAAGAACAGGTCAAGTTCAATGAGTGCATTAATTATCGGTTCAGTGTTCTTTTCAGGCTGTGTCATTGGCGGGTTTGGATTTTGGATGAAAAAGGTGCAAAACTCGATTGAACACCTCGTTGAGCAGAATGTTGTATTGAAGGAATCCCAATCCTCTCATTTTCAATACCTCAACACCCTTTCATCCGATACGAAACTTCACTTGGAGGAAGTAACTTCAATCATTGCAACATATTTGGAAATTCATCCGCAAGTCGATGCTTCGATGAAGACGCATGCATTTTTGCTTCATTACGAACACAGTTCAACAATGTCTCCAAGTGTAGAAGAATGTCTTACGGTACTCGGTTCAGCACTTGGGCCTTGTTCGACAGATGCTCCAGATGCAAATCTATCGGAACTTCATCAATCGTTTGTTTTGCGTTTGCTCGATGTATTTGACCGAAATTCAATCTCTGCCGAAGGCCTACAACTCGATGGGCATCTCGCTCATAAACTCGGCGTTGCATCCATGGCCGTAAAGCGATACGACTGGGCTGAACACGCCCTTGGAATTGCCTATCGATTAAGTCCAGGTCACGAAGGCATCCTTCGTCATTTGTACGATATTTCATGTCTTCGAGGTGACGAAGATCTTCAAAGGCACTGGTTGGAGTCGCTCATGAAAGTCAGCCCAGACCAGCCAGAGTTGCTACGGGCACATGCACACCTACTCGTGGCGATGGGTGATAATGAAGCCGAACGAACCGTGCGCAGACTCGAAGCATTGGGCGTAGATACGCCTGCAGACAAATCGCTTCTTTCCGGTCTACGAGCGAGAGCAGGAGCCCGTTCTGAGGCGCTTGAAGCTATTGAAAAAGCACTGGAGCAAGACCCGAGTCGTGCTAACGACTGGCTCCAATATGGGCGCTTACTCCAAGAAGAAGGCGAACTTTTGGCGGCCATCGAAGCAACTGAAGAATGTCTCAAAATTAATCGACAACACGGTGAGGCTTGGGCCTTACTCGCTCACATGCTTTCTGACGACTCAAAGCGTCATCAAGAAGCACTCAAGGCAGCGACGCATGCAGTCGCTCTCGATGCGGGCGGAGTCGACACAATATTCTTGAAAACTGAACTCCTTGAGGTTCAAGGCGATCTTGTTGCTGCTGAAGAAAACCTCCTCAAGAACCTCAAGAAAACCCCACAAGATGGAGAATTACGAGCGAGAATTGCAGACCGATTCCTCAAGGCACATCGTATTGAAGAAGCCCAAGAATTAGTGGATGCAACACCCTCAAACATCGACCACCCGTTGTTGCATACCGTTGAAGGACGATTGCATTTAGCCAAGGCGGACAGGTTACGAGATGGCACTGGCACGACCGACAAGCGACTTCTTCAAGATGCGAAGAAATCATTCGAAGATGCCTTGAACATTCACCGTGAACTCGGGGTGGCATGGCTCGGCTTAGGACGAACTCAACGGTTACTCAAAGACCTACAAGTTGCAGAGGAATCGCTTGATAGAGCGAGGCGATTACTACCGGAAAACGACCAAAATGTTGCAGCAGAATCGGCCTTGCTTTCACTTGACAATGGCGATATTTCGCGGGCGAGTCAATTCATTGATGCAGCGGATGTCCAAGGTCAAACTCCGATGATTTCGTACGTGCGTGGAAACATCGCAGGACGGATGGGCCAACTTGAACTCGCACATACATTTTACACACAAGCCCTTGATGATGACCCTTCTCATATCCGAGCTCGACTCAACCGTGCCATGGTTCTCATCGCATTGAACGAAGGTCAATCAGCCGTGGACGATTGTGTTCGACTTTTATCCTTGGCACCCAACTTCACGCTTGCAAGACTTCGAAAGGGTGAAGCACATATGCTCCAAGCTGAATGGAAACTCGCTCTCAATGATTTCAAAATGGTTCTCGAAGTCTCACCACAGCATGCAGTAGCCCTCACAAAACTTGGAGCCTCGTACATGGCACTTCAACGCCCTGAACGTGCAGAATCGCCGCTCAACGAAGCACTTCGGATTGATCCAAATCATGCAGAAGCGTGGCATCAGCGTGGATTGTTGTATCTTGAATGGGGTAAGACTGACAACGCACTGTCCGACTTTGAGGCAGCAATTCGTACCCAACCCGGCCACCTTGACGCCCACCTTCACATCGCGGCATTGTATCACGAACAAGGACAATTTGACGAGGCTGCAGTGGGTTGGAAAAATGTCTTGTTGCTCGACCCAGACCATATGGTGGCGAAGACCCGTCTTGCTGAATGCGAAGCACAATTGACGGTTTAACCGCATAGCAATCAATACAAGCAATTTTGAATTCAATCGGACTGGTTGAACCATGCCTCTTGAAGTTGGACAACAAGCCCCAAATTTCGAATTATCCAACGCCAATCCTTTGGTTGGCGAAACGATGATGACCTTTTCTCAAGTCAAAAAAGAAAATGGCACCATCATCGTCTTTGAATGCAATCATTGCCCGTATGTTGTTGCCAGCATTTCACGAATGAATGCCATGGCTGAATTTTGCACTCAACAGAACATTGGTTTTGCAGGAATTAACTCAAACGACCCAATCGTGTATGATAACGACTCCTTTGAACACATGGTGAAAAGAGCAGAAAAAGGGATGCCATACCCATACTTACACGATGAATCTCAAGAGATCGCTCACGCCTATGACGCGAAACGAACGCCAGAATTTTTCCTCTTTGATGCAGAGGATACACTAGTTTACCGTGGCCGAATGGATGATAATCCAAAAAATCCTCAAGAAACCACAACTTCAGAATTAATGGACGCCGTCAACGCAATGATGGAAGGAAACACGCCTGCTGTCCAAATCACAGAATCAATTGGATGTTCTGTCAAATGGAAAGTTTGAGGAATTGTATTGTCGTCTTGTCGTCGCCAATGCGATTGGGATGAACACATGGTCTGTCGCTCATGCGGTATCGATTACTCGCCACCCAAGAAACTCCGTCCTTTCCATCTCGCATTCCCAGTCGATGACATGGAGAAGACAATCGAATTTTATTGTGAAATTTTTGGATGTACCAAAGGGAGGTCAAAAGAAGAATCGTGCGTGTTTAATTTCTTCGGCCATCAAATCGTTGCGCACAAAGTAGATTCAATGCCAAATTATCAAACCAATGACGTGGATGGAAAACCTGTACCAGCCATGCACTTTGGTCTTGTTCTTTCGTGGAACGATTGGCATCAATTGAAGGCCAAGTTAGAATCCAACGATGTCGAATTTTACATTCAACCTTACACACGTTATGAAGGACAGCCAGGAGAACAAGCAACAATGTTTGTTGTCGACCCTTGTGGTAATCATCTCGAGTTCAAATCGTTTAGAGATGATGGTGGAATTTTTGACTCAAAATGGTAAATTCAGTATTGTTCAAGGACCAATTCAGTGGTTGTACTGACGATGTCCGTTGGTGCAGCGAGCCACATTTTATCCAATAAGGCACGAAGTGACATCGTGTCATCCACGTGAACCAATGCGATTAAATCAGCATCACCAGAGACCTCGTACACGATTTCAATTCCTTCCCAGCCAGATATTTCAGAACCAAATGAACCGATTTCAGCACCAGGAGCTGCTTTAATCCGTACAAGGGCTGTAAGTCCAATGCCTCCTTCTCGGATAGTGTAACGACGAATTGTTCCATCTTCTTCCATCGCTCGAATGTGGGTTCGAACGGTTCGTTCACTTACATCGACCTTCTTCGCAAGGTCAACATATGATATTCTTCCATTCTTTCTGAGTTCAGCAAGTATGGCCCGGTCAACACCTGTGATTCTTGGCATGCGGTAAGATGGAAACACATCCTATTTTAAAACCCCGATTTCTTGAAGAAAAAGTCGGACAAATAAGAATTTAATGACAGGAATTGGTAAATTTCCGTAATTAATAAGAAATCAAGTGCACCTTTCATCACTGCAAAACATTCATTTAAAATCAACAAAATTCACTGAAATGGTTGATTTCAAACCCAATATAAAACAACAATCGTGGGTTTGTTTGAAATCGTCTCACATTGTCGGTCGGACAAGGGGAGCATATGTCGGGTACAATATCGGGGCTCGATGGTAGAATGGTTCTTGACAGCAGAGGCATACCTACCATCGAAGTGGACTGTTACGTCGATGGTGTATTGCTTGGTAGAGCCATGGTACCTTCCGGAGCATCAACTGGTGCATACGAAGCACTGGAATTAAGAGATGGAGTGCCGGATGAATATTTTGGTAAAGGCGTGGATAATGCTATTGCAAATATCAATGAACGCATCGAAGAGCACCTTGTTGGTCTTCCAGTTGATGAACAACGACTCATCGATGAAGTGATGATCGAACTTGACGGTACCCCGAACAAATCCGAACTTGGAGCCAATGCGATTCTTGGGGTTTCACTCTCATGTTTACATGCAGGTGCAGCCTTCCATCAGTTGCCATTGTGGAAGTATGTTGGTGGCGTATCAGGAGGGTTGATGCCGGTTCCAATGCTCAACATTCTCAACGGTGGAGCCCACGCACATTCAAACGTAGACATCCAAGAATTCATGGTCATGCCTCACGGATTCGATTCATTCCCCGAAGCCCTTAGGGCAGGCGTAGAGACATATCACGCTCTCAAATCTGAGTTGAAAAAAGACGGCATCCTTGGGGGCATTGGTGACGAAGGGGGATTTGCACCGAATTTGGATGCCAATGAAGACGGGCTCAAATATATGGTGAGGGCCATTGAATCTGCAGGCTATTCGACAGATGAAATCGGCATTGCCCTCGATGTAGCAGCGACTGAATTTCATAACGATGGAATCTACAAATTCGATGGCAAAGATTGTTCAAGCCAAGATATGGCCGACATCTATGGCTCATGGCTTGACCAATACCCAATCGTGTCGATTGAAGATGGTTTTAGCGAAGATGATTGGCAAGGTTGGGCAGCATTCACAAGAACCTATGGTAAACGAGTTCAAGCGGTGGGCGACGACCTTTTCGTGACCCAATCTGAGCGGTTAGCACAAGGTATCGAAATTCAAGCCGCCAATGCAATGCTCGTCAAGGTCAACCAAGTGGGTACCGTCACTGAAACCCTCGAGGCAATGGATTTAGCATCGTCTCATGGTTTTCGAAATGTCATCTCCCATCGAAGTGGAGAAACCGAAGATGTGACTATCGCTGACCTCGCAGTTGGAACTCGTGCCGGTCAAATCAAAACAGGTGCGCCAGCACGTTCTGACCGGGTTGCAAAATACAACCAACTCCTACGAATATCTGAAGATGTGCACGAATTCCGTTCCCCATTCCATTGAAGCGGTAACCAAAAGAACACAGGAGTGGGCCAAATGACACCATCATTAGATGAATATTTTGAAGGGTTGCAACGTCGAAAAAAGGTCATGATTGCGTTGCGTGAAATACTGAATTCAAATGGCTTAACCGAGGCAAAAAAATGGAATAAACCGTGTTATACTATTGATGGAAAAAACATTGCTATGCTCTATGATTTCAAGGACCATTGCGGTCTTGGATTTTTCAAAGGCGTATTGCTCAAAGACCCTGAAAACGTACTTCAAATCCCGGGAGAATTTTCAAGGCAAAGCCGCTACTTAAAATTCGATGAAATTACAGAAGTTGAATCTCAACTTGATTCAATCATTGATTTTATTCAACAGGCCATTGAGGTAGAGAAATCAGGTGCAGAAATACCTCAACACGAAACGGACGAGATTGAATTCCCGCCAATTCTTCTTCAGGTGTTTGGTGAAAACCAATCATTGCAAAAATCGTTTGAACAACTCACAAAAGGAAGACAGCGGGGATATTTGATCCACTTCACCTCAACAAAGAATGAAACGACTGCACGTGGTCGAATCGAAAAATGTGCTGAAAGAATTCTGCAAGGCAAAGGTTTGCATGATTGCATTTGTGGATTCTCAAACCGACTTCCACGTTGTGATGGTTCGCATAAGTATCATTTAACCGATGAATAAAGATGGTGTCTGCGAATAAATTCCACGACGCATTCATCCACCACATGAGGAACGTCGTTGAGGTTTAACCATTCCAAAACAAGATCATCGGCTGCACCTGGTTGCAACCAGATGAACGGAAAAGGTTGATCCAACAATTGTGCCTCAAATGACTTGAGTTGGACCATCGTTTGCTGTGGAGACAAGAAAAACACAACAACGGATACCGAAGTTGGTTCAATCGTTGCAACGATGTTGTTTGATAGGATGTTACCCTTATCATTTGGATGGACAGGAATCAAAGTCCAACCTCGTCCGTTCAAGTCATGAAACAAACGATGTGCAGGTTTTTGCTCGTTTAGTCCAGCACCTAAAATGGCTAAGGTTTTGGTATGTTCAAGCATGTTTCGCAATCCAAGATGTGGTTCACGCAACACAAATCTACGAACCTTCATTTCTTTTTCAATAGATGTATAGACTCATCGGCTTTGAACACGAGTATAAAAATAAGTGAAGAAATGTAACATCATGACTCAACATATTCTCATCGTTGGTGGAAGCAGTGATATCGGCCTTCACGTGGCTGAAAATTTGCTGCATAAAGGTCACAGCGTCACCATTTTTGCCCGAGATGAATCAAGATTAGAGCACATCAAAACCCAAGGAGCCAACATCGTCTTAGGTGATGCAAGAGAGACAGATGACTTTGTTCGCCTCCTTGAACACATCGGTGATGCAGTTGTTGATGGCGTAGTCCATTGTGTCGGTTCGATCGTTCTCCGTCCTCCGCATGCGATGAAAAAAACAGATTTTACTGAAGTCATTGAAACAAACCTCACAACCGCCTTTCTGACCTTGTCGATGATTGGTAAAAAAATGCTGAAGGCAGGCCATGGAAGAATGGTGTACATTTCAAGTGTGGCTGGAAGTTATGGTCTGACCAATCATGAAGCAATCTCTGCTGCGAAAGGCGGATTAGAAGCCATGGTGCGCTCAGCCGCATCCACCTATGCTCAACGCGGAATTCGAGTCAATGCTGTTGCTCCAGGCCTCACAAAGACCCGACTATCTGAGCCACTTCGTCGTTCCGAGGCGGTTCAAGAAGCGTCGATTGCACTGATTCCAACCAAGGCGATGAACGAAATTTCGGATGTTTCTTCAACCATTGAATGGCTACTACTCGATGCCCCAGATTCACTGACTGGCGAAATCATTCATATCGACGGTGGTATGTCAATGGTAAGAGGCTAATAAATGAAAGTAGCAATTGTAGGGGCTGGCCTCGCTGGACTTGCCACAGCTCTTGCCTTTGAGCAGGCTGGTCATGAAGTTCACATCTTTGAATCTTCAGACGACATAGGGGGGCGGATGAAGACTATAATGGATGATAGCCATCCTATCGATGTTGGTTTTCATGTCCTTCACACTGCATATCCTACGGTTCATCGATGGCTTGACCTTGCCAAACTTCAGCCAAAACCGATGGCAAAATGCTCGTTATTTTTTGACAAATCAAATCAAACAACCAAGCGACTTGGAGATGGCCTTGCCTCACCCTCTCATCTTCTCCCAACGCTTCGAGCAATTGGTTTTGGAGATAGTTTACGATTGCTACGATGGCGTCTTTCGACTCGCAAGAACAATCTCGACAAGAGAAGAGATGAGGTACAGCATTCGATTCATCAACTCCTGTCCTCACAAGGATTCTCGAAAAAAACTGAACGTTACTTACGTCTATTATTTACTGGAATTACACTTGACCCCGATCTTTCAGATCATGCCAGTTTTGCTCATTTTACATGGTCTGCAATGTCACATGGCTCAATGGTGCTTCTGAAAGATGGAATTCAATCCATTCCTCAACAACTCAGAGAGCGACTTAACCACACAACGATTCATTTCAACGAACCAATTCTTCGTATTGAAGCAACGACGCTGTTCACTCAATCTCAACCATTTATTGCCGACATGGTGATTCTTGCAACACCTCAACATATCTCCCATTCTTTTGTCCAAGGCTCGCCAGTTCGAGGTTCAATGCGAACAACGAAAATGTTCTGCTTCCTTTCGAACGCAGCACCGTACACCCTTCCTGCCCTCATGCTATCGTCAACATGGCAAAAAAATCAAGGTTCAATTTTGCATGTGAATATCCCAACACTTTTGCACCCTCGGTCTGATGGAAAACAAATGATTTGTGCAACCATTATTGGTGAAGATACAAAACATTGCAATCAACATTCGGTTCAATCCGAACTCGTAGAGTGGTTTGGAGATGAGGCCAAACAGTGGGATTTCTTGCGGATGACAGAAGTTGCGGATGCTCTACCTTCTTCACAACTAGAAAAATTGGCATTAAATCCACGTAAAGATGTGTATGTCGTTGGCGACCATTGTATTCATGGCTCAGTTCAGGGAACGCTTGAAAGTGTTGAACGATGCCTTGAAGCCGTTGGGATACCGTTGCCGAGGTGATAATATGGGATGGGAAAAAGCAATTGAATCAAGAAAAATTAAACCGGGAAAAAAGAAAATGGTTTCTGTAAAGAAACACCTCGTTTTGATTGGACGAAATGCCGACGCTACGCTTTTTGCAACCGAAGCCCTTTGTCGCCACATGAGATGGCCGTTGGCATGGGGTGCAAAAGTGGATGATGCATGCATACGGTGCCCCCTGCATCAAACGACTCACTCCATAGAAGACGGTTCACTCAAAGAGTGGTCGCCCTTTCCCCTGTTCCCCCCATACGGGAAACTTGTGGGCAAATTATCAAAGCAGAAAGACCTCAAAATTTTCGAGGTCAAAGAGGAAGAAAACTCCATATTTATTCTATTATAAAGGCACCCCCGATATTATATTCATGTAGAGCAGCACCTCATTTTTTTGATGCCGAAGAATGACGGGAACCCGTCGCGATTAAGTATGAAGAATGATACGGATTTTTGGAATTAGGTGTTATACATGTCGAAAAAATCAACTTCAATCGGACTCGTAATGATAATGTTGCTCTCGAGCCTTTCAGGTCTACTGATCGCTACGACTTCTGTCGCAGCGAGTACAGTGGTCATTACCGATGCAATCCACGTAACCAACGGCGGGGCATCCTCGGATACCCAAACCGCAGTTGCAGCAGATAGCGAAGGAAATGTTCACCTCGTATGGGCACGAAACAACCAGCACCTGTATTACACCATGCTTTCTCCTCGAGGAGAAGTGCTCATCGATGCAACACAAATCACCAATTCCGGTCTTCACAAAGTTGCACACCCAGACATGGTCATCGATGAAAACGACAGAATCCACATCGTTTGGGCTGACAAAATTGGCCAACACTCCATCATGTACACCGTCCTTTCACCTTGGGCTGCACCAATGGATGGTTCAGCAAGTGACGATGGTACCATCACCTCAATCGACGATACCATCATTTCTCGTCGGGCACAAAACCGAGACTGGCCAGCCATCGATGTTGACAGTCAAGGCAACATTCACATTGTTTGGCAAGATGAATTTGATGACTTAAACAGATTCTTCAACCAACCGCAAATCTACTACACCATGATTACACCAGACATCAATTCAGGTGCAATTTTAACCCTCTTTGATGATACACTCCTTACACCCATTATCGGTCACAAAGGGCACCCAGATATCGTCATCGATGCAAACGACTACGTTCAAATCGCATGGGATGACACACGTGGTGGCAAAGTCGAACTTGTTTTCGTGGTCGATACTTCGGGTTCCATGTACTCAGAATGGGCTGATGTTTGTACCGTTATTTACGGTGGAAACTTTGCCTCTGGTGGTTACTTCCAAGGACTCAAGCCTATGCTCGCACAGGCGAACATGACCGTGTTCGAAACAATTTACGGTCTTGGAAATACCCTTCCTGGTGCTGCAAGCACCGGTAACTGTCAAGCTTACTACAAGAACGGACAAGGACCACGAACAACACCACTTGACGATAATGACGATTCTGGTGGACTCCGAAAACTCCCTCAAACCATCTACAACGGAAACACCTACTCAGGGTATTCTGGTGAAGATTGGGGTCCAGGCTCCAACTGGGCATGTCTATCTTGGAAAGACGCTGCAGGTAACGTTCCCGGAAACCCACCAAGTACCGATGACCACAAGTGGAACCCGAATGCAACAAAGATTGTTATTCCAGTATCCGATGAAGGTCCAAAAGATGGTGACCCAGCCCAACAAGCTGATGACATCTCCGCAATTCAAGAAGCTCACGACAACTGTATCCTTGCAGGTGTTATTCCAGTCGGTCTTTACGGCCAATCCTATGGTGGAGCAGGAAACGTACAATCTCACTTCCTCGATTTGGTCAAGTGTCCAAATGGCGTTGTCTCCACTGGTGGACGAAACTGCCCAGGATCAACCCTCGCCAGCACAGATGCTGGCGGTACGGCATATGAATTCCCATCAGGAACTGGTGGTGCAAACTCAATGGCACTTCTCGTCGAAGCGATGGTGTATATTTCCACAAACAACTCTCGTGAAATCTACATGACAGTTCTCGACCCGTACGCAAAGATGAACAACGACCCAACATGGACACCAGGTGCACCAGGTCACCTCTCAAGTGGTGGCACATACACTGAAGATACAGGTGCAGGTGCAGATGGCCATCTCGTTGTTGTCAATGATACACGTATCACTATCGATGACGCATATTCCTTCCACCCTTCCATTGGTGTGGATATGCAAGGTAACACTCACATTGCTTGGATGGATGGCCGAAACTATGGATTCGAAAAAGAAGTTAATTACGAAACGTACTACACCAAACTTCGACTTCAAGGTGCAGGTGCTTGGGATGGAGCCGATCAAGGACTTTCGACATACGCTATCAAGAAAATTGATGACACACCAATATCAACGGTTGAAGGAAAGAATGGCCTACCTCCGGGTAGAGCATACGGTGGTAACTCAGTGTTCCCAGCACTCTTGACCGACGACCAGAACAACATCCACATCGCATGGGTTGATTCAGGAAACGCATCTGCAGACGAAGAAATTCTCTATGTTCGCCTCAACGCCACCGACTTGACCGGTCCTGGCCTTACCGCTCTTGACCCATGGGAAGCAATCCCAGTGACAAAGTGGCAATCCAACAAACTCGGACCTAACTCCGGAAGACAACCAAGTATTGGTATGCCACCTGCATTTGCTAACGACCTTGGTAGCGGAGCTCACATCGCTTGGTCTGATACAAACAAGTGTAGTTCTGAGACCAACAACAACCGATTTACGATTTGTTATTCACACGTTCTCACTGGACAAGTCGATGTAGCCTTTGACCTTGGCGAGACGTTCTATCACGTCATCGAGCCTGGTGAGCAAACCATCTACAACCTCACGATGAACAACTCAACGCCTGGTCCTAAGGACCTCGTTGCCGACACTTACATGCTCAATATTTCTGGTGTTCCACAAAACTGGACAGCAACACTGTACTTCTCCAACAACCACACAGCCATCTTTGATGATACACCAATTTTCCTTGAAGGTGGAGAAGACATTCGCTTCTACATGAGAGTTCGCGCACCATCGATTTACCAAGCCAACGGAGATGAATTAGCCAACATTGTTGTGACGGCCAAATCGACAAAGGACCCCGCAATTCAAAATGAACTGAATACGCTCACGTTGATGGACGTTGTCCACGGCATCAATTTGGATACTTCGCACAGCATGGTCGATGTTGAACAAGGCGATCAAGCGATTTTCTCCATCACCATTACCAACACAGGAAACGTACATGACGCATTCTTATTTTGGGATCCTGCAACGCTTGAAGGGCAGCAGGAATGGTTGCTTCCATTCGGTTGGCAAGTTCAATTCCCAATTCGAGTTGAACTTGACCCAGGTCAATCAGTGGTCAAAAACCTCATCGTTAGCGTTCCAACATCCGAAGACCCAGGAGCTTTCGTTCTCTATGTGAAGGGATGGTCCGAGGGTGAACCTATCAAATCGGTTGAAAAAGGAACATACGATGTTCTTGAATTGGGCGTCTTCGTTTCGATTCGTTCAACAGGAAACATTGTATTCAATATCGATGACCAGACTGAACAGGTACTCCCTGCTACGATGATTGAGTTGACAAGACCAGCAAGTCAACAAAACTCCTGTGCAATATACAAGATTGATGTCACCAAGAACTTTGATTCAGGCAACCTCGTCTTCACAACACCAGGTGCTCCAGAAACACGCCCTGATGGCATTGCGCTCGAAGCTTGGCGACAAGAGCAATGGACTGTTGATATCGAATTCGATGTCGATCATCCAAGTCCGGCCTTGGGCGTCCCACTACCGTGGACTATTCCAGGTGGCGAAGAATTCGTCATGAACGAAGTGAGAGTGAATGTTTGTGCACCAATGAACGCAACAGCAGGACTTGGCCCAGCAATCACTCTTAAGGCCCATCTTGAAGGATATCCACGAATTTCAGCTTCTAAGATTCTTTCAACATCTGTAGTTCACGTGTTTGACTTGGATGCTGGAATTGACCCAGAGGTTGGAACAAACATCAATGTCAATCCGGGTGAAGAAATCACACTCCCAATCTCAGTGAAGAACGATGGAAACGGCCCTGACCGATTTGACTTCCGTCTTGCTCGCGTTACCGATGCTTTCGGCGTCGATGTGATCTGGGATGTCGACATCCCTCGTGCATCGTTGATGGAACTTTCAGCAGGAACATACCAAGAGTTTGATGTTCTGATGAACGTGCCTAATCAAGTGAAGGCTGGCGAATACACCGTTGTTTTGCAAGCATTTTCCGAAGAACCGTACCCAGATGCAAGCGGTAGGGAAACACGGCTCCGTGATACCATTGAACTCAAGGTAACGGTCAACGAATTCCATGATATGCAAATTTCAATGGACTCAAGTATTGACAATCCAGTGAAAACCTCCGCACCAGGAAAGATTGTGTCCTTTACGCTCAATGTGACCAACAACGGAAACGTACCAGATGTACCAACTTTGAACAACCACTCAGCAACGGTCACAGGAGACGACCTCATTTGGAATACAATGCCCGGTATGTTCACTTTGACAGGCTGGTATGTTGTTTGGAAGATTGTCAAACAAACAGGAATTGACGCCACAGAAGTTCAAGAGTGTGTTGAAGTGGAAGCAACAGCATCGGCATTCCCAGAAGACCAATGTGTCAAAATGGAGGTTGCAGGCGAGTGGGAATACCGGTTGCCAGAAATGGCACCTTACGAAACCATCCAAGTGGTTGCAGAAGTGCACATCGCTCCTTCAGCTGCATTGAACACTCGACCGATTGGTCTCAAAGTTGTCTCGATGTATGGAGATATGGAAAACGACGGTGACCATGATGACTCCCCAGAGTGGGATGGAGAAAATCTCGACACCAATGAATTCATTGTAACCCTTCGACTCAGAGCACCAAACCTCGTTGTTCGAGATGTTCGCGTTTCTACCACATCGGGTGAAGTCGACTCAACCATCCCAATTGGAATTACCCTTGTGAACAATGGAAACGTCCACGCAACAGACATCGAAATTGTCCTTTGTGAATACGATGATGAGAACGACCCAGAAATCATTCGAGAATTGAGAAAGAATGGATGTGAAGAAGACCGAGTCGTCATGCGACAAGTCGTTGGTGCCCTTCTTGCTCCTGATGCTTCAGAAGACGAAAAAGAAGTCGAATTGTATCTTCTCTATCCTGTGACTGCAGGTAGCAAGGGTATCTACGTTGTCGTTGACCCACAAAATCTCATTGTTGAATCCGATGAAGGAGATAACGTTGTGGCTATCGAAGATCCTCTTGAATCGTCCAGCCCGTTCCTCGATGTCGCTTCTGAAGTTGTGTCGAAGACCGCACTGCCATTCATTGTCATCATCCTGACACTTGCTCTCTTGGGCGTGGTGTATCTTGTAGGACGAAGCCGACGAGATGAAGTTAACAAGCGTATTGCAGAGCAATCATCTCTGATTTCAGTCCTCGGTGACGAAAACTGAGACGAACAATATCAGTGATAGACGCATTGTTATTGGTCCCAGTCAACGATGACTGGTGCATGGTCCGAGATATCAAGGCCACCTTGTCTTAGAATTGAACAGGTGTTGATTCGATTGATTGCAGATGGCTGGCAGAGAATGTAATCTATTCTCCAGCCTCTATTCTTTGCACGCGCTTGGCCCCGATTTGACCACCAAGAGTACTCTTTGTGACCTGCACCATGTATGTGGCGAAACACATCACACCATCCATCCTCGAGTAGTTTCGACATCCACAATCGCTCTTGTGGAAGAAATCCAGATGTCTTTGAGTTCCCACCTGGGTTCCAAATATCATCTTCAGTATGAGCGATGTTGAGGTCACCACACACAAAAACAGGTTTCTCTTTTTCGAGGAAAGGTCGAAGAAACGCGCGCCAATGGTCCATCCACTTTTCTTTGTAGAGTTGCCGTTCTTCCTTATTTGAGCCACTGGGCAAGTATGTATTGATACACACACATTTCTCGTGTTCAGTCACAAGAATTCTCCCTTCACTATCGTTCGGATCGATTGAAGAAGCCATGCCCCTTTGGATGATTGAAAATTGATTCTTCGAAAGAGTAGCGACTCCAGAGTATCCCTTTTTTTCTGCTGGATGTAGATAAACATGATACCCATCTGGCCATGTCCAATCCGAAGGTAGTTGTTCTTCTAAGGTCCGAGTTTCCTGCAAGAGAATGATATCAGCATCTACTTCTGTAAAATAACTGTCAATTCCTTTTCGAATCGCTGCTCGAAGTCCGTTGACATTCCATGTCATAATACGCATGATTCGGGGATATGGTGAAGGTGAATAAAAGTTCAAGACTGTATCTTCGAAGCTACTATCCTACCTGATTCGATTGCGGCATCAGATAAAATATAATCCGAAGCCAAGTAATCGCCAGCGAGATACACATGATGCTCTGCAAACATATCTTCAGTATTTTCACTCATTGACCAAATTGGAATCGAGGTTTGTTTGCGAATATGCACAATATGTTGGCTCCACCCCGCCACACGGGCATCGAGAAAAGCAAATAATTCATCAAGCCCATCTTCTTTTGATGTTTGACACAATTTCACAGCAGATAGAATAGAACCAGGGTGAACAATACGTGGTTGTATTTTTGAAAGATGATAGACAAATTGTTGATGCTCCACATCAACAATCGCATGCAAATTCTCCATGGGGTTTGAAGATAAAGCTACATCAATGGTTGAAGCATATTGTTGATGTATCGGTTTGAGTGTGCCAATATCCATCGTTTTGAGAAGTTTTTTTGTCGCCTTCACACCACATGCAAGAACAACAGCATCCGCCTCAATCTTTCGACCATCATCAAGTACAACACGATTTGATGCTATTGATGTAACCTTACAATTTGACTCCACATAGACCCCAATTTCATCGAGTGCATTTGCGAATCGCCCTATGATACCCGCCCATCCTTCTGCGGTCACAAGTACGTTTGAATTTGCAAATGCTTTAACTCTTGAAGCATCATCACTCGATTCCATTCCGTACATTGCGAGTAAACGAAGGCATTGCACTGCCTCATGGGTTTCGTCCATAGTTCGAATAGCCTTTCTAAAGTGCACAAGGTCATTGTATGAATGAGGTCGTAATGGCCCCCTCATGGTTTGAATATGTTCAATCCTCAAGGGTTTTGTAAGCAACCTTACCCGACTCAATTTTTTCACGAGGCGGTGCGTTGGTCCATGTTTCAAGAGCAGATGAGGACCAAATCCAAACGAAATTCGGTCAACAAGTTCAGAGGTCCCCCGTCCTCCAATACGCTGCTTAGCCTCCAAAATGACAACATGATGTTGGGCTGCAGAAAGGTGCAGGGCTGCCGATAGTCCACTAAAGCCAGAACCAATGACAACGATTTTGGCCATGAATTTCGCTTGATGAACCAATTGAAAACATTGTTGTATTAGGAAAATGTACTCTGCACATAGGAGGTCGAGAAGTTGTCGAGTGAAGAGCCTCGCATACCTCACGACCGAGGCCACATATTGTGGACCAGTGAAGGCGGTCCCGAACGTTTACTCCTCGCAAGTTTTGATAGATGGACAACTTCAATCCTCGGCGATGATGGGATTACAGACCTCATTATGGCCGAAGGACCAACAATGAATGCAAAAATTGTTGCTAAACAAAATGGAATCATTGCTGGATGCGCAGCTGTAGATTACATGCTCCAAATATGGTGCCCCGATATCCATGTGACCTGGCAAGCGAATGATGGAAAATCAATACAATCAGGAGACACTCTTGCGAGACTAAAAGGAAGTGCGCAATCACTTCTTCGGATGGAACGATCGATACTTAACATTCTTGGCCAATTATCTGGTATTGCTACAGAAACGAATCGATGGGCAAAAATTGCTCCTAAACAAATTGCTTGCACAAGAAAAACAGTATGGGGCATTCTCGACAAGTGGGCGGTCCATGTTGGCGGAGGATTGACCCATCGACTACACAAGAGCGATGCTCGAATGATTAAAGAAAACGACTTAGCAGCCATGCAAAGCGAAGGTCAAAACCATGCAGAACGTCTTTCTTCATATCTTTCTACGGTTCAAGATGGTGAATATGGTGCCTTTCTTGAAGTAGAAGTAAGAACTGCAAAAGAGGCTATGATTGCTGCAGGTATGTGGAAATCACTTGGGAAGGAGGCTAAACTTGTGATTATGCTCGACAATTTGTCACCAAAAGAATGCAAAGAAATTGCCGAGGAAATGGAACAATATGACCTTCGCCAGCATGTTGTCCTCGAGGCAAGTGGGGGAATTACATTCGAACAATTATCAGATTGGAAAGAATGTACTTTAGATGTATTAAGCACGAGTGCTTTGAACCGAGGAACCCAACCCCTTGATATTTCGATGCTTTTCGATGAGTAATGGTGATTTTTTGTCCCAACATGCAGCAGACCCTTCCCATCCTCGTTATGCATCGTTATTGCAACGTCAAAAAATGGAGAGAGCAATGTCTCTTGGCATGTTAGCGGATAGTGCTCTTATTGCTCATGGTCGAGGTGAAGCGTTTGATTATCTCCTCGGCGAACAAACCCACCCATTTGCTACCGAAGCCATACACCACGCAATTGCCGCATTGAAACAAGCAGAACGACCAGTGCTCTGTGTTAATGGGAACACCGTCGCACTTGCTGGAAGAGAAATGCTTGAATTAGCATCACGTCTTTCGTGCCCTATCGAAATTAACATATTTTATCGAACCGATGCAAGAATCCAAGCCCTGCTAAGTGAATTGAATGAATTGAATCAAGCCTACGAATTCCGAGTTGAGATATTAGGTGCCATGCCAGATGCAGAAATTTTAGGCTTAAAGGGCCCAAGAGCCAAATGTGAGTCAAGGGGGATTTACTCCTCTGACGTTGTCTTTGTTCCTCTTGAGGATGGTGATCGATGTGAAGCACTTGTTGCAATGGGTAAGACGGTCATTGTGGTTGACCTTAACCCGTTATCACGTAGTGCTTCAAAGGCATCAATAACAATCGTCAATGAATTGTCTCGAACCATTCAAATCATGAATGAAATTCTTTCAAATAATCAACCTAAAGAACTGAATGGTCAATATTCAAATGAGGACATTTTACATCGTGCACTTCAAGCTATTCGGGAAGGCATTCGTTGAAATCAGAATTTTTCGTCCAAGATATCAGCCAGACGTGTTGCAATCGAAGTACCAACTTGACTGCAAGAAGCAAAACCCCCGATATCGTATGTGAGTTCTTTTCCATCTTTGAGATGCGAAGCAACACTTTGGTCGATGCATTGTGCTACCTCAAGCAAATCTTCATCGGAATGTTTGCGACCGAGGTATTCCATCATCATTTGAATCGAATTGATGGATGCAATTGGGTTGACTTTGTTTTGGCCAGCATGTTTTGGTGAAGAGCCGTGTACTGGTTCAAAGAAGGCATGATGGTCTCCAATATTGCCAGATGCAGCCATGCCCATCCCACCTTGAAGAACAGCGCCGAGGTCAGTTGCAATATCTCCAAACATGTTCGAGGTCACCACGACATCGTAATGTTCCGGATTTCGTGTAAGCCATTGTGTAAATGCGTCGATGTATCCATAATCCGCTTCTGTATCAGGATAATCTGCGGAGACCTCATCGAAGACCCTTCGAAACAATTGACAACCCCTTGTCACATTTGATTTGTCAATACAAGTAACTCTTCGAACCCCGTCCGCAGGTGCTCCATTTCTTGTCTCTGCAATATCAAAACCCATTCGAATCAGCCGAGATGAACCTCTTTGGGAAATAGGTCGTGCATCGTAGGCGACTTCACCTTCAAGTCCAGGAAATTCCATTGGCGGGGGTTCATACTCTACTCGTCCAAGTGCCCTGTCAGCACTTCTTCGAAGTAGGGCATGATACAATCCTTCCGTATTTTCACGAAGTATGGTCATGTCGACCATACCCGGTTTCCAAACTTGAGTGAACTCACCGTGAATTTTGTGACGTACACCTTCGTACAACTTGATTGGACGAACATTAGCGTATAAATCAAGACCACTACGTAAGCCGAGAATCACAGAACCTCCAGCCAAATCACCATTTGGCAACCGTACACCAGGGGCACCAATAGCGCCGAGGAAAATTGCATCCGCCTCGTTTTTACAAAAATCAAATGAACCTTCTTCCCACTCTTTTCCGGTTTCTTTGTAGTACTGTCCACCACAGGGAATGACGGTTTGTTCAAATCCAGCATTGGTATGTTGCTCAATGGTTTGAAGAATTTTCTGAGCCTCGACTGCGACTTCTCTACCGGTTCCGTCACCTGGAAGAATTGCAACACGGTAGTCGCTCATAGTTTCGGCCAAAAGAAACCCATACATGAACAAAACCCCCAACAAATGTGGTGGCTTTTCCGAACAATAACCCCCTTGTTTCCTCTGGAACTCTCGTATTTCGACTTGAGAAGCAGGTCTTCTCCTTTCCAATTGAAAAAAAGAGGTTCTACATTGGGGGAGGTTTGATAGGCTGTCAATACGCAGAGGAAAGTATGTCCGAGCACAAAAGTCACGAGAACAAATCTAGTGTGAAGATTGGCGATTTGCCAGAAGAAATCCAACAACTTAACGACATCATGCTCGGCATACAACCCGATTGGAATTTTATGGATTGGTTGGCAGAAAAAGCATTGATGGAAATGGAGTTAATCGAATGCGATTTGGAGCGGGAACGCCTCCACGCAGAACAACGCCTTCACAGAATTCAAGACATTGCGCGACGATTTCCGAATGATATTGATGAAGAGGACCCCTATCAAAAAAATCTGTTTGATTGTTTTGATGTAGAACAACCCAATTCCTTTTCACATTTATCCGATAGAGCGCAAGCTCCAGAAGAATTGAATGCAGACACTGCATTTGTCAACATGTTTGTCGATGTAAACCCAGACACGAACTTTGATGACCCACTTCTTGCGATTTCATGCCAAATCATCTTGATGGGTGTCGAAAAATGTGTTGCGAAAGGCCAACCTTATGCAACCATTGAAACCATCATTACCCAAGCAAAAAACCATAATTTGACAGCGGAAGAAACCGATGAAGCACTTGATTTTTTGATTTCATCAGGCCAAATCATCGAAATTGATGATGATTGTTTTATTCTCAACGACTTTGAGGATGAACGGTCTTGATAAATTTAGTTTTGAATTTTCAAATTTGAGTTGGTCCAGGTGGCGAAAAAAGAGCATGCACAACGAGTATTAGATGCCCTTGAAACCTCAAAACGCCTCAAAGTGCGCTCTTTCGTTGTTTCAATCGCTTTGTTGGTGTTGGGAGTTATCGCGTTTTTCCAAGAGTTCAACCTCACGCTCATTCTTGGTGTTGAACTGTTGCTGTTTGTTTTGCTCTCATTCAGCATCGATCGTCAACGTCAATCAGTTGAATACAACATCGATTTAGGTTTCAAGAAATTAGGATGGTCAAAACCTGAAAAAATGGATGAAGATATGATTAGAAACCTAAAGAAAATAGTTGGCGTTGAAGAAAAATGAACCAAAACATCGTTCATTTACTCAATGCAAAACCATCTCCATTCCATTCGGTTTATTTTTGGTCATTTCATGTATTGATGGCAGTTAGCATTGTTTCATTGTTATTCTTTCAACTCTTCTCAATCAATGTTGTTCACGCAGCGATGATGATTTTGTTTCAAGTCACCACGATGCTGCTTCAATTTTCTTTTTGGAAGAAGAGTGAGTTCCTGAGAAAAAAGGACTTAGAAGAATTGTTACTAAAAATGGATGCGAGCTGGGATGTTGTTCGAGAAATGGCCAGTACGGATGAAGAAGTCGATGCATTGTATCAGGTTTACACCAAAGTACATTTTCAATCACCCGAATCCATAGCACCATTGTTGCAAAGAGGAACTGATGAAAAAGGACCATCATGGGGAAAAGAAGAGAGCCCCCTCTTAGCAAATACAAAAAGACGAGATGCAATTGCAACATCATCGAACTATGACGGACTTGATGGACCCCTTCAACGAGGAGAAAAAATCGTCGAAGAAGCGAATCAAAAGTATGCAGAAGAGGCACAGGTGCGATGGGAAGAGGCTGAGAAAAATGACCCGGATTTGATTGAGGCAGGAGTCGAACGACTTGGCGATTTACTACGAACAGATTGGTTTGAGAAAAATTCAGAAGAAGGGGCGGTATCGAGACTTATGAAGAACAAGCAGTCCGATATGCCCGAATAGAGAAGAAACCATAGTCTTTGGAAAACTCCCATACGCTATGGAAGTGCGAGCAATCTTAGTCACAGGAGGACTTGGTACTCGCCTGCTTCCCTTCACGGCTTACACTCAAAAATCTCTTCTGCCAATTTTTGATCGCCCAGTCTTGGATTATTGTTTGGCAACTATTCGTTCTGCTGGAATTCATAAAATTACAATAATATCAAACAAATTCATTGACCAAATTGCTCAACACATCGGTTCCGGTATCCCGGGTGAGCAAATCCAATATGTCATTGAAGCCAATCCGCAAGGCGTTTTACCTGCCATATCTTTAGCAAGATCTCATCATCAAGATTGCCGAATACTCGTCTATTTTTCTGACAATATCACGACTGAGAATCTGAAAGACGAAGTTGAAAGGTTTACACACGCGGTTGAACCACCTGGATGCGTCATGCTCGGACGCCAAGAAGTGAAGCCAGAGGCTTTTGGTGTTGCAGTGTTTGACGGGGAGACATTGGTTGATGTCGTCGAAAAACCACAACATCCTCCTTCAAACATAGCGATTGGTGGAATTTATCTGTACGATGAAACATTTTGGTCAAAATTTGACCACGTCATGTCAAAAGAACCTAAGAACAACTCAATATCTGATATTAATCGAATGTACATTAAAGAATCAAAAGCAAAATTGCTTTCCATCGGAACTGATTCATGGCTGGATTGTGGTTCTCCAGAATCCTTATTGAAGGCAGCAAATCTTGCCAAAGAGGGAAAACTACGCCCAAACTTTCAACATGACTGAGGAACGAATATGAACATAGGAATCATTGGTGCAGGAATGGTTGGGGGAACGATTGAAGCATGCTTTTCTTCAACTCATACGTTGTTTGTTCACGACCCAAAACGAGGAACTGAACTCGCCGAGATACTTCCTCATGTCGATTGTGTTTACATTTCAGTGCCTACACCTTCTGGCCCAACGGGTGAATGCGACACCTCATTGGTTGAGCAAACTCTTGAATGTCTTCCAACGGGGATGACTGCGATTATCAAGAGTACAGTTATTCCAGGCACAACCCAGCGATTTCATGATCAATATCCGAATTTGAAAATTGCGTATTCACCGGAATTTTTGGTAGAGAGAAATCGAATTGAGGATTTTTCAAATCAAGATTTTTTGGTGGTTGGTACTCATCATGCTGAGGTGGCACAACTTGTTTTCGAACATCATGTCCAAGCAGGAGTAATGCGAAACGAACAACTTTTTCATGTCACACCAACAGAGGCTGAATTGGTCAAATACACAAAAAACACATTTAATGCATTGAAAGTCATTTTTGCGAATCAAATCTATGACTTAAGTCAAAAATTAGAAGCGGATTATCAAGTGATCAAGAAAATAATTACAACAAATCATCCACAGAAAATTGGTGAACAGCATCTTGAACCCATGTTTGGAGCAAACAGAGGATTTGGAGGCAAATGTTTGCCAAAAGATACACTCGCCTTATCGAAATTAGCCGAATCACTTGGTGTCAAATATCATCTTCTTGATGCTTTACAAATCGATAATGAGTTTCTCAGAAAGATTTCAACCGGGCTACCAAGTATGATTGATACGAATGATGATTGAGATGTTTAAACATACATCTTCTCTTTTCAAAAAAGGTACACTTCAAAGATTTGGTATTGCTGGAGGATTCAACACATTGATTTTCCTGGTGCTGATGGAATTTTTTTATTTCATGTTCTCGGAATCATTTGCAGCAATCATTTGGGCAACATCATGGATTATCTCGAGTTTCTTGGCTCATTTTGTCCATCGATATTTTACCTTTGAAACCGATGAACCAATGAAAAAAACCATCCCGCTTGTCGCATTATTGTACGTTGTGGGCATGTTATGCTCCACTTGGACGTACATGTTCTTCCTTGGTACTTTGAGTATTCATATTCGTTACATTGCCCTTGGCAACGTTTTACTCTGGGGGGCAATCACTTGGATGAGTATGCGAATTTTCATCTTCAAACATACCCATGCGGTCAAGTCGCATAGGATTCAAGCAGTTGAAGGGGTATAATCTCAAGTGCCCGTTCATTTGTTGCTTCCAAGTCGACTGGACAAGCTGAACCTTGTTGGACAGCAGCTAACCATGTGGCTGCACAAACACACCAAGAATCGCCTGGCTTGAGGCCGGGAAAATTAAACTGAGGCATTGGCGTAATCAAATCATTACCTTGACTTCTTGCAAATTCCAGAAAAGTTTCTGTCACAATACAACAGACAGTATGTGAACCACGGTCCGAATTATCGGTGTTGCATCGACCATCTCTATACCAGCCTGTGAGCGGTTTGCATGAACATTCTGCAATGACTTCTCCAAGCACATTTTTTTGTTGCACGTCTTCCTTCAAAAGCTCCGCCCTTTTGAATTTGTGGACATGATAAACTTGAACTTCCATTCATTTTTTCTTAAAAAAACTAAATTTCTTATCATTTTTCTCACCGTACAATATTTGATCCAATTTTCCCTTTTTCTCAAGATGAAGTAAATCATCAAACCCCCCAATTCGTTGACCATTG
This sequence comes from Candidatus Poseidoniales archaeon, assembly GCA_038110525.1. GTDB lineage: Archaea > Thermoplasmatota > Poseidoniia > Poseidoniales > Poseidoniaceae > Poseidonia. The sequence continues at coordinate 5,712 of JAYNJV010000009.1, read as the reverse complement.
ATGATGATTTGGGGGACGGTTTTCGCATGATTGGTTTGTTGTTGAAAATAGGCTTGAACTGCAGGGTCGTCTGTTAATCGATGCTCTTCGAAATGAATTTTTTTCGAATAAAAAAATTGCTTAGACTGAGTACAAGCATGACAACCACGTCGTGTCCAAATATCTACTTGAACACCATTTTTGCCCATGTCTTCGGGACGTGTTTCTACAGTTTGAATATAGTGTACAATCGGTGAAATCCTCCGCTGAGTTCTTGAAGAAGAAAGTACCGCGCATACCCATGCTACCTGACACAGTACACAAACTCCCACGAGAAGAGAGATTTGCTTATGCGAAATTATTAGCATTCGTGGCTCGTATTGATAATGAATTAACGGTTGATGAAATGGCAATGTTTGAACAGAGATTGGGAACAGCGCTACTCTCACCAAACCAAAGAGACATGATACGTGCGGCGCTCAAGAACCCACCCTCCCTGGAAGAATGTTTGGATGATTTACACGGCGAAGCGGGTAAACTTGCACTCCGAGACGCTGTTCTCATGGCAGCAGCAGATGGCAATGTCGATGAAGACGAGCGGGATGTTCTTGAAGAAATTTCAGAACACCTTGGGTTGAAAGAAGAAGCCGTTGACCTCCTCCTTGAATGGACCGTAAAAGGATACAAATGGATGAAAGAAGGATATGAAATTCTGAATTCGCTCGAGGAGTGAACATGTTTCCTGACCCCGTGGGGTCGTTCCCGCTCAATGAACGTCTCACATATGCTCACATACTTGTCCACATCGCAGCAGCTGACGGAACACTTGTTCGTGAAGAGGTACAAGCCATTGAGGGTTATATGGGAAAATATCTCATCCCTCCAGAGCAAAGAGAGGAAATTCGATTAGGTTTTGAAAGCCCGAAACCACTCGGCGAACTCCTCACGAATTTGTCGCATGAACTCCTCTATTTTATCCTCCGAGATGCTATTATTGTTGCTTCAATTGATGGGGAATATGATCAAAGCGAAATCGAGTGCATTCGTGCGATTTCGGACAAAATTGGGCTTGCCGATGAGGGACTTTCTGCGGTCTTTGATTGGGTAAAATCAGGGTGGAAATGGAATAGTGAATATAAAAATCTTATCACAAAAAATGACCCAAAATGAACCTTTTGCGAAGGGCTACATTCAAACCATAAAAGCCATCCGCTCGGTTTGGTGGGGGAGTTTTGCAGAACGGAGTAAGTGGTTGGTACGCTAGATTAGACAGATGTTTAGATGACAGAAAAAAGCAAATTGAAATTTGGTTAGATACCTGGGAAAAATCACTTCGAACATTCCAACCAATCGCTGCTTTACTTCCGGAAGATTGGCCAACATTACCTGCAAATCTTCTCACAGATCCTGGTCATGTTCTCGACCATTTACTCGCTCGACATGATGCGGAATCCGATGGGCGTTCTCCACGGGGTGCTCATCCAACACCTCCTCGTTTAGCCGATGCAATCATAGCATCTGAACTACGTGAACCCTTAGTCAACCCTAAGAAACCAGTACAACAAAATAATTTCTTGATGTCAAACCTTCCTCCAGGATTTCGACAACATGTCAAGAACCTTAACCTTCCACCTTCCGCACAAGAAGAAGGTACAGTCGATAATGAAGACGAACAATCAAGAGTGGATTCAAACCGTCGAACTGTGAGCGGGATTCCACTTCCTGTGGCCGATACAGCAGCAGGAGGTGGTTTGTTTCACGCCCGTCTCATGCGCCGACACGCGGAAATACACGAAGATAGTACACCTGAGATTCGCAAACAAGATACGAGGAAATTTTTCGAACACATTCAACTTCTCGACATTGACCCTCTTGCCGTTGAGAGTACAAAACGACGTTTACTCCTCGAAGCGATACGCTTGGAACTGGTAAGTTTTGGTGCTGAACAACCAAATAAAATTTCACGAAAAGAAATGGAAACATTACTCGATGCAGGCGTCAAAGAAGGAGACACACTCCAAGATGATTGGCCTTGGGAGACCGAGCCACAACTGGCGCTTACAAATCCTCCGTGGCTACGAATAAAAGATAGATTTAGAGGTCAAGACGATGGCAGTAAATTGAGAAAAGAATTGGGGGACCAACTTCGAGCCATCGTCGATGATGATAAACCACGATTTTCGACCATGAGGGGCAATGTCAATTTGTACAGACTCTTCATCGAACGAAGTCTTCAGATTTTAGAGAAGGGTGGACGACTTCGACTCATCGCCCCAGACAGTCTTCTTCGAGAACAATCTTCCCATCCACTCCGAGAACTTCTCGTCAAGGAACATGCCTGGAATGATGTTTGGTGCATTGAAGAGGCAAATCTTCTCTTCCCTGGAATGACACAGGGCGTTGTTGTGCTTGGAATCGATGCAAAAGAGACACCCGTCCCTCTTGTCCTCCGAGGACCAATAACTAGATCCGATTTAAGAAAAGAAGGCGACGGACTTTCATCAAGAGTTCCATCATTTGAAATGGAAGAAATTCGATGGCAAAAATGGGCAAGAGAAACTTGGGCAGTACCTCGACTTCCTCGAGACCGAATTGAGAGAAAATATACACTTGAAGTTCTCGACAAACTCGCTACAAGGGCACGCTTGAGCGATGACCACCATGTTCTCACAACCAATGGTCAACATGTGCGAGTGCGCGTTGGGGAAATTGACCAAACCTCCAATTCCAAAAACATTGAGACATGGGTCAAGGGAAGAGAAAGTCATCCATTTATTCGCGGAGTCCATTTCCACGAGGATGACAAAGGGCAGGTATTCATTCGTCATCCTGCCTTTAGAACCGATATTCCATCAAGAGCGAGCGAACGCCAATTGGCTATGTGGATTGGCGAACAACCAACCCATCAAGGACCTCGTTTGGCATGTCAAGCCATTGTGAATGCACACCAAGAACGTAGACTACGATGGGCGGTCATCCCCGCAAACTGCGTTCTGGGAAATAGTGTCAACCACATCGAGCTTCACAAAGATATTGAAGAGAGACTCACCGATGAACATGGGAATTTGCACAACGCCTTATCTTGGCTTTGTAAACACCTGAATGATAATGACCTCGACGAGTGGGCAAGAGCTTGGGCTGCAAATAACAATGTCAACAATTACGAATTAGAGACATTACCACTCGATTTGAATGGAGAATTGATGAAACCTGATTCACTATAAGGAATAAATTCAGACTCCCATTTCCACATTATAGTTTCTAAATGCCGGCTAATGTCCATATTTTTAAATGGTTAAAGGTAGTGGGATAAATCGTCGTTAAAAAAAGACAGTGATTTTGTATGGGAATTCATCCAAAAATTGGTATTACGGGTTTGCCCAGAAGTGGTAAATCCGCAGTAATGGAACGAGTTCTCGAAATGCTTCTTGAAGAACGAACAAGAGAAATTGAAATGAGATCAGGCTCGATGGAAAAACCAATTATCGGAGGAATTCAAACTGAACCACTCATTGAAAATGGTGAGCGACTTGGTTACAAGATGATCGATATTGTGACCAAAGAAGAAGGCATCATTGCTCATCGTGATATCGATTCAAGATTGCGAGTATTGGGCTATGGTTTAGACCTTGAAGCACTTAATCAGATTGCGATACCTGCAATTTCGTATGCACATGAAAAGTGTGAAGTGCTGGTGATAGATGAAATAGGAAAGTTTTCAGTCGAATCCGAAGAATTTGTGAACGCAGTTCGTGAAGCACTCGAGGTCGATATGCCTACTCTATTAACTCTCCACAAAAAGAGTCGTCATCCATTGTTGCAAGATATCCGCCGTCGCGACGATGGGCGGATTCTCGAAGTCACCCCAGTTAATCGAGCCTTACTGCCGTATAAAATCCATAAATTAATGCGCGAAACGTACTGATGACCATTCACCAATGGCTTGATGTCCTCAGCCCGAATCGGAGTTTATGCACGCCCCGCACAAAGCCGCCTCGTATTTGTTCGGGGGCCTTGGTGTTGGCCTACTTCTCGCAACCGGTTTTGCCCTTCAACAAGGCCGAATGTCACTCTCTACATTGAGTCTTGGTCATGCTATCCTCGGCGTAGGGCTCGTTTCATTGCTCTCATCCTATTTGACACTCCAAGGTAAAGGCCCACTTGCTAAGACATTTCCAAACGAATCATTGGAACAATTGTCCGAACGCTTACAATCTGAATTCCAAGAAGAAGAAAAATACGAACGTGTGAGTCATGCATGGGCGGAACTTGAGGCAAATGTTCTCTCCTCTGAATTAAACGAAGAAGAAGAGTAAATATTTTGAAAAACCCAAGGGATATGAACTGCCATGTTGCGAGATCAAACAAGAGAACGTTTGGTTTCAGAACATAGTAGATATAAACAAAAGTTCATTTTCACCATTGTTTTATATTTCGTTTTTTCAGTTATTGCTGATGGAGGCGGTAGAGAGTGGGCAGGTGCAATCGCTGGTTTTTCATGTTGTTTTGGAATTTATTTCCTCATAATGTACGACTCTGCATATAGGTCATTGAAAAAATATGATAAACAAGGAAAAGTAATTATTGCCCAACAACCACCCTCTCAAATTATCCAACATCATCATTATAATCAGGCTCCCTCGCCTCAACAACCACCTTCTCAAATAATCCAACATCATCAGAATAAATCGAGCAATGCACTAACTCCCGAGTTTAAGTTAAATTATGCTAAAAACTTAGAGAAGGCAAGAAATTTCGAGAAAGCTGCTGAAGCATATTTCGAATTAGGATTGTTCGAGGAATCAGCAAGAATACGCCAAACATATCTGGAAAAGGATACCTCGACCACTGTCAACATCGGCAAGGTTGGTGACACCCACATTAACGATTCAGTGGTCATGAATGAATCCACACCAACACCAAATGTACGTACTTGTCCATTTTGTCAACAACAAATTGAAAATCATTGGTCGGTGTGTCCATATTGCACAACCCCGTTCTAATTTTCCCATCGGTGAATTCTTGAAGCATAAGTCTGTGCACAGAATAGGTGAGCAAATGAGCAAGGTACCAGAAGGACTGTACTACACAAAAGAGCATGAATGGATTCGCGTTGATGGTGGCATTGCTACGTTGGGAATTACCGACCATGCCCAAGAAATGCTCACCGACATTGTGTACATTGAACTGCCCCAAGCCGGCGACGAAGTCGAGGATATGGGAGAATTTGCTATTGTCGAATCTGTGAAATCCGCATCACCTATTTTCGCCCCCCTTGCTGGAACCATTACCGAAGTGAATGATGCTCTTGACGATGCTCCAGAACTTATGAACACCGACCCATACGGTGATGGTTGGATTGTCAAAATTGAATTGGCCAACCCAGACCAAATTGCTACACTCATGGATGCAGCCGCCTACAAAGCAGAAATTGGCGAGTGAATATGTCTGGCTCCTTCCATTGGAGCCTGTACGTCGATGGCTCTTGTTTGGAGAACAACAACGTGACCTCCGCGACCCCTGCTGCTTGGGGGGTTGTAATAGTTGTAGGCGACACGGGCTTAGGTAAAGGTGTGGGCAATGTTCACGAAGAATTTTCAGGGATGGTCATCACCAACCCAGAAGAAGATGATTTCATAGGTGCGGAAGTCGGCTCAAACAACACAGCTGAACTCTCTGCCTTTGCCCATGCCCTACGATGGCTCCTCATCGAAGGTGGCACAGATGCTGCGA
>JAYNJV010000008.1:0-55351 GCA_038110525.1 Candidatus Poseidoniales archaeon | reverse complement strand
GTTTGGACTGGTGCCCAACTTCTTTATCCGATGCTGAAGTCGATGAATTCGGTTGCCAAGTCATCCAACAGCCTGATGTGGAGGGGTGTACTGACCCAAATGCACTGAACTACGACTCAGCGGCGACAGTTGATAATGGTTCATGTGTTTACCCTCCCCCACCTGTTACTGGTTGCATGAATGAAAACGCGACAAATTTCAATCCAGATGCAACAGAGCACGATGAGAGCATGTGTGAATACGAACCTGAGGCTCCGCCCCCGGTCGAAGGTTGCACTGATGCAACAGCCACGAATTTTGATGAAACGGCGGAGATTGACGACGGTTCTTGTGAATATCCGCCCCCCCCAGAAGTCAAAAAGGAAGGTTGTCTTGATCCTGATGCAACGAATTATGATTCCACAAATGAGATTCATAATGAGAGTATGTGCACATACCCATTGCCTCCTGCCACAATTAAGGGTTGCATATATCCGACTGCTTCGAATTACGACGAGTTTGCAAATGTCGATGATGGTTCATGCATCTTTGAAGAAGATACTACACAAGAGCAAAATGATGACCAAATCACCGACGATTGTGGTGCAAATTGTGAAGATCTAAATTCGGACAAACAAGCCTCTGGTGGAGCACTCACAACAAATCAACTTCTTTTGGTCATTGGCGTTGTTGGTGCTGTTCTGCTCACGTTTGCGTTTGCAATCATTCTCCTAAGAGATTAGTTTTTGCTCACCCATCCTGCGGAAAAAGAATCCCGTGAATTTATACGGTGTCGCCTCACCGTTTTCAACGAGAGTCATGTCAAAAGTCAATACTTGCTCCTTGTTCATCCTGTTGCTTTTGTCAACACAATTGATCGGTTGCACAGCCGAAGCCGATGAGCATTGGATTCGGTTGGATGCTGAAGAATTCAAAACAACGCTCGATGCAGAGTCTCAAGCATTTTTGCTCGATACCCGAACTCAATCGGAATGGGAAAATGATGGTCACCTCAATGGTGCCGTCCTCATACCACACGATGAAATTGATGAACGTCAAGAAGAATTACCTGAGGACAAAGGCAGGCTAATCTTACTCTACTGCCGAAGTGGAAACAGAAGTCAAGCTGCGGCTCAGACACTGCTCGACCTTGGATATACGAATGTACGGGATTTGGAAACCGGAATTCAAGGATGGAAAGCAGCAGGTTATCCAGTTGATTATGGTCAATAAGCAATCAAAGAAGGTGAGCATGTGAAGGCAAGTATGAGTTCAAGTGATATTGCACATATGTGTCGAGAAATGCAATATCTTGTCGGTGGGCATTTGAAGAAAGCGTACATGCCCCATTACGAGCAAATCGTTCTGCGCATGAATCCAAAAAATGAATCTCAAAAGGATATCATCATCATCCGAGGCGAAAGAGTCTATCTTTCAACTCGTGATAGACCAATGCCGATGACACCTCCACCCTTTGCTATGGTTCTTCGAAAACATCTCAAGAATGCGAGATTACTCGCTCTTGAGCAAGTCGGAGCAGACCGAATTTTGAAACTCACCTTCGATTCAAAACATGGAATTCGCAAATTATTTGTCGAGATGTTTCAAAACGGAAATATTCTGCTTGTCGATGAAGAAGAAATGATTCTCCAAGCTCTCACAAGTACGTCCTATGCGGATAGAATTCTCAAAAAAGGACACAAGTATATTTCTCCACCAGCGCCAATTCAACCTGGCGATTTAACGATCGAAGAATTTGATACGTTCATTCAAGATTCTGACCAAGCTCTTGGAAGGACACTTGGAGGCAAACTCAATTTGGGCTCAACATTGAGTGACACAATTTGTGCCCATAGCGGTTTCAATCCTTCAAAAAGCATTGACGATGTTGATTCTTCAATCGTTTTTGCCTCCCTTCAAGACGTGCTTTCAGATGTTTCAAATGCGATGGGAGCGTATATGATTTTGCGACAATCAATTGAGAAAAGTATTCCAAATGTGATGACCATGGATTTTGATTCGCTCACAGATTCCATCTTGGAGATCAGTCCAATCAAACTCAAGCAATTTGAAGAGCATCATCACATTCATTTCGATTCATTTTCGGAAGCCATCGATGCATGGATAGGTCAGCATGATGCAAGCGCACATCAGCGAAGAGAAGATGAAAAAATGGCTCAATCCTTTGCCGGACGAGGTCCATCAACTGCCGTTGAAAGATTGGAACGACGATTGATTCAGCAAGAGCGTTCTCTTGAACAATTTAATGCCACCATCGAATCTCATCAACTTCTTGGCCAAATGATTCAAGAACAATATGAGCACGTTCAATCGATTCTTGACCAAACAAGACTCGCCATTGAAAAAGAAGGATGGGCAACAGTTGCTCAATCCATCAAATCAATTCCTTGGATTCATGCTGTTCACCCCGCTGAAGGTACGATTGAGTTATTCCTTGCAGATGATGATGGCCAACCAGGTGAGAATGTGTTGGTTGAATTGAATGCAACCGTTCATCAAAATGCACAAGCCTATTTTGAAAAGGCACGCAAACATAAAAATAAATCTCAAGGAGCGATTTCGGCACTTGAAACGACCAAACTTGAATTGCAACGAGCCCAAAAGAAAGAAGCAAAATTACAGTCAAGTGGAAAAATTCAATCGATGAAGCGAAGCAAGAAATTTTGGTTTGAACACTACAAATGGGCTATCACATCAGGTGGCCATTTGGTCATTGGCGGAAAGGATGCAAAGGGTAACGATGCTGTTGTGAAAAAACATTGCTCGAATCAAGATATGTATCTTCACGCTGATTTACATGGAGCTCCATCATGCAGTTTACGCTCTGACCATGGTATCGTTGTTGACCCCTCACCATCAATCCACATTCCTAGCAATATTCCATCGTATCGAATTGCAGATAAACTCCAAGATGAAATGCTCAACGAACAAAAGTTGGCACAAGCAGCGGTGATGGCCTTGGCTTGGAGTCGTGCGTGGGCAAGTGGTGGAGCTCACGGGACCGTGTACAGCGTTAAACCAGCACAAGTATCGAAGACGGCACAAACTGGAGAGTATGTCGGCAAGGGTGGTTTCATTGTCCGAGGACAAAGAACGTGGTACAAAGACCTCGACATACAACTTGGAATTGGGATGATCGCCGTGAACGGTGTGCCATTGTTAGCCACAAGTACACCCGAATTGATTGCGACAATGTGCGAACGCTATGCCATCATTCGCCCAGGCCGAGAAAAAAAGGAACATGTTGCCAACCTCATTTACAAATCCACTGGACTGTCCACAGATGATATTCTTGGGGTCTTGCCTGGAGCAATTGAAATCATTCAAGACCATGGATTAATCAAACCACTCAAACAATCAACTGGTGAAGAAGAATGAATGCCCGTATCAATGCAGCCTCTTGGGACGAACGATTTTCTGGAGAAGAATACGCCTATGGAAAATTACCAAACGCATGGCTCAAGCAGAGAATTGAAGCATTGGACATTCCGCAAGATAATGCGGCATTGTTTCCTGCCGATGGCGAGGGAAGGAACGCAGTATGGGCTGCTACCATAGGATGGAAGAGTCACGTGTTCGATTTATCTTCCGAAGGAAAACGAAAATGTCACTTACTTGCAAGCGAACATGAGGTTGAAATTCAATACGAAGTCGATGATATAGCCACACGTGATTTTGAACCTGAGCAATTTGACCTCATAGCATGTTCTTGGTTCCACACCCCAAGTGAAATCCGCAGGATTCACATGCCTCGAATGCTTCATTCCCTCAAGGTAGGAGGGCAATTCATCATGGAAGGGTATCACACCAGCCAAATGCCATTGACGAGCGGTGGCCCCAAGTCCCTTGATTTACTGTTTGACCTTGACCAAATTCTTTCTGAATTAACAGGTTCATTGGCTCCTTCCTTAGACGTCATCTATGGAGAGGTGGAATCGACAGAACTTGACGAATCTGATTTACATCGAGGGTTTGCCAAAGTCGTTCGAATTCAATTGAAACGAAGTTCATGATTCGCGTCGAATATACATGGCAACGGCATTTCCCCCACCTAAACACAAGGTGACAATACCCGTTGATTGGTTTCGTACTCGAAGGGCTCCGAGCATGGTAATGAGACAACGGGTTCCGCTTGCCCCGAGTGGATGCCCGAGACTTACCGCTCCACCGTGCACATTGAATTTTTCATGTGGAATTCCAACCTCTTTTGCAACCGCACAGGAAGCAGATGCAAAGGCCTCATTGTGTTCGAACAAGTCAATATCCTCAACTCCGATATGATTGCGTTGAAGTAACTCTTTGACGGCATAAATTGGAGCGCTCATGACACGTTCAGGTTCAACACCAGAACTACAATAATCGAGAATTGTGGCAAGAATTGGCCAACCTTGCTCTTCTGCATAGGCTCGGTCAGCGATGAGAACCGCACTTGCTCCATCGTTGATGGTACTTGCATTTCCTGCAGTGACTTGACCCTCCTTGTCAAAGACGGGGCGAAGTGAGGAAAGACTCTCAAAGGTGGTATCTTCACGTACACCCTCATCACGGGAAACAATCAAGGGGTCACCTCGTCGCTGTGGTACTTCGATTGGAAAGGTCTCCCAATCAAATGCCCCGTTTTGCCATGCTTGGCTTGCGCGTTGTTGACTCTGCACAGCAAATCGGTCAGAATCGGCTCTTGAAATACTGGATTCTTTGGCAACGATTTCTCCGGTCGTACCCATGTGTAAGTCATTATACACATCCCATAAACCATCATGAATCATTGAATCAACGAGAGTTGAATTCCCCATTTTCGTTCCGGTTCGTTGACCCATCAAGAGTTGAGGAGCATTTGACATGGATTCCATACCTCCGGCGATGATGGCTTTGTATTCACCAGCCCGAATGCTTGTAGCAGCAAACATCGCTGCTTTCAATGATGAGCCACACACTTTGTTGATGGTCGTACATGGTGTCGTAACGGGCAGACCAGCACCAATTGCCACTTGTCGTGCTGGATTTTGACCAGCTCCTGCTTGCAACACTTGGCCGAAAAGCACCTCATCAATCAATCCGGAATCTGGTGCAACACCTGCTCGGTGGCACACTTCTTTTACCGCAAGGACACCGAGTTCGACGGCACTGAACGATGATAATTGACCAAGAAATTTGCCAATCGGAGTTCGTGCAACCGCACATATTACTGGTTGATTGAGGGTCATAGAAGGGGGTTACCGCCATGTATTTTGAAGATGCCCATCCATCAACTTGGACTTCGGAAGACTTGATGAAGAGAAGTTCGTGGGTTTAACATGGCCAAATTCAAGGAGAATTTTGAAACCAATCGAGAACCTCATCAAATTCGACCGATTGAGGTTGTCCTCGATTTTACTCCGAATGCTCTTGCAAGTATTTTGTATAAACAAGGTGAAACGGTGGTGTTGTGTTGTGTTACGAAACAAGACAGCCTGCCCCGTTGGTTTCCACGCAACGCATCGAAAGGCTGGGTTCATGCAGAATATTCCCTTCTTCCTGCATCAACGGATTCACGCTTTCGCAGGGAGCGAAACGGTGCAAAAGGAAGAACCCAAGAAATTGAACGACTTATCGCACGTTCGCTTCGTGCTGCTGTCAACTTAGAGGCCTTAGGGCCTATCGCACTCGATGTTGATTGTGATATTCTCAATGCTGATGGAGGAACTCGATGTGCTTCGATTTCCGCAGCAAATATTGCTCTTCGACTCGCTGTTCGAAGGCTCATCAGAAACGGAGTTTGTTTACCTGTCCACCAGCGTCAAACCGATGAAAATAAAGATTCGTGGACTCGTCCAACTCTTTCAGAGGATGAAGTGAAGGCACATGAATTGGAGGTGATGCCATTTGACCTTGCAGCAGTTTCTGTGGGACTCATCGATGATCAAACATTCTTGGATCTTGATTATATTCTTGACTCAAATGCAGATGTGGACATGAATGTCATTCAACTTAGCAACGGTTCCTTTGTCGAAATACAAGGAACGGGTGAAGAGTCGACGTTCTCAAGAGACCAACTCAACCAACTGCTTGATGTCGCAGCGCATGGGCTTGAGGAGATATTCAAAGTTCAAAATCAAGTCTTGCACTCCGCATAAATTTGAACCAAAGTTGTGCATCTCGTCAAGTGCAAAGCATTGAAATGATGAGGGTTGTCGCAAGGTCATCGGGTAGGTAGCTTAGTTGGGAGAGCGCAGCACTGAAGATGCTGAGGTCGCCGGTTCAAGTCCGGCCCTACCCACTTTTTTTAGGTGTCAATAAATTACCATGAAAGGATTCATGTGCATCATTCTAACTCGGTCAACCATGGCCAAAGCCGAGATTCATGATGAAATCGGCATAGAAGGTCATGATGCCGATTCCAAGATCAAGGACAAGGCAATCAAAGAATTAGCAGAAATCCGGCAACGTCGACTCGGAGGTGGGCGTCGATTCTTGACAAACATCGAAGATTATGTTCTCTTTGGTGGCTTTACCTATGGAACTTTATTTGCACTCCTCCTGTTTTCAATGTCCTCAGGCATGCTTGGAAATTCAACAACCTTTGACCACGCTGCATCAAAGACGTTTCTTGACAGTGGGGATGAATGCCTTGAGATTACTGATGAACCATGGCTGCAAGTATATTTGCGACCTGATGCAGAATTATTCTCAATATCAGGCCATAATTTACCTGAAGGTTTTGCGTTAATGAAATATTCAATATATGAGACATTTGAAGAGGCCGAGGACCTGTTGGTTGAAAACCACACCAATACAAGTTTGAAAGTCGTCAATTATTCCGACAACCCAAACGGCAGGGCCTATTTCAAAGCCCCATACGGTGAACTCGGCGCTGGAGATTACAAACTTCGATTCTTCGTGGATGTCTATGATAAGAGGGATTGGGTCAATGGTTCATTAATTTTGGAACTCAACAAAACCACCACATTTGAGATTGAAATTAGTAAGAAGGCCTTTGCTTTCTTGCCTTTTGTTGATAATTCTGAATCAAAGGATATTCGAATTACCGATGCTGGGGCACGACCATGTTGGTCCGTCCAAGATTTAGGCGATTGGGCATACCTGCTCATGGGAGCAGAACTTGGTGGTGGGAGAGAAACTGCCATGTTGACCGGTGGTGCAGCAGGAGTGCCAGCCTGGTGGATGGCCTTCATTTCACTCTCTCTTTCTGTAATTTCCTTACTCATTCTCTACCCGATAATGTACAAGGTCTATCACCAAGATACTGACGATATCCTCTCGAGAAATCACATTGAGCAATTGGTGAGGCAAATCGTTGAATCTTCTTCACATCGAATGCATATCAATATCGATTGGGACTTGTTTAAAATTCAAATTCGTGAATTATCTGTTGATATTCTCATTGCCTATCAGAATACTGAAGGAACGCTATCAGACAGTAAGGACATACGTGCAGAAATTCTGAGGGAAATACTGGATGAATTCGCCCTGTTCCGAGTTTTCAAACCTGTTCAATTGACTGTGAAACTCATCGGTCAAAGCAAACTCATCGATTTCGATTCCGGTGTTGGAATAGGCTCTGTGGAAGAAGAATCAGGTGACCAAGATTATTCCTCATTCTTTTCTGAACTACACAGTCTATCAAGAATAGAGGATGATGTAAGAGATAGTCTTGACCTCTTCTTCACACGTCGATCTGACTTGAGTATGAAGGGTGCAATCGTGACAAGCGATGACAAAATTGTGTTTGTTTCTGTCATTTATCGACCGATGCAAAGGTTTGCATTTTTCAGATTTAAGAAAACTTCAGAAGACATCAAGGATGAGCTGTACGCATTTATTTCAAATAGGAACGATGATATTCTTGGAAGTCAAGAACTGGTTGTCAAAACGAGAAACGAAATTTCAACTCTTGCTGACAGGTCCGGGGCAGGTCGGATTGAGCGCCGAACAACGAATCAAGATGATGACAGACTCGTTGCAGTTGCCAGACAAGACGGCCTTGGTGGAAGGATGTTACAAACCAAATTCCTTGGCGATACGCTTTCCACAGTTGAATACATGGCAAACGAAAAACGTGAAATGATCAACAAATGGGGATTCTGGGGCTTGATTGTCTTTGTTTGGATTCCGTTCATGGCTTCTGGCGTTTTGGTTGGTGCAATGTTAGGTCTGCTCTCGAGAATGAAATTCATGAGAGTCTTAGCAGCAACATTTGTTGGTGGGGCTGCTGCCTCAATTACGTGGGCTTACACTGCAGAGGGTATCGTGAAATTCATGCACAATTACAAGCTTGAAGCCGTGATTCCAATCATGATTATCGTCTTTATTCTCATGGCAGTATTGCACATTCGTTCCACAAAAATGCGTCGTCAAACCGAGTTGTTTGAAGATACCCTTCTCGATAATTTCCAAGCCGACATCACTGCAAAATACGGAGACCAATGAGGTGGCAGACGATGGATTCTGTCTCGTACATCGAGGGGACAGAATCGACTGTTGGAGAACATTGCACCTTTGGAATCATTACTGTGAGCGATAGAGCATCCTTTCAAGTGTATGAGGACAAAGGTGGCCCTGCAATTTTAACATTCTTTGAAGATTCCTTAATGAGTCCCGCGACAATTCATTATGTCTGCATTCCCGACGAGCAACATGAAATCGAGGAAGCGTTGATTCGATTCGCTGATGATCTTCGTTGCGATGTCATTGTGACAACGGGTGGAACTGGCCCCACACAACGCGATGTCACGCCTGAAGCCACCATGTCTGTTTGTGACAAAATCCTCGATGGCTTTGGTGAACAGATGAGAGCGATTTCTCTGCGTTACGTTCCCACTGCAATTCTGTCACGTCAAGTGGGCGGAATTAGAGGAACAACCCTCATTTTTAATTTACCAGGTCAACCCAAAGCTATCCGAGAGACGATTGACGAGATATGGAAGGCTGTGCCCTACTGCGTTGACTTAATTGGCGGGCCTTACATGGAAATGAATCCAGATGTAGTCTCCGCATTTAGACCGAAGAACGCTTTACGTTCATAGAGGCGTTTTGAAACCCATAGCACGAACAACGCACCATCCTGTACGACCCTCGTAAATTGCAAAGAGACCGCCAAACATCATTGCTGCAACGGTCAACCAACTGATTTGACCTGCTGGTATCACTGAGAATTGAATCAACCCTGCTATAATAATTGAGGCAACCACGGTGAGGATACCACCAATGAGACGAACTGCTTTTCCTTTTGCATCGATATTGCACTGAGGCATGTATCAAGATTCAGCGGACTTGGTTTTAAACTCCTGTTTTTCTTACCATACAAGTTTAACGAGAGGTTCAAAGGCTTGGTATATCGACAAACGGTTTGGGGGAGCAGATGAATGGTGATGTCCTCATTGCAAACGCAACGATGATATTACCCACAGGGCGAAAAAAAGGTGACCTGCGAATCACAAATGGTGTCATCGCTGAAATTGGAACTGAAAGTCCTCTCACCCCAAATGACCATGAGCATTATATCAACGGAGATGGATTATTTCTGCTTCCTGGAATGATCGACCCACAATGTCATTTCCGAGACCCAGGCCAGCCAGAAAAAGAAGACTTGCAATCAGGTTCATTTGCTGCTGTTTCAGGTGGCGTCACTTCCTTTCTTGACATGCCAAACAATGTTCCTTCAATCACAACATTCGAGATGATGATGGGAAAAATCGAGAATGCAAAATCAAAATGTGTGAACAATTTTGGATTCTTCGTTGGAGCAACTCCAAACAATGTGGATGAATTGAAAAAATGTGTAGGCGACCAACACCATCCAGTTTCTCATCCAGGAATTTGTGGAATCAAAGTATTCATGGGGTCCTCAACTGGTGACTTACTGGTCAACGAAGAAGATGCTCTGGATGAAATTTTTAGAACAACAAGTGGGCTCATTGCTGTCCACGCTGAAGATGAACATCGCCTTTCGACACGATTTGCCGATTTCGAGATGCGAACCGATATTGCTGCCCACGCTGAATGGCGCGATGACCAAACAGCACTGATTGCTACACAACGAGCAGTTCGATTAGCGCAAAAATATGGACATCGCCTTCACATCCTTCACCTCACTAGTGGTATCGAAGCAGAATGGCTTGCTGGCCAAACCTCTTTGTTGCCTAATCATGAGTATAAAGCCCACATTACGACCGAAACTCTTCCCCAGCATTTGACATTCAACGATATCGATGTCGAGAGAGAAGGTACCCGCCTCAAAATGAATCCTCCGATTCGATATCAACAAGACCTCGAGCAATTGTGGACTTCACTTCATGATGGGACAATCCAATGCATCGCTACAGACCATGCCCCTCATACGCTCGAAGCAAAGGCACTCGGATTTCCTAAGGCCCCAAGTGGCATGCCGGGTGTTGAAACCTCACTTCCCGTGATGTTGACACATGCAAAATTTGGCAGATGCACCATCGAGGATGTGGTGAAGTGGATGTCGAAGAATGTTGCAGAATGTTACAATATGAAAGGAAAAGGTGAATTGTCAATTGGCTTTGATGGTGATGTTGTCCTTGTTGACATGGAACAAGAATTTGTGGTTCAAGATGAAACTTCATGGTCACGTGTGGGATGGAATCCATTCCGTGGCATTGGGCTTGTTGGATGGCCAGTCCAAACCATTGTTGCAGGAATCCCAGTGTTTGAACGTACGCAAGGAACTGGACAAAAGGGGCGTGTATTGGTCTCCCCTGGCCAAGTAGGTCAGCCTTTACTTATGACTTCATGGTCAAACTTTTAATTCGTAAAGGTTTGAATATTTCTCCTCAAGATAATTGATGAACGGTTCGGCTGTTGGAGGTCTTCCAGTTGCATGTTCAATCAATTCAGAAGGCGTGTACAAACTACCATGGTCGTGAATTTTTTCCTTAAGCCATTCAAGAATTGGGGTCCATTCACCAGATTCAATGATCGCTGTGACATCACCAATGTCATCCGCCATGGCTTCAAGCAATTGAGAAGCATATAAATTCCCAAGCGTGTATGTTGGGAAATATCCAAAAGCCCCCATTGACCAATGAATATCTTGTAAACATCCATTTGAATCTTCACTGACATCGAGGTCAAACCATTCTTTCATCATTGAATTCCAAACTTGAGGTATGTCTTCCAGAGGTAGATTTTCATTGAAGATTTTCTTCTCGATTTCGTATCGAATCATGATGTGCAAATTATAGGTCACTTCATCTGCTTCGACTCGAATAAATCCAGGTTCTACATCGTTGGCAATTCTATTGAGCGTTTTAGCATCCCAATCGGGAAGATATGGGAATTCCTTCTTGAGTGCCGGAAGGACAATTTTCCAAAACGATGGTGTACGGCCGATTTGATTTTCCCAAAATCGTGATTGGGATTCATGGACGCCGAGGGAGACAGCCTGTCCTCGAGGACAATATGCAAATTCATGTGGCAATCCTTGTTCGTACAAGGCGTGGCCAGTTTCATGCATGACAGCATACAGACAAGAAAAGGGGTCAGCTTCATCAAATCTCGTGGTAAATCTTGTATCGCCTTTCCATAAACCAGAGGAGAAAGGATGTGTTGACTGGTCCATTCGTCCTGCTTCAAAATCAAATCCCATGCGTTGTGAAACTTGCTTGCAAAAATTGGTTTGGGATTCTATAGAAAATATCATGTCATTAGGTAGAAGGGGGTTTTCTTGTTTCTTTTTCGCTTCGATGATCGAATGGAGCAACGGAACAATTCGCTGTTTCAATCCTGCAAAGAGTGGGTCATAGTCGGACACTTTCATTCCATATTCAAATTCATCCAGTAATGCGTCATAAGGCGTTTGCGTTGGTGGATAAAACGCAATTTTTTCCTTCGTCATTTCAACCAATTCCTTTAGGTGGGGCAAGAATGAAGAGAAATTGGAGGTCGCCCTTGCTTCTTGCCATGAACGTAATGCATTGGAACGGAGTTGAGCGTAATTTGCAACAAATTCGACAGGGAGTGCTTTCGCTTTATCATGAGCAATTCTCATTTCACGAACATTTGCTTGCTCATCTTTTGTAAGTGACGAACTCTGTTCAAGTTGAGAAATTAAATTCCCATAGTGTTCATTTGTCAATTTCTGATGCCGTTCTTTAGCCAGCCAAGACATCATGTCTCCTCTTGCCTGACCTCCTTTTTGAGGCATCAAAACTTCTTGATCCCAACCGAGATGTCCGGCTAAAGCCGAAAGTCGAAATATATCTTCAGTTGTTTGTAGAAATTCAGCATAACGACTCATGTGTTCGGCTTGAACTCATTGAATTAGATATTTTCCTCCAAAGATTCTCAATGAGAGCATCGAAAACTCCTCGCAATACACACACATTGAAGAGCCATCGTCATGTAGCATGTTCATGGTGCCTCCCTTCAAGCGAAAGCAGGAAGAGAATGATGCATCTACCGAATCAAAAGACGAGGATATTGACTCAATCGTTGCTGAAACGATACCACAAGATGATATCGTTGAGGAAGTCCAATCAGAGCAAAGTGAACCTTCCACCGAAGAATTGATGCAATTGAGATCTGAAATGGTCATTCGGACTTGCATGGACCTTCGTCGCGGCGAGAATATCTTGATTGTTTGCGACCCCACGACGACGGACATTGGAAAAGCCCTCCATGATGCCGCATCAAAATTTTCTGATCGGGTCCTGCTCATCGTCATGCCAAAAGGAAGACATCACGGTGAAGAGCCACCTTCACCTGTAGCAAATCTCATGAGACAGCAGCAAGTTGTTATTGCTCCTACGAAGTATTCACTGACGCACACAATTGCTGTCAAGCAAGCACTTCGAGAAGGTGCAAGAGTTGCTACAATGCCTGGGATGACCATTGACATGTTCATTCACGGTGGTATGGCAACCGACTTTCAACACATGAAGAAAACGATTGGGGATATGGGTTCACTACTTCGTCGTCGAAGAATTGTCAATGTAAAATCAGAATCAGGCACGAACATCACATTCGAGGTAAATTGGAGAGATTGGAAACTCGATGATAATGGAATCTGCAACCGGCCCCGCATGCTCACCAACCTCCCTGCGGGGAAAATCTTCATTCAACCACGTGAAAAGACGATGAATGGCACCATTGTGATCGATGGTTCGTGGGAGGCAAACCTTGTGGAGGAACCGATTTTTATCACCGTTGAAGAAGGTAGTATTACCGATATAAAGGGTGGAACCGTCGCAGCACACTTGCGTCAACAATTGGGTGAAGCGGCTCGGAGATTGTCGTCCAAAGAACAAGAAGGCGTATGGATTGTTTCCGAGTTTGGATTTGGAATGAATGCAAACGCTCGATTGGTTGGCAATGTACTCGAAGATGAAAAACGACTTGGAACATGTTATTTTTCTATAGGCCGTCATACAAAAGTGGGTTTAAACATCCCTGGCGTCCTAAAAGCACCAGATTTCTGGCTTGATGACACTCCAATTATTCGAGAGGGTACATTTCTCATCGAATAATCATTGATTTGGCGCACCACAAACAGGACAAAATCGCCAGTATGGGTCCAAACCAATACCACACCCGCGACAAAAAACACCTGAACGTATCGTGGGTTGAGGTTGTTGCCACTGTTGTGGTTGCTGCTGCCATTGTTGTGGCTGTTGTTGCCATTGTTGCGGTTGCTGCTGCCATTGTTGGGGTTGTTGCTGCCATTGTTGGGGTTGTTGCTGCCATTGTTGTGGTTGCTGCTGTTGAGGAGGTGCGCTCTGTTGTGGCTGAGCAGATTGTTGGGCACCGAGTGGTTTTCGAACTGGTGCGATAGGTCGAGGCAAACTTTGTGCTTTTTCTCCTGCCTCGGATGATACAAATTCACCAAGGGAAACAGTACCATCACCATCAGTATCTGCTTCTTTGTGAAGTCTTGCAGCCTCTTCCAAACTGGTACCAGTTGCCTCTGCTAACTCTTCAACCGATAAGGCTCCACTTCCGTCAGTATCAGCCGCAATAAATCGCTCGGCTGCACTGACAAATTCTCCTTCTTGTTCTTGTTTTGGCTGCTCTGTGGCAGGTTCATCGGCAAACTGGATTTCGGATTGAAGTGGGTCTTCAAACTCCATGACATGCTCAACTTCGTCTTCCTGCACATCATTTTCTTCGGAAAGTGTGGAAAGCAAATCCTCTTCTGATTCGTCATCCGATTCAATTTGAATCTCAGGTTCGTCGTGCAATCCAATTGTAAACGCACCAGCAAATGCATCTTGTGTGGCTTTTTCCATCTGTTTATCTGATTCAATCTTTTGAGGTTCAGCCTCAACGACTTCAACTTTAGGCAATTGAACGTTAATGCTTGAAGGCAAGGGTACATCGGTTGAGGAACTCGGTTGTGGTGCCTCTGTTGTAGGAAGAGGAACGGAGGGTGAAGGTGATGATTCAACCTCGGCCTGAGGTGCAGAGGTCTTAGGTTCAGATGCTTCAATTTTGAGCGATGTGTCAATTGTTGATGCGGTTGCAGAGCCACTTGCCAAAGTAGGTAGAGGCAGGATGTGCCCCTCAACATCAAGGGCTGCATCAAGTTCTTCACATATAGTAAGGAGTTTCTCTTTCGAAGTTGAAGGGTCATCGATATATGATTTTATCAAATCAAGATATTTTGAGAGTTCAGCCTCTCCACCAGTTGAATACCCGACAGCGAGGAGTTTCATCAAACGCATTGGGTCAGCAAGTCCACTGAGTTTTTCTTTCTCATCTGCTGTGAGTGAACCGTCGGCAGCACCGCTTTCGCCCAAGGAATCAGGCTGTCCAATAAATCTTGAAAGCGGGTCTTGCATGCTCATTAAACCGAGATGACCTGATACAAGATAGTAAATTTCGCCGCCTTCACATTGCATTCTTTCACTGGCAGCTTCAAAATTGAAATCACCGGGAAGAAGAACGATATCAGATAATATCGAAAAGAATTTCAAAATCGCTTCACGTTGTCCCATGGCCAGCATCGAGTGAAGAGCGTCGGATGATTCGATGACACCGAAATATGCAGCAGCTTCGTCAACATCAATTCCCTCAGGTATTGAGGCATCGAATTCAGACTGTTCCGGCAATAAAATCCCCTCTCGATATTTCAACCCTGACTCATTAAAGATATATGCGTGATGTTATTTTGGGAATAAATTAGATTTGATTTTTTGCGAGATTGATGATGGCCCTTGATTGTTCAGCAGTCCATCCTGTTTCTTGCAATTGCAACAACATCGTTCTTTCAATTTCTCCTTCAGCAATGGCGCCAACTATCCATTCAACTGCAGCATCTCTATCGTCTTCTTGACCTTCATCAAAGACATCGAGATCGACATCAATCCTTGCCTTTCTCACCTTCGCTTTTGAATCATCAACTTGAGTGACTGGTGCTCGCTTTTTCGCTACCTTTTGCGAAGTTGTTGCAGAACTTTGACTCGGTGCTCCGGGGCTTCTCGATGGGCCACTTGGAGGGCCTCCTGTAGGTCCGCTTGTTGGCCCTCCACGGGGACCGCTTGGTGGGCGGCCAGTTGGGCCACCTGATGGGCCACCTGATGGCCCACCACTTGGACCTCGACTCGTTGATGCGGGTGTTCTCGAAGGAGAGCTTTGACCTCTGCTTGGTGTCGTCGGAGACGAACGTGATGATTTTTTATCGAGGGCGGCAAATACATCATCGTCATCGTCATCATCGTAGTCGTCATAGTCATCATCGTCATTATCATCTTTCTCTCGAAGGACTATACGAATGACCACCAAAATAAGTATGATACCGCCAATCGCTCCTCCGATGATTCCAGCGAGTGATGCAGGAGACATTCCAAAGATGAGTGTAGGTTCATCATCCGTTTGAGTTTTTGGCAAAGGACAACCGTCTGAAAAGCCATCAGGACCTTTCGCTTGATTCGGACAACTATCTAGAGAATCAAGCACGCCATCGTTATCGGAATCGCGCTCGTTCGGAGCACAACCATTCTCATCGACTTGGTTGATATAAGCCAAACTAGTATTGGGGCAGAGGTCTGGATTGGTACCTGTTGAGTTATCACCATAACCATCGCCATCTTTGTCTTCCCATTGAGTCGGGTCTAGTTCAAACGCATCAGCACCGTTCACCTCGGCCCACATCTCTTCTGGGTTTGGGTTTGAATAACCGTCACCGTCTGAATCTAAACATCCAAGACGGTCAACCGAAGAATTACCCCAAACATTGGGACAAGCATCAGGATTCTTTGCTGGTGCTGGGTTATCGCCATAACCGTCGCCATCCGTATCAAACCATTGAGTGTTGTCTGCCTTGAAGGCGTCACCCGATTGATTCGTTCGCAAACCAGTTGAATTATCGACATCGAACGTATAGTCACCCGAATACCCATCTCCATCAAAATCGCCTTGGTTCAGTGTTACATCATCGGTACAACCATCGGCAAGAATAGGATAACCTTCGGGGGTGTCATCGCAAGCGTCAAGATGATCTGGTATTCCGTCGCCGTCAGAATCTTTTTGTGACTCGCTACACCCAAATTCATCGACTTCTTCTCCTTCTGGAGTTTCTTCACAATCGTCATCGATATCGAAGATCCCATCGTTATCGGTATCTACACTTCGTTGTTCAGATGTACATCCATCAGAATCGACTGAAGACGAGGCTGGTGTTCCAGGACAAAGGTCGTTTTCGTTTGACACTCCGTCATTATCTTCATCTAACTGTGACTCACCACATCCATCCGAATTGACGCTTTCACCAACCGGAGTATTTGGGCACAAATCCCTCGTGTTGATGATGCCATCAGAATCATCATCATTTGCATCGATGATTGGGCAACCAACACCGTCTGTGCCGTTGAGCACACCCGCTTCATTGATGCACTGGTCGGCAAGATTTCCATTCGGGTTATCACCAAAACCATCACCGTCTGAATCTACATTTTGGGTAGGCTCAAACGGTAAGTCATCGAGAGAATTTGGCCATGAGTCACCATCAGAGTCAAGGCATCCATACAAACTTCGTGTAGAATTACCCCAAACCGTTGGACAATCATCGAGAAAGAGGCCGTCACTATTGTCACTCAATTCGTCAGGTGTGTAGAATTCGGTCCAGTTGTCGGGGAAGCCATCGTCATCTGTATCATTCGCTGCTGCAATCGTATTCGGGAAGTGGTCGGGGTTGGTTGCACCTTGTGAATCGTTATCACCGTAACCATCACCGTCCGAATCAACCCATTGTGTCGGGTCTTGTGGCCATACATCAGCACCGTGCGTCGTGTTCCATTCGAATATGTCACCGCTGAGCGTCGGGTCACTTGCTCCATCGTTATCGGTGTCAAGACATCCATTTCTATCTCGCCAGGATGCACCCCAATCCCAAGGACAATAGTCTCCGTAAATTGTATCCGAATCATTATCACCAAACCCATCTCCGTCAGTATCTTTCCACTGGGTCCAAAGGTATGGGAATAAATCACCTTCATCCCAACGGTATGTTTCGCCCCATGGAAATAGCACATCACAACAGTCTGGTCCATGATTATCTCCCAATCCATCACCATCTGAATCAATGGCTTGTTTCCAATTGTCCACGTACTTATCACCAAAGAAATAGAGGAAAGTGTTGTCTGACCATCCATCTAAATCCGTGTCTGCACAACCATACCTATCAATCCATGAAGTCCCTGTATTCTGGTTGCACGCATCAATTGTATCAGCAAACCCATCAGACTCAAAATCCGCACAACCAAAAATGACAAACGAAGACCCACCGCTCGTGGATGGACAACTATCTGCAAGTGGGCCTTTTTGGTTGTCGCCATAGCCATCTCCGTCTGCGTCATTCCATTGATTTCCGAGTTCTGGGAATTCATCAATAAGGTCAAACACATGGTCTCTGTCTTGGTCCACGTAAATTCTCAACACTTCAACATCATCGTTTACTTCATCCCACAATGAAAGGTGAATTGTTCCATTTGAATCAACGGCTGCATCGGTATTCGATTCGATTTGTAGAAGACCAAATTCCATTGAGTTCCAGTTCGATGTATTTGAAGTAGCAGCACCGTGACCAATAGAATGCCATGTCAATTTTGAAGTTGTAGAAGATGTGGTGAACATGATGTAATGGGTAGGTGTAACAACGAGATCCCAAGTACCCGATGACAAAGAATCCAATTGATGTGAAGAAATCGACCAATTTTCTCCGTCTTCTAATGCATACATGTGGACCAAATTTGTTGTCCGAAGACTCAATGTAAGGTGTTCATTTGAATCCATATCCAATTGGTAACCCGTTGAAGAGGCAGGTGGTTGGGTAAGTTCGTGTGTACTCCAATTGTTTTCATTTGGCAGGCGATAATGCAAAGATAATGCTCCACCTGTTGTTATTGTGGATACGTAGATAGTTTGATTCGAAGAGATAGAAAGTTCAATCTTTGCTGAATTATCTTGAAGCACAGCCAACGAAGTGGAGGAAACTGATGTTTCATTCCAATCCCAAATTGTGAGATTTGTTGTTGAACCATCGTTGACCAAAGCTGCGACGACCAGTGAGTCATTCGCGAGCATGGCGGATGCGAAATGAGTGCTTGTTACATCGTGTGTAGGGGAAAGTGTATCAAAATTCCAAGAAGAACTCACCTTTGTTGCAACTTCTATATCCATTGAGGATGAATCCCTATACACTAGATATGGCTGGTATGTCGAAGAGGTGTGAACTTGAATTGAACTGGAAAGTACCTTTGATGAAGCAACCATTTCACTTGACCAGGCACCTTGATTTTCATAGGTATAGAAGATTTGATTTCCGGTACCGGAGGTGAAGGCAAGGTGCTGTTCATCTTCACCATCGATATGAGAACCGAGGTATTGACCCATTGTACCGCTGGTCAGAATGTCTTTGTGTAGAGCTGTCGAACCTTCACAGGTGTGGAGTTGGAGAGTTGTGGAATTTTGACTCAACAAAAGCATCGGTCTACCCGATGGGGTAACTGTAAACGAAGATACTGAATTGGTTTCAAGGTTTGAGAGAAGGTTTTGGGAGATCCATTGTCCGGAACTTGTGCCATCGCCAATATGTTCCAATTGGCTAATGGTTGAAGACGTTCCATCAGTGTGCTGATGAATGATCGTCGTTTCTGCCCTCGAAGAAGTTCCAAGTTCGATCGATTGTAAGGTGCCTGTGAAATCGAATGATGCAGCTTCCCATTCTCGTTTTGAATGAATGATGACATCAACCTTATCGTTACTTCCATCGTTCGAAATTTTTCCATAAGCTACTTCCCAAAGGCCGTCTCGGTCGAAATCAAAATTCCCACCCAAATAAAATCCTGATTGGTCACTGGCTTGTCCTTGAATAAATAATTCACTTTCACTTTCATATCCATTTCCGTTACCAAAGAAAATCTCAATCCTACCTGATGAGGGAGAGGAATATTGTGAAATGAGGAGGTCGTTGTGTCCATCGTCATCTACATCGCCAATCGGCATAATTTGGCGGCCGATTTGTGAGTTTGCAACATCAGATACATAAGTCCAATCGGGTGTTGAAGAATACTGGTTTTGATTGCCAAAGAATAGCCATAGTTTTCCTGCATTGTATGCTCCGGTTTGGTTGTATGGTTCGGTAATCATGTGGTCTTCCAGACCGTCGTCGTTAATATCACCGAGGCACTTCACAGAGTATGCAAACAATTTACCTTGAACCAGACTCTCCAAAATATGTTCGGGCGAGCCATCGATGCCAGAGGATGAACCATCGAAATATTCGACTGAAGAATATCCATTGATGGAGGTAAGGCTCGGAGAGTTACTGACGATGAGATCATCAAAACCATCGCCGTTGTAATCGCATGCTTCGATGTTGCGGCCGAATTGTGGTCCATTTCCTGTTTGGGTAATTTCTCTTTGAAGTGAGAGTTCTCCTGCTTCGAATTTAAACACACTGACCTTTCCTTGGATGGTGACGCTGGTTGTGATTTCAGTCTGAGCGTCTTTTGATACAATTGCTAAAAATTTTGTATTTGAATTCGTTTCCATTACGGCAATATCTGAACCAAATGATTCATTTTCAACGCCGTTCAGTGTAAATTCTGCTGTTTGATTGAGTCCATCCGCTGAACCAAAGAAAATCGATACGAAACCCTGTCCACTTGGGCTTGAAACGAGAGCATCGTCGAACCCGTCACTGTTGAAGTCGTTGAGGTGTGAAGTGTATCCAAACATCTGGTTTTCTATCGTTCCTGTAAGGGTCACATTGGGCAATGATTCGAATCCATTAACAGAGCCGTGGAAAATTTGAATTGATCCAACTGAACTTATTGAGCCACCATCCGCTTCTGGCATGGAAAGCAACATATCATCAAATCCATCACCATTGATGTCACCGAACGAAAAATGGGTTGTCAAACTATCATCAACCGAAGAAATTGTATCAACGGCTTGTGGAGAAAGACGACCTTGACGTTGGCCAAACAAAGAACGTAGAAGTTGTATTTTGTATCCATCGGTTGTTGTTGAGGTGGTGGCTAATTGCTCGATATTATTAGAGTCAAGACCCATGCCAATGTTTTCCAAATTCGTTGGGTCGCGACTCACAACCTGAACTGATGATTCATCGCCATCAATTCTCAAAAGACGGATTTCACCTACATCGGTTCGAGAATAGAGGATGTGGTACACTCCATCAACATCTTTGAGTAACTCTACCTCGCTTCCAACGGGACCAGAATCAAGGGTTTTTGTTGTCCAAAATGCTTTACTGAAATTTACTTGTTTGAGAGAACCACTCTCGGTCAACATGACTGCCCACATGGTTCCAAATTCCGACATTGTCATTTCAAACCCAACTGGATGAACATTTTCGAGAATTGTTCGCTTGTGCCAGAAGTGGCTCAAATTCCAAGCCAAAAAATCATCTGAAGTTGAATACCTTGCGATTTTGACATCATCTCCATCGCCATACATGATTCGAGGTAGGTCGGTTTCAGTGAGACTGATGGCGCATCGAACTGGAGTTTGATTCTCAGCGTAGGATGCTGTTTGGTCTACATGAAGGATTGAAACGGCACCTTGTGGACTCTGAGACGCATAATACACCGAACCATTAGATTGTGTCCAACAATAATGGATGCTTTCGGATGGATGTAGATAATAATTAAACGAAAGTGATTGATTTCCAGCGGATGTAATAATATCAAGATGTTTCCAGGAATCCAAAGCTGATTCCTCTAATACAAGGGCATCGATGAGACCATCAACGGTCAACAGGTCCCCAGATAGATCATGACCGCTACCATTTTGTTGTTCAAAAAGAGATGCTTTTTGGCTCTTGATACCTTGATTATCAAATGTTGATTCGTTGAATTGAATGTTGTTCATGGGTAATGTTGATGTCAGCAGAATGAAAATTGTGACCGTGGTAAGAAATCCTACCTTCGACTTGGAACGGCCCGTCATATACCATACACACCTCATGACCTTCAAAGACATTATCACCTTAAATGAGGAGATTCGTGATGTGCATTCTCTAAAGCATAGTTCATTTTCGCAATGGTGTGAACGGGAGCAAAGCAATCATATGTCTTCACAACGACCTCGATCCAGTTCATATGCTCAAGAGGGAAATCCAATCTTGTTCAATGCTGATTGCTTGCGATGGGGCTGTTAACAAATTGAATGAAATCGGTCTAACTGCAGATGTTGTCATCGGAGATCTAGATAGTGCTTCTCCTTCCAATTTGAAAGCGAGGATTGTTATCGACCATGATGAACACAGAAATGATTTTGAAAAAGCATTGTCATTTGCAAAAGACAACAAGTTCGATGAAATTGTCATTTTTGGCCTTCGGGGAGGAGATATTCAACATGAATTGTCAAATTATCTCATCTTTTTTGCTGAACCATTACACATGCTTGCCTACACACCAAATTCAACGCTCATTCGTCTGTTACCAAAAGTAAAGTATTCTATTTTCATTTCACCAAAGGCACAATTTTCACTTTTCACGAATAATCAGGCTGGTGGCATAGAACTGTTTGGCGCACAATATCCACTATCGAATGCTTCGCTATCCATTGGTTCACGAGGTCTGCACAATGTGGCATTGGATGAGATTATTCAAATTGAATATTTTGATGGAGATTTGGTTTTTATTGGCCCGGAATCTATTCAATTTGAATTTGAAGGCGGAGATGGCCCATAGAATGTTTTATGCAAAATGAATATTTTTATTTCTGCATCCCCAAACAATGCCTAAAGCAGGATTCAAGTGTTGTGTGCGTAAATTCGAATCCACTTTCAACCAACCTTTCTGGATAGACTTCTTGACCTTCTAATACCAACTGTTTTCCCATTTCTCCAAACACCATTTTGATCACAAAACCAGGAAGCGGGGCAAAAGCTGGCCTTCTTAACACACGACCAAGAACCTTGGCAAATTCTTTTTGTGGAACTGGCAATGGTGCAGTGAGGTTGTAAGGACCCTCGGAAGTCGAATCCATCATCAAATGATGGATAGCATATATTTCGTCGTCAAGAGATATCCATGACTGCATTTGCTTGCCACTTCCTACTGGACCTAAAGCCCCAAATTTTGCAGGCAATAAAAGTCGTTTCATGATGCCACCCATTGGCGTCATAACGAGTCCCGTTCGCAAAAAAACAATCTTTACGTTCGTATCATGAAGTGGACGAGTGGATTGTTCCCATTCGTGGCACAAATCCGGAAGGAATCCATCACCAATTGTTGAGGATTCTGTCAATTTTTCAGTGCCTCGATTACCGTAGTACCCAATCGCTGAGCCGCACAAGAACTGATGTGGAGGTGATGATAGTTTTGAAAGAACTTCACACAATTTCTTTGTCGTATCCACTCTACTTGAGCGTACGATTGCTTTACGTTTCTTTGACCAGCGTTTATCACCAATTCCAGCCCCTGCGAGATGAATAACGGTATCAAATCCATTGAGATCACCCTCAAGAATTTCCCCAGTCGTCTCGTTCCATTGAATAACATGAGTTTTTCGAACCGTCTTTGGTAACTTTGTCGAAGGCCTTACGAGTCGATACACTTCATGACCTGCACATTCAAGAAACGCACACAATTGAGTTCCAATCAAACCGGTCGAACCTGTAACCAAAATTTTCTTCCTTGGAAGATGGGATGTTTTTGAAATTGCGGCTACATCATTCGCAGTTCTATCCGTACGAAATCTGAACATCTTTTCCAGTCTTGGTGCTACAGTGATAAATGAAGTCCAACCTGTAAAAAAATGGAATGGTAGTTTCCATTCTATAGAATCGATAACCTTTGATTCTGATTCTGAAAGTGCATGGAAGCCGTGGACGTGGTCCCATTTTCCAAATGGTCCTTTGACCATTGAATCTGAAAATGACTCTCCTTTTCGAACATCATGATGTCGGGCTATCCACATTGGTCGCAGAGGACCTAATTTAATTCGGAATTTGGTTTCTTCACCATCCTTTAGTGCACCAATTTGGACGGGTTTCAAGCCTTCCCATTCGGGCATTATTCTCAAGAAGGCCCCATAGCCATCGTACCAGTTCCAAACTTCTTCTTGAGCGTGAGGAAATGTTGCTTCATGGACGAAAGTTGGCATGATCTCACCTTCGCTATTGTGCGAGTTCTCCTGAATAAGTTTCGATGTAATTTTTTGTGCTGTACTTTCGCTTGGTCGATGGGGTCGTCATACACCTAATCTTTCCAAATACCTGACGTTCATTCCAGGCCCTATCGAATTTTCCAAGCACCCAACCGATGCCAGTGTATGAGTTTGGATCTCTGCCATCCAATGCCCATTTGTCGTTGAGGGCAATCATAATTTCCATTGCAGTTTGAGGGTCTGGCGTCCATTCGAGTATTTTCTTTCCCCACAGCATTCGAAGATAGTTCTGAATCACGCCATCTGATTTCAGCTGATTTTGTGCAGCATTCCACAAGTCGTCATGCGTTTCAGCATTCTCGAATTGCTCAAACGAGTAAACATATTCACGCTTGTCGGTCATGTGTTCGGACAATGTTGTTTTTGCCCAATCTGGTAAGGAAGAATACGATGCATGGAGCGGGTCCCGTGCACAATGGATAAAGCCAAGGTCTCTCCAAGTTATGATCTGGTCGAGGAATGATTCTATCGGATGTGGAAGGTTCCACCAGCCTGACCTTCGACCATCGTTTGGTGGTTGAATTTTTGAGATGTCCCAATGATACTTTCTGAATATATCTGAGAGTATTTTGTGTACACCTATGTGTCCAAAATGAAGATATGGAGATAATCCACTTGCCCCATTTAACTCGGGATGGTTTCTGTCTTCATGATATCTCAACAATTTGTTTTCAAAAAAATCCATCCACAATTCATGTGCCTGTTTTTGACCGCCTTTAAGATGGGGGACAGGAGTCACATTGTGGTCGATAGAAAGTACAGAGAGTGCTTCTTTACCTATTTCGTCACCTTGGCTCGCCCTCCACAAAAACTCATACGGCGTCATTGGAGTGTCGGATTTCAAAAAAACCTCTTCAATCTTCGATTGTTCGATTTCAGGAAGGTCTTGGGCTTGCTTAAGTGGTGCTCGGAATGGAAAATCTTGCATGTGTTGAAGAATTGTGTTATGTAAGTGTCTTCGCAGCGAGTATGCTGTGGTGAAATCTCTATCTGCAGAGTGCATACCAATGAAACCATTTGAATCTACACAGTGAATTTCGCACGAATTGTATGAAATCGCATGCTCTATGACCTTTTTGGGATGATAGGTTGGGTAATCATCGATGACCAAGATTTTTGCAAATTCCATCCATGCTTTCAAGAGCCCACTTGCTTCTTTTGGTTTAGTTTCAACATATGGAATGTAGGCAACTCCAGAATTTTCAAACGCAGATTTGTTCTCAAGCATACCTTGAATGACAAATGTATGAAAACGGTCGTTGGTCCATTTATGCTTGAGTGCAAGGGGTTCCACAACGACAAGTGGTAAATTTTCTTTCTTGGCACATTCAATAGCATGCTCTAATCCATGATTAAATGTGGTTCTTCGCGCTGAAATCATCCAATAAACAACACATGAATTCACATCTTTCCTCACACCAAAGCGGCGAACTCGATGTTCTGAAATCACATCTTCACCTCTTTTGCAAGTTGGAGAACATGATCACTTGAATAGACATGATAATCTTCTCCACGTCGAGATAAAGGAATTCTAAATGGAATTGTGGATTGTTTCTTCAATAGTCCGTGCAATACAAGTTGATACATGGTCTCTGAAATGAAGTCCATACTTTTTACATCAGAAAGTGAACACCAACGAATTTCACGAATTTCCGAATCATCATAGCCGAATTGTTCTTGGCCAATTGCGACATCAAAAGTGAGGAAAATTGCGTTTTGTTCTCGTCGATGAGTTGTTCTTAATCCTGCGAGCCCCAACACTTGACCCGAATAACCTGTTTCTTCCATCAATTCTCGTAGTACCGCTTTTTCAGGTGTTTCACCCGAATGAACATGTCCCTTTGGAAGCCCCCATTTTCCTTCAAATGGACCCTTTGCTTCTTGGACCAAAAGAATGCGTCCATCCATGATAACACGGGCTGCAACGCCCAAATCGCACATCAAGGACGACATGTTATCTTCTACATATCGATTGTTTATATACAACAGTTTAACGCCAAGATGGTAAAAGACGAGAGTTTATATTTGAATTGAAAAAATTAACAATATGCTTCAGCCCACACTACAAAGAAATTCCGTAAATGCAGACGCCATGCTACCTACAAAGTTCGGTGCATTTCGCATTCGTGCATTCTACGATGCCGTCGATGACAAAGAACATGCATTGCTTTATCTTGAAGGAAACGATGACCATGTGCCTTTGGTTCGAATTCACTCAGAGTGCCTCACTGGAGACGCTTTCGGCAGCTTGCGGTGTGACTGTGGACCTCAACTTGAAGAGTCGATGAAAGCCGTCCAAGAGCACGGTAGAGGAGCAATTGTGTACCTCCGACAAGAAGGACGAGGAATCGGATTATTTGCAAAAATGCAAGCGTATGCTCTGCAAGACGAAGGTTTTGATACACTCGATGCCAACCTTGCACTTGGTTTACCTGGTGACGGGCGAACGTACGAATTTGCTGCCACGATGCTGGAATCGATTGGCTTCACAGAGATTAATCTCATGACAAATAACCCAGATAAGCGGTTTCAACTTCTCGAACAAGGCATTCAAATCCAAAATCGCGTGCCAATTATTGTAGGAAAATGCAAGCAAAACATAACATACTTAAGCACGAAAGCGAAGCGCATGGGTCATTTATTGTAGACCGAGGGATGGGAAAAAATGAATCAACTCATTGGTCAGAAAGCACCTGATTTTGTTTTGCAAGCAGATGATGGAACGATGTTTGATAGCAGTGAACTTCACGGCAAATGGCGAATCTTATTCTTCTACTCACGTCACGGGTCTCCGACGTGCAAGCGAGGTTGTTTAACCTTCAAAGAACAATATGATCTATTCAAATCAGCTGGTTGTGAAGTTGTGGGCATTGGCCCAGGTTCTATAGAGGATTTATCAAAATTTAAGAAAAATATAGGCGACCTACCATTCCTCCTTCTTGCTGATGAGGAGCGTGCAGTGGGCCAAGCATTCAATGTTCCACTTCACATCGGTCAATTTCCTTCCAAATCTTCGTTTATCATTGGCCCTGATAACACCATCAAATACGTATACGATTGGTTGTTTCGACCAAGGAAGCATGTTGCAAACATCCTCGCAAGCCTCTCAACTGTCACTGGAGGCGATTGAATGTGGCAAGATTTGCTTATCGAAGCTGGCCTCAGCGAACGTGAAGTACGTTCAATCATGATCCTTGGTTCAAACCCAAAAATGAAGGCGTCTGAACTTGCTAAACAACTCAATACAACTCGACTGGATGCATACAATAGCCTTTCTCGCTTACAAGAAATGGGAATTGTCACCGCTACAGCAGATCGACCGATGCTGTTCTCAAGTCTCACAGTTGATGAAGCGATGGAACACATTATTGAGGCAAGAAAAAAACAGTTGGGTCGTTTGGTTGAAGGTTTTGAAGACCTTTCAAAGAACATAAGCCATGAAACTCCTTCTTACGAAAAGAAACGAAGAGATATTGATGACCCTCGCTTTGCAGTCCTCAAAGAAAGGTCGCATATATACAGCAGACTTCGAAAAATGGCGACAGAAGCAGAAGAAAAGTTGATTCTCCTCCTTGGACAATTTGGAATCTTACATTTGTGCCGGAATCCTGATGCATTAGACGCGGTGAACACAGCAGCCCTTCAAGGCGTCGTCGTCCAAATCATTACCCACCTCGATGGAAGAACGATTCGTTTCTTCAACGAATTGCACCATGATATCGAAGTTCGCCACTCAGACGAATTGGATTCCCTCGGGTTTGTCATGGACCAAAAAGAAGTTGTTCAATACCTCAATATTGAGGACAACCCCGTTGGCAGAGGCAAAGATGATGCTGCACTCATCATTGAATCCGGGCCTTTCACAGAGGCACACCTCAACCTCATTGACGCTATTTGGGAAGGAGCAGTCTCTTTTGAAACTGCAGTCGCAAGATTTACTGAGAATCAAATCAATGACCCTCTCCGTTTAACAATTGGTGAAGGTTCGTTTTTGAAGAATGTATCAATTGCTTTAGGTTTTGATGGTGAATTACCCGAAGAAGACACCCCGTTCGATCCTGATGCCTTTTTCGCCGCTGGTCATGAAGTGAATGAAGCGAGAAGAAAGCTTTCTGAGGGAAAATTATCCAATTTGAAAGTATTGGGCATCGATATCTCAAGGATGTTACGTCAAATTGGAAATCGTGTCGGCCAAGAGATTGCATTTTCATTGAGAGGTATTGAAAACGATATCGAATTTCTCGATGAAATGATGGATTGGTGGGAATATGCTGGCTTAGGTACGCTTGATTATGAGGTCGACCCCGATTTCTATGTGCGAGTAGGGCTCAATCACCCTCCAATTGATGATGTCGATGCTCTTCCGATGTGGGAAATGGATGATGGCATCATCGAAGGAGCATTGTCCACTCGTTTTACCAAAGAATCAAATGTTGTTATACAACGAGTCAAAGGTTCAGATGATAAAAACGATTTATGGAGATACATCATCCATCGCCAATCTACCCCCCCAAAAGAATTGTCTGACTAGAAAAAACGGAGATTCAAATACTGGAACGGGGATTTGGTTTCATGAAACTTCTCACGTTCATCCGGTTCTATCGAGAGGTTACCGGAAAGAAACCTGTTAACATCACCAAGATTCAGTCGATGGGTCTGCTGGCAGTTAAATTAGGTCAAATTTTTGCCCTACGTCCCGATTTGCTTGATCCCCAGCGCTGTATAGAACTTCAACAACTCTACAGCCGAGCAGCTACAATTCCAGAAGAAGATTCTCAGAAACTCCTCAACAAACATTCAAACGAAGACTTTCTCTCAAACTTTCGTTCTATAGAGAAAAAACCTTTTGCAGCTGCAAGTATTGGACAAATCCACAATGCAGAACTCAAGGATGGTTCACAAGTTGTTGTCAAAATCATCAAATCGGATTTTGAACGGTCATTTCGAAAAGATGTTCAACGCATGAAAAGATGGATTCGAATCGGTTTATTCCTTCGCCCAAAGCTGAGGAAGGTTGGAAACCCAATTGGGTTGCTATCTCACATCGAGGATTACACCCTGCGAGAACTTAATCTCATGAATGAAATTTCTGGCAAGGAAAAACTTGAATCCATCGCACATGAGTATGTCGATACATTTCCAATGCCAAAATTGAAATTTCCAAAAATTTGGAAAGAATTGTCAAACGAAAGAATTCTCGTCGTGGAAAGAATTGAAGCACCTACTCTTGAGCAGCGACTTGAATCGAAATCAATGGCTTGGGAGGATATGTTAGAACTCTTTCGCATTCATGGTGCATACATGTTCGGGATTGGGTCGTTCCATGGTGACCTTCATCCAGGAAATGCGATGATGGATGATGACGGAGTGTTTACCTTTATTGACACGGGTGCGATTTGTGAAGCACCTGAACATGTGCGAAACGCCTTGTTCGGATTTTTCTATTATCTTGCCAAAGGAGAATTGAAGAACGCATTTGATGCAATGTTGACCATGGCAGGAACGCCTCCTTCTGAAAAGGCACTCAAGCGATATTACGATTCGATGTTTGAGTTGTACGATGGTTTTGTCGGTACTTCCGTAAGCGAAGTTTCTCTCACAGAACAGATGATGAAGACCGTCAAAGCTGCTGTCCTCGCTGGTTGTGCCTTTGGCGAGGAAGCATTTCCAATCATTCGGTCCCTAATGTACATGGATGGAATGGTACTCAAAGGGTATCCCGACGTCGATTTGATCAGTTCGATGGGACCATATCTCGATGAATTTGCTTCACTCATTGACGTCAATACAATTATCCCTCCGACATTTCACGCCAATTCATCCAAGATGGAACAAAACCCTACTTTAAAACCAAATTCAACCACGTGATGCTTATGTCCACCAGCAAAAAACCTTCAATCGCCATCATCGGTGCGGGTCCTGGTGGCCTTGCCGCATCATTATTGCTCGCAAAAGCAGGCGTTGATGTTACGGTTTTTGAACGAGCAAAAAGTGTCGGAGGCAGGAACAAGGTGTTCGAAAGAGATGGCTTCAAGTTTGATTTGGGGCCAACATTTTTTCACTTTCCCGAAGTCATTGAAGATATTTTCAAAGCTATAGGACTTGATGCACACGAAGAATTGAAACTTCACAAACTTGAGATGAATTATCGTCTCATCTTCGGTCAAGGTGGTTCGCTGGATTGTACAAGTGATTTGGATGAAATGCGTTCACGCATCGCTGACCTATCGGGAGAAAAGAATGCAAAAGCGTTTGAACGGTACGTTCTTGACAACCGCTCAAAACTCGATAAATCTCGTGCGTGCTTACAAGAACCATGGTATGGCCCTTCAGATTTGGTCTCGAAGAGAGCACTTCGGGTTGCTAAGGTACTACGTCCTCAGCGAACCGTAGCAAAAGATTTGATGAAATTATTCGACGATGACAGGCTTATGCTCGCCATGTCATTTCAAACCAAGTACTTGGGCATGTCTCCATTTAACTGTCCCAGTCTTTTCACAATGCTCGCCTTTTTGGAATATGAATACGGAATTTTCCATCCTCTCGGGGGTCTGGGAAGCGTATCAAAAAGAATGGCAGAAATTGCAACTGAACTCGGCGTAACATTCCGCATGGGCGAAACTGTCGAAGGCGTCATCATGGACGGCAAAAAAATCCTTGGTGTCCGAACTCCAAATGGTGGATTTTACGCTGATAAAGTTGTGATGAACGCTGACTTCGCACAAGGCATGACAACTCTATTCCCCGATTCAGTTCGTAAGAAATGGTCGAATAAGAAAATTGACCACAAAAAGTATTCATGCTCGACGTTTATGATGTATCTTGGCGTCAACAAATCATTCAATCATTTGCCTCATCACCAAATCTATGCCTCAAAGGATTATGTCAACAATTTGGAAGACATCGAAAAACATCACAGACTCACGTGGGATGACCCCTCGGTGTATGTTCAAAACGCATGTGTAACAGACCCACAACTCGCTCCAGATGGATGTTCAACAGTGTATGTCTTGGTGCCTGTCTCTCACATTCACGAAAACATAGATTGGTCCAAAGAAAAAGACGCATTCAGAGAAAGAATCCTTGATCAAATCGAACACAAACTCGGCTTTGAAGGTATTCGGGATCACATCGCTACAGAGTTAATCATCACTCCTGAGGATTGGGGAGAGCACTGTTACCGAGGTGCTGTGTTCAATTTAGCACATGGACTTGACCAAATGCTTTGGAGAAGACCAAAGAACGAATTTGACGAAATCAAAAATTTGTATTTGGTAGGAGGAGGCACTCACCCCGGCAGCGGCCTACCTGTGATTTACGAATCTGCGAGGATTTCGGCAAAACTCATTCTCGACAGCCTTGGAATCGAACCAGATTGGAATGGCGTCGATACTTGGTTTGAAAGTAGGAAAAGGAGTTCACGCCCTGCAACAAATCAAAAAATCAAGAACAAGGAAGGAAACACAGTTCCTTCAAGTAGTTGAGGGGAACATATGAAACAAATTGAACTTGACCGAGCGTATGCACATTGTGAATTCATCTGTAGGAATGCCTCAACTACATTCTACTCCTCGTTTTCAGCCTTGGAAAACGAAAAGAGAAAAGCTGTTCATGCCGTATACGCGCTCTGCCGTTGGGTTGACGACATCGTTGATGGTGACGAAGAAGTTTCGATTCACGCAGATGAGCAACTTTTGCTCGATACCAAAGAACGAGACCAAATCATTCGATCCATCCATGCTGGTAAAGCTCCAGCCCATGATGAACAAACTCATTTTTCGAGGCTTATGGCTCTCGTTTCGATTCGACAGCATCTCATCAAAGCAAGTAAGCAGGAAATTACTCAAGATGCACATCCTGTATTCATTGCTATTCAAGATGTCTTTGCGAAATACCCAATTCGCCTTCAAGACTTTGAAACCATCCTTGAAGGCATGGAAGATGACCTCTTTCATGTTCAATGCAACACCTGGGATGAACTTCGAGCATATTGCTACAAAGTTGCCTCAGCTGTAGGATTAGTGCTCATTGAAATTTATGGATATGAAGACAGGTCAGCACGATTGCATGCTATTGACCTTGGCATCCAAATGCAACTCATCAATGTCCTTCGTGATGTCAATGAGGACCTCGAGCGAGGTCGAATTTATTTGCCTGTAGGAGTGCTTGCCGAGTACAACATCGATGTAAAAGATTTACACAACCCAAAACTCGCAAAAATGCAAAATTGGAAAGCGTTCATTCTCGAATACTTAGATATCGTTCGCCGCCACCAGGAGTCAGCACAACACCTCTTTGACTTTCTTGAACCAAGAGCTCGTATCCAACCTCAAATTATGATGGATGCCTATGTTCAAATTTTTGAAGAAGTTCTTCGACGGTCTGGTGATATTTTCTCAACTAGACTTGGTATATCCCTTCGAAACAAACTTAGGTTGTGGGTCCGAATTCACTATCTCAAGTTAAGAGCACGATTTTTACAACCCGCTTCTTAATAATGAGCGATTACTTTTTCAAAGATCTTCTCGAACGCCTCAGCATTATGTTCATAGGTATAGTTGTCAAGAATTCGTTGACGTCCTTTTTGGGCTTGTATCCCTCGTTCATGATTCGATAATGTGGAGCAAACAATACGTGCTAAATCATCAGGATTGCCCATTTCAAATAATCCTCCAACGCTCTTATCAATCATTTCTGTGAGCGGTGGTTGGTTCACGGTGACCACTGGCGTTCCACTCGCCAATGATTCGAGTGGAATCAAACCTTGTCCTTCATAGTATGATGGATAAATGACAAGGTCTGCAGAGCGAAAATGCTGTGCTAAGTCTTGAAATGATAATGAACTTTGAATGTTGATGGACGACTCAATTCCTAATTTTTTTGCTTCTTTTTGAAGTGAGGTTTTCATGTGGCCTCGCCCCACAATCACAAGGACAGCAGAGGGGTGCTCACGAAGTATTTCGGGCATCGCCCGCAACAGTGTCATGTATCCTTTCCTTGCAACCAGTCTTCCAACAGCGAGAAGCATCGGGGTTTTGGTGGTCGGTAAATACGAAAGTGCGTCTTCGTCGCCACATTTGTAAAATTCACGTATCTCTTCATGCCGCTGTTGCTCTTCTTCATGGTCTATGTTTGGTGGCCTGAAGAACAAGTGGTCGCAGCCCCATAGCACGACTTCGCATGAAAACGTGGGTGAAGGACGATACCATTGTTCAAACTCCCTTTTTGTGGATTGAGAATTTGCAACGCACATTGCGGATTCCAAAATTCCAGCACGCTCGTATTTTGCGTACCATTTCGCAGTAAGCCAAATCGCTGTGTCATTTGGGTTTCGCCAAATCGCAGATTCTTTTGCTTTTGCAGCCCTACGAATGCCTTCACGTTCTCCAAGCCACGATCCGTGAAGGCTTGATACGACTGGTGCTATATTCCTCTGTAAAAATCGATACTCCCTCCGGGTCCATGAAACAAGAGGAAGGTGTGCATGTATGACATCGATGGGACTTTTTTGGTGAAGTTTGACAAGAGCACGTTTTGCATTTCTACCATACGACCGGGTAAATGCCATCGGAAGTGGTGTCCAAGGCACTTGAATGACCTTTACACCCTCTTGGGTAGGAATGGCCGAGGAGTGTTTTCTTGTAATGATTGATACTTCATGACCAATATCAACAAAATGGTGTGCTAGATGGTAAACAACAGAACCAATCCCACCCCAACGCGGTGGATATTCCCCTGCAACGATGGCAATATGCACATCCGATGGGAGGGTGTTCACGCCTTCAAACCAATGGATTGACGCCGAAAAAGAACGTGGATTTCTTGCATTGATTCAATATAATACAAGCTTTGCACGAAACCATGGCCGCAGTCCTTCCGGTGTCCGTGACCGTTCTTCTTCCAACACGAAATGAAGAAGAAGCGATTGGAATGACCATCGATTCAATTCCTCGCGGATGGTGCAAAGACCTCGAAATCATGATCGTTGATGGCAATTCATCCGATGCAACAAGAAAAATAGCACTTGACAAAGGTATTCGAGTTCATTTGGAAGACAGAAGAGGGTATGGAAGAGCCTATCGAACCGGATTTGATGTTGCGACAAACGACATTATTGTCACATTAGATGCTGATTGCACCTACCCTGCAGAATTGATTCCTAAACTCGTCGAACGTTTGCTCGATGATGATTTAGATTTCATTTCATGCGACAGACTTACCCTCGCAGAAGAAGGCTCAATGTCTGGTATTCACGGATTTGGAAATTGGGTGCTCTCTTTTACCGCTAGGGTCTTGTTTGGATATGGATTCAAGGATTCTCAATCGGGCATGTGGGTGTTTCGCAAATCAATATTTAAAGACGAAAAAATGAGGCCAACGAACGATGGAATGCCTCTTTCTGAAGAGATGAAAATTCTTGCAAGAAAACATCTTGGAAAGAAAAAAGCGGTCGAGATTTCAGTGCCATATCGACCCCGTGTAGGTGAGGCGGAGATTCACACTTGGGGCGATGGATGGAAAAATTTGAGATTCTTATTCGCAAAACGTCTCGGCCTTCATAGAACCTTAACACCTTGGGGAGGACGGGATTCTAACCCTGATTCTTTAAACAAAAATTTGCCTGAACAATGAAATCATAAATCGTCCAAATCAACCATCGCTGGTAAGATTTCATCTTCATCAGTTTCAGCGTTGTCCAACTCTGGAACTTCTTTTTGAGGTTGTGGATTTCTGAATGCCTCCCAAGAGATCATTGAGTCAATATCTGCAAGTTTGGCTCGCCTTTTCAAGACGAACATGACGATGAGGAATGTCAAAATTAATCCTGAGCCTACGGCTACCAGAATAGTTCTGAAGGATGAGTCCTCACCGTCTTCTACAGAAAGCGTTCTTGAAATGATGTCTACATTCGCATTTTGCCCCTCTCCATCGGTTGCGATGATTTTCAAGAATGGCAAACCCTCTTTTTGTGGTATCCATTCTATAGACCCTTCCCAGCGATTGTCAACGCCCGTCGGCTGCATCTGAGCCTCCCAATTTTGCATGCCAAAGGTGATGTTCATCCTCACATCTTTCGTTGTTCCATCGGCATCAAAAAGAATGATTGAAACTTTGATGGTCGATTTTTCCCCGGTGATAAACTTCATACTGCTGATATCCAAAGAATCTTGGTCAAAGCGAGGAACACTGGATTGCAATGTGATGTTGACATGTTGTTCATCGTAACGCCCACGACTATCTTCAACATACAATGATATGTGATATTCTCCGGGTGCATAACCTGTGATGGTATCAATCGAATTTGTCGAAATAACTTGGTATTGACCCGAACTTGAATTCCATAATCGCCATTCCCTTTGAACTAAATCATTATCCGCATCGATGGATGCCTCCTCAAGTATGATATCTCCACCTGGTGAAATTGACATACGATTTGTGGGCTGTTCAATTTTGGCAATCGGGTCGGATTCAAAGATTGTGATTTCAATTGATTCAGTGCGCTCCATCCCTGTTGAATCAATCGCAAGTATGGTCAACACATGCGTTCCATGACCTAGTTGAATTGAGTGAATCGATGCAGTTGAACTATTGAGCAGAATTGGTTCTGTGAGCAGATTTGAGCGTAAAGAAAATGTGAATTCATCATTATCATAATCTCTGCTTTCTCGAAGGTCGAGTAGAATGGAGTCAGATGACAAAAAGCCTTCACCATTCTCGGGTGTACTTATTCGAATGACAGGTGCTGAAGGTGTAATCGTTACCTGTGTTGTAGCCGTTTCTGGTTCATGAATGCCATCATCAACGCTCAGTGTAATTGTATGCGTACCAGCGCTCAACCGGCCATCGAAATACAACCAATCTTCTCCTTCTGGCGTTAGCCTGCCATCGAGATCAGAGGTCCAGGTCACAATAAGGAACTCTGAACCGGAAGCAGGTTCAAATGGAGCACAATGGAATTGGCCATCGATTGGGAACGTATCACAAGCGGAATCGAAATCTCCCGAACCATTGGATGAAAACCATATCAACTCTGAAGAATCGTACGATGCCATTTCAAATGGTTCAATCACCGCCCGAGGAGGTGAATTTTCTACCGTTACAAGTTGCGATGTTGTTCTTGATTGATTGACATGTTCTGGCCTGTCATCTTTGACTTGCATCGTTATGACATGAACGCCTCTTGAGAGATATCCGGACCAACTTGTCGTCCCATCTTCGAGAACTGCAAGAGTGCCATCGAGGTTGGATGAATATGTGATTTCCAATCCGTCTCCCTCAGGGTCTACGGTAAGGGAACCGTCAAATGTAATCAAACTCTCACTCAAATTTGAATCTCGTTGTAAGGAAAACATCGGCTCAGGGATTTCATTGTAAAGGCGAACATTGGTTGTGAATTCGACGACATTTCCAGCGATATCCCAGACAGTAACATGAAGTTGGAAAACTGGGGGCGGGTCATCGTCAACATGGTCAAAATCCCATCCCAATTCTTCAGGACAAACCCACGCATTACTCCAACCTGGCCCTTGCCGATTATATCCTGTAAAACTGATCATGCAAGCAATTGGGTCGTCTTCGGGGTCGTAAGTTCCTGAAGTGTTGATGGTCAACGTGCCGGTTTGAGGCATCACAAGTTCATTCCATGCATCGAGGGATGGGTTGAACTCGTAGACAAGGATTGGAGGTGTATTCACGAGTTCGATTATTCTCGAAGCGTTGACGCATTGTCCAGTGTCGTCGCACACTTCAAGTGTGATGAGATGTATTCCATCAGATAATGAACAATTAAATGCATCATTTCCGTTTGCAATAAATGAAACTCCGTGTTCTGGTCCATTTGGATATGTCCAAGAACCAGTACAACTCGATAGAATATCACCATCAATTGAGCTTGTCCAAGAGAAGGTTAAGGCATCATCATCGATATCGAATGTACCGCTTGCATTAAACAACACTTCAGCATTTGAAGGATAAACACTGTCCTCAAGCGGAGAAGCCCAACGCAAGTACGGCGGTTGATTTTCAATGGGCAAAATACAATACATGATCATTGATTGTTGAAACAATTGTGAAGTTGAATTTGAAACTCCATCAAATCCACAATCCACTGTGACTGTTGTCGCTCCCGAGTTGCCCAAGGTTGACCACCTTGAAGATACATAATTATTCAACTCTACAGTACCTAACTCGCTTGTCCACAGTGTTGCATTGACGTTGAATTGGTCAAATTCAGTGCTCGTGTAAGCATAAGGAATTCCATTTGAGTAGTTGTTCTGAACCCAAATCATCAAGTCATGGGCAACATCGATGTAAGAATTTTCAAGGTATGTCGCGGTGGAATACGCAATATCAGTTGATTCATGAAATCTTACTTGGCTTCGAACGAGGGAAAGCGGGGTTGTCTGTGAATAATCTGTTGCATACGACCAGTTGACATTGGAATCCACAAAAGATAATCCACCTAAACATGTACTGGACCATGAATTATACATTCCAGAGAGATATGAATGGTTTTCAAATTCTGCGCAGTCAAATCCAGAAAAGTTTGCATTTGAAATCGAAGACGGAAGATTTCCATTGTTCGATCCATCCCAAAACATCCCAGAATGATTTCCACTAAATTCCAAACCATCGATGCTTGCCGCTGCACCTACAATCAAAAGTGCAGGTTGGCCCGTGAGAAAGTTTCGTTCTTGGTGAATATCGATGTTGCTTAGGTGAAATTGACCTTGTTGGGAGCTTAGAGTTAGCCCCGTATTGTCGAAGACCATGGCAGGGTCGTTCATATTCAAACTCTCAACGGATATCTGTTCCAACCACAAATCAACAGAATCTTCGGAATATATTTCGTGTCTTGCATTGTTTCGAAAGACACAGGATTGACAGCGGACGTCTCCGGAACTGCTTTCTAAATCATTTGATTTTGTGTAAACAATTCCTGATGATTCAATAGCTGAGGAACCGAGTGCACCGTTAAATTGACTTGTGAGGTTGAAGAATTCAACAGCTCTCGCATCATCAACCCTTGCCCCTGAAAATCCGTTGTTCTCAACAGTCATCCCATCGACGATGACAGAGGACCGGGTCAACTCAAATCCATGCTTTGTGTTATTGTGTAAGTACCAACTTGTTCCTTGCATTGCTCCACCAGAAGCAGCAACAATACCCGAGCCTACCGAACCAGAAATTTCCAAACCATCGAAATGTGGAGCAAAGAATGTCGAACTCACGGACAAGCCCGCTTCGTGTGCTCCAGCACCTGATTCTCCTGAGTCTCGAATGGTCAAATTTCGAAATGTCGTGGATGAATCGACGAAGTATAAACGAACGCCTACAGCATCTGAATTTTCCACAAGTGTATTTTCAAACCATGCCCCTGTGGCATTGACTTCAAGGGCTGCGAAGGCAATACCGGGCGTTTTCGCACCACTCGTCCCTGTGCCGATGATGGTTAAATTCGTAAAATCAGCAGTTTCGTAATTGGTGTAGTTTGAATGGTCATTTTTGTCAACATATACGCCCCGAAACATTGAGTTTGAGATGACGGCATTTTTGACCACTGCTCGAGTGTAACCTCCGTCTGTGATATGACGAATAATAATCCCAGTATCTGATTTGTCAATTTGAACATCTGTGAGTAGTGGCTGACTATCCTCAACCCAAATGCCCGCAGCAGCAACCCAATTGGAACCAGAAGCATTGTCGATGGTCAAATTTCGAAACAATCCGCCAGAAGAACCCCAAATATTCAATGCGCGGGTTTGAACGTTTGAGATAGTCGCTTGGTCAATAATGGGTGAAGAACCTGCACCTACTGAAATGCCCAATCCGTATCGCCAATCGTTCTGGAACGGCACATTTTGTCCAGCCTCGTTGATGAGGATGTTTTTCAATTGAGGCGAGGCGAAATTGAACATATCGATACCTACACGTTGTGGATTGTTTAAGGTGAGATTTGCAATAACAGGATTGCTACCATAGATCGTGATTCCATAGACTGAATTTGATATTGTCAGGTTTTGAATGACTGAGCCTCTTCCATACGATGTGGAATTGAATTGAATGCCCTCGTGCCCACTTGTGGCGGTTGACGAGGCTTGGAATACGACTGG
Source organism: Candidatus Poseidoniales archaeon (assembly GCA_038110525.1). Classification (GTDB taxonomy): domain Archaea; phylum Thermoplasmatota; class Poseidoniia; order Poseidoniales; family Poseidoniaceae; genus Poseidonia. The sequence goes on along the minus strand of JAYNJV010000008.1, from coordinate 16,580 downwards.
GCAAGTTGTCGTGCCTTCGATGGTGATTCGACCGTCGACATAAATTCGAACGCCTCCGTCAAATGAGACTGTAGTACATGATTGAATGATGAGTTCATCTGCAATTCCGATGTAATAGTTTGAGTTTAGGGTTTGAGTTCCACTCCAAACAGTCTGAGCTCTACCTTGTGTTTCAAATTCAATCGATTCTTCAAGGTTGGGCATATGTTGACCAACTGGAAAAATTGAACATAACAAGATGAAAATGAAGAAAAATACTCCCCGGGATTTCAACTCCAAGCGAGTCATACTTTACCTATCAAGACTTACCTATTGAATTCACCGCATTCATGTTCTATGGTTTCGAACACTATTTTTCCAATTTGAACAATGAGGAATGAAGGGAAAATCAATAAGACCTCATGTCGTTTGCGAAAAGTATGCCTGAAGCATTTATTCTCTTCAAGACCGAACCAAGTCATGAACGAGAGGTGTACTTGAGTTTGCTCGACGATGAATTTGTGGTTGAAGTTCACGCTTTGTATGGTGAATTTGACTTGCTTACCCACGTCTCTGCACAGGACTCTCAAACACTCACAAATCTGTTATTATCCAAATTTCGACAAATCCCGGGTGTAAAAGAAACAAGAACACTCATTGCAGTATAGGTGATGTTATGGCTATTGGATTTATTTTAATCACGACCGAACCGGGAAAAGAACAAGATGTGTTTGCTCAATTGGATTCGATAGAATATGTAACAAACCATTGGATGCTTTTTGGAGAATATGACATCATCGCTCGTATCCAAGCAGATGATGAATCGATGTTAACAACAACCATTGTCGAAAAAATCCGACCAATCCCTGGAATCCAAGATACAAAAACGCTCATTGGAGCAGAATTATAACATCAAAGTAATCGATGGATTCTCAATTGTATCGATTTGACATTTTCTGTACATCCTCCAATTCGAAAGTGCGTGGAAGCCTCTCTCAGCCCCATCAGTCTCGATTTTGGATGTACTTTGGAGTGAAGATACCACCAACGCCCCATTATTCGGTGACTTGATATCGAATGGGGTTGTTTCACTTCTTGATTAATCTCATTGAGGATTTCCTCAGTATGATCTGTTTGCAATTCAAAAGATGTTTCTGCTAACGTCATGAGCAGGCCTAATCTATGGGTTGAATGTTGTAAACGCTTACAAAACTCCAAACAATCTACAAGGATAGAATCAAATTCGTGTTTTCCGATTTGAGATAATGTGCTTCTGTACCCAAGTGTTTGAACAAGAACATCGCTCTCATGTGATAAGTCTGTGAGTTGTTTTCGAATTGTTTCGGCCTTAATATACTCTTTTCTATAGATTGCGAGTGCGTGTTTAATCATTGCGATACTCACAAGTGTAGCTGCCCGTGTTGCAGGGCCATCTGGTAAATGAATCGCTTCAATCAATCGTTCAATATCGGAGGAATCCATTGCTTTTGTATCATCAAACAATCGATCTTCCATTCGTTGGATGATACCCGACAATAACATTCTGTTTTTGCCAATCGGCGATTCTTCGCTTTCAATTCTCTGCTCTAAAATTTGATTTGCCTCTTTTTGTTTTCCTGTTTGAAGATAAAACTGATACTCAATTTCATTTCTTAATTGGGGATTAAGATATTGCAACTTCGTCTCGACTTCTTCTACTTCATTTCTTTCCAGTGCGGTCAAAGCTGCATAGTAATTCAGTAGTTCATGTTCTTGGTGTTGCTCTAATATCGAATCAAACAATGCAGCTAATTGATGGCTCTTTCCTGGTAAAATAGCATCAAAATGACCTTCCAATATTTCTCCAATGTCTTGGAGATTACAACTGTTCAACAAGTGATACAATCGGAGCATTTCAAGGTCATCGTGAGCTTCAATCGTATCGAGATGTTGAAGATAGGCTTGATGAAAACTTCGTACTTCATCTTCGCTTAACATTGCCTTTTTCACATTTCGAACGAAATGATGCAATTCAAATGTCGAATCAAATTGTGTCCATTTAAGCAATGCTGCATCATCCAATTTTGAAATGTGTTCAGTTTGGGGAGAAAGTTCGACAGAGATGGGTTGCGGCAGTAAACTGAGCATTGCGACTAAATTTGCTTCATCTTGTGATAGACCATCAAGAATTGATTTCTCAAAAAATGATTGCACATCTCCTTGTTTTTCAGGCAATTCAAACCCCTGTTCATACAGCATCAATGCAAACGGATGGCCCCCTAATGATGTTGCAATCTTTGTTCTGTCATCCAGTGGTATAGATTCATCCAAGAGCATAACTGCATCCGTTATATCCAAAGCATCAAGGGTAAAGATTTCAACACTTTTTGGTATACTCATTGGTTTCTTGCCCACAATGAGAACAACGTTGCCATCAACAGAAGCACAACATTCAATCAATGTGAACATCTTTTTTTGATGTCGTGGAGATACAAGATGGAAGTCATCAAAGATGAACACTTGACCGCCATCTTGAAGGTTGAAAAATTCGGAGATCCCATCTATTGATTGGGGTAAAATTTCTTGTTCCTGATACAATGTAGAGAATGCTACGGCGGCATCTGTTCCTTCGAGGAGATCAACAACTCGAATTGGTAACGGCGATTGAGCAAATCGACTGGATATTTGTCTTGACACCGCTGATTTGCCAATGCCAGACATACCACCAATTGCGAGGATTGAATTTGTTTCAAGATGAGAGAGGCTCTTTTGAATGAATTCTTCCCTTCCAAATATCGAAATTTGTCGGTCAGCAACTTCCGAGGGCTCAAGATGTGTTGCCTTGTTTTCGATTTGTAATTCAATGGCATTTCGCCCTTGGTTTGTGATGTGAAACACTTGTCTTTTTCTTGTCCCGCCACCAACAACGTGTGCTAGCCTCTTGGTGATGTATCCTTCTTCTTCGAGTTGCTTGAGTGGCTTGTGCAAACCTGACCTTACCATATTCATTGACTCGGCCAACCCAGGAAGAGAAAGACTGCGAGGCACATCCCAAGCATTTTCAAGATACTCACCGAATTCATTGAGAATCCGAAGGAGTCGAACCTGTGTTTGATTCATTCCATCAAATCCTTGTTTACTATCGATGAAGACGGCTGGCTTCATCACGCCTATGACACATGTTTTTCTAAAATGATGCTATCCATGTATCGTGTCAGTCACCATGGATGACCTCCATTTTCCGAGTTCACCAGGGGTGTATCTGTTCAAAAACCAAAACGATAGAGTTCTTTACATTGGAAAAGCCACGAAATTGAACGAGCGCATTCGTTCATATTTTACACAGAATCCCGATAGGGCCATGATTCCTGAATTGGTTGAAAAATCTACACATATCGATTTTATCGTGACCTCAACACCTCAAGATGCTCTCATTCTTGAACGTGACCTCATTCGCCAACACAAACCAAGATACAACTCAATGCTCAAAGATGACAAATCATTTCCATTTCTTGCCCTTACGAAAGAAAAGTATCCAAGAATAATGTACACCCGGCATCCGCCACGAGATTCAGAGCGTTGGGGGCCTTTTCCTAATGCAGGTGCTGCAAAACAAGTGATGCAACTTTTACGAAGACAATTTGGGATTCGTGATTGTAAGGAACTTTTACCTCAAGGTTGTCTTGCCATGCATATTGGTCTATGTCTAGGCCCTTGTGTTCAAGAGACAACATACGATGAACAAGTGAAAACTGTCCGTAAAATTCTGAACGGCGATGCTACCGAATTTCTTGAGGAACTCATTGCAGAGATGGAGGATGCATCAAAAAAGCAAGCATTTGAACTCGCTGCTAATATTCGAGACAAAATTCGTGCCATTCGAACAATCACGAGCCAGCAATACATTGCAAGCACGCTATACAACCAATGTGACGCCATTGGTTTCCACCATGAGGGTGACCTCGCATCAATCGTTGTATTGCATGCTGATGAAGGCATTGTCAAAGGCAAAGATGTGTGGCCAATGGTCTATCGAGGGGACATTGGAGAATGCGTGTCCTTGTTTGTATCCGAATATTATGCCCATCATCGACCACCATCGCTTCTTCTCACACCAACTCCACTTGGAGAACCTACGACATTGTGGTTACAAGATAGAAGAGAAAAATCTGTCGAAATTCGAATACCAAAACGTGGGGACCTCAAAACGCTCATTCAATTGGCTCACCAAAATGCTGAGATGAGCCTGCAGAGAATGAAAGCCAAATCCAATGGTTCAATTGAACAGCGTGCTGCAGATGAAGGTGCACAGCTCCTCGGTATTGAACAACTGGATTATATTGTGTGTTTTGATATGGCACAATTTCTCGGAGAACAACGTGTAGGTGCAAGTATCGTCTTTCGAAACGGCCGCCCAACAAAGTCAGAATACAAAAAATACATTGTCAAAACCGATGTACCAGACGATGTTCATATGATGCAAGAAGTCGTTCAACGATGGGCAAAACGACAAGAAGAATGGCCTGACCTCCTTCTCATTGATGGCGGACAAACCCATCTTCAATTTGTCACGGATGCACTTGCCGAAATAGGCGTACATGACCGATTCCTCATCGCATCTCTTGCAAAGCGTGAAGAAACACTTCACCGATTAACACAAGAGGACATTATTCTCGATAAACGAGGGCGTGTTCTCGTGCACGCAAGAGATGAAGCACACCGATTTGTCAATACATTTCATCGAAACCGAAGAAAGAAGGAGAAACTGAGTGATCCTTTGGAAGGCGTCGAGGGTTTGGGAGCAAAGAAAATGCAAACACTGCTCAGACATTTTGGTGGTCGAAAAGGCATAGAGCACGCCAGCATCAACGACTTGAAGACCGTGCCTGGAATTGGACCATCGTTAGCACAACGTATCTATGACGAGTTACACTCTTAGTTCTCATCGATGAAGTCATCAAGTGATTGTGCTTCAAAACCTTCGTTCATCGATGGACTTGCATATGCAGAGAAATACGAATCATCCAATGTGGATTTTTCGATGTTTTCATACTGTGAATTCAATCGTTCTTTCTTTGCTCGCTTCTTTCGCCTTCGTCGACGGATGAGCAGATACAACAAGAGGAGGACAATTGTGGGGTAATACCAAAATTGAATGAGAAAGTACAACCAAGAAATGTGAATTTTATACGATATTTCATCTTGAAATACTTCAGGAGGAATGGTATAGGTAATTTTCTGTCGCCCACCATCATCTTCAATTTGAAGCAAACTCTTTCCATTCGCATCAGTAGCGGTTGAGGAAACATCAACAAGTTGCAAGCCTCTTGGCAATGTGATGGTGATTGGTCCACTCAAACTTAAATCAAATTCTTCACTCAGTATTGGGTCTATCAAACCAGTATCGTAGGGAATGCTTTCTCCATCGGTAGAAGGTAGTGTGATTCCTTGCAAACTGAAATATGAATTGGTAAGTATGGATTGGAACACACCAACCAAAGCACCCATGGATTCATACAACGGTGCTGTCATCAAATCGGTGAGAATGGATACGCTAACACCGGATGTATCTCCAGCTTGCACTTTTTGTAGGTCGGCATCGATGTCAATTTTAAAATTGACTTCGGGTATTTGAATTTTAAAGCCAAGTGGTATTTCATCCGAAACAGGACCAACAGGTGCATCAATGCCTGAAATTTCAAATTTGATTTCAAACGCAGAAAGGTCAATGACTTTGAGTGGTGAGTTCGGATTCATCTCAAGTTCTTGTTCGACTTTGTAGGTTGCATATTGATGGATATAATCGGTCAATAACGTTCCAATTTGTTCAATGAAATCTTTCAATCCTTCTCTGGTAGCGACAAAAGTAAGTGATTCATTACAAACCTCAAGAGGAGTTTTATTGAAGTCACAAAGTTGTATGCCGTCGTACTCAATGGGTTGGGCCATTCGACTCGAAATATCAATGATAAGTCTCAACAGATCAGAAGGTAATGCGGGGAAGGTGACTTGGGTTGAACCTTCTCGTTCAAGTCTGTCAAGTGGTATGCCGATTCTGTAGATATCAAGGTCCGCATCAAATGCGAATTGGAAACTTATTGCTTGAGACCACTCGTGAATACCAAGACTTGACCAATCGAAATTAATGTCAGAGATGACACAGGATTTCTGTTCAGCGTGACACAAGACATTTTCATCTTCGTCAAGAATTTGATGTTGCCAATCGTATGGGTCGGTGCCCATGAATGAGATTGAAGTATCTTGCATGCCTTCAACGGTTTTTTCAATCACGATTTTTGAATCTCCGTCTTTGGTTTGAATCCAACTTGGTAAAATAATTTCGACGGCTAATGATGAATTTGGAAGAATCTCGGGAACAATGGCGTCCAAATACGACGATTGCAGGACGGTCTCGATTGTAATGTTTGAATTAAACAATCGTTCCAGTGTATCTTCGTCAATTGAGGTGAGGACATCTTGGGCGGTTTGATCTTCAATATTCTTTTTCATGATATCAACAAGTCGCATGGAAAATGGCTCGCTGGCAGCACGCAAATACACTGGATATGAGCCATCCATTGCTACTGAACCCTTAAGACAATAGTTGATATCCACTCCAACGGAGATCGGTTCTTTACAATCACTTGAGTGGGTATAATTTAGGCCTCCTGCTGCTGGGAAAATTTCGGATGCTTCGGTTGATGAAACCCATTGCGCAGGATTCATCTGAATATCGGTCAATTCTGAAACTGTTGAAGCAATGCCGTCTGTGATATCATCAATCGGAAATTGGTCTGTTAAACTTGGTAAATCAATAATTCCATTGTGATAGGCTAATCGAATTCCATCGGATGTGATGAGTGGAATGGTCGCAGCATCGGTTAACTCAAAGATTGAAATTCCCCAATCGGAGAGTGTTGTATCCTCGAGATAATAGATTCCAGCAATGAAATCAATGGTCACAGCTGATTCGTCTTCTAAATCGATGATCACACGAAGGTCGAGGGACTTTCCGCCTTCTGGAACCGAAACTGTTGGCGTTTGTGAGTCAGGTTGGTGAGCTACCTTGAATGAAATATCTTCGGTCAGTTCAGAGTCTGACATCGTAGCACCTCGATGGTCAATAGACCATTGACCTTGAGATAACGCAGTACCAGGCACAATGATCTCGCCTGCATCATCAATATCCACGATTCTTGCATAGGAAGGAGGTGAAATTGTGAACACAGCGTCCATGCCAGGCTCTGCCCTAATGGAGAATGGTGTTTCAATCTCTGCACCCATAATCAATAATCCTTGATACGCCCGCTCCATATCCAATTCATCGTTTGAAAAGAGATTGAACGTAGAGGAATCGAGTTGAATTGTTGCTTGAGCAGTTAAACACAATGGAGGTTCAAACGCATTACTTTCGCTTGCCCCTTCCAGTAAAGAGTCGTCATTTGCATCGCTTGAACATTGAAGAGTATCTGTTCCGAATTGTACTGTATCTTGGAATGATGTTTGTAAATCAAGGACTGTTCCAAAACCAGATTCTAACGACGATTCAATGGTTGAATACGCTGATGACTCAATAATTTGCCCTACTGTTGGCGTAGCTGCACCGTCTGGTTGCCAAGAAAACACTTCTCGAATGAGATCGACTGGAATTCCATCGTAGGGGTCAAGGTCGGTCTGGGCTTCCAACTCATTTCCAAAATCAGTTCCTGCACCGAACCCAAGTGCATTTCTATTGTATTCATGGATTGCCCAAGTGATCTGCAAGTTGAACTCAGTCGTGGAAACTAAATTGAATCGATAATCTGCCTTAATCCATTCTTGATGAAGCGGCGTCTCATCATCTGCATGGTCGTATTCATCGCATTGACCACTGGTACTGGTCACCATGGCTACACCGGAACAAAGTTCAGCAAACGTTGCAGAAGCGAGTGGAACAAAAATTGGTGCTATGAAGAATAACCCTAATAGAAAATGGATGTATATTTTTGAGTTGTGTTCTACCCTGCCCTCTTGGACCATGCTATTGGGAGAGCAATGAACTTCAAATGTATTCCCATGCTGGACGAAATGTGGAAGAGAGCACCATTCGACATGGCGTACGAATACTTCGGACGAAAGCCCAACTCGTCCGTGAGGTTCTCCTTGAAACTGGTGTCATCGATTTGACATTGTTGCCTCTTCAGATCGACGATGAAAGTATCTGTTTTCCATTGCTCACTTCAATAGAACATTCCTCGTCCCTCCAAACAATTCTCGAAGCCGACCCTTCAATCGAAATTGAGGAGTATGCTTTTGCGAAAAAATCAAAGCAACGCTCCCCAAAAATGCAACTCAAAGAATTGGTTCAATTGTACGCCACGCGGGCAAACATATCCTTTGAGAACTTGCAACAAGGAATGCCAGAAAAATGGGAGCGGTTAGGCCAACTTCTCCTCTTTCCCAAAGACGCCTTCGAAGGTCAGGCATGGTTAGATTTTTTCGTGGTTCATGGCATGGGTTTTTTCGTTGAAATTGCGAAAATCTTCGATGTGGAATCCATAGGAAAACAACAACCCATTTCAAAAAACAACACAAGGGACGCCCAAGTCAAGATTTTGCTTGGTGATCCCTGGGTGGAATTCAAACAACATCAGGTCTATTTTGGATTTGATGCTGCAAAGGTCATGTTTTCGAGCGGGAATATCACCGAACGTGAACGGATGGCAAAACTCGATGTGACCGATGAAGTCATCCTTGATGTTTTTGCTGGCGTAGGCTATTACACTCTGCCCATTGCCGTTCATGGAACACCAAAGAAAATACATGCATTTGAAATCAATCCATTGTCGATACAAGGCTTGTCTTGGGGCATTCAAAAAAACAATGTGGAACACATCGTTGATGTGCATGCGGGCGATAACCTGCAGAATCTTCCACAATTTTTCGAAACCGCTGACCGTTGTATTCTCGGCCTCCTGCCTTCATCTGAATCAGTTTGGGCACTTTGTTTTGATTGTTTGAAGCAACAAGGAGGTGTTCTTCATATCCACATGAATGTTGAAGAAGAACGAATTGAATCATGGGTGGAAGAAACTGTTGATTTTTTTGAATCGCTTGCAATCAGCAGGGGTAGGAAAGTTACAGTTACAGCAATGCATCTCGAGAAAGTGAAGTGGTACGCCCCGAGAATTCGGCATGTCGTCCTTGATTTGGATGTGAATTACTCTGCGTAATTCCATCCTGTGTTTTCATCGAACGTGGCCTTCTGAGTAAGTTCCCACAACTCATGAATGGCAGTCAAATTCGTTCTTTTTCCTATTTGCACATTGTAAACAAAGCCTTGCTCATTGACAAATATAGCATGAGGAATTGATTGCACATCCATTGTTTCGGCCAATGATGGATAAAGAATAAATGGTCGGTCGATGGTTCGATTCAAATTCTCTTCCGTTCGATTATGCCAAGAAAGCATATCGGCATATTCCTCACGGCTCTCTCTAGAAAAGACCATCATGTGGTGAGAAGAAATGACTTGGTCGTATGCATCGATAGTGGGTTCACAATGCGTACACCATGGAGCAGAAAAGTATGCAACAAATGCTGTTTGATTGTTGAATTCTCCACTTGTCCAAGTCTGATTTAGATGGTCAACACCGCTCCATTCTGGAAAATACTCAGCCGAAAATGACAAAGGTTGTTCAGATTCTTCCACATTTTCTGCCGATGGATTTGTGCAACCAGCAGTGATTATCATTAGACTCAAACACACATATACGATTTTTTTCACTCCATAACCTCCTCATCAAGTTCAGCATCGAGAATGAATTGTTTTTCAATGGATTGCGGCGGGTCAATTCGACCAATATATGCAAGTGCAACAACCACGACAATAGCTACAATCACCCCTACGCCAACCGTAGTTTCAAGCAGGGATTGTAAAAAGCCTTCTTCTTGAGGTTCTGATTGGTCACCAAAACGAATGATTCCGTCTGGGTCGGCTACACCGATCATTTTCATCGAGATAATCTTGGCTTGATACAGTGGTCGACCAGCAGAAGAGGCGGGATTTTGCACTTCTTCAAGACCTGTAAGGTCGTCAGATGTGGGAGTTCGTGCTATTGCTCGAATGTGCGTCATGCCATCTCGCACGATACCAAATGTTGCATATCCCTCATCTTCGCGATTTTCTGGGTCAAGATTGTGTGCCTCCGTCTCTGCGATGTACCACTGAGAATCAGCCGAATCTGGGTCAGTTGAACGAGCCATACCAATAGCCCCATCCACATGACTCAAGTTATCGTTGTGTTCCATCGGGATGGTTTCACCAGTTCCACCACTTCCGCATTGTGGGCTTGTTGAAGGATATGCAGGAAACAATTCTTTGCATTCAGGGTCACCTGATTGGGTCACAAAATCATCGATGACGCGATGGAAAAAAATACCATCATAGAGACCTGATTCGACGTGTTGAATCATATTTTCAGTGGTGATTGGAGCCCATTGTTCAAACAATTCAATGATGATGGTGCCCTCTTCTCGAGAAGAAAAATGAGTTTCCCTATAACTTACTTTCATTTCGATTACCGCATTGCCGGTGTATGATTGCATCATTGGTGAATCTTCTGCTTCAGGTCGGTCGGACCATGATTCTGGGTCAAGTCCGACACTCCTCCATATTGGTTCTTCACTCTGAGGAGCCACACCCGAAAAAGAGACAAAAGGCATGAAGAACAGGACAAGGAAAAGAAACAATGCATGACGCCTCGTTCCTGCCATGACACCGCCATTGCTCAATACGATTTGAAACGAACGGAAAACGGTGTTTTTTGCGATATAGTAAAATCATACAAGAAGATGTGCAACCATGAGCAATGTAAACATGAACATGATCAAATATGCAAAATTCAGCCTCATTGGTGTAGTTGCCATGATTTTTGGGCAAGCCTCAACCGGACTTTCTCAAAATAGCGCAAATACAGCCGACAGCCACATGTGGACAGCACAACTCGGCTTGGTGTTGTGTTTACTCACTGCCGTGTTTGTGATGCTTTCAAAAACCGAAGATAGCAAATTGAAGGGTATGTCATGGGGACTCTTTGGCGCCTGGGTCATTCAATACGGTCTTGGTGAAATGTATAGCGGAGGTATGGATGCGATGTCATTTGTTCATGCCGTGATTGCTATGGCGATTCTGCTTCATGCTATGGCCCTTCTGCGAAGTTTTCCCAAGGATATGGCCACAGATACTGCATAACTGACTTCACTCCACCAAAGCATTGATTGACTAAAGTTCGTAGCAATGCGTATGAGTCCAGACATGGTTCCTTATTCTATGTCGAAAAAACCAACAGAATCGATGCAAGCTGATGGGGAGGCCTTTTTCGCTACGATGAACAAAAGAAGAAGCGTTCGCCACTTCTCAAAAGAACATGTTCCTCTACATCTTCTTGAACTTGCAATTCAAACTGCTGGAACTGCACCATCTGGAGCCAACCTCCAACCTTGGACATTCGTTCTTATCTCGAATCAAGACATGAAAACAGCGATTCGTGCCGCAGCGGAAGAAGAAGAACGCAAAACTTACGCTGAGCGAATGCCCGAAGCATGGGCTGAAGTTCTCGAGCCCTTGGGCACCGACGACATTAAGGAGCATATCACCGATGCACCATGGCTCATTGTCATGTTTCGCCATTCTCAACGCTTACGAGCCAATGGTGAATTTGGACCCACCTATTATTCGCATGAATCATGCGGTATTTCTGCAGGAATGCTCATCGCCGCCCTTCAAAACATGGGGCTTGCAACATTGACCCATACCCCTTCGCCGATGGGGTTTCTCCGTGATTTACTCGGGCGACCACCACATGAACACGCCATGCTTCTCATGCCCGTCGGTTATCCAGCAGACGATGCTGAAGTTCCGAACATTACGAAAAAATCACTTTCCGACATTCTCGTTGTCCATTCCTAAGGCCCAAGGCGGTTGAGAATTTCCTGATTGTTCGACCTGATGTTGGACGATGGGATGTGTTCCGAGTTGATGTATCATGACAGGAGCTTGGTCATTTTTGTTGAACATGAGGCTCACTCCAAAGATGAGTACTCCACAACATATGCTGAATAATCCGCTGCAGAGAAAACCGAGCGATGCGAAATAAGATGAGCCGGTGGTCTCAATAAAATCAATAATGACTTCATCGTCGTATGAAACCCAAACAGTTTGGTTGGCAGAAAAAGTCATTTCTCCAGCATAGCAACCATAGCATGCCCTTCCAACTCGAAGTAGACCTTGTGCTTTAGCAAGACCATCATAAGCATCATCGTCATACTTCTCGACTTGACAGCTATCTGATTCAGCGACCATGAAATAAAAACCACCGTTGTTGGTATGGTTGTACGCGTCTTCTGAATCGAGTTTGGTGGACAGTTGCGGATGACCTGTCACATTGATGTGAGTTTGGTCACAATGGTCGAAAATACCGTTACCATCATCGTCTTTGAGGTCGGCTTTGACATAAAATGAAAACCCGATATCACCGTAGGCGTCTTCATCAATGACCATCACTGTTCCATTGGTTGAATTTTCCAAAACCCAATCATCGTATTCGTTCGCAAATTGCTGACCTAATCGATCTGCTTCTGCAAATTGCGGGATGCTTAGTCCAATGAGAACAATACCCAAAACGGCGAATGTCAACAAGGTGATGACTCCTTTTGAAGGCATGATGCTCATTTTGACCTTAGAGGTGAACTACAAGAACTTATGCTTCTTCTTGAGTCTTGATTTCAAATCATGAAAGCGTTAGCCTCATGAAATGGTGAACCAACGCTATGTCATGCAGGGAGGTGGTTCGGATGTGCTTGAAGCAGAACTTGTGGACCTTCCGCCTCTTCCAGCCCTCAAGGTTGTCGAAAATTCTCGGGATGAACACTCGAGCAAACGACAACTCAACGCATCAGCAGGTGCAACGTTTGCTGTTTCAGTTGTCTTTCTCTTCCTTGCAATGACGATTGGAACCGATGTTCTCGATTCCATGGTTGATGAATCAACATACGATGATGAATGGTGGACTACTCCGCTCCATTTGCGGTATTTGATGGATTTGCCAATGGACACAATGCGCGGTCAATTACCTGAAAATGGCACATACACTGCGTTGCCATTTACCGAACATTATGTCGAAGTCGACTTACCTGCGAGCGAGGAAGATATTGGTACGCCTGAAGAAGACCTCATGCATGTTGTTCTTTGGCTACCAGATGTTCCAGAAGGGACAAAAATTCCAGTCATTATGACCATCCACCCATACTACGATTTCGGTGGCGAAGGTGTTGCAGGTGCCGACTCAGCACCAAACACCGTCCCTGATGGTGGTGTTGGAAAATGGGTCTATGATACATTTCTGCCACATGGTTACGCCCTCGCCCAAGCATCAACATTTGGAACTGGAAATTCAACACATTGCCAAGATGTGAAAGGACTTGGTGAGCAAGTAGGCATTCAAGCAGTCGTGAATTGGCTTGGTGAACAACCTTGGTCGAATGGACGTGTGGGGCTCATGGGGAAATCCTATGCCGGTACGACAAATTGGGAAGCAGCCCAGAATCCTTCACCTTACCTCAAAACAATCGTACCCATTTCTGGCTCCATAGGTGTCCAAGAAATGTTCTATAGAAACGGCTCCTCCGAATCAAGAGCAATGGTCTACGATGCTTTGTACGAAGGGAGTACTGCAGACCCAACCCTCAACGATGCACGCATGTGTTCGGACGATTTCATCGGCCCCCTTAATCCCATTACGACTTGGGCTGGGGCTGATTTCGGAGGGGCTCAATGGAACGATTACTGGGATGAACGCAGGCATCTACCAGATGTGCTTGCCAATTACGAAGGAAGTGTTTACCTTGTGTGGGGCTTACAGGATTGGAACGTCGACCCATACCACGCCTTTCCCACCTATCAGCTTCTCAAAGACGCTGGTATCCACACACGAGCGATTGCAGGACAGTGGGCTCACAACTATCCTGACCAACCAGACAGACACAATGAATTGATGTCAGGCTACGGCAAAGAAGCCTACCCCAACATGACACGAATGGACTGGGCCGTAGAATTGTACGCTTGGTTCGGGTATTATTTGATGGGATTTGGTGACGAGCCAGAAGACCATGTTCAAATTCAAACCAACGATGGTATGTGGCATGTCGAAGATACTTGGCCTCCAGAGGACATGAAATGGTGGCCCATTTCGCTGGACAAAACCGATGTGCTCGGTTCAACGGTGAACGTCAACAACGAGGTCGTCATCTCCTTCCCAGAACTTGAAAATGACATTCACATTTCAGGCATGCCGACTCTTCATTTGAGTGTGGACACGCTTTCGTGTAACGGCGGTCAGATTTTTGCTACCATGTACAATTCTGAAAATTTACGATTGGGGCATGCAACGATGGATGTGCGATACCGGGATGGAGGATACGATGCAAACCCAGCACTACCGTTCCAAACCTACCTTATGAAAATGGAATTTAATCCACTCGATGTACGATTATCAAAAGGCGATTCAATACAACTTGTCCTCTCAGAAAGCGGAGAAGATTACTTGCCAAGTCCTTGTGCCACGATTGGACTATCCGTCAACGACAATGCTGATTCGGTGCTCAGCCTGCCACTCATTGACCGTGATGCCGACGATGACCGATGGTTCCTTTCACCACCATGGTGGGACCAGCAACCCATTCCATCGTGATGCTATGAAAGTCTTAGCGTTTGAAGACAGTTACGATATTGGCGTTATCTTGGAATCCCAAGGCATCGATTTGAAACTCATTGAATTTCAACAACAATGGAACTCCCAAGCAGCAGTGGAATTGATCGCTTCATTTGAGCCAGATGTTTTGCTTCTCGACCACTACATGCCACCGTACACGGGGCTTGAAGTACTCAAAGAATTGAATTTGGCTATTCATTCAAATGATATCAAACGACCAAGCCTTATTGTTGCCATGTCGAGCGATGACCGAAAAAATGAGATGATGATGCGTGAAGGTGCCGATGTGACAACCTCAAAATTTGAGGTCCCTTTTTTGACGGTGTTTCGAAATTATTCTTCGTAAGGAATCCAATCGTTTTCGCCTTCTGGACGATACCACCAGTAGCCTTCTTCATCTTCAAACCACTCAGTACCATCTTCGTCGATTGAATAACCATCATCTTCTGCCTCTTGTTCGACTTCGGGTTCTGGCTCTTGAACAGGTGCGGCACGGTTTTTGTTCCCTTCGGAAGGTATATCGGATTCTGCTGCGATACGTTTCTTCACATCCTCAACATCCGATTCTGCACCGCCAAAGACTCGGTGTTCGGTTCGAATTTCTGCTTCATGGTCACCTTGGGCGATAGCCGCATCGGCCTCGGCAAAGAAATCTTCAGTCATCTTGTCGCGGAATTCATCGAATTCGTCTCTTCCAAAACTACCAAGAAATTCGTCGCCCTTCGCCTGCATCAATTGGTCTAAATCGACTTTTTTGCCGGTCTTTAACTCCGGAGCGTCAGGAATGTCACCTGCATAAAATGAGTCGTCATCAGAAAATTTTCCAAATGTTCGGCCTCGAGGGTCAGCTTCTTCAATGGCTTCAATGACGAGGTCGTGCTCTTCTTCATCGATTTCCTCGTCCTCGTACTTTTGCCCGGTTTCATCAACAAGGCGACGAAGGCGCTTTCCGAGTCCTTTGTCGTCACCGTCAAATTCGTCAACGGCTTTCTCAACTTGTTTGAGCAACTTTTCGTATGGCGTACCAGTGATTGAACCAAGGAATCGTCCGAAACCCCCTTTCTTTCTCGCCATGGTTATGGGTGCAGAGTTACTCTATTCAAAGATACGGTTTCTTTCTTCATGAAATCTCTTGAAGAAGGAGGCGCTCAGAGTAGCATGGTTGAGCCATGGCTTGAGGCGTTAATGGCTGATTACAACCATGATTCGTTTGAACAACGAGACCAATACAAGGCTCAAATCCATTTTCGTGGTTCTGTGTTGCAGGAGATTGTATGGTGGGCATTGCAATCCCTTCCTGATGAAATTCTCGTCGGACTTGATTTCGATGGAAGCAAACCTGTACTTCCTGAGGTGCAGAAACGCTACAAAAGTGAGTTTGAACAACAAGACTTGTTTCAAGGCCAAGGTTTTGTCGTCACCGAAGCACACATTGTCAATCGAGGAGATTCGTACTCTGTTCATCATTTACCTGAAGAGTGGATCGACGGATTGTACGCCCAAGACAGAGGCTCAAGGGCGGGCAGGTTTACCCACTGGCTCCATACTCATCCAAACGCTCCTGCCTTGCCAAGTGGTGCTGATGCCGATGCGGCCCAGGAGACAACGGGTGTCGACCTCATCCTTGGTTTGCGGTTCACTCCTGAAGGTCCATTACCGTGGTATGATGATTATGAGGGTGTTCAACGAAGCCTTGGGGTTAAAGAAAAGCAGCCAAGGAAACGTGGTTTTTTCGCTCGTCATCGGCTTCCAGTTCTCGGTATAGCACCAACAGGGCATTCGATTCACGAACTTCAACTCATAGCCTTTCACAAAAATGGATTTGGTGTGAATGTTGTCCTTGTCGATGATGATGGCGTTCCATATTCAAAT
>JAYNJV010000007.1:0-59379 GCA_038110525.1 Candidatus Poseidoniales archaeon | reverse complement strand
GTCAAAAATCATTTAGATGATGGACGAGAGGACTTCTTGATAGAATGCGTTTGTTCAGTCCAGATTATGCTTGGGAGTGGAATGGAACCGAATGGGTACCGGCACAGCAACCTGTCTTTAGCCCTGATGGACAACACCTCTGGGTTGGAGAACAATGGATACCAGTCCCACCATATCAAGAGCCAATTTCGATTCATCGAGAACAAGAAGTGTTGAATGGTTCAATTGACATGGCTTCTGTCGAGGGTACTGGTCATGAAGTTGTGCATGAAGAGCAATCTCATGGGGATAATGAACCGGAACATGTGGAAACGCAAGATGATGAATCTCAATTTAGGGTTCATACTGAAGAAGATGATGAAACATTTACCGATGAAGATTCAGTTTCATTTGTTGGGCAACCATCAATTCAGGGGGACGAATCATTTGATGCTACAAATCACGAAAGTGAAATTCAAGAAATTCATGATATCGACCTATCAGGATGGGAAATTGCTGTCATTGGTCAAGATGTGAATGGAAATCGAATAGAATTGTTTGATGAGATAAGAGATAGCACGGTGACCGATTTACTTCGGATTACGGCGGAATACATTGAAGAAATCCCTCGATTCTTTGGAGATGAAGAACGTCAAATTTTTATGGTAACACTATACTTACTTCCCCCACGTAATGTGTTTTTTCCTTGGGTAATCGAACAACATGGAAGCGATGTTATCGAATCGTTATATCGATGTAGTATTGATGAATTTTGGCAGAAAAAAGTCATCGACCGGACGGCTACCGGTTCACTCTATTTGCCAAATTTACATTTCATCTGGTATTCGGATGCACTTGAGATAAGTGCAGAAGGCCATTTTGGGTTCGATTCGATTCGTCAACAAGACCTTGATATCAACTTGAACATCCCCTCAATTACAACCAGTGACATCATGCAACTCATCGTATGGTTGGTGAACGGAAAGTACGAAAAAATCAAGCAACACCGTTGGTGATTACGTCCAAAAATCAAAGGTGATAGGCTTCATTTTATTTCCCTCAGCCCACGTGTTCAATAACATACAATACGACTTGAACCGATTCCATGCAGGATGGTTGTACAGGGAATGCTTCTTTGCAAATTCACTCAATCTCAAGACAATGAATGTCGGTTGGTTTCCTTGACTGAAAGAATATTGAGACAGGATTTGAATCAATGCAATTTTGAGCATTTGTTTCATCGTTTCAATCGTCTCATGAATTTCTGACCAATCATCGACCCATACTTGTTCTTCATCATCAAAAAGTGAATCGGCGAACCAGTCCTCATCAAAATTCAACGCTTTGAAAGGTAGATTTGACTGCTTCAACAACTTTTGCAGATTCGAAATCTCAACGTCAAAATTCAAATTTGAAAACACCTCATAGAAATACTCCTTCGGAACAAAAGGGTCGATTACGCCATAATCGTGAATCATCTGTTTCTGAGCATGTGGGTACTGTGTCCAATCGAGCGTGGGATTAAGATACAACCAATTTGAATCACTCCACAGTGGATCTTCAATGTCTGGCGGCGGTGGAGGTGGCAACTCCCTTGGATACATAATGACCTGGGCCCCTGTTTCTTTGAGCATTTCAATATACACCTCATCGATGTCGTGGCCCCTTAGAATGACTTTCTTTTTCTCTGGTGGCACATTTGATGCTCGAATATCACGAATGAGTTCGAAAATCTTGTCAATTTGACCTTTGGATTTCTCCGTTCGAACAGGGGCACCTCGTCGAAAGAGTCGCTTTAACCCTCCAGTGGCTTGATTGGTGGGAGCAAAGGTAGAAGGTTCTGAAAAAGTATGAGTATCAATTGACCATGAGTTGTCTTTCGGATCATAAGATGGAGATTGCTCACTTCGTGATTCAAACTGATACCAAAATTCGCCCTCATCAACTTGTTCGATTTCGTTGTGACCTTGAATCCGAAGCAAATCATTTTGCCAGTCTTGCGTGCGTTCTGGATTTGTCCGATAAACACGAACTTTGCCATACAAATATCCATCGTCTGGTGGTTGAATAGCTGATTGATTCACTTTCGTGACATCAAGTTGTCCTTCTTTTCGATTTTTGAGGTATGCTCTTTGCCTTAACAACCTCTTTTTTGTACGTTCTGATTCGGATGTTATATCTTCAAGTGCTTCATTCATATCTTCAATTGATTGCTGAAGTTGACCCTCTTCGGTTATGTTTTGAAAAAATCCACCAGTTGCCCCGCTGAGTTGTTCAAAAATCTCTTCAACATCCTCAGGTAATCCGAGTCCTATGATATGGAATTCAGCATCAATGCCCATCTTTTCAATTGCTTCAATACATGGACGTATACCTGAAGCCCCCCGAAATTTGCCTCTGGATTGGTTATCAAGTCCATCGCTCACAAGAAAAAAAATCCAATCTGAATCTTCATTTACAAATTGTTGTGCTTCATCGACTAAAAATTTCCAAAGATACGTCATTCCATCGGGATATGGAACATGAATATTGGCAAGTTCATGATGAGTGCGTGTTTTCAGTGCCCCGAGTGTTTCGGATTTTCTGCGGGAGCAAATCGTCGTGATTTTTGTGGGCACATCAGTAAAACGATGACAGACTCTCTGCCACACCATTTCAGCGATATCTCTTCGTGAATCGTTTTCAATCGGCAAAGACATTGAAGAGGAAGTATCAAAGTAAATTGATATTTTGACCATACGCTAATCTCCAATCCTCTACACTTGATAGAACAAGGTACCATTTATGAGTATTGACGAAAAAGAGAGAAACTCATTCAAAAATTTGAAGAATTATTCTTCTTCTTCAAGATTCTGATGATACTCAACTGCTGCCTTGAGTTCATCCAAATCAATGCGGTTGTCACTGTTATTATCAAATGCGTTAATAATCGCTGAAATTTGTCCTGGAGTGAGTGAATCGCCTGTCATTTCCATTAATCCCCTGTACAGTTCTGGACCATCCAACTTTCCGTTTTCATCTCCATCAATTTGGCTAAAGACATCGTCGATACTCAAACCATGCTCCTCCATTGCATGTACAAATGCTTTCATTGCCGCCTGGATGCTCCACTTGTTTTCGTCAGTCATGGTCTAAGGTCGTCTAGTTGTAATAAAATGATTTCGTCTATTTTTCATCCTGACCGTTGTTGCGTATGAACTCAAATTGAACTCTGTGTCTATTTTCTCAATAAAAGCATAAAACAGGAAGATGCGAGTCGCATTCATGACAAGCGTAGACGAACTTCAACTCGCTTGGTCACAACTCAAACCCTATTATGAAATTGCGAGCAATGCCGACAAGCTCCCGCGAAAACCAATTTATGGATTTCTACGGCTCACGCTTTCTCCTTTTCTAAGGACTGGATTACGATTAAAATACCGAGGATTGGAACATATACCACGGAAAGGCCCCACGATCTTGGCAGCGAATCATCTATCGCATGTGGACCCAATCATTGTCATTTCAGCAGCGAGAAGGACTACACATTATCTTGCGAAAGATGGTCATTTTTCAAATCCATTTACAAGAATCGTGATGACATCAACAGGTCAAATCGAAACGAAGCGTGAATCGGGGGGTGCTGATGCCCTTTCAAGTGCAGCAACGGTGCTTTCAAGTCAAAGAGCTCTCGGAATCTTCCCTGAAGGCACACGTTCTCGAAAAACAGAACCACCGTATCTCCTCGAAGGAAAAACCGGAATTGCACGTTTATCCGCATCATATCCCGACACACGTGTTGTTCCAATAGCACTCATGGGAACAAGGGATGTTATGGCTCCAGCCACTCATAAAATACCTCGATTTTGGAAAAGGATTGAAGTCCATGCTGGTCAGAGTATTTCTTGGTATGAGTGGCTTACCGACCTCAATGGTGGAAATTATTCTCTCACATCGCTACAAGAATTATCCATGAAACAACCAGAAGAAATCAAAGCTGAACTATCAAGATTGTATCGATTATTCACAAATCAACTGATGGAGACCTTGCGACATCTCGGTGCACCCTAATGAAAGAATTTGATTGAAATCATCAAAAACCCCCTCGACTTCCTTAGAGATTGGGCTTAGATATGCGGACCTATCTCGACCTTATTCAACACATCATTGACAATGGTGTGACGAAAGGAGATCGAACTGGAACTGGTACAAAGTCTGTTTTTGGTTATCAAATGAGATTTGATTTACGAGAAGGCTTTCCTCTTGTAACAACGAAAAAATGCCACACGAAATCAATCATCCATGAACTACTTTGGTTTCTCAAAGGAGAGACAAATGTGCAATATCTTCAGGAAAACGGAGTCAGGATATGGAACGAATGGGCCGATGATGATGGCAATCTTGGACCGGTCTATGGAAAACAATGGCGAACTTGGGAATCAACCTCTGGTGAAGTGATTGACCAAATACGTGATGCAATTCAAATGATTCGAGACAATCCAGATAGCAGACGCATCATTGTTTCTGCATGGAATGTTGGAGAACTCAAAGACATGGCCCTTATGCCTTGTCATGCGTTTTTCCAGTTTTACGTCTCAGAGGGTCATTTGAGTTGCCAATTGTATCAACGAAGTGCAGATGTGTTTTTGGGGGTGCCCTTCAACATTGCATCTTATGCACTTCTCACCCATATGATGGCTCAAGTCTGTGGATTAAAGGCTGGTGATTTTGTTCACACTTTAGGTGATGCCCATTTGTATCTAAATCACCTTGAGCAAGCGAATGAACAACTTCAACGAGAACCATATCCCCTTCCCACATTGCACCTCACTCCTTCGATTTCAGACATCGACGAATTTACCTACGAAGATATTGAAATTATTGGATACCAACATCATCCACATATTTCGGCACCGATTTCAGTTTGAGGGTATTCGATGATCACACTCATTTTTGCATGCGATGAAGAAAATGCAATTGGAAAAGATGGTAATTTGCCTTGGAAACAATCGAGTGATTTACAACATTTTAAGCGCATCACGCTCAACAAGACGATTGTCATGGGAAGAAAAACATGGGAAAGCCTACCTGGGCTTCTTCCAAACAGAAAACATTTGGTCATGAGTCGAAGCCCACGAACAGATGTTGAAACGATTTCAAAAGAACAAGTTCTTGAACTTGCAGATAATGAAGAGATCTTTGTCATTGGAGGGGGAGAAATCTATAGAATGTTTATTGACGAGGCAAAAGAAATCTTCAGAACCGTCATTCACACCATAGTTGATGAGCCTGATACCTTTGTTCCCCATCCAGACGATTTTGGATTTTTTTTACTCAGTTCAACCTTTCAAGAAGCAACCGAGCGAGATATGTTTGACATGACGTTTGAACATTGGTTACGATGAATCTGGCCTGTATTCTGTCACTCGAACACCCAATCGACCTGTCAACGCTTCTCGTTTCATTATTTTTTCATATTTTTTCTCAAAAGCAGCTTTAAGGTCAACTTCCATTGCTAAACTATGACCCATCAATAAAATTAGAACGTCCGCCATCTCTTCAGCACACTCTTCAATCGGCTTACCCTTCGTAATCGCAGCAGCAAGTTCCCCTAACTCTTCGATGGTAAGCGCCATTCGATAGCCCATATCATGACCATTTTTTGAAGCGAAATCATGCTTGTCATGAAAGAGAGCAATTTTTTGCATCATGTGTTCCCATTCGTTTTCAGGTTGATGATTTACCCATTGCTCGACGGTTCGCCCTTGCATAATTGGTAACGGTGTCTTGAAAGACTTCAATATTGCTTTAATTCTTCATGAGCATTGCGATGGTCGACCATATCGTTTGGAGGTGCTTATTCGCTTCCTTTGAAACTTCATCATGGTGAAGTTGTGCTTTTGCATCACCTGGCATTCGACCTGCACCCCAGTTCGAACTGATGAGTATTGCAGCATACTTCAAACCAACTTCGGCACACAACTTTGCTTCACGAGGCATCGTCATGCCGACCACATCTCCGCCCAATTTTTCGATGGCATCGATCTCTGCAGGAGTCTCAAATTGAGGGCCTTGAGCAAGCCAATATGTGTAATTCATTCGTTCGGCCTCAGCGAATTTTTGGACAGTCTTGAGATGATTTTGAAGTTGAATATTCAAGTTTTCATCGAATGGTGTTGTCATCGAGGTAAACTGTGCCGATGCATCATGAAAGGTGGTTGCTACACCTGTGAAGTCAATGTAATCGTCTGCAACTGCAATTTTCCCAGGCGGAAAGGTGGTGTGTATTGCCCCAACAGAGCACACCGATACCAATGCATCGAGGTTGGAATGCTTCATCGCCCAAATATTGGCGTGGTGATCAATCGAATGAGGTGGACAAGTCGGACCTTCAGTGGAATGATGTCGTTGAAGAAAAATCAGTGTCTTCGATACCCCATCGATTGTGAATTTCTGAATATGCAATGGAACCTCACCGTATGGTGTCTCACAAAGAATGTGCTCTGATGTTTCAAGTGCAAAGCCAAATTGTTCTAACGATGAGCCCTCACCTTCGACAGCGACAAGCCCTGTTCCTCCAATGAGGCCAAGTCGGTCCATGGCCTTCGTAAGGCACTTAGAATGTCAAGTTTATTCTTGTAGTCGGGCGATGAGTTCTTCCTTCTTACCGCTCACAGGTTTTCCAGCAGCCTTGAGGAGTTCTTTCAATTCTGAAACGGTCATCGAGTCGTAATCGCTTGCATTTTCTGATGGAGTTCCTTCCTCATCAGATTGTATTTCTTCAACCACTTGAGGTTCTTCACCAGCGTCTTCTACAACATCTTCAACTACTTCATCGATAACTTCGTCACTTGATTCATCATCGTAAGAATCCTCTTCTTCTGCCATTGCTTGTGCCAGAAGGGCTGCTTTCTTTGCTTTCAATTCAGCAGCTACTCTCGCTTCTTCTGCGTGAATTTCGTCAAGTGTTGGTCCCTTGTCGATAACGACACCTTCTTGGAGCAATTGGCTCTTTCGAATTGCAACTGATCTCAACGGATAAATGGTCTTCGCAGTCTTTTGAATTTCATCTTCCAAACTACCGTTCATCAATCCTTCTTGCAATTGAGCATAGGTGTTCTTTGCACTAAAGCCGAGAATCATTTCTCTACACTTCAAGCGAAGTGCATGCTTGACTGATGTTTGAACGCGTTGTTGGGTGATGATAAGCGGCTTTAGACGGACCAAATATCCATCGTTTGTGACAACATCGACAACATCCTCGATTTTTCCACGATATCTTCGGATTTGTCTACGAACGTGGTCAGATTGGTGTTCATGGCCAATAAATTGAGTCAAGGCATCTTGGCCGACGCACTCACGAACTTTGAATTTCAAGATAACATGGAGTTTTGTAAAATCTCCACTAAATTCTTGTTGTGTCATCGTGTAAATTCTGCCGATGATATATTCGTCGGACTCACCGAGTGTTTCGCCAATTTTCTTGAAATCCCATGGATGTCGAGGTGCACGAATGGTGTACCAACGCTTATTCTTCCACTTGTCTCTTTGCTTTCTTGCTGCTGCACGTGCTTTCGCTGTAACTTTCTTGGCCATGACAATCACTCGTTGAGTCCTATGGGGGCTACCCCACTAGCAAGTTGCCGACTAACATCCCGTATATGAAGAAAGCCCCTCAGTACATGGCTCTCAAACAACAGATTCAAGGTTGTTTTTCCATTCGCTTAGACATGGGCTTTCACCGTGTTCAACTTCGTACGACGGTGAGTTCAATGATGGAAATTGAGGTGGTCAAATCCGCAATGCATTGGCTCGCAGGTGATGATATCGAAATTCAAATCGATAAAACCACATCCTATCACGGTGCACAGATACAAATGCTTTCGGTAGAATTGAAAAAAAATCGAGACATTCAATCCTTTTTCTCAAGAATACTTCCGCTTTTTTCTGAAAATTTTCTAGAACATCTTGAAGATCGAATCGATGATTCATTTGTGTTTCATCTTCGTCTCGATGCTGATCATCTCATCGAGAAAGCCATTGTGATTCACGATGATAAAAAGAATCAAATCATCAAATGCGAAGCAAAAATTGAAGTTTATCCTCAACAAAATGCGATAGAAGTCTTCAAGGATTTTTTAGGCTCGTTGAATACCACTTGATATTGTGATGTTTGCAAAAGCAAGCATTCATGTATGATTACATAGCCCTAAAGTCGAGGAAGAACTATGCCACATGTTGTTACATCTCCATGCGTGAACCACAAGTACCAAGAATGCGTTGCTGTTTGTCCAGTTGAAGCATTTCGAGAATTAGACACCTACTTGGTCATCGACCCAGATGAGTGTATTGATTGTGGTGCATGCATTCCCGAATGCCCTGTTGAGGCCATCTTTGCAGATACTGATGTTCCAGCCGATGAGGAAGAATGGATTGAGAGGAATGCTTCTGAAGCAGTCGATGCACCAGTTGCAGAAGGTGACTCTCCGGTCCTTGCAGATGACTAAGCAAGTAGGCTTGGTATTCAATCAGCGGAATGGGTCAAATAAACGTAAGAGGTGATATGATGCCCGATTTTGAACAATTCCGAAGAGGTAGTGAACTCCTCAAGCGAGGATTCGCCCGTATGCAACAAGGCGGCGTCATTATGGATGTAGTCAATCCTGAACAAGCTGCTGTAGCAGAAGATGCAGGTGCAGTTGCCGTCATGGCTTTGGAAAGAGTCCCAGCAGATATTCGTAAAGCCGGAGGGGTCGCTCGAATGAGTCATCCAGATATGATACGCGGCATTATTGAAACAACTTCGATTCCCGTCATGGCGAAAGCAAGAATTGGCCACGAATCCGAAGCCCGAATCTTAGAATCAATGGGCGTGGATATGGTCGATGAATCAGAAGTCCTTACCCCAGCCGACCCGTTTTTTCACATCAACAAAAAGGATTTTGATATTCCATTTGTATGTGGAGCCACTCACTTAGGAGAAGCAGTTCGACGAATATACGAAGGTGCAGCCATGATTCGAACCAAAGGTGAAGCAGGAACTGGAAATGTCGTTGCTGCAGTCACTCATGCCAGGCTTATTGACCAAGAAATCAATCAAATTCAATCGCTCGATGATCATGGTCTTGACATTGCAACGTCGCAAATTATCGAGCGATTTGCGGTGCTCTCAAAACACTCTGACCTTCCAGGGCGTCACGCTATGACACCTTTTGGACCAATTGATGATACAATGGCGGAGGAGATCAAGGCTATTCTCCATGATGTTCATTCAATGGGAAGATTGCCAGTCGTCACCTTTTCTGCAGGGGGCATTGCGACTCCAGCCGATGCTGCCCTCATGATGAACATGGGCATGGATGGTGTCTTTGTGGGCTCTGGAATTTTCAAATCAAGCGACCCTCAAACGATGGCAGAAGCGATTGTACTCGCAACGGCACATTACAATGAACCCAGCAAAGTAGCAGAGGCCATGGCGATGATGCAAGGTGTCCCGATGAAAGGTGACGAACTCGAAGCACTTGAAGTTCGTCTTGATGAACGCGGATGGTAATCAGTTCAGTGGGTCTGTGATTCCAATTTCTCCAAGTGTCCATTTGAGTGTTTTTACAACACCCTCGAGTGCCTTGTGATTTCGAGCAGCCTCTTTCATGCCTTCTGCATCTTTTTCTTTTTTGCACGCTTCATACCAATCTTTCCATTGATGCATTTTTTCTTCTGCTCTTTCAAGCATTGCCTCAATTTCTTCCCAAGTTCGATCGTATCTTCGCTGTCCAGCCATACTACTCAACCTCGGCCGATTGCCGGTGTTTTATTAGACTAACGATACAATCGAAGTTACGATACGATATCTGGGATTCGCTGATTTGAATACGTTGAGCCAGATGATATGGTAACACCATCGCCAACCACACAGTTCACCAATTGAACATCATCTCCGATTTCACATGATTCTCCAATGATGGATGAGTGTATATTGCAATTCATTCCAATAGCCGCCCCCTTCATCACATAGGATTGAACGATGGTTGTGTGAGCCAAAATAGTGCATTCTTCATCGATGAAAGATGCTGAAATTGACTCTGATTTGAGCGAGGAAAGACTGTATCCTTGACCATCAAGTTGGACGCCATTCTTTAGATTGAAAGGTAAAAACTCTGTATGTTGCATCAATGCAGTTTGGGCTTTGAGAAGTTCCTCGGGATGTCCCACATCAAACCACATGCCCTGCACTTTTTGGGCATAAATTGGCCATCCCATTTCAAGAAGTAGAGGAAATAGATTTTTACTGAAATCGTATTTTACATCTTTAGGAATGTGGTTAAAAACTTCTGGTTCAATGATGTATAATCCTGCGTTGATGAGGTTTGAAAATGCATCTTCTAAAGATGGTTTTTCAGCAAATTTTGAAATGAATCCTTCAGTTAAACCTTCAGTCATTTGTCCTTGATGGGTTGCTGAAAGCCCGACGATTCCGTACTGTGTAGGGTCGTCAACCTCCCACAAAGCCATAGTTACTTTTGCTTGCGACTTGTGATGAGATTCAAGTAATGGTGCAATTTCATACGATGCAACTGAATCTCCTGAACCCACAATGCACGTCTCATGAATTTCATCAGAGAGCAACCGGACACTTCCGGCAGTTCCCATTGGTGTTAATTCTTGATTAACCCTTGATGGGAGAGAAAATTGTGAGTTCCAAAGTAGGATATGCTCTTCGAGTTGTTCGCCACGGTAGCCTGTTGTCACGACGATTTCATCGACCCCAGCCTTTACGAGTGCAGAGGCTACGAAATCGATGACTGGTCGACCAAGAAGGGTAACCATTGGCTTTGGTTTCAACAAGGTAAGTGGTCGAAGTCTTGTTCCTTCTCCACCGGCCATGATAATGCCGTGCATGATTGGGCCTCACTTTCTTTTCATTGCCCCAACATTGACTTTAGATTTCTTTGCCTTTTTCGGTTTGGGTGTTTGCTCATTGTAATCGCTCACTCCAAGGCCACCCATGATGAGTGTGCCTTCTGAAAGGAGAGTATCGATGAGACTTGTAGCAACTTCTTCAGATTCTGCACCTGTCTTCATTTCTGTCTTGACCTTTTTGTTATGATCGGTCATCCACGATTCTCGTTCTTGTTGGGACAAATTGAGTTGTTCTCGAGTTTGGTTTACTTCAACCATCATGGCATCTATCTTCTCATGGACTTGATTTGCCTTTTCTCTCAATCCTACAGACTCTTCATGAAGCCTATCTCCTTCAGCCTTTAGGAAATCTCGATGAGAAAATGAGTCATCAAGTTCGACTTTCAATTCATCAGCTTTTGCAATGACCTCCAACATCAATTGATGGGAAGCATCCGCTTCGGCACTGAGTGTTTTGATTGCAACATCCAAATCAGAAAGGTCAAGTTTGACCATCTCAAACTTTCCAACCTCTGGCTCTAATTCATGCACCCGTTGCTTCATTCTTTTGAGGTCAGACATAATTTTGTCTTCGCGAGTTTTACTCACAGAAGTGGTTTCAAAGGTGGATTCCAAGTTTGCGATTTCGCCTTTTAGTCGAATATATTCAGCTGACGCGGTTTGCTTTTCTCCCTTCTCTTTCTTACGGCCTTGAGATTGATTAATGAGGTCTTTCCGTTGGGCTTGCAAAGCATTTCGCTTTTCTTTGTGGACATTGATTTCTGCCCGCAGTGCTTTCATCTCGGCGAGTAAGAGCGTATGTTTTTCGCGGTGGTCCTTGTATTGTTTTTGAATTGAATTTCTCTGTTCAGCGACGGCCTTTGCTTCTGTGTTGAAATTGTTACGAGTATCTCGTAGTTTCCGAACTCTTGCTTCCATCGAATAGAGATTTTCTCGAAGTGCTTTTTCGCTCTCGGGCTCAAAGCGCTCTTCACGGGCCATGCTCGTTCCACAATATCCACATTATCAATTCTATGGCTGGTGTGTTGGAGTCAAATTTGTCCAAATAAGTAATACAAACTCATAATGATGCTGGATAAAACACCGATTCCACCAAGAACGAAAGTAAAGATGGAAGTGGACTGACGAAGCCATTGGCGAAATTCTGTGCGCACTCGAACATTGATTTGTCGACCGAGAATGAGTTCTCCATCTTCTTCTTCCAGTCGAATTGAAACTGTTGCATCACCTTTACCTTTCGGAAGAAGCGTTTGCCAACCAACTGTACCGTCTTTGAGCAATCCAGACATGATGCCTAAGACATCATCGTCTCCTTCCGCTGCTAAAGGAAGTGGTTTATCGCTCCACCAAAACTTTTCACCTGGGGACAGCCTGTATTTGAGGGCAACATCTCGCGGTTCAAAATTCGGGGTTTGAATTCTATAGACAATTGTCCTTGGTTTATCTGAAAGGTTGTGCATCATGGTGAATAGATTTGCATGTGTTGTTACGACATTTTCCATATCAACCTCGAAAATTAAATCAGGAAATGCGGATTCACGACCTGATTCCAAATCTTGCTTTAATCGATCAATCATTCGGAAAAATGCTGGACATGATTGATTCACTTTTTGGAAGAGGGCCAACCATACTTCTAAGGAAAATGCATCGTTGTCAAGAACATAATCAAGTCCATCTTTTGTAAAGACTTCCTCTAGTTCTTCCCTCATGGTTTTCCTGTCGAGACCATTGGCGTGACGATATAGTGTGATGAGGAATTTTTCCCTAGCATATCTTCTTTCCACCTTTTTGAGAAAACCAGATTCAACTTCTTTGATGTACTCGTCATAACTTGCCCTTAATAACGGGTCCATATGTGTTCTAAGCAAATCATTGAACACCATTTGGAGAGTTGAAGGGTGAACTGGGGGGGTGTAAGCCATGAGAAGCCCGGTTTTTTCAACCATGTTGAAACTTGAATTACGTGTGGTGAGATGTTGCCCGATTGACAAAATTGTAAATGAAAATGAAGTAAACAGTGAAAGATTACTGAATTCTGCAGAAAGGTCAAAGATGATTGAAATGAGCAATAATATGATGGCTAAGAATGCATACAACAACGTCCAAGTATGGCCAGACATCGATTTTTGAAGATGGAATTCTAATCCGTCAAAGCCGTGCAGGGATTCAACTGACCTGTGTTGATTTTTGTAATACTCGACCCTGCTGTGAAACGTCTGCAAAGAAAGTCGAACTCGAAAACGATGAAATCCAATGGCAAATAGATAACCTGTAAGAAGAACAAGGCACAATAATGCATTGGTGGTGGAAAAAGATAAGTTTACAGTGGGCTGAATGCTATCTTTCCACCATTGTGGAGAAGCCCCTTGATAAGCCCAGGCCATGAAATAGACAAATATCGAGACACAAGGTATGAGAATGATAAGACGCAATCCTGAACTGATGACTTGGCGATCAATTGCGTGCAATACTTGTTCAGAAAGTCGGAAGCCCGGGGAGACCTCCTTCTCTTCACCCGAGCGAGGTGCTACTTGCTGAGATTCCGAATCGCTCATATCTTGACCACGTCCAAATATATCAAAAGCATTCCACCTCTAATCCACGAGTTTTACCACAATTTTAGAAGAAATATCTTCATTTAATTCACATGCATGTCCATTGTCAAATTGCAAAAGCGTACCAATTTGAATGAATGTTTGGCCAATCTTGAGGCCTTGTTCATTCATAATTTTAGCTTGTTGTGGCAGAAAAAACATAGCTGATATCATACAGCGCTGTTGCTTAGGTGCTTCTGAGAGAAGAAAATATTGCTGCTTCGACTCATTGAGTCTTTGTAAAATTTGATCATCTGGATCTGGTATTTCTCTTCCGCTGGGGTCTTCTGATATTGTTGAAAACATCAATGATAAGCACAATTCAAGGTCATCATCGATTGCATGTTCAAGACGGCAAGCAGTTTCATGAGCATCGCCAGTGAAAGGCAACACGTCAAGAAGCAATTCGGCAAGTCGGTGGCGTCTCTTCATTCTTCGGCCATGTTCTAAACCTGCCTCGGTAAGTTTGGCACCTTTATAGGGGGTGTAAATCACTAAGTCTTTACTTGCAAGGCGACGGAGCATTTCAGTGACTGAAGCAGGTGAAACACTCAGTTTTTCTGCAAGTTCTCCGGTTCTCACATGGATTGAAGGGTCGTGCTCATAAAATTCATACATCATTTCGAGATATTCATCTTCAAATTCTTGGAAATGCCCTACCATGCGATGACCTCAAGTGGCTTTGAACACACATTTGCATGCTGGGCACCGCACTGAACCTTCATATGAGTTGGGAACTCGAAGAGTCCGCTCGCAATCCGGACAGGCAATTTCCTTTTTTCCATCGGATGACTCTGCAATTGGGTCTTCTTTAACCTCATCCTTTTGTTCAACAACTTGTTGAACTGCAGGTGATGTTGCTGGCGATTCCACCTCAAAACTATGTTCGCAGTCTGGACATCTCACCTTACCATCATAAGTTAGGGGAACTCGAAGTTGACGGGCACACTCGGGGCAATCAATAGTTCTCTTTTCATCATGGTCATAGGATGCATTGGGTTTGACGTGCTTTGTTTTTTCTTTCTTTTTCGGAATATTGCTTGAATCGTAATCTTTACTTTTTTGCAATCGTAATGCAAAAATGATGACTCCGGCGAGGATGACTCCATAAAAGATTTCCAACATTGGAACTTCTGTGGATTGTTCTTCAACTATCACCTCTCCTGATTGATACGACATCGATGTTTCAATTCTCTTTCCGTCCACGAGCCACAGAACACGTAATGTGATGTCATCGTTCGAAGGCCAAACAAATTCTGGGGTCACAGTGATTTGTTGGGTTGAATCTAGTAAGTTTGGTGCGGGACCTGAAAATAACACGCCTCCTTCAGGGCCTAATATTGAGTAAGTACTGCTTTTTTCAATGAAATATCCAATGGCTTGGAAGGTTATCTCAACTTCAACAATATCTCCCTTCACTGGTCTGCGAGGTAGCAGCAGTGGATCCAATTCAACCGAATATGTTGGTTCATCAATACTAAATTCCTCCATGGCAACAGACCGGCTTACATCTGCTGTCCAATCAATAGGGGTCACAATAACAAAAACACCTTCACACGGCTCTTGACCAACGCTCAATGCAATCGATACAGTACCTGGTGTCAACAATAATTCAAATTCCCCTACTTGGTCTTCGACCGTCCCGGTAAAGGTTCCGTACGAAAGCTGGACCAATCTTTGAGGTCCGTTCTCTAACTGAATTTCAGTGTTGAATGAAAGTCCTTTTGTTTCACTCCATGCGACGGAAGTTAACATCGTAGTAAGCGTCTGAGGAGGACTTACATCTATTGTCATAAGACCATTGTGGTGGCCGTTAAACGCACCATCTTCGGTGAAGAGTTCCCAATGAATGTCGAATTCGCCAGAGTCTTGAAGAATGAATTCAATATCGACTTCGCCTGCAGAGTTTGGTTGCAATTCGAGTTCATCCCCAACAAATTCAATCCCATCTATCTCCATTTTCAACTTTGCATGTCCAATTTGTGAACCTACATTCCGAACCAACAATGAGGCTTGATACACATCGCCTGTATTCCACGGGCCTGTGACTGCAGAGGGTTGTTCATCACCTACGATTTCAAAAATAGCCGAGTCCATCTCATAGAGAACCATCAGTTCCATATTCGAATCTGAATCAACCCGAGATCCGATCAATTTGCATCGAAGTATGCCTGGTTTGACTTGAAATTGCAAAAGGACATGCTCGGAAGTTTGCCCGAGGAGTGTCATTGCTTGAGAATAGATTTCTTCACCGTCGAATTCACAAGATAGTGTCCCGTTGAAGGGGGTTTCACCACTATTCATGATTGTAATCGATTGATTGATAATATCCCCTGCTGTGATGTTCGCTACGGTCTGGTTGACCATGATATCGATAGATGGAAGGGGAGGTGGCAGAACGGTGACACTTCCTGTACGGATGTGCGTCCCTAACACGCCTGAAACATTCGAAAGGCTTGCATTCCAATGCAGCGTACCTTCATTCAATTTTGTGGGTGAGAATATTTGTACAATGAATGTGGAGGAATCCGGAATAATCAATTCTTCAGAGGTATAATTCCAGGTCAGTGATTCCGAAAATGAAATTGAAAAATTACCACTCCAATTGTAATCGCCTTGATTTAATATTGGAATGGTCATTTCTAAAAAATCACCATCCGCCAATGAGGAGTTTCCAGTTGTATTGTATGCTTCATCAACTGATTCAAAGTAAATTGCAGAAAGTGGAGCTATCGAGATGTTCATTGGCCGAAGTCTCTGAATTGTTCGTTCAAACGACAGGACTCCAGGTGTTGGATTTGAAACATTGACGCCGACATCTCCAAAGATGCTAACATTGACGATGCTAAATCCAAAGGGTAATGACGAAATTTCTTGGGAGATGTTGGCTGAAGAAAAGGGTTGCATCGAAACAGGATGACTATGATTTTGGCTTACCTCACCTTCGAGGCTTCGAACCTCAATTTCCACAGTTGCGTTTGCTTCAAGACCAGTATCTTCAACCACATCAAACCAAAGTTCAATGCTTGAAAATTCGGTTTGAACAAACTCATCAAGACTGACAGTATCCAAATCGATGGAAATTGTCCCGTTTTGTGCAGCAGCAATACCTACGAATGGACTTGCGATGAGTATGGCAAAAAGAAGTGAGGACAGCCAAGCAAAATTGCTGGAACTCCCCGCCATGACGAACCACTCAAATTGAGGTTCTTCACTTTCACCCTTATTTGAATGACTACGCCACCTTTATTGAACATTGACGGGTCGGCGGGTTGCTATGCAAGTCGACAAGTTGCTCGCCATCACCCCTGAAGCATTAGCGAAAGCAATTCTTCATCGAAGAGAACGGCTTGCTGAAGTAATACCGGAACAACTTGATGCAAAAATCGATGAAAAATCTACGGCTGAGGAAATCGCACGGGAAGCCAAACTCCAAAGAGATGAACTCAACGAAAAGGTTGCAAGGGTCAAGGCTTCAAGAAATAAAGCTCAAGCGAAAGCAAAGGAATTGTTTGAGCAGGCAAGCAATCTTCGAGAACAAATTGATTTGGCTGGTGGTTACAAAAATCCAGAACCAGAATGGAAAAAAGAAAAATTGCAAATGAAACTTGAGCAATTGGAGTTTACTCTTGAAACAAACTGGGGCGACCACAAAACAGAAGGTCGAATCCATGATGAGATGAAGAGGCTTATTCGTGACCATGAAAAATGGGTCGAAGACCGTGCTTCTTCTCAACCACTCATCCACGAGTTTAGAAACCTCAACAAAGAAGCAGTGGAACTTATTAATCAAGCAGAACAATTCCATCAAGAAATGTTGGAGATGGTAAAAGAGAACGAAACACTGCATACTGAATATGTCGATAAAGAATTTATCAGACGCAATATCGATTCAAAAACGAAACAACTCACAAAAGCGTTGCAAAGCAGCGAAATAGGAATTGAGCATTGGCAGAAGATTTGCGACGGCGAGATTCAACACTTACTCATCGATGCTCAACGGGTTCGAGAAGGAGGACCTTCCACTGTAGCACGAAATATTCAACGAAAGAGAAGCAATGACACAAAAGAATCTGGGGGTGAAGAAGAGTGAATAGCCCAAAAGATAATGTCAAAAATATGTCTGAAACCAAGCGTGATTTGTTTGAAGACTTGAGGAGTCGAAATATTTCCGACGTCAAAAAGGAATTGAGTTTGCTTGAAAACGAAATCAACGAACTTTCTGAACGGTTCGACACCTTAGGAAAAGAACTCGAAAATGCAACCAACTTGGAGTTATTACTCGCTGACATCATGGATAACGACGATTATAAGTTGAAAAGCAAAGAAGCAAAACACCTTGCAGGTGAGTTGAAAATAACTCACAATGAGATTTCTGACTTACAAACGAAGCGAAATTTGATCAATGAAAATGTTGGTTTGCCATCTCATCAATGTGAAAATGAATTGCTTCGAGTCTACGAACGACTGACTGGAGAAGTCGATATCTTCAAAGTGCCATCAATACAAAAAGAGGAAGAGTGGTTCTCATACTTCTTTGAACTTCAGGAGATGTACAAACTCATGGTCGAGGCCGACCAAGCTCACAAAAAAGTTGGTGATTTATTCAAAATTCAACAAGAAAATTTGACTCAACTTAAATCGCTGAATTCAGAAATTTCTGCAACATTTGATTCGGCCATACCGGACGAATCCATTCTTGAAGGTGTTCAACTCAATTATAGTAGTTTGATCGAAATCCGAAAGTCAATTTACAATCTAAAGCGAATCCGTTCAAAATGTTTCAAATTAAGAAAGACTGCACGTCGAGAACGGGGTCGTCTCCAAGCATATGTGAAACATATAGAGAAACCAAAGAGCAAAGGAAAACCTAAAGCAAAAACGGGACCTTCGACACACGAAGTCAAAGAAAAGGTATCATCAGGGGGTTCACTCTCTCTTCAAGAATTGGATGTGTTTCTAAAATCTGGTGGTTTGAAAAATTTACCATCTCAACAATCAAACACAAGTAACTTAACTCGAAAGAAAAAGAAGCAAAAATCCTCAGTCCAAGTTGCAAGAGGAAAACCCGCGAAATCAACAAAAGGAATGAAGGATTAAAATGAACCTGAAGTGGTTTTCTGGAGCACAGCCAATTGACCTTTCACATGATGAAAAATTACAAATTATCAATTTATTTCAAGAGCAAACGGGTGAAGTTTACACGATTCATTCTTTGAATTGTCTGCAAATTCCATCATGGGAAGGAAATGTTCTGTTAAAGGATGAACTTTCAAATTCGATTGAAGGCGTGTTCTGGAGTCATCCAA
This sequence comes from Candidatus Poseidoniales archaeon, assembly GCA_038110525.1. Lineage (GTDB taxonomy): Archaea > Thermoplasmatota > Poseidoniia > Poseidoniales > Poseidoniaceae > Poseidonia. The sequence continues at coordinate 40,598 of JAYNJV010000007.1, read as the reverse complement.
TTGGCCAGAATACGGTTCGGATTGCAGCATTTGTGCTTTCTGAAAGAGTTCAAAACCAAGGCATTGGTACAAGTATTTGGGAGTTTTGTTGTTCGCAATTCAATCAACAAGGATATGAGCACCTTGTCCTTGAAGTACGAGGTGATAACCTAAGGGCGATTTCGTTTTATGAACGGAAAGGTTTGACTATCAACGAAACCCTCATTGGATATTACTCATCTGGACCAGGATATTCAATGAAAGGGTCACTGTCAAAAGTTCAAACAGACTCAAAAATAGAACCTCGATTGTAGGAAGTGTTCGATATGATACAAGATTTGACTCAAGTCGATGGTATCGAATATATTCACCAATTCAATCACCAAGAAATTGAAATCTTTTCCTTTCCTTCGGTTTGTGATGAACGTATGAAAAGGAAAATTTTCTCATGGTCCCAAACTATGCCTACTCCTTCTCAAACAACATTTCGATTTGAGAATTCGTATGCAATGATGCGAATTTCAAAGAAACATATCATTTGTGTTGTTTGTGGCGTCAATTCAAACCTTGGTGAAATTCGAAATCTTTTGGAGCATCTCGATTAGAAGGTGTTCATCAAGTCTTAAATGGGGATGCCAAGTCGCTCTCGTTGGCGGGTAAGTGGGAACGAACCCCCCTAGGAAGCGATGATGATGTCCGAGTTCAAGGATTTTTTAGAAACGAAAAGAAAAATCATGGATAAAAAGGCAACAAATCATCGTGAAGAACGTGATACTTGGCACGGCAAAAGCAAAGATTCTGCATCAAAAAGAAATGAACTGAACGCTGGAACTCGCGAATTGCTTCTGCAAGTCCAAGAACAAAAATCAATTCGCGACCAACTTAACGAAGTTGTCCGAGAGAAAAAAGCTGCTCGACAAAAAACAAGTGATGCAGTAAAAAAGATCCGAAGTTCAATTCAACCAAATGCCGAAGGTGAAGAAGATAAAGGAAAACACCGAAGGAAAGGTCGACCAGAAACCATCATTGGACATAAAAAGAAACTCGAGCGACTCGAGCGTGAATATGAAACCCAAGCACGTGGTCAAAAAGCTCGGAAAAAGATGGAAGATGAAATGCGAGAAGTCTATCGCCGTATCAAACAGCTTGAAGACGAGCAAAAAAATCTTGAGGACTCAGATGAACTAAGAAAGGCAATGGATGAAAACAACAAAGCCTTTGAAGAACTCCAAGAGGCTGCGGATAAAGCACAACTTGCTCATGACAACATGATTCAATGGAGCAATGAGGTTGAATCTCAAAGAACAGAGGCAGAACAGGCTCACCGTGAACTACGGAAGTGCCAAAGAGAAGCTGACAACCAACATCATCTTTACATTGTTTCACTTCGATGTTTACATTCAATTCAAGAAATGATTCGTGCGATTCGTGCTGCAGAGTCAGGTGAGACTCAACGTCCACAAGCTCGTGAAGAAGTTCAAGACCTCATGAGTAAACTTCTTGCTGGCGATACACTCTCCACCGATGAACTCATGCAACTTCAGCGATACGATTAATCATTCAACGATACCAACAAAGCAATAAGACCTCAATGGTGCAAGACATTTGGAGGGCTTTGATGATATCAAGAGATGAAATTCATCAAATCGTCGATGATTACGATTCTTTGAAATTAAGAATTGGAATGACTGCATCACATTCCGCACTCGATATTTGTGACGGAGCCATTGAAGAGGGTTTCCCGACTGTTGCATATTGTAAACAAGGTCGTCATCAAACATATGCAAATTACTTCAAAACCCAAAGAACTGGTTCCGGTCGAGTTGTTCGAGGTATGGTTGACAAGGCCATTGTCATGAATAATTTCAATGACATCATGGGCGAAGATATGCAAGCTGAGATGAGAAAGAGAAATGTCATTTACATACCTAATCGATCGATGACATCCTATTCCTCAATCGATGATATTGAAAACTCGTTTAGAGTCCCAATGTTTGGCTCAAGAAATATGTTGAGAATGGAAGAACGTACCGAAGAAAAAGACTACTATTGGATTCTTGAAAAAGCAGGTCTACCATTTCCAGAAGCGATTGAGTCACCCGAAGATATTGATTGTCTATCGATTGTTAAACTCCATCATGCTAAGAAAAAACTTGAACGTGGATTTTTCACGTGTGGCTCGTATCAAGAGTTCGAAGAAAAATCCAGTGATTTGCTGTCCCAAGGCGTCATCGACCAGGCGTCCCTTGATGGAGCGCGAATCGAACGCTATGTCATTGGACCTGTGTTTAACCTGAATTTCTTCTATAGTCCATTATCCGCCGAGGGCGAGCGACTTGAATTGCTCGGAGTAGATTGGAGATTTGAGTCTTCGCTCGATGGTCATGTGCGACTTCCAGCACCTCAGCAAATGACCCTACCAGCACATCAGCAAATCCCAGAAATGACCGTCGTTGGCCACAATACGGCTACAATTCGAGAATCACTGTTGGAACGTGCATTTGAATTGGGTGAAAAGTTCGTGGACGCAAGTAAAGAACACTACGACCCTGGAATTATTGGGCCTTTCTGTCTTCAAACCTGTATTGATAAAGACATGAATTACTACATCTACGATGTTGCACCAAGACTCGGCGGTGGAACCAATGTGCATGTCAATGTCGGACATCCTTACGGCAATGCCCTATGGAGAAAACCAATGTCAAGTGGTCGAAGAATTGCCATGGAACTACGTATGGCTGCAGAGCAAGACCGACTCAAAGAAGTTCTCACATAATCATATGATACCTTCTCATCTTGAATGGCAACCTAACACTTCGGAAGCAAAAGCCATGAATCTAATTGTTCATTGCTGATATGGAATCCAAGCTCCCTGTGTTGCGTCATAGTACGAGAGGTTTCCTTGGGCATCTTTGTTCCAATGAATACCGTTGTCAACCCACTGCTGGGCACCATCAAGCGGATTGTTGTCGTGCTTATCGGAGAAGTGTGCTTCTGTTGCAGCATCAATTTCAGGGTTTGCTTGAGCAAACGCGCTTTCAATCGTCGTTGCAGAGCCTTTTCGCATGTTCATGAATGCAAGTCCTCCAATACCACCGAGTACAAGGAGTGCTAACACAACATAAAGACCCACATTTGAACCAGAATCAGTTGCTGCTTTGTATCTGTCTGCATCATTCGGATATTTGTCCCAACGGTCGGCTACACCATCACCATCGGTGTCGGTGGTTTCATTTGCATCGTATGGGAAGTCGTCCTCAGCATCACTCACAAGATCGCCATCTGAATCGATTTGAGACAATGAACATCCATTCTCGAGAACGAGGATGTTTGGAAGTGTGTTGGCACACTCGTCATCGATGTCAAACACGCCATCGCCGTCAGTGTCGATTTGATACTTGGAGCAGCCATCACTGTTCACCATGCGTCCGTCAACTGTACCAGGACACTCGTCTCTTGCATTGTTGACATTGTCGTTATCGTCGTCTTTTTGAGTGTCAGAGCAACCAAATTGGTCGACTTGTTCTCCGGCTGGTGTGCTTCTACACTGGTCTTCAACATTGTTGAATCCGTCATTATCTGCATCAAGTTGAGTTTGAGAACAACCAACTTGGTCGACTGTTTCACCGATTGGAGTTCCTGGGCATTGGTCGATATCGTTGGTAAACAAATCTTGGTCGTCGTCTTTCTGTGAGGGTGTACAACCTACTGCATCCGCTTCTTCGTTAACTGGAGAAGCATCGCAAATGTCGTTGGCGTCAACCACACCATCACCGTCAGTGTCTCGTTCGATTGCGGCACATCCTTTACCATTCACTTGAACACCTGCTGGAGTTGAAGGACACTCGTCTTTGTCGTTGGTGATTGTGTCGCCATCCGAATCAAGTTGACGTTCTGCACAACCAGTTGCATCCACAGTGTATCCAAGTGGTGTATTCGGGCAAGCATCAAAGGCGTCATTGACACCGTCCTTGTCTTCATCTTCTTGACTTGCAGCACAACCTACTGCGTCGACTGATTCTCCTGCAGCTGTGTTGGGGCATGCATCGACATCGTTTGACACACCATCCATGTCATCATCAAGTTGAGATTCTGAACACCCATCTTGGTCAACTGGTTCTCCAGTAGGGGTATCGGGACATTGGTCTCCATCGGTGCCAGCTGGATTATCTCCGTAGCCATCACCATCCGAATCAAACCATTGTGTGGCGTCATTGGGGAACTTGTCTGCATTCATTCCTGCTTGATTATCACCATAACCATCACCGTCTGCATCAGCCCACTGAGTCGAATCTGCTGGGAAGACATCGGGGGTATTTCCATTTTGGTTGTCACCATAACCATCGCCGTCGGCATCGCTCCATTGTGTTGCATCGTTCGGGAAAGCATCGCCATTTGTTCCAGTTGGGTTGTCGCCGTAACCATCACCATCGGTGTCTTTCCACTGGGTTCCGTCGTTCGGGAATTCGTCACCGTTTGTACCTGATGCGTTGTCGCCGTAACCATCACCATCGGTATCTTTCCATTGCGTTACGTCGTTCGGGAAAGCATCTCCATTCGTTCCAGTTGGGTTATCGCCATAACCATCACCATCGGAGTCTTTCCATTGAGTAGAATCTGCTGGCCACAAATCTGGATTGCTACCTGCGGGGTTATCGCCATAACCGTCTCCATCTGTATCGGACCATTGTGTGCTGTCGTTCGGGAATGCGTCTGCGGCATTTCCATTTGGATTATCGCCGTATCCATCACCGTCGACATCAGACCATTGCGAGCTATCTGTTGGAAATGCGTCAGGCGAATTTCCTGAAGCATTATCACCGTAACCATCACCATCCATATCAGAGTATTGTGTTGCATCGGTGGGGAAGTCATCGATATAATCGTTGTATCCATCACCATCGGTGTCCTTCTGGTCAAGGGCACAACCGTTTGCGTCAACGGTTGCTCCAGCAGTCGTGTTCGCACAAAGGTCAAGCTCATTGGCCACACCATCGTTGTCATCATCAAAGACGAAATTGAAACAAGTTCGATCACCAATTCGCTGCGTTCCATCGCTTTCAAACAATTCTGCAATAGCACAATATTGTCCTGATGAGGTTGGTGTCGTGTAATTCCATGTACCAAAACTCATACCTTGGGAGGTGGCGGTTACCGAAATCAAACCAGATTGAGCAACAGTAGCGTTTCCTGAATCAACAATTTTGATTCGATAATCATAATCATCGCCAGTTACCAAATCCATTCCTCGAGTGGTCACATCGTTTGTGGAAGCAGTAGGGGAGGTGGAAACATTGAGAATAATCACACTTGGCAACTGTGGGATAAATTCTTCTTCATGGAATCCAATCATATCCCTTAACGAGGTAAGGTTGACACTGGTGCCATTCTCATACAACAGTGCAATGAGTGCATGCGTATTCATTGTGGTTGGGCCGTTCCAGGTAATATTGAACGAGCCTGAAGTGGATGAAGAAGGTACATTGATGACGTCTCTATCGATTTGTGACATATTGACCGCATCATCGATGGAATTGCCATTAGCGATTTCTTGATTGAAATCCGTCATGTCAAGCACAAACCATTCGAGATCGTAATCAATTGAATTCGACAAATTGGTCAAGGATAATGTTCCTGTGGTTGATGACGTGGTTTGCAATTCAATCATTTCTTGATAAGTATACTCAAAATCATAGTCAAGCATTGAACCAGTCGATGAATAGAGAGCAGCCCAAAGAACGACATTTGACTCATTCACAGATGGTGTGAAAGTCACATTCATGCTCATCGTGGTACTGTTGGCTGTAAAATTGCCTGTTTGAATTGTAGAGTAAACCGAAGTGCCATCCACGAGGACTTGCTGCAAGGTAACATTGTACGAAAAAGATGAACCATTGGTAAGCCCGGAGAAATTGACGGTTCCCGAATTGATTGAATTCATGTTGACATCTACAGTTTCAAATGTTTGACCACCACCTGGGTTATCGGTTTCAATTGTAATGGAATATACTTGATTTGATGCTGTTGAGAATGAATAGAGGTAAACTTCGACAAACGAGGTCATGTTTTGAGTGGCAGTGTATTGCATCGTTTCATCATTCGACACTGAAGTTCCCGAATCGAGGAATGCACCCGTGCTTGAGTCCCAACCAGCATCGATATCACCGTTTGCATGGGTAAATGTGATGTTCACATAGTATGTGACGCCAGCAATCAAAATGATTTCGAACATATCAACATCTGTTGTTGAGTGGAGTGATAGTCCAGTGCATGAAATCGGCAGAACGCTCGCAAGAGTTGCAGTTTGTTGAGAGTCGTTTGGCTCAAGAATATCGCTTGTCGTTGCAGAATTGTTTCCTGTACAAGGGGATGGTGGAGCAGATCCATTCGAAATACCACCGCTACCTCCACCACCGGAGCTTCCTACATTGAATCGCCAAAGGGTGAGGTTCCAAGCACCAACTCCAGAGTATCGTTGGATACCAATGTAGACCATTCCGCCGTGAGCGGTCATCGAATTGTTGGTAGAAACAATTTCAGGATTATTGATAAATGAATAATCCAATGTCACATTCGTTGATGTGGTAAGTACCAAATCAAAATCATTTGTTGTTGTCGAACCATTGGGAAGGGTTGTGGTCGAAGCGAACGAAAGCCTTGCAGTCAATCCTTCGTTTGAATTAAGAGCAACTCGAATCCAATCCTCGTCATCGCCGTAATCGAGTTCACCTGAACCTGAATACGATGTTGAAAAAATGTAGTTGGTGAGGTTCACTGTCGTGTTGTCTGGGAGGTCGCCATTTGAATTCAAATCATTTTGATTTGGACCGATTGCAGACACATTTCCAAGTGATGCTGCAAATGTCGAAATCAAAAGTAAGAAGACAATGGAAATTGATGTTATATTTTGTTTGACATTGGGCGAATCGTTCACCATGTTTCGGGTAGTGAATGTTCGTATAAAAATGAGTGGTCGTAAATAAGATGATGCAAGTGGTCAAATTGCAGTAGGTGCAACATGGCCGTCGCCCTTATCGTCGGGTTGGCGTACGCGAGACCATACTCCTGACATGAGTTCATCGTGGTGTGCTTGACAATAGTGGAATCGGCGATAGGCTTCTCTGAATGAATAGGCTTTTTTCCCCGTGGCTACAAGATACCCTTCAGGAGAAAGTCTAGAAACGATTGTCCCCTCTTCTTGGCACCCTGGTAAATCACACACTGGAGTTTCATTCATACTTACACCTCACCATTACAATACATTAACTCTTGCTTTCTTACTCGGTTTCTTCATCAGGTTCGATGACAAGCAATGGCACATTTGCCTCAATTGCATCTCCCTCTTGGCATTGGACGGAAACGACCGTTCCTGAAATTGGCGCTTGGATTTCATTTTGCATTTTCATTGCTTCTAGTATGAGAACGACTTGACCTTCCTTGACCTTTTGACCCTCGGTCACTTCGACAGTAACGACTTTTCCAGGGATGTTAGCAGAAACCGTTCCGGATTTCTTTCGGCCACCTGAAGCAGAACGTTTTGCCTTTGGTGCAGCAGTTGCCCCCGGCATCTCAATCGTAAAGGTTGAACCTTCAACCGTCGCCTCCCAAGATTCACCATTGAATTCAAGGTCAACCTCATATTCAGTTCCGTTGACCTTGACCTTACGAATTTCACCCATTGCATTACCTCCATGGTGAACGACTTGCTCGCTGATGAAGCACAGACTGACGACCTGAAAGCATTCTTCTGTGGTCTTGTGCCCAAACATGTCCCGTCTGGCGTCCGACCTGTCCTCTTTGGTCATCTGATCCTTCGATGAGGGACATGACAGCCATGATTGCCGCAATTCTCTTTTCTTCTTCAGACAAGACAACACCTCATAATGGAATATTACCATGCTTCTTTGCTGGTCGCAATTCTTCTTTGTCCATCAACATGGCAAGAGCCCTTGCTAATTTTTGGCGAGTTTGATTTGGTTCGATGACATCATCGATATAACCGAGTGCCGCCGCCTTGTACGGATTAGCAAATGTTTCGTTGAAATCTTTGGTCAGTCGTTCCCGTTCTTGTACCTCATTTCTTGAGGAGGCGATTCGTCTCCGGTGAATAATTTCAACAGCGCCATCCGCACCCATGACAGCCAATTCTGCCGATGGCCAAGCTATGTTGTAATCGCCGCGGATGTGCTTACTGGACATGACATCGTAAGCACCTCCGTATGCTTTCCTAAGAATAACCGTGAGTTTAGGCACTGTTGCTTCGGCAAAAGCATACAGCAATTTAGCTCCATGTCGAATAATTCCTCCCCATTCTTGACCCGTACCTGGTAAAAATCCTGGAACATCCTCAAGCGTGACAAGAGGGAGATTGAATGCATCACAAAACCTCACAAACCGAGCAGCCTTATCGGATGCATCGATATCAAGACAACCTGCAAGCACCTTCGGTTGGTTCGCCACAACGCCAATGGTTTGGCCATTGAGATGAGCGAATCCTATCACGATATTTTGTGCCCAATCTGGCTGTACCTCGAGAAATTCTCCGTCATCAACGACTTCCTTGATGACATCAACGACGTCGTATGGCTTATTGGCTTCAGCAGGAATAATCGAATCCAGATTTGGACATAGCCGGTCCGGCAAGTCACTTGTTGGACGTTTCGGAGCGTGCTCAAGATTATTTTGAGGCAACATGTCAACAAGGTCGCGGGCAAGGTCAATGGCTCCCTCATCTGAAGATGCTGTGAAATGTGAAACTCCTGATTTACTGCCGTGTGTGTGGGCTCCGCCAAGTTCTTCGAAGGTCACAACTTCATTGGTCACTGTTTTGATCACTTCGGGTCCTGTAATGAACATATGAGCGGTTTGGTCGACCATGATGACAAAATCGGTAATGGCAGGAGAATAGACTGCTCCACCTGCACAAGGGCCCATAATCACTGAAATTTGTGGTATCACACCAGAAGCACGTACGTTTCGGAAAAATATTTCAGCATAGGAACCGAGTGAAGCAACGCCTTCCTGAATTCGGGCACCGCCTGAATCATTCATTCCAATCACAGGGCGACCAGTTTTCAGAGCCATATCGAGTACCTTGCAAATCTTGAGTCCGTGCATTTCTCCGAGTGACCCGCCATACACTGTGAAATCTTGGGCGAAAGCAAACACTTCTCTTCCATTGATGGTTCCATGACCGGTGACAACCCCATCACCTGGAATGACATTTTTATCCATGTCAAAATCTCGACATCGATGTTCAACAAGAGCGTCAATCTCTTGGAAAGAACCGTCGTCAAGGAGAAGTTCAAGTCGTTCCCGTGCAGTTAATTTTCCTCGTTGATGTTGAGCATCAATTCGGGCTTGACCTCCTCCAGAAACACTTCGTGCTTTGCGATTTCGCAGGTCTTTGAGTCGCTCTTCAGTGGTGGACATAGTCTTCCCTAACCATATCTGTTGCACGAAACCCCTTATTGATTGCTCTTGTTTTTCTCAAAAATCTATCTTCTCAACACTGCCAAATCGAAGAGTGAACGCATGGCTTGATAGACTGAGGCAGTATCGCATAAACATGGGCAGCCCTGTTCGAGTCGTGGTTGCAAAACCTGGCCTCGATGGACACGACAGAGGTGCAAAAGTCGTTGCAAGAGCATTGCGAGATGCTGGCCATGAAGTCATTTACACGGGGTTGCGTCGCACGGCTCAACAAATCATTGACACAGTTCGTGATGAAGATGCTGTATTTCTTGGCCTCTCATCCCTCTCGGGGGCACACAACCACCTGTTTCCAAGAATCTGTCAACTCCTCGTTGAACAAAATATGGGCGATGTTATTGTGTTTGGAGGTGGAATCATTCCTCAAGACGACCGCGATGAGTTGTTCTCACACGGCATCCGCGCTATTTTTGGCCCCGGAACGCCGACATCTGAAATCTTGCAATTCATCGATGAAGCAAGAACACATCCTGATGTCGGAGTAGGAGGTTCATCTGATTGGTTTTGGACTTCATCTGCGTAGGTGATTTCGTGACCAGACAAGAGTTACTACTGGCTCGACAAGGTTCTCGTCGTGATTTAGCACGATTACTTTCACTCATAGAAGATGGTTCATATCTCTTTGATGACACGTCGAGAATCAATGCCTCAAGAGACATGAGCATTGCAATCACTGGCTCACCAGGTGTTGGAAAATCGGTTTTATGTGACCAACTGCTCAGTCATTGGGCTTCAAGCGGGTACAATGTAGCACTTCTTGCCGTTGACCCAAGTTCTCCAAGGTCCGGTGGAGCCTTACTTGGGGATCGAATTCGGTTAAAGTCAATTGATGACGCTGCAATAAAAGACCGAATCTATGTCCGTTCGATTGCCACGAGGAAATCAACCGGAAGTGTACCACTTATTGTTCGTGATATGGCTGCTTTACTCCACGATGTGGGTTACCAACGTGTTCTTATCGAAACTGTGGGGGCTGGACAATCGGAATTGCGTTGTGCTGCAGTTGCAGACCGAATTGTTCTGGTCGAAGGTCCAGCCCGAGGGGATAGCATCCAAGCGGAAAAGGCAGGTTTGCTCGAACTTGCTGATGCAGTCGTTGTCAACAAAGCCGACATTGAAGGTGCAAGGAAGCATTTTGATGAGCTCAAAGAATCTCTCGCACTTGAACAAGATGAACTCCCACAAATGTTTCTCGTTTCAGCACTCGAACAAACTGGTACGAAAGACCTTGCAGAGCAACTCTTCAACTTAGCATCAACACAAAGGGCGAAAAAGTCGAGAATCTACCAACATTTACTCGCCTCACATGAACAACGGCTGACTCAACACCCCAGATTGAATGAGGTTCTTGACCTAATTTTAGAGGGCACTCTTCATATTGATGATGCGCTATCGCACCTTAATGGCAGTTCATGAATCGGATGGTGAACATAAATCCGAAATTGTCGAGATGACCAATCCTGTTGAGGAATCCGTTGGTGGAATCCAAGGCCACCTGCTTCGTAGAACAATTCATCTGTCAATGATTTGTATTCCGTATTTGTTCTTCGAATTTGGTGAACGTATCGCATTGTCAATCAGCATTGAACGGGATGAACTTATCGCTTTCTTTCTCATTGCAATCATCTTGGGTGAATATATTCGATTGAAATTAGGCTTTACCGTGTTTGGCCAACGAGCATACGAGGCACACCAAGTGTCAGCACTTGCATGGGGAGGGATTTCAATATGCTTGGTCCTTCTCATCGTGCCACACGAAGAATATGCATACCCGCTCATCATTTCTCTTGCGCTCGGCGATCCATTCATGGGAGAATTACGAAGAAAAAAGGTGTCACACAACATGCTTGTTGCCTCAACACTCGTCCTACTCGCTTTGATTTGGATGGGCGCATGGCATTTCTTTGACACACCTTTGTGGTTTGTACCAATTATGGCTCCTCTTTGCATGGTCTCTGAATGGCCTCGATATTCAATTATTGACGATAACGCAACGATGTTGCTCATCCCTCTTGCTGGTGTGGTCACTCTTCTGCCGTTCGTAAATTAATCCAGATTCATTGATTCGATTCAATATCTTGAAATGGGAGGTTTTTCACGAAAGGTTGAGGCATACCTATGAGTGAAGAAAACGGAGCAGGCGACCCTCCACAAACTGCATATTTTATCGCATTTGGATTGGCCATTGTATTGCTTGGAATTACGATGTTCAAATATCCATTGTGGGCTCTTTGGTAACCTATGAAGCAACACTTCAAAAATGAAGACTTTGAGTTTTCAACATGTGTGGCATTGGCGGGATTCTTGGTCAGCCCGATGCTGGCACTGCAAAAAAAATGAACATTTTACAATGTCATCGTGGCCCCGATGGTGACCAAATCTTTGTTGATGAGCATGTGGCGTTAGCACATACACGACTTGCGATTGTTGACATCGTTGGAAGCCCACAGCCAATGCACGGTCCAGGAAATGAGGTGTTAGTCGTCAATGGGGAAATTTACAATCACGCAACATTACGACACCAATTGAAATCCTTTCCATGGAAAACAAGTGGAGATAGTGAATCAATTTTGGCATTGTATCATCAAGCAAAGAATCAAGGCCGTTCATCTCTTTCGGCAAAAGATCACGCAGAGTGGATTTCAAGATTGGATGGGATGTTCGCCTTTGCCCTCTGGGACGGGGATGCTCAACAACTCCTGCTCGCACGAGATACCTTAGGTATCAAACCACTTGTTCGAACGATGATAGAAGGTTCCCTTCTTTTTTCAAGCGAACACAAAGCCTTGCGAGCTGATGAACGGCACCAGCCGAGTATCGACATGGTCGCAATGTCTGCCAGACTCGCTTTTGAATATCCACTGGACGCAACGACATTGCTTCAAGGAGTTCATCAAATCCGACCCGGTACCGTTGAGGTTTGGAAAGTGAGTGATGGCTTTGCTACGCTCGATGGCTCTCACCGATTTGAAACAGTTCAACATTCGATTCAATCGTGGAACCCTGACATAGGCAGTCATGAACTCCTTGAGTCATTTACATATTCAGTTGAACAACGTTTGATGGCGGATGTTCCTGTTGGTATTGTTCTATCTGGTGGACTTGATTCAAGTCTTGTCGCCGCAGTAGCCGAAGATGCAGCTGAACGAGCAGGACAACCAGTGCCTGAATGTTGGACTGTTGCTGAATCTGAAGATAATCCCGATTACATCGCTGCCCAACAAGTCGCTTCAAGTCTCGACCTTGTCCATCATCAATATGTGATTCAAAAATCAGACCTTGATGGAGCGATTCAGAATCTTGTGTGGCATGGTGAAGACCTCGATGTCACCGTTGTGTTTTTCCAACCACTCTTTGAAAAAATGCAGCATAAGGTTACTGTTGGCCTTTGTGGACAAGGTGCAGATGAACTCCACGCTGGATATCCTCGCTACAAGAATATCCCTGAACACTTGCAACTGATTTCTCAAAGACTCGACCAAATTGACCACCCATCTGCAAATATGTTGCAGCAAACTCCTTGGCCACAAGATGGTCAATGGTACAGTGAAGACCATATCCCGTTAACAAAAAGCAATGCACTGAATGATTTTCTCGATTTTGAAATCAATCATGGACAACTGACGAATTTCCAATTGCGTCTTGTTGACAGGCATTCAATGGCCCACGCTCTCGAAGTGAGAGTTCCCTTCCTCGGTAGACAACATCGCAAGGTTGCTATGTCTTTACCCACAGAATGGAAACTTCCAAACTTGGGTCTTGAAAAGCTTGCACTTCGTATGGCTGCAGCTCATACTCGGCTACCACAAGAGATTGTTTCACGCCCCAAACTTCCTGCTGGAACTGCAACGACGCCTACCCTTCTTCGACAAATATTGCAAGATTACGAATCTCAAATTGAAGAATTAAGACACCATTATCGACCATTTACAAATGTGCTAAAACACCAAAAAGAATTGGCTTTAGGCCTAGGTTTGTTTGAAGCAATGCACATCATTGATGGCGGTAGAACAAAGAAGCAATCAAGTATTGACCAACTCATTTCGGAGGTTCTTCCATGATGGATTTGAGCGAATTGACCCCCCTCATCGAGGAAAAACACGACGAGATACAAGCTTGGTTTGAAAATAAACGTGCCATGCATCCAAGACCAATTTACGGAAGTGTCGATGTTCGTGATGCTGGATGGAAAGTTGGAGTCGTCGATGCCAATCATTTCCCTGCTGGATTCAACAACATCGATGCATCCGACAGACCTCATCTCGCTGCACTCTTGAGAAACCACATATTGCGTCAACATCCCGACTGCTCATGGGTGCATTTATATCCAGAATCTCACACCAGAAATCCAGCCTATGTCGAGAACGTTCGCTCAATTCAACTCATGATTGAGTTAGCAGGTTTCCATTGCACAGTTGGCTCAGTTGAATTAAGCGACATTGGTTTTCTCAATGGTATCAACGGCCCACTGAAATTGTCGAAGGTTGAAGTTGAAGAAGGGACTGAAACGATGTATGTGAATGATGCAATTCCGTGCCTCATCTTGCTGAACAATGATTTGACAGAACAAATTTTGCCACCCATTACGAAACAACAAATCACTCCATCACCAAAAATGGGTTGGTATCGTAGAAAGAAATCTGAGCATTATCTTTGCCTCCAACCTTTGGTGCATGAGATGGCAGACCTGCTTGAAATTGACCCGTGGCACTTATTGCCAGCATGGTTTGTTTCAGAAAACAAGTGTTTAGACGAAGATGCGTGCAAAATAAAACTTGCAAAGGATATCGATGATTTCCTCGATCAAATTCGCTCGAAATACAATGATTATGGAATCGACAGGAAACCAATGGCCGTGATTAAAAACGATAGTGGAACCTATGGTTTGGGTGTGTTGGTTGTCGAATCTGGACAAGAGTTACTGCAATTATCGAACCGGAAGTTAAACAAATTAAGATATGCGAAAGGCGGTGCTAAAGTCGAAAATTTCCTCATCCAAGAAGGTATTCCCACACAATTGTTTACCTCACAAAACACCCCAACTGAACCCGTTGGGTATCTTGTTGATGGGGATGCAGCATCGTGGTTTTATCGAATGAATCCGAAGAAGAGTGACATGGACAATCTTAATTCACCAAGTGCAGAATTCAAACCGAGGTCTGAAATGGAAGAGCACATTACGAAACATGCAGATACTTGGCATACGCTCGTTGCAGAATTGAGCATGATTGCTATGGGTATTGAATTGCAGAATCAATCCGCCATCGAGGGTGAATCGTGAATCAAGACTTCAAACGTGGACTCTTGTACTCGTCCACCATCACAATCGGTTTGTTATGTTCAGCAACAGCTTTCTTTGGTCAAACCACAGGGATTTCAGCAGAATGGATTGTATCAATCGTTGTTTGGTCGATGTTTATTCAAATCTTTAGAACAACGGATAAGAAAGAAAAAATTGAGATGATCACGGTTCTTGCTTTTGCAACACCGATGGAATTGTTCTTTTCCGAAGTCTGGCTCATCTATGAATACCAAAGAGGTTTCATGCCACTATTTGTTCCTGCAGGACATTATTTTTTGTTTGATTTGGGTCGTATTTGTGTTCGGCATCTTAAGCAAAAAGTGAGCATATTTGCACTGCTTCCATTGATTCCATTCATCCTTTACGGATTTATCGACGGTTCGGATACCTCGGCTGCATTGCTGTTGATTTTTGTTTTGGCATTCATCAAATATGGTCGTGAATCTGAACTTTACATCGTCATGGTCTGGTTAGCCCTTTTCATGGAACTGTGGGGAACATACCTCAACAATTGGACGTGGTCTTCTCAAGTACCATGGACGGGATTAACTGCATGGAATCCCCCACTACTTGTTGGAGCATTTTATTGTCTTGGGGATGTTTTGGTTGTGTGGAGCGTTGCTAAGTTTCAAAGCAATCAGCATCTTGGGTGAGACCATGACCGCTGGTGACGACTTGAAGAATAGACGTCAGCAGGAAGCTGAGCGGATTCGTCAAGCTCTTGAACGCCAACGTAATCAACGACACGATGAACTCAAAGGTGGCGAAACTGCCGTTGCGTATGTCGA
Source organism: Candidatus Poseidoniales archaeon (assembly GCA_038110525.1). Classification (GTDB taxonomy): domain Archaea; phylum Thermoplasmatota; class Poseidoniia; order Poseidoniales; family Poseidoniaceae; genus Poseidonia. Next base: position 25,037 of record JAYNJV010000007.1, on the reverse strand, counting down.
AGAGCGTTTGTGCATTGGATGTGACCAATGCGATATCGTGTGCGATGATGATGCGATTGAATTCTATAAAACTCCAATGAAAAGTCCACTTCTTCAAGTCGAGAGCAATAAAAAAGCAAGAATCATTCGTGATAACTGCACTGGATGCCGTCTCTGTGTACTTGCTTGCCCAACAGATGCAATCAAAATGATTGACAGGTGATCATCGATGTCGAAAGAAGGAAAAGAACCATCTGCACAACGTTTCGGAGGAGAATTTGGACCTTACCGGAAGGAGGGAACAAAAGGAGTTTCATTATCAACATTCAAAACGCTTGTTTGGACTTCGAATATTGGGGGATTACTTCTTGTTGTTCTTGCTCTTGAACTCCTCTTTGTCGTGCAAAATTTCCTTTGGGGATTCATTGCACTTGTCGCAGGAGTCGCTATTGCACTTTTCCCCTCAAATTATGAAATCGTTGGGATGGAAGAAGTTCCTCAAGAAGAGCAACGTGATACGAAATGAACGATTCACTTGTGAATTGGTGTATCGACACCCCACTTACACCTCTTGAGATACAAGTCAGCAACAATGGAATTACAAAAGCGACCTTTGTCGAAGAGTTCAGTCAGAACGGAGTATATGTTTCTCCTTCGATGGAAGTACACATTCGATCTGCAGAACAATGGATTGAAGCGTATTTCATGAAAACAGACCTTCCGACGTTAGAATTTGATTTGGAAAGTCTCACTCCCTTCCATCGACAAGTGCTTCGCCAACTATGCAAGATTCAGATAGGCATGATTGTGTCTTACAGCGAACTTGCCCACATGTGTTCTCGACCGAAGGCGGCTCGAGCCGTTGGAAGTGCTATGGCAAGGAATCCAATCGGACTGATGATTCCCTGTCATCGAGTTGTCCAAAAGAATGGCTCAATGGGTGCATACTCTGGTTTGAACGGACCAAAAACAAAGAAACTACTTCTCGCATTCGAATCTCAAAACTCAAGCTTCAATGAATTCATGTCCAGATGAAGTTTGTTTAGAGGTTGCTTTTTTTGCCTCGACCTGTCGTGCAAGGAACGAAACAACATCCAAAATCTCAATATCATCGTATTCTGTACCATCTTCAAACTTCAAACATTCAAAGTGCGACACGCACTTTGGACACGAAGTGAGCATGGTTGACGCACCAGTAGCCCGTACTTCATCCATCCTTGCTACACGGAGGGCTCTAGCGTTCTCGTTACAAGACATCATACTCGAAACGCCACAGCACATGGCATCTTCACCGTGATGTTCCATTTCAACAATCTTGACACCTTCGACACTCTTGATGAGTTCACGTGGTTCATCATAGATGTTCATTTGACGTCCTAATCGACATGGGTCATGGTAGGTTACAGTGGTCTCCTCAGTTTTGAGCGACATATCGAATCCGTATTCTGTAAGGAATTCAGTCGTGTGCATGACCTTAACACCATCAAGTTCGTAATCTCGTGCAAAGGTTCTGAAACACTCTGCACAAGAGGACACCAACGTATCGATTCCAGATTCTTCGATTTTTCTTTGGTTGTATGCTTTGAGTTTCTCAAATACTTCGGTAAGACCCTGCCACTTTTGGTCGTGTCCACAGCACTTGAGGAAATCTCGGCCTAAGTATGAAACATCGACATTCATTTCATCAAACAATGTAAATGCTGCAGTGGTTGTATCTCCAAGATTCATACTACCTTCATTCACATGTGAAAAGACAAGGTCTTGGTCAAGATAATCCACACAACCTGGGTAATATCCGATGTTAGATGGAAGAGGATAATCTTCTGTTGCAATGAAGTCTGCATCTGCTTCCTCTTCTGCTTCGGCTGCGAGCACTGCCTGCAAAACAGTGTGAGGAATTTCAGCCTGTGGCCCACCTACGATGAGACTTCTGCGAATATCCACATAAGAATCGTAATCGACAAGTTGTGGGCAAGCGTTGGTACATGCCGTACATGTCAAACAGGAATACAGAGGAACGCCATCGTCTTCATTGTTCCATGAGTTGTAAATGATGTTGAGTTTGTCTCCACCATTGAACAATCGAACCGGACATGCATCGTCACATAGGTCACAGCCGTAGCATTTGTTCATTTCAAATTCATAGCCTCGAGCCATGTATCGAAGTAACACAAAGACAAGTGCTCCAAATGTAAGGCAAGGGATGAACATAGCATAGGTAAGTTTTGCATCCAGTGATTTCGGATTTTGGTGGTAGGCTGGATTTTCGATACTTGTATACATGTTGCCACCAAGTGCCATTTCAGTCAAGTTGTCCAAGTGAACGGTGTGTCCAGCGAGTTCTTCGGGTGCACTCTCGCTCCAAACGAGTAGAGGCTGATACGCACTCACACTGAAGAGCGTTTCAGTGTAAATGCTATCGTTTAGTGCCAATGCACCTATAGCTGCAATTTCAAAGGAGTAAGTATACTCTCCAACTTTCAAATCAACTGTATCACCGGCACACCCCTCAAAACTGGAAACGACCTTACCGTTCGCATCGGTGATGGTCAAGGTCGACTCAATCATTTGCTGTGTGTTGATATCGTTGATCTTTCGCTCTGATGAACGGAATTCACAGGTCACGTCGGTTGTGATGGATTCAACGCTTTCGGGGTGCCCTTCTGGGAAGTAGACTGGGTCTTCAGTAATCACAAATGAACCAGTAGCACTCACAGATTCTTGACCGCTAATATTCCAAGAACCTGCAGCAGCATTTGTTCCTGTGGAGGGGTCCTGTTGACCATTTGCATTTGCAAAGTCGATGATAACTTCCCGTTCAGGTTGGTAAATATTCCAATTGAGCCACGCCGTTGTAGGCACCGTCAGTGATTCGGACCAACCTCTTGTATCAGTAAATTCATTCGCATCGTGAACATGCACATCCGTGGGTTGAGTTCTCATCTCTTCGAGTTCTGAATAATCTTTGATGGTGAGTAATCCCTTCATGTCATAGAACCCGTTGTCATACACATCGAAGGTTGAGACGGTGGCTGCTGAAGAAATGAGAAGGGCTCCAACGAGAAGTTGACGGCTTCGTTGAACAGTAAATCCAGCACCCCAAGCTTTGATGAGAATAATTCGGCCGATGAAGTACACACAAATCCATAACAGTACACCCGTCATAATCCAAGGTATAGCATTGAATACATCGGCTATCCATGGGTCGCGGACACCACATAACAAATCGCCGTGGGAGTCGAGTTTACAATAATCGGACCGATTTTTACCGTACAATTCAAGGAAAATATTGATTGAAAATACGGAGATGAACCAGATATGGGCCAAGTACACAGCACCAGCAGCTGCAAACCAAGGGTCTTCAACAGGTCTCTTTTCTCTTCCTCCGAGGAATGGAGGTAATGCGAGAATTCCAACTGGAATACCTGTGAGTGCTGCTCCCCACCATGCTGCGTTCCATGGGAAGACAGGTTGACCAACAATATCTCCAATGAAGCCGGTTGGAACGGTAAATTGAGGAAGATATTCGCCCCATCGCAAGTAACCGTATGAAAACAACACATACCAATCTGGGAACACGAATCCTGCCTGTGCATATGGGTCGGCAGCACCGTGAAGTGGTGGAGGGATAAGCCATGCATAGAACAGCAAAACTGCCATCATAAAGGAGAAGAGAATCATATCACGAAGCACTTCATGTGGCCAGAACCCATGACCAGTTCGTGTTCGCTTTCGCTTTTGCTCTGCTTCTTGCAAATGTTGCTTTTCCTCCATATAGAGGGATGCGACTCGTCCAAAATTATCGATTAAACCCATCTACAACACTCCTCAATGTGGCTCCGCAATACCTTGTACCCAAACAATAAACAAATGGACAATAATCAGTCCTGTGACGATGACTGGAAGAATAAACACGTGGATGAAATACATTCGAGTTACTGTTCTCGGCGTCAATTCTGAACCTGAAAACAACAGCGTTGCCACATACTTACCGACGAGTGGGCTTGAATTTGCGAGATTGATTCCAATGATTGCAGCCCCATAGGCAAGGCTATCCCATGGGAGAAGATATCCAGAATATCCAAACACAATCGTGAGGGCCATGAGGGCTACACCTATGAGCCAGTTCAATTCACGAGGGTTTCGGTATGCACCGGTAAAGTAAACACGACACATGTGGAGAAACACGCTTGCAACCATGAAGTGGGTTGTCCAATGGTGAACTGCCCTCAAGATATAGCCAAATGGAAGTTCGAGCATGATGTATTGCATACTCGCATACGCAGGTGAAGGATCGCCTTCACCACCCGGAACATAGTAGATGCCTAACACCGTTCCTGTGATGACAAGAATGATGAACGACAAAAAGGAGATGCCACCCAAACAATAAAGCGGATACCAATACCAAATAATTCGAAGTTTATACTTCTCAGCGTGAGTGAGGGGCATTTGGCGATGCATGTTGTAATACGCACCTTTCGACATGTTCCAATAATCTTGGATTCGGAATCGGGTATCAAGCCAAGAAAACACCCACAGGAACGAACGTTCTGCTACACCCATTTTTCCAGTTGATTCGACTGCTCGAAGAATTTCTCGGCGGGGCATTTCTTCACTTTCTTTTCGCAGTGTAAATGCGATAAGAACCACAAGGAAGGCGATAAAGAACCACAGAATCCAAAACATCGTCGTCATCGTTTCACCTCAATCGCAGTATGTGTACCAGTCAATGTAATCTGGTAGCCCCTCTATCACATCGCCATTTAGAGCAATTGGGATGAGTGGTAAGCCGACCGGTGCTGGGCCACCAGCACGTTGAATTCCTGCATAGTTGAATGTGGCACCATTTGACCGATTTCTGTTTGTATTCATCTCGAGAACGGTCGGGTCAAATCTTGAGGAATGACAAATGCAGAACAATTTCGTTCCACCATCGTCACCTCCTCCAGCAGTCCAGGAGTCGTCAGTGTAGGAATTTGAAACGAGTTGCCAACCTGGGATACAACACAAATGTGTGCATCGTCCGAACACCATAATCAAATCATCACTTGGTAGGAGGCGTGGGTCAAGGTCTGCAAGGTCTTCAAAGTGACCGACATATTTGCCAGTTTCATCATAGCCTTCAGTGAATTGAAAACGAGCCTTTCCGTTGGTGACTGGTGTGTTGGCATTCTTGGAATGCTCAACATACATCACAACGACTGGAACACCATTCCAAATTCCAGAGGCACCAGCAGTGCCGGTATTGGACTTTTGAGCCTCTTCGACAAAGTCGCTTTTGGTCATTGATTGAAGGTGTTTCGGGCCATACCAAGCGCTATCTTCTCTGCCCTTTGCCCAAAATTGAACGGCCAAATCACCACCACCTCCGCCACCAGGGGGAAGGAGGATGGATGCAAATCCAAGAACACCAAGTGATGCAGTGAGAACACCAGCAGCGGTGTTAAATCCATACCTCAAAAATTGTCTACGATTGACGAGGGTTCCAGCAACATCTTCTTCAGCACCACCGCTCGAAGGTAGCGGACGGAATGTGTATTCTTTTGCCATTGAAATCACCACTTGTATTCTCGCCAATCTTTCTGGTGCTCTGGCACGTATTTGTTTTGAGCATGCTTGACAACGATTGTGTCAGGTAAAATGAATTTTAGATACACAATTCCCATAAGAATGAGGGTGGTGAATGTCATGGCTAAATGGAAGGAAAGCTGTTGCTGGTCCCAGTGTTTGGCAAGGCCATACATCATCGAAAATGACCAGTAGCACACCCAAAACATCCCCCAGACGAGGAAAAACACTGCGAGGTATGACGCTCCAGAAGGTGCAAGCGATGCACTCACAATGGTGCCGGGCTCGACTGGATTAAAGACACCATGGTCAATGGCACTGTTCATTTGTTCTTCAGTGAGTGACGCCCCTTCAAGTGCAGTTCTCGCATCTTCAACAGTCACTGAGCCATCCGCAACACCTCGTAGTAGGGTCGTGATAATATCGTCCATCATTGATCACCTCGTCGCATAAGTTTGTATCGTAGGCGAAGTTGATTGCTGCGACCTTTGTACGATGTAGAGAATCCATAGCGTAACAACAATCCTGCAAACAGTACAACGGCAAGAACAGCACCAAATCCAAGCAAACCAAGCCAGTGGGCACGGAGTTTAGCACCCATGTGGTGTAAGTCAACTCCATGTGATTCGGGTTCTGGTGGGCTGACGTTTCCATCACCCGCAAATAAGGTTCTCGTTCCGTATGCTGTGGTTACTTCAGAGCCTTCTTGCAAACTAAATTGCAATTGATTCCATCGGTCTTCAACACCCGGAACTTGGTCACCGTTCACTGAGTTTCCAGTGATCCAAAAACTCACTTCACCCGCTCCTTCTTCGGGGGCAGTCCACTCGAATACCCATTCTCTTTGCGATTCATCAGCGGTTGCTTCTGTGTGGGTGAGCGAAGTGACATCGCCTTGCCAGTTCTGTAATCCGTCACCAGAGAGGGCCCCTGCCGTGACACGCATGGCAAAACCGGCAGTGTATGTTCCGGTTGCCGATGGACCACCGATGAGTTGCAATCTCATGGTGTATGTTTTTCCTGCCTCATAGGCATATGGAACATCGTCAAGGACAACTTGAACACTGTTGTCAGCGACTGGATTGTGGCATAAGCAACCTGACTTGGCCACATCATCAATTTGGACATTACCATCTGACCCGGCATAGGTTTGCACACCACCAACACCACTGTGCAACGATGAGCCAAGTGGCAGAAGGAACAAACAGACGACAAAAAGAGGTATTGCCGCACGAGGAAATTTTGATAGTCTTGGCACAGCCTCACCCTACGAATTAACCGACTTGTATGGACTCCTTAAACATTGTTAGTTGATTGCTACAAAAAATGCTTTGCAGTGTAGCGTTTTCTCTTCAAAAATTTACATTTTGGCCAAATTACATCAAAACCCAACATTCTTGACATGAGCGGCTTTGGAAAGATACATGTCAAATCATGCCTTTGAAAACACCTATGGTCTCTCACAACAACAACTCAATGATTTGGACGATGCTGAGGATTTGATGCTGAAAGGTAGCCTCGGTAAAGCCGAAGAATTACTTCTCAAAATGCTTGAAGATGAAGAGGACTGTATTCCTGTTCTCTCAAACCTTGGCCACCTTTACGGCAGATATCTTTCTGAATTTGAAAAGGCAGTGGAATATTACGACAAAGTACTCCATCTCGAACCTGACAATGCGTGGGCTCGAGATGCGAGAAGAAGATACCTCCGTTACATCGAGTAATTTCAAACCATAGATTCATTGACGGGCATTGTTCAACGGTCATCATGGAATCAACCAACCTGCTGATTGCAGGCGTAGGTGGACTTGGTTGTTCTTGGGCGAAGCAAGCATTTCACCGGTGCGGAAAAGGTGCTACATTGGCCCTTGTTGATGCTGACCCCTCTAGTTTCGAGCAAGATGACAAGACCCACATCCTTCGATTGGGCCACACACTCGACAAAGTGGGTTGTGCAGCACTTCCTCCACTAGCAGAACAGCGAATGAGGAGCCTCAATGAAATGACTCGACGAATTTTTGAGGACGTGGAACTTGTTGTTCTTCTTACCGCTTTGGGTGGCGGCGTGGGGACTGGTGCTTCCGTTGAATTTGCCCGACAGGCTCGGCAATCGGGGGCCATTGTGCTTGCCATCGCAGCGTTACCGTTTGACAGCCAACACACAAGACTCGAAATTGGCGAGGAAGGTTTTCACCGGTTACAAGCAACGGCACATGTGACTGTACAACTTTCTCTCGAGCGCCTCGCAAGACAAGCACGAGACAAAGGACAAAATTGGCAAATGGGCTCAGAATGGATCGAAGATTTGGTCGATGGTCTTGTACGGACTTTACTTCGAATGGGTCTCATCAATCTCGACCTCATGGACTTAAGAGCCATCGTAAATCAAACTGGCCAAGCTACGATGCTCGTTGGTGTTGGCCGTCCCGATGACCCAAAAGGCATCCTCAGATCTGCACTTGTTGCACCACTTGCCGAACTCGATGTGAAAGGGGCCAAGGGCTGCTTGGTCCAAGTTGAGGGAGGACCTGGAATGACGATAGGTCAGGTGGATGCAGTGGCGTCGTTGTTCACTTCTGCTCTTGATGAAGATGCCCAAGTTATTCTTGGTGCGAGGGTGAGCGAAGACCTCATCGATACCATTCGAGTCGTCACAATACTATCCGGGATTCAATCTTGATTTCATAGAAGTTCAACATCATCGTCTTCTTGTCCACCTACCGCCACCTCAATCTCTTCAACCTCAAGTTCAGGTTCTGAGTATTCTTCTTCTACAGGTTGAACAATGATTTCATTGATCGAAGCAGGAAGAGATTCAACCAATGCATGTACTTCGCTTTCTTGAATCATGGAATGGTGGATCTTGTCAATGATTTTCCCGAGGCCTAACACGACAGTGAGAACCACAATGGCATGACCCACGATCAAAACATTTCGGACATCGCCAAATAAATCCGATAACACCGCAATAGAACCCGCATAGGCAAAACCAAAGGCAATTCCAACCGGTAATGCATTTTCTTCATTGACAAGTTGAAGAGAAGATTTGTACGACCTCGATGTTAATGCCCAAATCGACATAATCACTGTGAAAATCATCAATATGATCTCTTCAAAATACATCAAAGCTGAACTGCCTGCCTCTCTTAATTGACGTTGAATTGTAAAGAAATGCCAAGTCACGAAGAGTATCGAGAGAAACAACATTCGCGTGTATCGGGCTTGAAATTCTTGCTCTTGTGATCGATTTTTTTGATGACGGGTGAGATAGAGAAGGAGAGATGTTGTGATGATGATAAGGGCAAACATGAGCAAATATTCAGACCAAGATATACTCGTATTTCCAAGAATCATAACATCATATCCGAACATGACGACATACAAAATTAAGATGAACATTGGAACAAGGATGAATGTTTTTGTTGGAAGAAGTGGTAACTGATGACCAGATGCCCTTAGCCAATGAAGTAATGCTCTACCCTGTAAGATTGACCACACCACGAAGAGGGATGCCAAAAAGGTTGGAAGAAATTGCCCTGGTCCATTTTCGACATCAAAAATGGACACCATCAGAATGAACAATACGATGCTTAAGACAATAGGTGGTATCAAGGGAAGGAAGATTCGTTTCAAAACTTTGATTCCAGCATCCGCATCTTTAGGTAGCATAAGGTTCTCAAATTTTGACCCAAAGATAAATCCGAGCAAAACATAGGCTAAACTCAAACTAATGAACAGCATGGCTTGGTATTCTTTTGAACCTGAAAAAAAAGTAAACAGCACAATGCTGGAGGTCACGAGAAGACCAATGTGCGGAAGCGTTTTCGGTTTGGTCAATGTTTTGAGCAGAGAAAACAACGTCATCGATTGGAACGCATGACCTTGGTTCTCGCCCACAAGTTCTCGTTGATGTTCAACCGCCACATCCGTACGATGTTCATCATCCATTTGATGATATTCACGATGAACCTCTAAACTCATCTATTTTGAGCATATCGCAGCATACATGGGGGCGAAGTTAACCAAGGCAAAAAGAGGTAAGCGTCGCTGGATTGGATTATCATTAAGCCGCGAGTATACATCTCGGTCAATCCTTGAACAGACCCTCCAAACCATTGGCAAAGAAATCAATATTTCGAAGCCAATTCGACTTTATGATTTCACACCTCCCACTGAGGATGGAAACAATGGGCGGGCGATTATCGTCATTGGATTGGAGTTTTCTAGCCTTTTGAGAAATTTTCTTTCTATTCGAAGCGATTTGGGCATTGAAAGCTTAACCACAAGTGGAAAAATTCGATTGGTCAGAGAGCGACTCGGTTTAAAGAAGCCAAAAAAACAACAATGACTTTCTTTTGCTCAATGAAACATTTAGGTTTGACTTATCTATTCGTACCAAGAGGCGACGTTATGGCTGGTGGTGGCACGGCACCTGCACTCAAAATGTCGGATGTCCTCATTTTTTCTGGGATTTCAATCCTACTCGCATCACTTGTCATGCATGCATGGGAGCCACAATTGGGCATTGAAGAAGACGGCGAAGCGTTGTCGAATGGAGTATCGATGATGAAAGACGATCGCCTACTTCTTTCTGTTGAAGTCGTCAACGAAAGCACGGTGAGGATTTCTGTACAAAATGAAGCAGGAGAAACCATAGGCTCTGAGATCAAAACTATTGCAAAAGGTACTTCGTTTGAATATTCATTTGAGGCAGAGGATGCTGGTTTTTACACATACAAGATCGATACACGTGGCAACGAGGCGGACATTAACGTCGATATTCAGAGAAAGTGGCTCATCGATTTTGTTCCAATTCCTATTGGAGCGATTCTCTTGGGGCTTGGACTCTCTCAAAGAAAAGCTACTCAAGAAGAATAAGGTCAACCTCTGAAATGTGCTTGACCACTTGTATTCCTCCTTGGTCACGTATGCGAAGGTCCCCTGTATCGGTGATTCCAATCATTTCTACTTTGTAGCCGTCAGCATATATTTCAAAGAGATGGCTCGAAGATAATACAAGTTCTTGTTCAATCATTGAAAGAACTTCTTTTTCTATAGAATAATTCATTGGTTGAATTGGCGAAAGGAGTGAACCAAGACAACCATGCAACATTTGAACACTGTATTCAAAATTTGAATCATTGAATATCCCACCGTATGTTGAGTGTTCTGAGTAGAGATTCACTCCAACCCCCAAAACAACCCTGTTGCTTTGACCCATCGATGTAGATTCAATGAGCAATCCACAACATTTTTTCCAAGTCGAATCAACATGTTTTACGAAGATGTCGTTTGGATATTTCAATCGAAATTCGGAATTTTGATTGAGGGAACGAAACAGTCGAAGAATGTTGAATCCAGCGTGCAATTGAATTAGAGGGTTTGGGTGATGATCACCCGTCATCACCACCCAACTTGCTGCTGTGCTATGCTCAAGTGAGTCCCATGTGTTTCGGCCTCGGCCTCTTCCTTTTGTTTGATGGTGAGCAACCCAAACACTTCCAACCTCAGCTCCACTTGAAAGAGCAAGTTCATTTGTGCTCGAAACCGAATCGAATTCGTTCCATTCACCTTTCCCAGCAAATGGATGCCAAACGCTCACACAGGCGATTGTTTCATCTTCAAAATCTATGGTTTCAATGATACGAGATGCAAGGCCTCTTTTCCATGCTGACTCGAGACAATCCTTCAATTCAAAATGGGATGAAACGATAAAGTAAGCAATACCTTCTTTAGACAATAGAGAAGTTTTTTTGATGTTCTCTAACATAAGTTGATACAGACTGAAATTTTCCTCCGCAAGCATACTTATTTCTTCGAGCGGACCAAGTTTCTGAAGACTTGCGTTGTCTGAAGGGAGATATGGTAAATTCCAAATGATTCTGTCGTAGGTCTTGTTGCCCCCCCACTGATGTGGGTGCTGATCAGTTTGAGGTCCTGGGCCTCCTTCGTATATGTTCATGTTGAGTCCATAACGCTCTGCAAGATTACGTGCAGATGCAACTGCAAACGGATTGATGTCGCAAGCAGTAACATGATGACCGAGTGCCGTGGCAAAGCAGGCCAAGACTCCACTACCACAACCAATTTCAAGTATTGAAAGCGATGTGTCGCCTGGCCAACTTGCAATACTTCTTGCCAAGAGGTCAGTATCTTCTCGTGGCGGGTACACTGAAAATGGAAGTGTTCCGGAGAATTGGTCTCCATTCGGTGATAACCATGAAAATGCAACAGATTCGGACCTCGACCTCTGTATCTCACGAGATACCATCGACGGCTCGTACGGAGAGTCTGCCATTGGCCTTTCGAACACGCAGAAAATTATGAGGATATTGTCGGCTCGTTTCCTTGCTGAAGAAAAAATCGCTGATTTTTCCCTAAATTTTGATATAATTCGTCATGCTGAGAATAAGTGCAAGGCTCAACGCACTTACATAAAATATAAAAACACCATGTGGGTCGGACAAAAAGCCCAGTTGCTACATTGGGCCTGTAGCTCAGTCAGGTAGAGCGCCGGACTTTTAATCCGGTGGTCGCGGGTTCGAACCCCGTCGGGCCCGCCTGCTGGCCTTCAGGTCTGTTGTAAGGGCTTGAGGAGCGTGCGGGGATGGTTGTTAAAAGTGCTACTAAAAAGAGACTCATAGAATTAGGTGTACCAGAAGAATACGCCCACAAACTTGCGACTAATCGAAACATGAGCGACATTAAGTCTCTCTCACACGAAGACATCGCTACAATTTTGGGTATATCCAAGGATTCCGAAGAATTCAGCAGCACGATGATCACCATCGCTGAACAAGGTAGTCGACGACGAAAGAACAAACAAAGCAAGAAAATCACCATCCGTGCTCGAGCACTGGATGAAATCGACAAACCAGAAATTACTCGCCGATTTAACGCCATGAATCATGAACTCGTTCCTCATCAAGAACTCGTAGGTCCAGCCAACATATCTGCAGCAGATTTGTTTGAAATCGAAATGGCTGAACTTGCACCTTGGCAACTTCTTGAAGAAGATGAAGAAACTGGTGAGCCTCGTCTTGCTAAAGAACTTCTTCCCAAGATTCTCATCTCAGACCCTGTGGTTCAAGTGATCAAAGAACTTGCAGAAGCTGAAGACGCTGATGCCCACTCAAACGATGCAGACTACAAACCCCTCGCAGCCGGTTGGATTTCCGACCGTGTTCTCAAAGTAGTTCGCAAATCACCATCTGCTGGCCAATCAGTGGCATACCGACTCATTGTCGAGGGGAACTAAGGAGGCAATACCATGGAAGAAATCATTCAATCCTTTTTTAGAGAACGTAGCTTAGTCAACCATCAACTTGCATCGTACAACGACTGCGTACCAAGTCCAGAAAATTTACGCTCAAGAATGGAGCAAATCATTCGAAACATTCGCGTCGGTACAGACGATGAATTGGACGATGATGAAGGTGGTTTCATCAAACTCGATGTTGCCGACCAAGATATCGTTATTCGAATCAAAAATGTCAAACTCGGTGAACCCTCAATCAAGGAAGCCAATGGTTCAGAACACCCTTCGACGCCAATGGAATGCCGTATCCGAAAGTTGACGTACACTTCCCCCGTCTCTATGGATTTCACAATTTACAAAGGTGGACGGCCACAACCTACAGAAGAAGGTGTGCAAGTTGGTCAGATGCCAATTATGGTTCACTCAAGAGTATGTAACCTCCATCCAAGTCATATCACTAAAGACCGAGTTCTTCACACCACCACCTCAAAAGAAGACAAAGATGTGTGGTATTCACTCCTCCGACAAAAGGGAGAAGACCCACTTGACCCAGGTGGTTATTTCATCATCAATGGAACAGAACGTGTTCTCATCTCAATGGAAGACCTTGCGCCAAACAGAGTGACCATCGAAATCAATAAGCGATATTCCAAACATACCGAAGTCGCTAAAATCTTCTCACAGAAAGACGGTATGCGAAAGCCGCTCACCGTTGAAAAGCGTCGAGATGGAATGTTGATGGTCAAGATTAGTTCTGCTGGTGGCACTGCGATTCCAGTGGTTCTCCTCATGAGGGCTCTTGGTATCGAAGTTGACCAGGAAATTTTCTCAGCCATTGGCGGTTCAACTGATGCATTCAAGTTTATCGTGGCAAACATTGACGAAGTTAAAGCGAATGAAGAATATGAAGTCGAGCGCGAGGAAGAAGCTCATGAATGGCTCCAAAAGAAATTCGCTGCCGGTCAGCAACGAGAATACCGTGAAGCTCGTGTGAACCAATTACTCGACAGAGAGCTCCTTCCTCACCTTGGGGACCAACAAACCGACCGAAAAAAGAAAGCGGTGTATCTTGGTCGAATTGTGCGTCAAGTTTTGGAAATGGCCATCGAAGGCCGAGACCCAAACGACAAAGACCACTATGCAAACAAGCGTGTTCGACTTGCAGGTGACCTTATCGAGGATTTGTTCCGAGTTTCAGCAAATCAACTTGCAAGGGACTTGAAGTATCAACTCGAGCGACATCACAACCGAAAGCGTGAATTGAAGATTACAGCATGTCTACGACCTGATGTTCTCACTTCCAAGATCATGCACGCCCTCGCCACAGGAAACTGGGTCGGTGGAAGAACAGGTGTAAGTCAATTGCTTGACCGAACAACTTACCTTGCAGCCCTTTCCCATATGCGACGCGTAACGAGCCCTCTCGTCCGTAGTCAGCCTCATTTCGAAGCTCGTGACCTTCACCCGACGCAATGGGGCCGATTGTGTCCAAACGAAACACCAGAAGGCCAAAATTGTGGACTCGTAAAGAATGCTGCACAAATGGTGGACATCTCTGAAGACATCGATGAAAAGATGATTCAACAACAACTCACAGAAATGGATGTTATTGAGCCTGATGACTGGTCAGAAGGTGCACGCATTCACGTCAATGGTGATATCTATGGTACCCACAAAAACGGCAACCGCCTCGTTGAACAATTCAAGCAATCGCGACGAAGAGGACGAATTCCCTACGAAGTTTCAATTCGACACGACAAAGAAAACAAGGATATCTTCATCAATACGGACAAAGGTCGAATTCTTCGCCCATTGTTAATCTTGTACGATGGTACACCTCGTCTCACACAAGACCATCTCCATGCTCTTCAAACTGGAAAGATGGTCTTCCGCGACCTCATCAATGAAGGTGTAGTCGAATGGGTTGACGCAGAGGAAGAAGAAGATCTTTACATCGCTCCAAAGCCATATCAACTCCCCGAAGTCATTCCCGAAGGCGACAAGGCAGGCCTCACTGGACGCACATTCATGTACGAAGATACGACATGGATGAACCTCGGTGAGCAAGGGGCAACCGAGGCTCGAATTCGTGCTGTAGTCCGAATGCCAAACAATGAGATTCAAGAAACTGAATTTTCAGTCCCTCTGCTTTACTCGCCTGAACATACACATTGTGAAATCGACCCTCAACTCGTGCTCGGTGTTTGTGCTTCGCTCATTCCGTATCCTGAGCACAATTCCACTCCTCGTGTTACCGGTGGAACTGCGATGGTCAAGCAATCCCTTGGTCTTCCAAGTGCGAATTACAGAATTCGACCAGACACAAGGGCTCATGTTCTGCACTACCCACAGCGTTCTATCACTCGAACTCGTGCTATGGAAACAACAAATTTCGATGAGCGACCGGGAGGACAAAATTTCATTGTCGCCATCATGTCACTTCACGGATACAACATGCAAGACGCTGTCATCATGAACCGTGGTTCAGTTGACCGTTCGTTGGGAAGGTCCACATTCAACAGAACCTACAACGCAGAGCGACGAAGATTCCCTGGCGGTCAAGTGGAAGAAATCGAGAAGCCGGGTACTTCCCGACAAGAAGTCAAGGGACTCAAGCCAGACTCTGAATACCGACATCTTGAGATGGATGGTCTTCCAATTCCAGAAACATATCTCGAAGGTGGCGATGTCCTTGTTGGTAAAACGAGCCCACCACGATTCCTTGAGGAAGCTCAAGGTGGTGCTTTCCTCATGGCACAAGAACGACGTGAATCTTCGATGCTTGTTCGACATGGCGAGAAAGGACACGTTGACAACGTCTTCGTTACCGAATCTCTCGATTCCGGAAGACTCGTTCGTGTGATGGTTCGAAGTCACAAAGTCCCTGAAGTCGGAGACAAATTTGCTTCAAGACACGGTCAGAAAGGCGTCATCGGTCGACTCGTCGACCCAGAAGACATGCCCTTTACAGCCGATGGTGTTGTCCCAGACCTCATCATCAATCCACACGCTATTCCATCTCGAATGACAGTGGCACACGTTCTCGAGATGATTGGTGGCAAAGTTGGTTCAATGGAAGGACGTCGAATTGACGGAACAGCCTTCCGAGGTGAAAAAGAAAACAGCCTTCGTGACGGACTTATTCGAAACGGTTTATCCCACACTGGACGTGAAGTCATGTACAATGGTGAAACCGGTGAAGCATACCCTGCGGAAATTTTCGTTGGGTGTATCTTCTATCAACGACTTCACCACCTCGTGTCATCAAAGATTCACGCACGTTCACGTGGACGAGTTCAAATCCTCACTCGGCAACCAACCGAGGGACGTGCCCGACAAGGTGGTCTTCGATTTGGTGAAATGGAACGTGACTGTCTCATTGCACACGGTGCTTCCATGGTCATCAAAGACCGTCTCCTCGATGAATCCGATGGAATTGACATGTACGTGTGTGCCCAATCGGGTCATATCGCTTGGTACGACCCAAAGCGAGCAACATATGTTAGCCCAATCCACGGCGACGGAGCTGAAGTTTACAAAGTTCAGACTTCGTACGCCTTCAAACTCCTGCTTGACGAAATGAAGAGTTTAGGGGTTGCCATGCGACTTGAACTGGAGGACCGAAAATGACGAAGAGAACAGACCTGATTCCAAAGCGAATTGCTCAGATTCGTTTCTCACTGATGGACCCGACCGAAATCCGCAAAATGTCTGCTGTTGAAGTGAAAACCGCAGACACATACAAGGATGATGGGCACGCTTACACTCAAGGATTGATGGACCCACACATGGGTGTCATCGAGCCCGGACTTGTGTGCCCAACAGACAATTGTCAGTACCAAGATTCTCCCGGCCACTTTGGACACATTGCCCTCGAACTCCCTGTCATTCACATTGGATTTGTGAACTTGATCAAGACGGCTCTCAAAGCAACCTGTAATTCTTGCAGCAAAATCTTGCTCAACAGTGAACCCGGTTCACACGGCTCTGATGAACATAAGAGCGAACAAGACTTCTATCGTGAGCGAATCCGAGATATCATCTTGAAACACGGTGTTGGTTCGACTGAGTTCTCAAAGATCATCAAGGAAGTGGAAAAGAAAACCACAGAAGCAAAGCGAAAAGTGTGCATGCACTGTGGCGAAATCCAAGGAAAAATCATTCTTGACAAACCAACGACATTCAAAGAAAAGACCGAAAGTACTGGTGCGAACAAAGATACTGAGAAGAAACTGACCGCAAGAGATGTTCGAGAATGGTTGAGTGCTATTCCATCTGAACACCTCATCTTCATTGGAATGGACCGACAAAACAGACCAGAATGGACGGTACTCAAAGTACTCCCAGTTCCACCAATAACGGTTCGACCATCCATCACACTCGATAGTGGTGACCGCTCCGAAGACGATTTGACACACAAACTCGTTGACGTTCTTCGAATCAATGGTCGACTTCGAGAAAACCGAGACACTGGTGCCCCTCAATTGATTGTTGAAGATTTGTGGGAACTTCTCCAATACCACGTCACGACATACTTTGATAACCAAACATCGGGTATTCCACCAGCAAGGCACCGATCTGGCCGAACTCTCAAGACGCTGACTCAGCGGTTGAAGGGTAAGGAAGGTCGATTCCGAAGCAACCTTTCAGGTAAGCGTGTGAATTTCTGTGCACGATCGGTGATCTCCCCAGACCCATACCTTGGTGTGAACGAAGTTGGTGTCCCAAAGAAAATCGCACGTGAACTCACCGTTCCTATTCGAGTCACATTGCGTAACCGTGAACAAATGCGACAAATGATTCTCCGTGGACCTGATGTTCACCCTGGTGTCAACTATATTCTCAAGGGTGATGGCCGATTCAAGATTAACGAAAGAAGCCGACTCATCAATTCGGGATTCCGTTGCTTCAATCCAGAATGTAACGAAGAAACAACCATGCGACCTGACCTCCACCAAGTTCTACCGGCACCAAATTTCTTGCCTGGATTGGTGATTCGAAAGGCTATTTCCCTCACTGCAGATGGAGAAGAGCTTGAAGTCTACTCCGTCGATGATGATGCAACACTCTTGAACCTACAAGGACAAGATGTCAATGGAAAGCCTCTCGATGTTGAAGACCCGCGTGCAGTTCTACATTATCGATGGCTACATGACTTATCTCAATCAGAGAAAGCCATCCCTGATGAATACCCCGATTATTTGGCCATTCGATGCCCTCACTGTGGAAGCCCAGAAGATGAATGGGGCGACCCTACACGTACGGACGACCGACTATCAACAGTGGACATTCATGGCAATCCCAAACCGGGTATTCAAGTTGAGCGACACTTAATCGATGGCGACGTTGTCATCTTCAACCGACAACCGTCGCTTCACAGAATGTCGATGATGGTCCACGAAGTTCGAGTGATGGAAGGGCACACATTCAGATTCAATCTCGCTGTTTGTACGCCATACAACGCTGACTTCGATGGGGACGAAATGAACCTCCACGTGATTCAATCGGAAGAAGCTCGTGCTGAGGCGAAGATTTTGATGCGAGTGCAAGAACACATTCTCACACCTCGATATGGTGGTGCTGTGATCGGTGGTATTCACGACCACATCTCCGGTGCATACCTCCTCTCGAGGCAAGATGCCCTCATTCCACGACGACTTGGACTTGAGATTCTTGGAAATATTGGATTCAGAGGCGAACTACCTCCGCTTGTCAAAGATGCGAACGGGAAAGATTGCTTCAAGGGTCCAGATATGCTTGGACTGATTATTCCAAAGAACATCCATCTACGATTCAAGAGTCGTTCAAACGACCTTGTTACGGTTCGTGATGGAATTATCGAAGGAGGTACCATTGACAAGCGAGCCATAGGTGCTGAAGATGGTCGACTGCTTGACGCTATCGTCCAAACAAATGGACCGGAAGAAGGTGCAAAATTCCTTAACAACTTTACTCGACTCACCATCGCTGCTTGTACTTCACTCGGATTTACAACCGGAATTGACGATGAAGACTTGTCACATGATGCTCTTGATTTGATTGAACAAGCAAATCATGAAGCACGGGAACAGGTTGCTACCGAACTCGACCGCTATGCTCAATCACTTGACAAGAAGTCAAAAGTCGAATATGAAGCAAGACCAGGCCGAACCGTTCGTGAAACGCTTGAAGAGAACATCATGATTATTCTCGACGAAGGAAAGCAAAAGGCTGGTGAAGTAGCTCGACAAGAACTCGACCGTTCTGGCTCGACAAATGCAGCTGTGAACATGGCCATTTCAGGTGCCCGTGGTTCCATGGATAACCTCAACATGATGGCTGGTTCTATCGGTCAGGCGAAAGTTCGTGGTAAGCGAATTGAAAGAGGCTATGATGACCGCGTCCTACCTCACTTCCCTCGAGGTGAACGTGGTGCTGCAGAAAAAGGATTCATATCATCCTCATTCAAGCGTGGATTACAACCTACTGAGTTCTTCATGCTCTCAGTATCTGGTCGTGAATCTCTTGTTGATACCGCTGTCCGAACTTCAAAGTCTGGATACATGCAACGACGATTGATTAACGCAATGGATGATTTGAAGGTGTTCAACGACGATATGTTGTCGGTTCGAAACACTGCAAATAGAATCATTCAATTCAGTTATGGTGAAGACGGCATTGACCCATCAAGAGGAGTGCACGGTTCACCATTCAATATCGATGTTATTGTCGATTCTGCCCTCGGAACAAGCGAAGGTGGAAGCATTGAACGTGAATCATTTGAACGCGATGAAGAGGAAGAAGACTTCGGAGGCATTGAGTTTGATGATGACTCGGACACTGATGTTGGAGGTGATGACTGATGGTCGTGAAGAGTGCAACAAAGAAGAAACTCATGGATTTGGGCATCGCAGAAAATTTTGCTCACGTGTTGGCAGACGACAGAAAGTGGGACGATGTCAAAATCATGAACGCTCAACAAATCGCACAAATTTGTGAAACCGATTCAGAACAAGCAGGCCAAATTTACGAAATTATTCGTGCTGCAAGTCAAAAGAACCACAACATCAACAGCGAAGCAGTTGGTCCAACCACTGCAGTTCGTCTTGGACGACGAAGTCGAAGAACTCGTCAAAAAGCAGTCGTCGACATGGATGTTTACAACGCTGAGGCAAAACTTGTTGCTTCAAACCCATACCATGATGCAGAATCTGATGATGTGTATACCGCACTTGTGAATGCTGCACAAGACGCTGGCATGGACTCGCTGTTCACAAAGAGGATTTATGCTGACCTCAGTGCATCCGTCCGTGGTCGAAAAAAGACCAAACTGACAAAAGCAGAAGCAAAGAAAATCATTGATGAAGCCGTTTTTGCACTTCAAAGGGCAAGAATTGACCCCTACGAAGCAGCAGGAATCATTACTGCTCAATCGATTGGTGAGCCAGGAACTCAGATGACTATGCGTACCTTCCACTATGCTGGTGTCGCAACTGTCAACGTCACCCAAGGTCTTCCAAGAATCATCGAGATTGTGGATGCTCGAAAAGAACCAAACACACCTACGATGGTTATTCGATTAACAAAGAACAACAAAAACAACGCTGAAGAAGCCCAAAAACTCGCTGCAGCAATTGAAGTCACTACAACGGTCAATATCGCTGAACTTGAGACAGATGTAGCCCAAAGAAAACTCATCATCAAACTCGACAAAGAACAACTTGAGCGAAAGAACATGACTGGCTTGGAAGTTCGCGATAAAATCGAAACGGCTACACGTTTGTACATTCAAGTCGACAACGAAAAGAAACCAAAGAAACTAACCCTGATCCCTGGAGTTCACAGCGAAGAAGACCTCGCTGAACTTGTGGAAAATCCTCCTTCGTACACAATGTTGCTTCAACTTGAAGAGAAAATTCGTGACCTTCGATTGAAAGGTATCCCAAACATTGAACGTGCGAATGTGCAGCAAGATAAGAAAACGGGTGAATTTTACCTTTCAACCATTGGTAGCAACCTTCAGCGTGTTTGTGAACTCGAAAGCATTGATCGCTATCGAACCTACACAAACAATATCATTGAGATCTACAACTACCTAGGTATCGAAGCTGCCCGACAAGCCATTGTCAATGAACTTCAAGCAACTCTCGACGGTGCAAGACTCGAAGTCGATGTACGCCACCTTCTCATGGTTGCCGATGTCATGACTTCTGAAGGGGAAGTTCGTGCTATTGGCCGCCACGGTGTATCTGGAACAAAGCACAGTATCCTTGCTCGTGCAGCATTCGAAGTTACCGTCAATCACCTGTTGAAAGCTGGAATTATCGGAGAGAAAGACAAACTTACTGGTGTTGCAGAAAACATCATTGTGGGTCAACCAATTTCACTCGGTACTGGCAGTGTAGCACTGTATTATATTCCAGACGAGAATTGAACTATTCAACCATGAGAAACAAAAGTGGAGTATGGAGGAAATAAAATGGACATAAGTAAACAATTGAAACAAGCAATGGCAACAGGAAATCTACTGTTCGGACAAAGACAAGCATCGGATGCATGCAAAAACGGTGACGCCAAAGTCATCATCTTTGCGGCAAACTGTCCAGCAGAGTTTACTGACGAATTGAGGGCACAGCATCCCGAAGTGGTGATGCATCGCTTGGGTATCGTCAATCGTGAATTGGGGATAGCTTGCGGTAAGCCCTTTTCAGTATCCACTGTGACCGTCATAGATGCTGGAAACAGTGATTTGCTCACTTTCGATTCAAATCTCTGAAGAGATTCTTTGAGACTTTAAAGCAAAGGCTTCATTTTGGTTGAGCATGACCGAAGGTTATGGCTCACCTCAAAACGCCGCTTATCGCCCTACTGTTTACGCTCGTCATGCTCACTCAGTACGTGCCCCTACAACACGAAAATGAACCTATAATGTTCCTCGAAGAATCACACGAAATTCAATTTCCCGCATCCGCAAGGTCGTCTGGCGATGTGTTTCTTCTTGGTGGTGGAAGTTCAAACGCTCATGAATTTGCCCAACTCATTGCCCCAACCCTGTCTGGATATGTCGTTGCTGGAGATTACAGTCAATCACTTAGTTTAGGCTCTCATAGTCTCAACCCCACCACAACAAACAGCCCATATCAGCAAAAATCTGAGTATTATTTGGCTGGGGTCACAGAAACAGGCACATGGGATTGGGTTGTCGGTGCAGACCATTCCAATGGTGTATCCTTTATCGAAGACCTTGATTCATCAATGGGCTCAACATTTGTAACAGGCTACTTTGCTGGAAGTATTGGATATTCGACAGGTCAAGCACTATCGACATCTTCGGTTGATGGTTATCTCGTACGATACGACCCGATGGGCAACATGATGTGGGCATCACAAACAACCTCAACTCAGAATGGTACGAATGATTACGCCATACCTCAGGTGGTCAAAGTCGACCAGTTTGGTGATGTGTACCTTGCTGGAGTCTTCAAAGGAGAAACTGATTTCGGTGGCATTTCATACAACGTCAGCAATGAAGAAGTCTTCATTGCAAAATATGGTGGAATGCAAGGCAACTTGCTTTGGGCTGAAGTTGGCGGAGGTATCGGTGGTCAAACCGTAACAGACCTTGCTTTCGATTCAACAGGCCTCATTCATCTTTCAGGATACACGCAAAACAACGTCGTCTTTGGCTCAAATAGTTATACGACTCAAGGAACCTTGGACTCCTTTATTGTCAAAATTGATGTCAATGGTAATTTCCAAGGCATTTCAGGATATGGGGCACCGAATTCAGTCGTTGCGATTCTCCAAATGGAATTTGATTCACAAGGTGATGCCATTTACGGCGGACAATATACTGGTACCTTTGCAAAATCAACATGGTCAATTTCAGCAAACCAAGGCTATGCAGACCTCTTCGTGTTCAAAGCATCCTCGAACCCACAAAACGATTGGGCTGTCACAGGTGGTACGAATCTCAACGACAGCGTAACAGCCATGACAATAACTTCCAACGATGATATTGTCTTCGGGACGACCATTAGTGGTTCGTTTATCACACCAACCAAATCAATTTCGATCGGTGGAAATTCAGACGCACTCATCGCAGGAATCACTCGCATGGGTGTTTGGGACTGGCTTGATGTTTCTGACAGTGCAGGTTATGAAGTTGGGTTTGACATCGCAAAGAATTCATCTGATGTTGTTGTAATTGCTGGGGCTTATGGTAACAACGCTGTCACGAAAGGTTCGACCACAATTCAACCCATTGGCGGTTATGATTTGATGCTGTGGGCTTTCGACCCTGCGAACAAGAAAGATGCAGATGGTGATGGTGTTCCTGACTATCTCGATAATTGTCCAAATATTTCCAATCCAAGTCAAGCCAATACTGATATGGATTCACAAGGCGATGACTGTGATTCGGATGATGACAATGACGGACTTACCGACAACGCTCCTGATAATTGCCCTCGCAATGGGCAATTCAATTGGACATCAACTCAAGATTTCCTCAATCCTTCAAACTCAACTGATTTTGATAAAGATGGATGCCATGATGATTTAGAAGATAACGATAATGACAATGATAATGTCGAAGATGCAAACGATAATTGCCCGTATTCATCCTATCAACCTCCTCGACCAACATGGGTGTCAAACAGCACCACAGACGTTGATGGTGATGGTTGCCGAGACAGTGACGAAGATGAGAATGACGACGGTGACGGATTTGATGATGTCGACGATGATTGTCCAACCACGCCTGGAGATTCCACCCTCGGTCTTACAGGGTGTATTGATACAGACGGAGATGGTTGGGCGGACACATTTGATGACTGTCCAAACGATGCAGGAAACTCTTCGCTTGGTGGAAAGAATGCATGCCCTGACCAAGATGGGGATGGTTGGGCTGATTCTGACGATGCCTTTACTCTCGACCCGACGCAGTGGGCTGATACTGACGGAGATGGCTATGGTGACAACGCTGAAGGTACAACACCTGATGATTGCATCGACGCTGCAGGAACGTCAACCATTGACCGATTAGGTTGTGTCGATACCGATGGTGATGGTTACTCGGATGAAGATGAAATGTGGTCAACTGAAAATGGTGCGGATGCATTCCCTGAAGATGACACACAGTGGTCCGACTTCGATGAAGATGGTTTTGGCGACAACTACGGTAACCAAAGTTGGACCGACCGAAATCCGTCATGGCCCGGAGAATATCATCCTGAAGTCATGGCCCATCAGCAAGATTCGTGCCCTACCTTTGCAGGTACATCGTGGAAAAATAACATGTATGGATGCCCTGATGCTGACGGTGACGGCTGGTACGACAAACAAGATGCATTCATCAACGACCCTACCCAACACCTCGATACCGATGGAGATGGTTATGGTGACAATCAATCCGGCTTCCAACCTGATGCCTGTGTCAACACCCCCGGAACATCCACACTTGACAGATTTGGCTGCCCTGATACAGATGGTGATGGTTACTCAGACCCTGACCCTGATTCAAATTACTTGCCAGCAAACGGAGCTGACGCGTTCTATGAAGACCCAACACAATGGGCTGATGCAGATCAAGATGGATTTGGTGATAATCCAGACGGTTATGAAGGCGACCAATGCCCTGAATTCGGAAAATCAGAGATTGATAGATTTGGTTGCCCAGACACAGATGGCGACTATTATTCTGATCCAGATGAAAATTGGACAGTTGAAAATGGAGCAGATGCTTGTATTAACCTCTATGGAAATTCAACTCAAGACCGAATTGGTTGTCTTGACACAGATGGTGATGGATATTCGGACCCATCTGAAGGCTATGGATATGCAGAAGGCGCAGATGCCTACCCTGAAGACCCAACTCGTTGGATATATGAAGCCGCAAAGCCAGACGGCACCAGTTCAAACACGACCATGTTCATTGTTGCTGGTCTCATCCTCTTGGTGAGTGGTGGCATCGGAGCGTTCCTCTTCATGAGACAAAATGAAGCCGATTTGACCCAAGACAAGGAACTCATTGGCCTTGGTGCTTCGGCTCCTCAATCCGCTGTTGCGATGCCGGACATGTACGCCCAACCTGCTGTGGCAATGCCCGATATGTATGCCCAACCTGTGGCTACTCAACCTACTGTGGCAATGCCCGATATGTACGCCCAACCTGCGGCTCAACCAGTTGCTCAACCAGTGGTCAATCCTGATGCTTTGAATTATTACAATGGTCTCATCAGTCAGGGATATC
>JAYNJV010000006.1:0-66513 GCA_038110525.1 Candidatus Poseidoniales archaeon | reverse complement strand
TTATCGCTTCGCAGAAATTTGTCTCACTTGCCAGTCATGAACCCCCTTGGATTGGGTTTGAAATTGGCATATACAAAGAACATACAAAGACGATTGAATTCATCGCTTCACCAACGGAATTTGTTCTTGCAGATAGTCAAATGTCGGGTACTTTTGACGGAAATATTTGGAGAGGGGAGGACCATACTGCACTCCATGATGCGTTGAAATTGTGGCTCAACATCTCAATGAGTGAGTTTCAGTAAAAGATGGAGCAGCAAGTCAACGAGCCGTCCGCTTTGCGAATTTCACTAAAATCAAGCTCGATGACTTCAAGACCTTCGGAGCGAAGAAATTGTGCTACGGTAGGGTAATCTTTTGCAATCAATACTTTGTTGTTTGGAAGGCCAATCGTATTGCAGCCGTAGACTTCTTCCTCAGGCATCAGCACAACCCTGCATCCTTCTGCAAGAGTTCCAAAATCTTCAGGTTTGAGAAAACCCTCTGCTGTAAGAATTATGGAATCTGTTGGTGTTGAAGAAATGCTTGTCAAATGGAGGGCCGTCGGGGGAATGTCGACGACGCGGAGTTCATAACCAAGCCAGTCGAGTAATTCCTGTAAAACAAATATGCCCCTGTCGTTCGTCCTCGTTGAGCGCCCCACGAAAAACAGGTTGCCCAGACGCAAAATGTCGCCCCCGTCCATTCTTGCTTCCCCACCCATTTTGCATGTTCGGATCTTCATTTTACGTAGTTGTTCGCGGAGATATTTCGAAATGGGTGGCTGTTCCCGCACTCTTGAGGGGTGACCTGGAACGGGTAGCAAGATATGCCCGTCGATGACAACAGCTTGGTCTTCAACGAAGACGCAGTCGGGATGGTTTTCGTCTTCGTCAAGAATCTTGACTTCTATTCCTGCATCAGTGAGAGCTTCGATGTAAGCTGTATGTTGTTTGCGGGCGAGGTCAACATTCTTTTCGCCACCCCCAAAATACTGGGCAAGAGCTCGGTTAAATGAAAGCGGGATGCTTCGCACAAGGGCCCGCTTCTTTTGGTCCAACCGAACGGTTGCCATGTGCGAGATGTCTTTGAGGGCGTCTTTAATCCTTACCATTTCAAGAAAATAACTTCCGTATTTCGTCATGAGTTTTGACGATAAAAAGAGGTAAGTTGAACAAAGGGGGGCCGGTGGCACGAGCATGCAACGGAACGATTCAATGGCTCTCCTGCTCTGTATCATGTTCATGTTTGCCTCGCTATCAGGTTGCTTCGGTGAAGAAGAGGGTGATGTACTTCCAAGTATTTCGAATCTTGAAATTACACCGAATCAGTGGCAGGCTGGTATGTGGAATCGTGTTTCTTTCAGGGCACTCGAACCAATGAATGTGTATATTCCCCATTTTATGTTGGATACATCGACTCAATTTATTCAAAATGGAACGATTTTATCACTTGAGAAAAACGAAGTGGTCGAATTAGAAATTCTTCCAAGTGCTCGACTCAATGTGGCTTCCATGATGATTGCAGGGCCCGACCAAAAGCAATTTCCTCTTCGTCACGCCAATGAGTCTTGGTCAACGTGGTATGTCCGAACTGGCGGGGCAGGGACCTCAGACATGGGGTGGGTTCAACCAACTATCAATCAAGAAGGGGGTGTGCATCCCTATCTTGAATTCGGAAATATGAGCTCGTCAACACGCGTTGCTTATGTCGAGGTGAACCTCATCCGGCCGATTGACTCTACGCTTTCGGTCGAGCAGGGCCAAGCCCATAGTGAGGGTTGGGTCGATGGTCGTGAGGTGTATGAGTGGATTGCCATGATCACCGATGAAACCACCGACCTTACAGACCCGTACGACGGTGCAGTTGGGTACCTCGACCGGTGGATTGGGAATGGAAATCCAGCCTATGAAGACGCTGTCGCCTTTTTTTCTGGCGTGATGGAAGGTTACGGTCTCGATGTTGAAGTGCATCGTTTCCAGGCAGGTACGGCTTGGGCAGTCAATGTGTGTGGATACAAAACCGGGTCGGTTTATCCAAACGAATGGTTGGTGTTCGGGGCTCACTTCGACATTGCCCCGCCTGTTGCATATACTCCAGGCCCAGATATTCCAGGATATGGAACAAGAACGGGGGCATATGATAATACTGCAGGCACCTCAATGATTCTTGAGACCGCTGAATCCCTTTCAAAAATCAATACTCGACGAACAATGGTATTCTGCCTATGGTCGAGTGAAGAAGAAGGGTTGTGGGGCTCATCCTCATGGACCCAAGACATAGCGGAACGAGATGAAATCAAAGTTACGAATTACGTCAATCTCGATATGATGGGAATTAACTGGCCGGGAGATTGGGTTCTATCGTGTTATATTGGTCCTGAAGTCGACCCGAACATTATCGACCAAGCACCGATGTATGAATTAGCAGAATGGATCGGCGCTGGCCAACTCGGACTTGAATCTCAAATCGCTAAGGGTTGGGCTGCATGGTCGGCTGATGGTGAATCTGCGATGTGGTCGAATCAGTATGAAGATACTGTCGCCATTTACGAGTCCCCGACTGCAAGGTCTGACCACGAACCTTTCCAAGCCAATCTCAACACCATCACTATGGGTTGGAATGGTGTTGTTGATGGATACCCTTGCTATCATAGAAATTGTGACCGGCTTTCCCAAATGGAGTCGTACATGGAAACCGATAATGGAACGGGCGAACAAAACCTCGTTGAGAGTTTCGATGTTGTAGCGTGGTGGTCAACAATGGTCTTCCTTTCGCTCGACCAGGACCCCATTCTCAACGAGCTTTGAATCTCTTCGTAGTACTACAGCTGCTGCAACGATGGACAGTATCGTCATCGGCGTCGTGACAAACGGTGTGTTCTCGCTCGTGGTCGTTGTTGTGTTGGTATCGTTTTCTTCTTGGGGCTGTTCGGGGGGTAACGGTGTTACAGTAATGCTACCAACCATACCAAAAGATTCGTGTGGTTCACAAACGAATTCGTATGTGCCATTCATGCCCCGTTCAAATGTAAATGAATAGTTCACATTTCGTTGTGGTTCACCTGAATCAAAAACTCCGTTTCGTTCAACTGCATTATGAGGTAAGGCTTGGCCACTCCAAAAAAATCGGACGGTTTGTCCTTCTTCAATGGTAACTGAAGACGGGCTGAATCTCAAGTTTGTACTATCCACTGTGATGATCGTATCTTCTGAATCATTTGCAAATGCGGTCGCTGTAGGAAGAAATAGCACCATTAAAACAAAAATGCACAGGACTTTCATCGCACTTTGGTTTCTGCTTTCATTCATATAGTGATGTTTGTTTCCAACCTCAACCCTCAATGAGTGGACATCGTTCATCATCAATAACCTCGATATGGAAGCGCGCCCATAGAATGTCCTTTCTTGCTGGCCGTTTCTTCTTTTTGGGGTTTGATACCATCACTCATTTATAGGTTTACTACCTATTTGAATCTCTTGTCTTTATTCTTCAAAGCGTAGTCTTTGAGAAAGAGAAAGGTGTGGCAGTTGCATGGGCGAAAAGAAAACGCAAGCGGTTTTGCTCTTCGTCTTGTTCCTCACAGCAGGATTTTCTGGGTGTTTTGGAGAAAATGAAGACGAAAATATGATTCGACTCAAAGATGTTGATATCACACCAAAAATGCTCGTAGGGGGCGTTTTTCAGGGCTTAACAATTCAAGCGAAAAACGATGTTTCCGCCTTTGTCCCGTATTTGATGAAGGACATGGATACGGGATTTGTGTACAATTCTACTGTTGTTGATTTGAAAGCCGGAGAGTCTGTACAACTCCAAGTCTTGGCTCCGCCAAGGGCCGATTCTGCGGTCATTTTGCTTGGAGCATACGGACGTGACACTTGGCCGCTTCGCGAGGCAAATGAGTCATGGAAAACATGGTATGTGGCTGGCGACTATCTCGACCCTTCATCGGGTAGTCTCATGTCAACTCCCGCAGGAGAGCAACGATTCAATATGACTTCAACCAATACTGATGGGGTGACGGTTGCTCTTCTCGATGTTCGTCGTGATGTTGCCCCTGCTTACAGTGAGGCTGAGGGTGGACGACATTCCACGGGTGTTGTCAATGGTCGTACAACGTACAATTATCTTCATCACATCACCGACCCAAGCCCTTCTCTTGATTTGATTGACGGTGTTGCTGGCTATTATGACAGATGGGCTGGTCAAGGCAATGTCGCCTACGAAGATGCGGCACAATACATCATTGGGCAACTTGAATCATTTGGGCTTGAAGTGGATACTCAGCGATACGCATTTACAGATTTCTTTGGCAACCAAAATGCAGAAGGATACAACATCTGTGGTTTCCGCTATGGAGATGTGTATCCGAATGAATGGATGGTGTTCGGTGCTCATTTCGACATTGCACCGCCTGCAAATCTCGTCCTCGATGACCCCCACGTTACGGGAACTCGAACATACGGAACTCGAGTTGGTGCTTACGACAATACTGCTGGAACAAGTATGGTCCTCACCGTTGCCGAAGCGATGTCTTCCTACGACACTCGTCGAACGATGGTGTTTTGTTTCTGGTCGGGTGAAGAAGGTGGAAAGCGAGGAAGCGACTACTGGACTGAATATTATGTTCTTGAGGACAATCCCGATGTGACCATTTCAAATTACGTCAACCTTGACATGGCTGGCGTCAATTGGCCAGGTGGTGGAGGGGCACCACACAACGACCCACAACCTACCGTCGACCCGGATGGTTATCCCAAAGACGAAGAGGTTTGGCCAATGAGGGTCTACATCGGTCCTTCGCTCGACCATGACCAATTCAATCAACCCGAGATGGTCGGTCTCGCCCTATGGATTGGGGCTGATGCCATTGGCGTTGAAGAGCAGCAATCCACACTCCTTGGAACGGGATTCGATGCCTCGACGTGGAAAGTCGATGATTGGCTCGCCAAAGATCGACCCGAGATTATCGTGTACGAAGACACAACGGCTCGTTCCGACCACGAT
The DNA here is from genome assembly GCA_038110525.1 of Candidatus Poseidoniales archaeon. Lineage (GTDB taxonomy): Archaea > Thermoplasmatota > Poseidoniia > Poseidoniales > Poseidoniaceae > Poseidonia. The sequence goes on along the minus strand of JAYNJV010000006.1, from coordinate 61,527 downwards.
AGTTTTCAAAGGAATCTTGGCACAGTAACCATGGGCTTCGGTGGACTTGTTGATGGATATTGGTGCTATCACCAAACATGTGACACTCTTGAAGAAATGGAGGATTGGATGGACACCACCGACAAAAATTACGGAGAGTCTCAAAGTGGTACTTCGAATCTCGTCAACAGCCTTGACATGATTGTTTGGTGGGCGACATTTTCATTTTTCCACCTTGACGAGTCCCCCATTCTCAACGCTTACGCATGATGATTTCATTGCCTACGTCAACGGCGTGACTCGACAAGTGGTCGTATCAAAGAACGCAAGATCATTCGATACAATTCAATACCGAGAATCAGATCTTCAACCCCTTGGTCAATGTTTGGGTTATCGTTGACTTCAATCACCACTGGCCCTTTTGGTCCCTCTTTAATATCCACACCAAAAAGACCCAAACCAATCGAAGATGAGGCTTGAATGGCGACATCAAGCACATCCTTCGGCACCTCTTCGATTGGAATGCAATCAGAATCTCCACTCACTGCTGCCTCGCCACTGTGGTCGTAAATTTGCCAGTGTTTGGGAGCCATGTAATATCGACAAGCAAAGATTGGCTGGTGGTCAAGAATTCCAATCCTCCAATCGTAAGCGGTGGGCATGAATTCTTGAATCAATAACAAATCGGAGTGTTCAAACAATTCTTCGGCTTTCTGAATAAATTCATCCTTGTTATGGAGCAAATGCACCCCTTTGGAAAAAGAGCCGTCGGGAATCTTGATGACGAGAGGGAAGGTTTCGGTTTCTGCTAAATGCTCTAATTCTTTTTCGTCAAAAGTAATGGAGTTTGGGGTTGGGACGCCAAGTTGTTTTAATCGCTCATTCAAGTAGATTTTATTGGAACATCTAAGGATGGTATCTGGGGCATCAATCACCGATAGTCCTTCCAATTGGGCCTTTCTTGCGAAACGATACGTGTGGTGGTCGAGTGCTGTAGTCTCTCGAATGAACAATGCGTCGAATTGGGAAAGTCGTGAAATATCTTTTTTCGTAATTCGGGTGATTCTCGCCCCGATATCAAGGGCTGCATCCTCAAACAGCAACAGGGCGGGAGCATCGGAAGGAGGGAGGGTTTCTTCGGGATCAACAAGCATCGCGATGGATATTGCGTGTTGGCGTTTTTTGTTGTTTGAAGAAATCGGGTCTTGAAGGAACGTTCGCATTGCTCTGAAGAAATGGTGTGGTGTTGCTCGGCTTGCTCGCAACGCCTCGATACCGATGACAGTGCCATCGAATTCCATGTGAATTCGCAAACTTGGACATTCAAAGTATTGGAAAGTAAGTCGTCCTAATTCTTCAAACCGTTCATCCTCGGCAATTCCAAAGTGGACATCGACAAATTCGGGGGCATGCTCACCGAGAGAGGCTCGGCGGACAAGTGGGCTTAATTCGTCGAGGGCTTGTTGGTGAATTCGTTTCCAGTTCACATCAAGCAATGTTTGAGCACTTGGTAGACAAATTTCACCACGGGCTTCAGCCAGAAGGCTTGCGTAATAGCCTTTGGTCAACATCTCATACGACCGTGCTAAGTTGATGACAACCCGGCCAGGGAAGGCTTGGGTGGTGGAAAGATAATCTCGAATTGACATTTGCCTTGATGTTAGGTCGCTTGGTAACGCTGGGTCTCTTCTATCCACCAGAATGATGGGGTCAAGGACGTCGTATTGTTCCACAAGAAGGGGTTTTTGCATTCGAATTCCGTCAGCACCGTCTTCGTAGTATTTCGGTAATGTTGCAATATGATGGTACCCTAAGTTTCTGTAAAAATTAATTGGGCCATGTGGGCCCGTACGTGCCTCCAAAACCATTCGAATAGCTCCAACTTCCATGGCGGCTTTTTCAGCAGATTCCACGAGTAATGAGCCCAAACCCTGTCCTCTTGCTTCAGATTTGATTGCAATTGAATAAATCCGCCCATATTTTCGTCGCTGGTCGAAAAAAACGATGACAAAACCAAGGATGTTTTCCTCCTCAGCAACAACTTGGACAAGGTTTGTCTCGGATGCAATGGCTCGCCGGATTGACCTTCTCGACATTCTGTCCGATTCGAAGGCTTCGTGTTCGATCTCAAGGATGTGGTCTAAATCTTCAAACACCGCATTTCGGAGGGTAGTGTTTGACGACAATGGGATTCAACCGCTGGCCCCTGCTTTTCACATTGGCCTTTGTGAAAGTGATTCAATCGCGTTCATCAACTCATCGATTGATTGGTTCACAAGGAATACAGAATATTCAATGAATGCATTGATTGGTGAACATGGGTGTGGGGTTTGACAATCAAGTGTCAAGGGTCATTATCGTGGCAACTTTTTTAATTGGGGCCCTTTTAATTTTCATTAATGGATGCAAATCTTCCGCCCTTTGTCAACAAAGTGCTCAATAATCGCTCAACCATCAACATCGTTTCAATCGTCTTGTTGTTGGTTGCTGCTTGGGCTTGCTTGGAAATCATAACCAATCTTTCTGGTTCAGACTTGATTCCACCCGAAACTGGCACACTCAAAGATGCCGATGACCCCGATGGACAACGACTCAATGATGGGAAGGTGCTGTTTGTAGGTGCGGTTTTTGGTACGCTTGGCGTCGTTTTTCAGTTGATGATCGCTGGTCTTGCACCAGAAGAAGAGGATGCTGTTGTTGTTGTCGAAGAAGTCGACGAGGATATCGAAGAGGCGGTCGAATTAGATTCACAAGACGTCGAATCAGACACTGAAGAGGAGGGGGTTGATGAAGAACTTGAACACTCGGCTCCTGAAGAAAGTGCTGAAGAAGAAGCAGAGGGTGAAGAGGAAGATGCTAAAGAGGACGGAGAGACGCCTCCACCTGCGGGCCGTAAATTTTGAGGTGTAAACCATGTGGGAACATAGATCAGTATCAAACAAACAATTCCAAGAAAGTAAGCGAATGACACCTGCCGAAACATACGTTCGACTCATGGACGTCGTCGAAGGTGAAGTCACTGGGGCACAATCGTTGGCTTTTGAACATGAAGAATTTCTCAAATTTATTCCTACTCGTGGGCCATGGGAGCCTGTTCAAGGAACTGATACAACACAATCCGACCCACGAACACGATACATTGGTGATGGTGAACCAAAACTCCTCAACACAAACTTGTACCTTGGTTCAACCTGGATTGAGTCGGAACGGTTCAAATTTGAACGAAGAATATCGACTCCGGCTGATTTTCTCAAGCAAAAGACCGTCGTCAATGCCAACATGTGGACACCAAAACAAATTGTAACCACTCAAACATTTTTCTTCTGTTCAACAGGAGATGAAGAACGTCTTGGTGGTTCTCTACTCGTCGGTGAAGAAATTCAACCAGGACATCCATTCCTTGGTGGCGGGGAAGATGATGTGGCAGAATGGGAACCCATCCTTTGGGGACTTGGCCACCGCGGTGTTGTGCCCGATTCGGACCCTCAAGACAAGATCTACTACCCATCTCTCATGCACAGAGGTGTTGCCTTCAACAATCGATTGGGTTGGATTCGATATTCACCTGCAGGGTTTGGAAAAGATGCAAGCGGATACATCATGACTCGCCCTTGGACATGGATTTGGCCAGCTGTTGATGGAAACAGAGACACTGCGACTTCGTTCAATCTCCTTGTGAACCTACCTGACCGACGACTATCGTTCGGTGAAGAAGGTATTACTGACGTCTTCCTCACCACTGGGAAGACTTCACTGTACACTTTCATGGGTATGATGCGTTCCTCAACTGTGCGACAAATGTTCGGTGCTGGTTCGGAAACTGTGCCGCTCGAGTTCCATTGTATCGAGCCTGGTCTCGACGAGTGGTTGCGTGGTGCAAGTGATGAAGACAAGTACGCCCGACTCTTCGAAGTCGCTGCAAGTCTTGGATGGTACCTCACCGACCCAAGAATCGGTTCGCTCGGTGGCGCCAACAAGCGACGTCGTATGCTCATCTACCCAAGTGACCAAGGCAACCTCCTCACCTGTACCAACGCAAGTCAAGTTGCCGACCATGCACTCAAATCAAATTACGCAAACACCGTGTTTACAAAACTCGACCAAGCAGATTTCATGGCTCGTGTAACTCGCCGATACAAAGCATATGCTGACCTCGTCACAGCAAGCGACTTTGCTAAGGGTGCACGATGGGTGAGCAATGCAACCATTGGTGATTCAAAGGTCATGGGACCAAACGTTCACTCGATTCTCGCTGTTCGTGGCTACGACATTTTGAACCTTGACGAATATATGGAATCGTTCAACGATGTCTCTGCTGCACCTGAACGACTCATTCGACGAATCGTTCAATCCATTGCTACAAACGCACTCAAGACATTGTACCCCATGGATATGCTTGGAGAAAAGGGCGGTGACCGACCATACGAGCACATCTTTGCTCCAAAGAACCCAGAAGATATCATCGTCTATTACACCGATATCCGATTCCTTGTTCCAACATCGATTGACAAACTTCGAACAATCACCGGTTCAAGCGGAGCTGACCGTGGCCGAATGCGTGATGCATTTGCTGCCATGACTGGAGCCGACCCAATGACTGGTCTATCCATTCTCGACCTTTGTTTACCATTCCTTGCCGACCTCGGTGCTGATTCATGGCAAACAGGTACTGGCCTAAACGAAGATGAAATCATTGTTGAAGTGACCATGGCCATCAACCCTGCGATCGTTTGGAAGAACTTGCTCGAGCCAACAACCGATGAAGTCTTTGACCTGCCAAAAGGAAAGAAGGGAACCGCTGCAAATGTGTGGGGTGACCTCTTTATGTTCAACACAGCTCTTCACGAAAAGATGGAAAAGGATGGTGAAGACCATTACCTCAATCTATTGAAGTTGTGTTACCATTGGAGTCATGAAAAGTCCAAGGCGTTCCACAATCTCGATGACAAAGGAAACTCAACAGACTGAATAAAAACCACCTGTGGTTGAATTGACTCATGGTCGAAAGTGTTGCGTCGGCATTCACTCTCAACTGTATTGAAGGCCCAATTCGTCGCCAATTTCGTTGCCGTACTGAACGAAATGTGTGGGTGACATCACCCACAAAAATAGGAACTGATGCAAAGTTTCTGAAGTTTATTGATTCCAAGAAAACCAAAGATGTCTATTATTCCACAAGTTCATGGCTTGACCCTATTGATTTACCACGTTTGCGTGAAAAAACCAACCACTATCCAATTTTACTGGACCATGATGTCGTCTTTGATATTGATATGGCCCCTTTCTCGCTTCAAAATATTGAACGTGCAAGGAAATATGCTGTTGAAATTTTTCGTGTAATGAAGGAGATGAACATGTATCAATTTCGTTATGTTGCGTTCTCTGGAAGTAAAGGATTTCATCTTGTGTACAAGGACCTTGCTCGTGAAAAATTTTCGATTCCAAATCCAAAAGAACGGGAAGAACGAGTAAGAGAAGAACGTCATGCTCTTGTTGATACTTTGATTTCTATGGGTTGTGTTTTTGATTCTAAAATCACGGCGGATACGAGAAGAATCATTCGAGTTCCTGGAACTTTTCATGGAACAACCGGTTGGGCTTGCACCCTTCTTGCAATGGATGTGTTCATGCAACCGACAAAAAATTGGATTCATTCAATTGAAAGAAAAGGCGATGCGGTTGGAATGCCACGGTGGAAACGAAAAAAGAAAACGAAAGTTGTTCAACGAAAAAGGGTTGTTGAAGAAGGTCAGCCATTTCTCCAAATCAATAGCAGGGTCTCTGGAACAAAGCAACATCATTGTCTTGCACTCGTTCTCAACGAGCAAGAATCCCCGGACGCCCAAGTTGAAATGATAAGGACCATTATGCTGAACGAACGCTTACCAGTCGCTGTACAATGGATTGAAGAAGGTAAGCGATATGTGTTGTTTCCTGTAGCAAAAGAGCGTGTTTTTGTAAAAAAATTTCTACATTCTCATCAACAAAAATCTTTACTCAACCAATTCGAACGACTCGAACATTTCTGGTTGAACCTTCCACATGAACCAAATTCTATTGACATTATCTTGAACGAGAAGGAAGTTGATTCGTGTTTTTCAAGACCTCATTTCGAGGCGATGTGCAAGATTGTTGAATTGCATCATGTCATAGAAAGCGAAGTATGGATGGGAAATGAAAGCCCCATGCTTCGTGTTGTGGTCATAGAATAGGTTTTTTTCCATACATTCAAAAAAATGCTTTTATGCTTTCGTGTTTCAATTCGTGTTGGCCTCACCGGAGCAGAAATGCAATGACGATTGGCAATGCCGTGCGAATTTCAAAGGATGGTGCTTGAGGCCGGCACCTCCACAAGGAGGATACGATAATGATTGAATTACTTCTCGCTCTCTTTGTCATTGGTTATGGCGGCTTTCGAATCTTACTGCGCATGACAAATTATGACCAGGCGAACAACACCGTTTCGGGTGGCGGCCAATACTCAAAGCCAAACAAACCTGCTTTTCGAGCAAATTATCGCTACGATCGCATCTTGACAACAATTCATTTGAATCCTGGACAAACCGTTACATCTTCTGAACTTGTTGATTTGTTAGCGCCTCGACTTGATGGAGGTGCTGTTCGGGCAAGACAATTCGTCGCCTCACCGTATGTCGCGGCCTTTGTCTCCGATGGTGATGGTGGTTTAAGTCAACACTCACAACCTTCGAAGCAAACAACAACGTCGGTACATCAAGTCAACACTGAGCAAGTGACATCGACGAGTTCTTCGCTGGTGGAAAACGAAGACAAAGGTGCTGGTTCAAGTGCTGTTTTTTGGGATGATTCGTTCTAATCGACAAATTAAATCATCATGGCAAGAGTTTCGAGCAATTTTGCTGGACTCCATAGGCCAATAAACCACCATAAAAGAAGCGGAATAAGAAACAGAGATAGGACGATGAAATATGCGGATTCGCTCCAATCTTTGACCTTGAGTCCGTCGAGTGGGCCAAAGGGCAGCATATTGAAAAGCCCCAAAATTAAATTTGCAGTGAGCCAAAATTGTGCCGCATCGATAAGCATGGCTTGCCAAACCAAAGTTCCTCCTTCGAGGTAAGCCGAGTTTCCTGAGGGTAGGGTTTCGTATGCATTTGTTAATCCAAGGAGAAGGGCCCAAAGGGGTATACCAATGAGGAATAAACCGAAATTCACAACTGGGCCTGCAACGGCAATATGACCATTCTGTCGTCTTGTGACGAGTCCAGCCACCATCACTGCTCCGGGGGCCATAAACAGGAAGCCGAGAAAAAAGGAAAGGAAAATTCCGAATTTAAGTCCGCTCGGGTCAGCTCGAAATTCTGCCCAGCAACCGTTTTTCTTTGCAATAATTTTGTGACCGATTTCATGGAGTAAAAATGCGGGACCTACGGCGACAAACATCACTGGCATTGCAAGCAATAGAGCGACGATCCAACTGGTCATGCCGAGGTCAGATATGGTTCGAATTCCACCAACCCACATGAATCCGAGTGCGAGCGTAAAGGCAAGTGATGCTTGGGTGAGGTGTTTTTTCTCTTCTTCACTAAAATGCCAAATCTTCCCAGTATGATGTTGTGCTTTGTTCCACTGGCCACCACCGAAAAATTGCTGGAAAATTGGGGGGCTTTGTCGAACTGTACCTGTATCGAAGTAAATGGTGCCATCGGCCTCTTTTCGTCCGTGAACACGGTGGATGCCTGAAGCGGAACGGGGGATGTTGCGAAACGGGTCATCGTCCACGATGTCGGCTCGAGGGTCTCTTTCGCCCATGCTGAATGGTTTCCTTCTGGTCATTTGAAGCCTCGCATGAAAGTATTCATGTGATTGAAACAATTCGAGGTTTTGAGCAGTATGTCATTACCTCGGCGTGCCATGAAAGAATTGGGCCTTCAAGCCTGTTGCTTGTGGTGTGACGCTCCCGACATCGAGGGTTTGCAACGCTGTACTCCTTGCATCGCTCGTCACAAATCAATTCGTGAACGACTTGCACAAGCTCCCCCCGACGATGGATTGGCTCAATTTGCGAAGGAACTGCTCTTGATGGCTGCTTCACCACACCGATATGACCATCTCGAAGGGCATGGGCCCATACTTCACGAACAACAACGTATAGCTGCTTCAATGCTTGGTGAACGAAAACGTACCACCCAGGAAGAAGTCGAAGCAGTTTTTGAGCGTCAGAGTCAAGTCAAAAAAGCCAACATCATCCGAGACTTTGCCAATCAAAACGAATGGAAGGACCAAGCCCCAACAACAGACCAGGCTCACTCCATGGCTGATACATTTTTTTCAGAACAACCGCAAGAAAATGCATACGCTCGTACAAACCCTTCCAAACCCATCGCCCAAGTAGACAGAAGTGACAGGGTTGGTGAAGACTTGGAATTAACATATCGACTTGAAGCCCAACGAAATAATGTAGTTGATGATGTGCTCATCGATTTGGAAGTTGAGTCCAAACAAAAAATTCGGAAAAGTTACACGGATGCTGTTTCGAGCATTGATGAGTTGCTTGAGGACGATGATTAGATCGGCCTGGTATTCGCACGAACTGGTTCAAGGTCTGAAAGTTCGTAGGTGATACGTTGTGTGCCTTTACCTTTGGATTTCTTACCGATGATGCTCATTTGTCCGATTTCGCTCAAATTTTGAACATGAGTTCCTGCACACGGGCACATGTCGATCATCTCGCCGATTTCTACGATTCGTAATTGTTCAACGTGACTTGGAACGAGGTCCATGTTGGTTCGTTCTGGTGGCATTTGAGCATTGATACCTGCTCTGGTCATCGTTTGTGCTTTCACTTCAATGTCATGAGTCAAAAACTCATTTGATGAGGTTGTTAATGCTGCAAGACTTTCCTCATCAAATGAGACTGGATTGAAATCAATTCTTGAAGATTCAATGTTGATTTGGTTGCCGACCGTTCGTGCCCCATCAAACAATTCGTAGGCTACCCCACTCACCACGTGCTGAGCCGTATGCATTCGCATGTGTGCATGACGACGATGCCAATCGATGGTTCCACGCACTTCATCTCCAACCGACAACTGATGGTCTTGATCAACAATATGTTCAACGTGTTCTTGCCCGCGAACCTCAGAAACTTCGAGAGTACCATTTGGCCCTTCAAGGATGCCTGTGTCCCAATTTTGGCCCCCGCCAATTGGATAAAACAGGGTGCGGTCGAGAATGATTTTATTCTCATCAATTGCAACGACTGTTGCATCAAAAGTTGTATAATAGGCGGATTCAATGGATGCCAAATACAATTTTTCTGTTGTTGGTATCAAGATGTCAGCCCCTGAATGTGATGTTGAAGCAAGGTGTGTTGTTGGTTTGATTGCTCCATAATGGCCTCGAATTGTGAAGAATGTAAATCTTCTCCAAGGTACAACGTCCACTGTTCCATCGTATATGGTGAGGTTGGCTCCAATTCTTTTGACCATACTTCAGAACAACCATCACTTCTGTTCAACGTGATTCCGTTGATTGATTCATCAACATATTTTGTTGGAATGAGGATGCCATTCCATTGTACGATGGTTGGTGGAATTTGCTCCACAAAATCCGTCACAGGTAGGTTGTGGTCAACACGCCCGGGTGGAATTCTCTTGACACTCATATCAACATGGACCACATCTGCTTCCACAAGATCGGGTAAATTTGCTGGCGATTGGAGGTGTAAGGTGGTCTTTGTCCCATTGACTACAGTATCGAGAATCGTGGTTCTCGAAAAAACCTGCACGCCATACATGACGCACTTTCGAATGAGATGTTTGACCAACCAATCAACACGAAAACCGTAGCCATCTTTTGATTTTGAAAGTTGGAGAAAATTAGTTTCCTCTTCTGTCAAAAACCCAACAAACGCTTCTGGTGAATGGCACCATCCGATTTGAAATGATGGTGTACCAACTTCTGCATATGAATCGAGCAAAATGACTTCGTGTTCCTTCGTGAACTTGAGACAAAGCAACAGATGTTGTAATGTTGGCTCGACAAAAACAAGTCGCATAGGAATCACTGCCTTGGCCTTAATTCAAGAGCATACACAGGACAAGAGGGAATGCAAAGTGTACAATGAGTGCATTCTGATTCCTCAGCTATCACAACATAATCAACTAATGTCAGAACATCATGTGGACACAATGTCATGCATGCCCCGCATCCATAGCACACTTCAGTTCGAACGTTGAACTCTTGATATTCATCTCGAACCATGGGTCGGCTACGGGTGGGCTCTACATAGGGTCTTCGTAAGCATCAATACCGGAACACTTGATAATCAACACAATGTCATTCTGATCAATTTGAATTTACATTTTTTGGGATATGAATCTCAGATTTTGTACCCCCACCCCCCTATTTCCTTTGGAAATGTTTTAATGGAGGTGAAAACAAAACAAAACAGGGAGATAGAAACAAAACAAAACAAATTCATGTGAAGATTGTCGCGACAATCATATCAACATTAGGATAGAAATTTTGATTTTTTGAAATGTCAAGTGGAATTTTCTTTCCATAGGAAATAAGGGGGGGACACCCACATCTTCAACAACATCCAATACATCGGATGAACATGGTGGTTTTTTCTCCTGGGCGTACATCTTCGTACCCAAATGAATCACCTGAACATGGAATCCGATATCATTACCTTGGTGGTGGTGATGAAGTTGGAAATGTAGGCATTGTTCTTGAAGATCAACACGGGACTCGACTGCTTCTCGATTATGGATTAGCTCCAACAAAACCCCCAAGATATCCACACGAAGCTCCACTTATTCATGATGCAGTCATTACACATTCTCATATTGACCATCTTGGTATGGTTCCATGGTTATGTGGACATTATCAAACCAAACTACATGGAACTCACGTCACAGCGGCACTTTCTGACATGATGTGGCATGATTGCTATAAAGTAAGTTCAATAGAAAAATATCCTCTCTCTTGGGATAAACGGGATATTGAAATCGCCACTGAATCCTGGTATGTCCACAACTTTGGAGAATCGTGGCACCACCATGATTGGACGTTAACACTTCACTCTGCAGGCCATATTCCGGGCGCTGCTATGTTGCATATTCAAACCCCTGAACAATCAATTCTCATTACCGGTGATTTTGATACTCGAGATTCTCCTCTCGTTGCTGGTGCTCAACCCATTGAGGTTGATACTTTATTCGTTGAAGGCACATATGGGGGTAGGTCACACGAATCTATGGATGAAGAAATCCAACGATTCATTGCTTCAGTGGAAAAAGTGGTCGCCAGAGGGGGAACCGTACTCATCCCTGCCTTCGCAAATGGCCGAACCCAAGACGTCATCATGCATCTTCACAAACATCTTCCACATCTTGATGTTCATGTGGACGGGATGGGGAAAAAAATTGCAAAAGTGCATCTCGAACACGACAGTTATCTTCGAAATGCAAGCGAACTCGAAGCAGCTTGGCGATGGGCGAAACAAATTTCATCAAAGACCGACAAAAAGAAGGCGTTGTCAGCTGATGTGATCGTATCAACCTCTGGAATGCTCGACGGCGGTCCAATTTTATGGTACTTGAATCGTCTCAAAGATGATACGAGAAATGCATTGTTTTTTACAGGCTATCAAGCAAAAGATACTGGAGGTCGGCGATTTCTTGAAACAGGTTTTGTCAATATCTATGGCCAAGACCACAAAATTCGTCTTGAATCCGATCGATTTAATTTTTCAACCCACGCAGGCCATCAAGAAATTCTTGATTTCGCAAAAGCATGCAAAGCAAAAACGGTTGTCGTGTATCATACTGATGCTGAAAATGCTCGCCCACATTTGGTTGAAGACCTTGAGGCTGCAGGACATATTGTCCATCAACCGAAGAACGGCATCTCCGAAATCCTCCTTCCACCTTGAAGTAAGAAGCCGAAGTCATTGAATATAGAAACTTGATAGGACAGGTGATAGCGATGGCAGCGAAGAGACCTGTGAAGGGTGGGCAAAACAAGAAAAAGCGACGCATGAAGTTGACGTTGAAGCAATCCAAACTCAAGACAACAGGCGACGCGTACACTGATGGAGTCGGATGGTCACAAGATGTTGGCCGAACGCTTGAGGACCAACCAACCAGTTCATTGGAACCAGAAACGCTACGAGTTCAATGTACTATGTGCGGTTCAATGATGAAAATTCCAAAACCAAAACGTTCGAAGTATACTGTTGCATGTGCATATGCTGAATGTGGTCACGTGATGAAGTTTGATTGAACGCCATCTTTCCCTTCTTCTTTCACTTCTTGTCGTCGTTCCGCTGCTCAGCGGTTGCCTTTCTACAATCGAAGAAGAACAAACCGTGTTTCGGTTGGGAACAACTACTTCGATGCGCGATTCTGGATTGCTCGAAGAACTCATCGATGATTTTTCATCTAAGCACGATGTGGACATCGAGTATGTTGCCGTTGGAACAGGAGCGGCACTGGAACTTGGTAAGAACAAAGATGTTGACGCAATCATCGTGCACGCACCAGATTTAGAGCAAGAATTCTTGGCACAAGGCTACGGTGCTGAACGCCTCACATTTGCCTGGAATCGATTTATTCTGCTCTCGTACGAAGAATTAGAAGGCACCGTGTATGATGCTTTTTATCAAATATATTCGAACCAATCATGTTTCATATCGAGAGGCGATTTTTCAGGTACACACCACAAAGAACAAGCGATATGGCAAGCACTTAACACATCCCATCATGTTCCAATTATCGAGGATGAAAATGGAATACATCCAGAGGGTGAGTGGTACAATTCAATTGGACAAGGCATGGGGGCTACGATCAATATGGCGTTTGAAAAAGGATGCACAACCTTATCCGACCGCGGTACGGCACTCAATTTTGTTGACACCATCGACCTTGTGGTGTACGAATTCAATGACACGATTCTCAACAACCCGTATTCTTTCATCCCAATCGATGAAAAACAAAACGAGTGGACCGATCTTTTTGGCTCTTTCTTGTTAGCCGAAGGTCAAGACATCATCGCCAATTATACTATTGGAAACCAATCGGCATTTTTTCCCATCAGTCAATTAACCGAAGAACTCACCGGATAGAATCGAATGTGCGACAGGGTCATCATGACTCAACATCTTACCTTTGTTTAAGACAATGATTTCATCCCCAAGGCGCTTTGCTTGATGGATATTATGCGTTGCAAGGACGATACTACACCCTTCATTTTTCATGCGCAGAATTTCCTTCTCAATATTTCGAACTGCCTCACCATCGAGCGAGGCGGTGCATTCATCGAGCAACAGAAGTGACGGGTGAAGGGAAAATTGCCTAAGCAACACAAGTCGCTGTAATTCACCACCAGATAAATCCGAAACGAAGTGCTCACCTTCGAGATTGAGGCTCATTGTTTCCATCAAGTACGTTGTACATTTCCGAAGGTTTGGATACAGTTGTTGAACGAAGGACAACTCTTCAATGACCGTGGTTCGTAAAGCAACAGGTTGTTGTGGCATCCAAACAATGGAACCAGGCCCGTAATCACATTTCATATCCTCAAGGCCTGCCAAATAGCGTAGTATCGTTGTTTTTCCAGAACCGGACGGACCTACGAGAACAACAATTCGACCCCCGCTCAATTCAATGTTGACATCCTCGACAATTTTCCTTCCTCCTTTCGTGACGTTGATAGTGTACGTTTTGTTTTGGTCAAAGGGAGTGGTTGCAGGCAATCCAGTATCTTCGGCGAGCACCAAACTTTTCTTGAAGACATTTTTCTTGGATAACGAAGCAAGAAACAAGATTGTGAAGGTGCAGAGCAACAAAATTAATCCTAAATTCATGGCAACGTCCATGTTTCCTTGTGATGTTTCAAGAACAATACTTGTGGTCATCACCCTTGTCTTACCTGAAATGTTTCCACCAACGATAATGACAGCACCTACTTCCGCAATAGCTCTTCCAAAACCAAGAATAACGGCATGAGAAATGCCTTGACTTGAGAGTTTAATCTCAGTAAAAAATCGGTCTTTGCCGGTTAATCCTACGGAATACAAAGCATCGTTGTATTTCTTTTGTGTTGATTCAAACGCATGCCAAGCCCCGCCCCAAATGAGTGGTAGAATGATGATAAATTGTGCAAAGATCATCGCCTCAACGGTAAACAATAACTCGAGTTGACCAAGCAGACCACGTTTTGAAAGGAGGGAGTACACAAAGACACCCACGACGACCGGGGGAAGCCCATAGAGGGCATGAACCACCCTTCGTACATGGTGAAGGCTTGGGTGGGATTGCCTGCTGCACCACCAACCAAGGGGAATGCCGACCAGCGTAGCGAAGAGTGTGGCAGAACCACTGGTGATAAATGAGGTTAGGATGATTCCAACAAGCCCCTCATCATCCATGAAAAGCGGTGAAGCCATCTCATCATAGCATTACCTATCAACCCACATACTCAAACGAGCGAACAACTTCGTTACCACATGGCCGAACTACCGTACTACATCCCCGTGGATGAGGCACTGAATATCGTTCATTCCTATCCCCTTCCAACCCGTACTGAACACGTTGGTTTAGACCACGCCTCTGGCCGTGTGCTTGCAACGGAATTAAAGAGCAACGTCAACGACCCGCCCTTTGACAATTCGTCCATGGATGGTTTTGCATGTTCCTATGATGGCCAAACCGTACACGATTCCTACCATGTGATTGGTTTAGTTCAAGCAGCAAAAGATGAGCAAACCCTCGATGTGAAACAGGGCGAGGCTGTCCGAATTATGACCGGTGCACCTTTGCCCGATGGTTGCAATGCCATCATACCCATCGAGCAAACCGAAACCATCGATGAAACAACAGTTCGATTTCTTACTCCACCCAAAACCAATTTCGTACGTTACAAAGGTGAGAATATCAAACAGGGCGATGTAGGTCTTGCCAAAGGCACCTATCTCGGCCCAGCACAATTGGGAATGTGTGCTACGATGGGATATGCAACCGTTCCAGTCTTCGAGCGTTTTCGAATCGGCATTTTGTCGACAGGAGACGAACTCAAGCCACCGGGTGAACCACTTGCTTATGGCGAAATTTACGAATCCAACTCATTTGGTCTCGCCTCGCTCGTACAATGGCTCGGGCATGAAGCCAAACGCTATCCAGCAGTTCATGATAGTAAGGAGGCGTTGATGGCCGCCCTTGATGTCGCTGCTGCAGAATGCGACCTCATCTTGACATCAGGGGGCGTTTCCATGGGCGAATTTGACCACGTGCGTCATGTCATGGAAGAACGCGGCGACCTCAAATTTTGGCGAGTAAAAATTCGACCCGGCTCTCCTCCATTATTCGGGTTTTGGAATGGCACCCCCATCTTCGGCCTTCCTGGCAACCCAGTGAGTAGTCACGTGGTGTTTCGTATGATTGTCGCACCTTATGTCCGCTCATCACTCGGTTCAACCCAACCCATTGAGCAGAAAGCAAGGGCAAAAGTTCGGGACATCATCAAAGGAACAGCAGATTGTTTGACGTTGCGACGGGTCATACTCGAGCACACCGATGAAGGCTATCACGCCTTCCAACCCAAACACCAAGGAAGTGGAAACCTCGATAGTTTATCTGCCGCAGACGGTCTCACATTGCTACCACCAGGCCATAACCCCGACATCGATGAATGGATTGATGTCCTCGTCTTGTGAGGCGGTATTCATGGAATGGACGGCTGAAGAATCGTGCGACCTCTTGGATGAATTGCGAAAACGATTTCCAGATTCAACCACGACCACACTCCGAAAAATGTTGACCGAGGCGAGAATACTGGTCAACAACGATGTTGTTGTCAAAGCCAAACACCCCCTCCAACAAGGCGATGTAATCGAACTGCTCAATCGAAAGGTCGCTACCGAACAGACCCCACCCCCGAAAAAATTGCAATATCAACCTAACATCACCATCATTTTTGAGGATGAAAGTTTACTCATCGTCGATAAACCAGCATCCCTTTTGAGCGTCGCAACCAACAAATTGGAAACGGATACCCTCCACTCAAGGTGCGTTGATTATTTGCAGCACACGAGCAACACAAAATGGTGCCACATCGTCCACCGCCTCGACAAAGAGACCTCGGGCGTCATGGTGTTTGCAAAAAGCGAAGCAATCCAACAAGACCTCCAAGAACAATTTGCACAGCGCGAAGTCCATCGAATGTATACAGCTCTGGTTGAAGGTGTTCCCGAAAAGGCAAGAGACACCATTCACACGTACTTAATCGAAGATAAACACCTTAACATGAGGGCAACCAATGCCAACGACCCGCGAGGAAAAGACGCTATTACACATTATACTGTTGTTCAATCGAACGCCGAAAACGCTTTGATTGAAGTCATGATCGAGACGGGGCGCCGTCACCAAATTCGCATGGCGATGCAATACATTGGGACGCCGGTGTGCGGGGATAAAAAACACGGAAGTACAACCGACCCCTTTTCGAGAATTTGTTTGCACGCCACCACACTCGAATTTATTCATCCCGAAGAAGATGAACCGATGCGTTTTGAAAGTCCGCACCCTAAAGAATGGTCCTTGTTGTGAAAAGCAGGCATTCAAGAACCCTTGACATTAGCGAAGGAATGGCGATAGCATGAAAGCGGGTGAGCAGGGGTGGATTTCGATTCGCGGTGCCCGAACTCATAATTTGAAAAATATCGACGTTGAACTACCAAGGGGCCAATTCGTGGTCATCTCTGGAGTCTCGGGTTCTGGAAAATCCAGCCTTGCGTTTGATACGCTTTACGCTGAAGGACAGCGACGCTATGTCGAAAGCCTATCTTCGTATGCTCGCCAATTCATTGGGCAGATGAAAAAAGCCGATTGCGACGGCATCGAAGGCTTGTCGCCCGCCATTTCCATCGACCAAAAGCAGGGAAGCCATAACCCTCGGTCCACTGTTGCCACCGTGACTGAAATTCAAGATTACCTTCGTTTACTTTGGGCAAGAATTGGTAAGCCCCACTGCCCAACATGTGGTGATGAAGTTGCTCGCCTGACGGTTCAAGAAATCGTTGACGACATTCTTTGGCACTACGGCGGACACGCCGTGGCGATTTGGAGTCCAGTTATTCGAGCAAGAAAAGGAACACATCTCGACCTCTTTCGTCAATTTGTTGAGCAAGGCCTTCTCTATGGGCGAGTCAATGGGCACGATGCAGATTTTGAAAACCCACCAACCCTTGACAAAAATTTTAGGCATGACATCGATGTTCGTATTGACCGATTTGAATGCACGAAGGACAAACGCCAACGACTCACCGAAGCGGTTGAAAGTGCCATCCGATTTGGTGGTGGCACGGTTGCGGTTGAAAGCATCAAAGCACCCAAGGAAAAGCAGCACAATGCCCCCGATATTGAAGTCGGTGAAACCAAAGCCTGGTCAGAAGACTTTGCCTGTCCACTTCACGGCTCATTCATGCCCGAACTCTCACCTCGCGTCTTTTCATTCAACTCACCCCTTGGAGCATGCCCCGCATGTCAAGGACTTGGTGTGCAGCGGCAATTCAACAACGAACTGGTCATCGACTACAATTTGTCCGTCAGTCAAGGGTGTGTCAATCCATGGCGTCAGTCGATGTCGCCGTCTTGGTATCGAAAGTTACTCGAAATCACTTGCGACCATTATGGCATCTCGACACGAATGCCGTTCGGTCTTCTCGACGAGGACGAACAAGACATCCTGATGTACGGCTCAGGCTCAACGATTATCCACTACGAATTTCGCTCCGACTCGGGTTCTGAATACAAGTACAGCAAACCGTGGGAAGGCATCATTCCCCGCCTTCAAAAGACCTACACAGAAACCACATCTGACCGAACTAGAAACCGCCTCATCGCCTGTATGACCGACCTTCCATGCACCTCTTGCAGTGGTGAGAAACTCAACGATGCAGCACGATTTGTGACCGTTGGTGGTATTCGATTACCCGAAGTGAGCCAAGCCTCCGTTCACGAAGCCCTCCTCCTCACACGTGCATGGAGGCCGGATGGAGAAAGTCCACCCGACGCCTACATCGACATCCTTGAACCACTCGATGAGCGAAGCATGTTTATCGGTCATGATATCATCAACGAGATTGAAAATAGACTCGGATTTCTCGATAGCGTTGGACTCGATTATCTTACGCTTGATAGGAAAGCAAACACACTCTCAGGCGGAGAAAGTCAACGCATTCGACTCGCAACACAAATCGGGAGCCGACTCACTGGTGTCATGTACGTTCTTGATGAACCTTCAATCGGTCTGCATCAACGAGACAATACGCGTCTTCTCAAGACTCTGCGTGAGTTGAGCGACCTTGGAAACACACTTCTTGTGGTTGAACACGATGAAGACACCATTCGCCAAGCCGATTGGTTGTGTGACCTTGGGCCCGGAGCAGGTCTTGAGGGTGGGACGATTGTAGCCAATGGACCACCTTCTGAGATCATGGATGCACCCGACTCAATTACAGCTGCTTTCCTTAGTGGAAAACGACACATTCCGTGGCCTGACAAGCGAAAGAAACCGAAAAACAAACACATCGTCATCAAGGGTGCCCGACACAATAACCTTCAGGACATTGATGTTGAAATTCCACTCGGATGCATGACGTCCGTCACAGGCGTATCTGGCTCAGGTAAATCATCGCTCATTTCTGGAATTTTAGCGCCCGCACTCCTCCGTCATTCCAATGGCGCGGAAACGGTTCCAGGCAGGCACGATAGCATCGAAGGTATGGACCACGTTGACAAAACCATCATCATCGACCAGTCACCCATTGGCCGAACACCGCGTTCAAATCCAGCAACTTACACCAAAGTATTCGACGATATTCGTTCGTTGTTCTCTGAAACAAAACTTGCCAAAGAGCGAGGATATTCGAAAGGGCATTTCAGTTTCAACGTCAAGGGTGGCCGATGCGAAGCCTGTGCAGGCGGGGGCTCAATCAAACTCGAAATGAATTTCTTGCCCGATGTGTGGATCACCTGTGATATCTGTTCGGGCAAGCGATACACAAGAGAATGCCTCGAAGTTCTTTGGAAAGGGAAGAACATTCACGATGTTCTTGAAATGCCTGTGGTCGATGCGACTGAATTTTTCAAGAACCATAAGAAAATTCACCAAACCCTTACGACCCTTAACGACGTTGGTTTGGGATACATTCGTTTGGGTCAACCCGCAACAACCCTCTCTGGTGGCGAGGCCCAACGCGTCAAACTCGCAAGCGAACTTCGTCGGACACCAAAGTTGCATACTGTGTATATACTCGATGAACCAACGACTGGTTTAGCGTTGAGTGACGTTGAAAAACTCATCACAGTACTTCACAGTCTTCGAGATAAAGGGCACTCCATCGTCGTGATTGAACACCACTTGGATGTCATCAAATCATCAGACTGGATTATTGATTTGGGTCCCGAAGGCGGTGATAGAGGTGGGCAAATCATCGCAAGTGGTACCCCAGAAGATATCAGTAAGAACGAAGACAGCTTTACCGGACAATTCCTTCAATCGATGATGAATCGCTAAGCCAAGTGGACCAAGCGCATATTACAAAGGGCGACCGCAATACCGTGACTCTAAAGCGGTGCACACCATGACCATTACTCGAGTCGAAGTGAGCCCAAAACAGGGCGAAGGAATGCGCGATGTCCGAGGCGATGTCGTTCAACGCCAACTCGCATCAGACCACAATCTCATCGTTGCTCAAGTGAGGTCAGCGGTTGGATATTTGATTCAATCTTCCATTTCATCCGAACAAATTGCTCAGCGAATTGATGATATCTTTACAGACCCTATTATCGAACAAGGGTATTGCAACCAACCAGCATTTTCTGACGAACTCTTGTTTTCACAGACCCCCGAACTTGTCATCACGGTCGGATTCAAACCGGGTGTCACCGACAACCCAGGAAAAGCAGCACAAGACGGCTTTCAAACACTTTTTCCAGAGGCGACAAACACATCGATTTCAACCTACATCTCCTATGCGTTTTACGGCCTTCCCCCGTCTGCAAACCCCGAACAAATTGCAGCGAGCATGCACAATGGTTTGATTGAAAAAGCGGTCATCACATACACCAACGCTTGTTCAACCCGTGCATGGAACTTACTCGAATATCCAACGCCCCCAGACCAGCAGTTCAAGACGCCAACCTCCATCAACCTTGAAACAACAGATGAGAAACTCCTCGACATCTCCGAACAAGGTCTTCTTGCACTGAACTTAGAAGAAATGCAGACCATTCAAGGCCACTATCGTGATGAATCGATTCGGGCTTTGCGAACCGCTGTGGGTATTGATCCAATTGCACCCACAGATGTTGAATTAGAGTGCTTAGCACAAACCTGGAGCGAGCACTGCAAACACAAAATATTCGCAGCAAACATCGAGTACACCGATACTGAAACCAATGAGCAGAGCACCATCGATTCGTTGTTTAAAACCCACATCATGAAGCCAACCCACGACATGCAAGGTGAGGTCGATTGGTTGCTTTCAATTTTCCATGACAACTCGGGCGTCATTGCGTGGAATGAAGAGTGGAGCGTGTGTATGAAGGCTGAAACGCACAACTCACCATCTGCCCTTGACCCGTACGGCGGAGCGATGACGGGTATTGTTGGTGTCAATCGAGATATTCTCGGCACAGGCCTCGGGGCACGACCCATTGCCAATACCGATGTCTTTTGTTTCGGTCCACCCCAATGGCAAGGCGATTTGCCCGAGAATCTCTTCCATCCCTCGAGGGTGCTGCGCGGTGTTCACGCAGGTGTGCGGGTTGGAGGTAATGAATCGGGCATTCCAACGGTCAATGGGGCCATCGTCTTCGATGACCGCTATATCGGGAAACCGCTCGTGTACTGCGGTACGGTCGGCTTGATGCCGAGAACACTTCCAGACGGCCGACCCTCCCACATCAAAACCCCCTCGCCCGATGATATCGTCTTCATGGTTGGTGGCAGGGTTGGCTACGATGGCATCCACGGGGCGACTTTTTCATCGCTCGAATTGACCGAAGAATCACCCTCAAGTGCAGTTCAGATTGGAGACCCCATCACCCAGAAAAAAATGCTTGACATGCTCATTGAGGCAAGAGACCTTGGCTATATCACCTGTATTACCGACAACGGCGCTGGAGGGTTATCATCATCGATTGGTGAAATGGCTGAATACACTGGTGGTTGCCACATCGACCTTGCGAAAGTACCCCTCAAGCAACCGGGGTTATCACCTTGGGAAATTCTTGTTTCTGAAAGCCAAGAGAGGATGACCGTAGCGGTCAAACAAGAAGACGTGGCTGACTTCCTTGCCCTTGCCCGACTCCACGAAGTTGAGGCTACTGCGGTTGCGACCTTTACCAACTCTGGATATTTCCATGTGTCTTATGATGAGATGACGGTGGCTTATCTGCCCCTTTCGTTTTTGCACGACGGCGTTCCTCAATTGCAACTTAAAGCGACATGGACAGCCCCAGAACACACCGATTTCACTCCACCCAAGAAAGCAGATCACGCCCAGATACTTCTCGACCTGCTTGGCCGACCGAACATTGCCAGCAAAGAACAATGGGTGCGCCAATACGACCACGAAGTCATAGCACAGACGGTTGGAAAACCGTTCACCGGCGTCAATCGAGATGGTCCCGGTGATGCGGCTGTAATAGCACCCATTCACGGGCAAACCCAAGGACTTGTCGTGTCGTGCGGAATTAACCCACGATATTCTGACATCGATGCGACCTCAATGGTTGCCTCGGCAGTTGATGAAGCGGTGAGAAATGCCGTGTGTGTCGGTGTGGACTTGTCAAAAATCGCTGGCCTTGACAACTTTTGTTGGCCGGACCCCATCGAATCCAAGAAGACGCCCGACGGAGAGTTCAAATTAGCCCAACTCGTTCGTGCGAATAGAGAACTTGAGCGAATGTGCAGGGCGTACTTTGTGCCTTGCGTCAGTGGAAAAGACTCGATGAAAAACGACTACGGGAGTGGGGAAAACAAGATTTCAATCCCGCCCACCCTCCTGTTTTCATTGTTTGGAAATCATCCCGATGTCCGACAAACAGCGACCAGCGATTTCAAGCAACCAGGCGACATCATTTACTTGGTAGGTTCTTCAAAAGAAGAATTGGGTGCGAGCGAACTCGCGTTTATGTTACGAGAACAAGGTCGTAGCCAGGGTATTGGTGGAAAAGCACCGTATGTGGAACACCCAGACCAACAAATCAATCATTACAAAGCCCTCAGCACAGCTATCCAAACAGGACTTGTTTGCACCGCCCACGATTGTAGTGAGGGCGGGCTTGGGGTTGCTCTGGCAGAGATGTGTATTGGTGGCAGATGCGGAGCAGAAATTGACATCGACGGCACCGGAGACGCATCTCTATGGGCACGACTTTGGGGCGAATCGCTCGGACGAATTGTGGTTGCTGTAGCCCCACATAACAACTCTGCATTCCTTGAACACATGAAGGGCGTTTCCAAAACTATCCTCGGTCAAGTGACTGCAGGCAATTATCTTCACATCGTTGACGGCGACGACGTTGTGCTTTCATCCGACGTTGAGAGCATGACGACATCTTGGCAATCCACACTCGACCTTTCAAAGGAGGCGGGGGCATGAAACCAAAAGTTGCCGTATTGTTCGGCTTTGGCATCAATTGTGATTACGAGACGAAGGCTGTTTTCGACCTCGTGGGGGGGGAAGCAATTCGTATTCACCTCAACCGATTTGTCCTCAACGAACAAAATCTCGACGACTTTGACATTCTCGCCGTTCCGGGAGGGTTTTCGTTTGGTGACCACCTCGGCAGCGGACGTCTTCTCGGTAATCGGATGAGATTTGCACTGCGACAACAATTGGAACGATTTGTCGATGCTGGAAAGCCGATCATCGGTATCTGCAATGGTTTTCAAGCACTTGTCAAAACAGGTTTACTCCCAGGTCCAGAATCAACAACAACTCCTGATTTCATCCAACGAGGAAGCCTAACCCTCAACAATAGCGGGAAATATGAAGACCGTTGGGTGACCCTTGAATTTGACCCAAATAGCCCCTGCATTTGGACCAAAGGCATCACAAGAATGGCGTGTCCTGTTCGACACGGAGAAGGAAAATTTGTTCTGCCAAGCCCCGAAGATTTCGACCGACTCGATGCAAACCACCAACTCGTTGTTCGATATGTTGACCCCACCAGTGCAGTAGGTCAAGGACGAACAGATAGCCAACTCCCCTATCCCCTTTCACCCAATGGAAGCATGAGGAATGTTGCAGGAATTTGTGATAGCACAGGACTTGTTTTTGGTCTGATGCCGCACCCTGAGGCGGTGTATGCAAGGTGGCTGCATCCAGACCACGCCAGAGGAACGGCACCACGGGTGGCGAGCGAAACCATCGAAGGATGGGAGGGTGAAGGATTGCAAATCTTCCGAAACGCCATAGAGTATGTACGCACCCGTCAAGGTTGATGGAAGGGAACACCGAGCAGGAACATCAAGGGCGAAATGCATCAATTGATGTTCTTCGAGCCGTTGCTGTTTTGTTCATGGTTCTGGTTCACGCTGCAGCAACGTGGATGCCCGACAACGCCTCACGAACCTCACCTCTTGCCTATCTCGTTGCAGGTATTGGTGGACTTGCCGCCCCATTGTTTGTGGTGTTGTTTGGATGGGGAATTGCAGCATCGAAGAGTTTGAATGCCAAGAAAATCATCTACCGTGCAGGTCTTCTTGCCGTATGCCAAATTCTTGTCAACATTTCTGCCCCCCAACTGTTTGATATGTGGACTCCGGGCGTTTTGACACTCTTTTCTTTGCTGTATCTTACAAGCCCGTGGTGGACACAGATGGCACATTATCCACGGGCAGAGAAACTCGCAATTGCATCCTTGATTCTTCTTCCTTTCGTGATGTACGATTACATGGGACCTTCTTCATGGAATGCAAGAATAGAAACGACTTCGCTGAGCATGTTTGTCCAGCATTTGCTGCTTACTGGACAGTACCCAATACTGCCGTGGATACTTTTTGCACTCTTAGGGGCACATCTGTACCATCACCCAACATCGTCCTCATACAGCATGCTTGCCGGTGGAGGTTTGCTTTGTTGCGTTGCTACATTGGTATACTCAATCGCTTCAACTCGGCCATGGGCATTAGCAACCGACCCAACGGGTAAAGCGATTCTCACTTTCTTCCCTGCTTCGAGCACATTCTTACTCGCAGCATCGACGGGCACACTGATCTTGTGGATGACCACCTATGAACGAATCAAGACCAGACAGATGGAGCCGTTGGGTAGGATGAGTCTTACGGTGTACGTAGGACATTTCATCCCTATCGGTCTCTTCCATGATTGGGTGGACGCAAGTAACCCCGTTCATTACGGACTGATTCTTGGCTACACATTTGTTTGGATACCTATAGCCTATTGGTGGCAGAAGTACGCACAAACATGGACTCTTGAAACCATCATGCGCAAACGCCTCTCGTCGTGAATTGAGGCGAACGCTCAGGTTCGATTTCACTTTGAAGCGAGAGCTTCAGTAGCCTTCTTCGCACCCATCCATGCAACGATACCGAATCCAATCTTGTTGATGATATCAGCAATGTTGTAGAACACAGCGAGGAGTTCTTGGTTTCCATCACCAAGCCCGAGCGCAGCTCCTGGACTCCAAAGATAGCCGATTGGGTAGATGATCCAGCCGACGACAATGAACCAGCGAAGAGCGTTGGCACTCCACAAGAGTTCAGGGGCGATTTTGCTGTTGTCAACACCTTTGCCCGAGGTCCATGGTGTGCCGGTTGCTACGATAATCATGGCCCAACCTACCCCACCAAGGATGAGTCCAGCCCATCCACCAGCGGAAGCACCCATGACTTTGCCAAGGGCTCCAGATTCACCTAAGTAGCCAAAACCAATCATGATAAGGGCACCAGTAAAACAAATTCCAGTGAAACCCATGCCGAGGAATTTATTTTCGGTGATGGCATCTTTACCCACTAAGGATGGGAATTTGAGGGCCATCAAGGGTACTGTAATGATCCAGTCCATGTAACGGTACTCAATGGAAACATTACCGTAATCAGCGTATACGCCTCTCATGTAGTAATAATGAAAGGCAGCAATACCAACAATGAGTGCGGAAATGGTCATTGTTGTTCGGTACTGAGGTGCTACACTGTTTCGCTCCGACATGAAAAAGATGAAGGCTGCACCCATGGCGATATAGCCAACGAAGAAGAGGAAGAAGGTGATAAGTTCGAGGGTGTCGTTGCCATTCCCATCACTTAGGAATAGAGGGAGGCCGTTGGCTCCCTTTTCGTTCGGTGTGACCGCAGACACCGTGCCCGCAAAGGCAAGTGTCATGGTAGCAATCAATAGCAGGCTCGTTGTCTTTGAAAATTTCTGATTTAACATGGTTCTCAAATGTTCTACTATTCGGGGAGTACTTAAACGACGGTTTTTTTCCTACGGTCGGAACATGAAGAAAAAAAGGTGACAGAAAAGCAATGAAGAGAAAACGAACCAAATTTTCTTTTGGAAATCAAAAGAACTAAGTTTGTGGCCACTTCTTCAAAATTATGTCCTACGATTGTTTGGTTTGTCAAGAATCGTTTGACTCAAAAGACCAATTGAACACACACAAAAGCCAGCAGCAGCACTTCAAATGTTGGACATGTTCAATTGGCTTCACAACGCAAAAATCACTCGACCAACACGTACGTATTACAGGACACGCACCCTATGATTAGAATTTTTTAGGCGTATTTGGATTGACGGTGCTCGTCGTTGAGCTGTTTTCTAAATCCAAATCCTCGAATTCGTCATCGCCTTCCTCAACTTCAGTCGATGGTGTTTGAACAGCCTTTCCTTCAAGTCGGTTGATGAGTTGATTGAGCACCTCAAATTCAATTTCAAGGTCTTCCATGGTGTCCTTTACACTCTCCATTTGTGTGTGAATTCGCTTAGCGAGTTTCTTCAACTTTCGAATCGTTTTTTCGTCAGACACACAATGTCCTATTATCGTCAGTATTTGAAAACTACCAAATTCCAAGATTCTAAAAATACATGACAAATCGGCCATAGACGATTTTTGTTTTCAAATATTACAACCCATTGGAATTGTGTAAAAATGAATGATTATCATTCCAACCCCCATCCAATTACTTTCGAACCAATTTACAAATGACAATATAATCTAGCGTGACTTAAATCTATAACCCCACTATCATGGGGTTATGTTTATATTGGCCCACCTCTTCGCCTTTACTATGGGAAAAAAAGTAAACATCTGGCTAAACGATACCAGTCTAAAAATTTGGGAAACAATTCCATCTGGAGTTCGAAGCCAACTCATCAAAGATGCTATCCATAATTTTGCAAAGCAAAAGCAACCTCTCGATCCAAAAATTGAGATGATTAACATGAAATTAGCAGAGCTTACTAACACGAACGCTGAACTTGAACAAATCTTGGCCAAACGGAATATGCTTCAAAGAGAACTTGAACAACTCCGCTCGGACGGAGTAAAAATTAAGATTTCGAAGGAAGAGTTTTGGAATACCCTTGAACATAGAGCCAACATTTATCTTGAGCACAAATCGGTCTACCGCTCGTACTCAGGAAAATCTGCATACTCGATTTTTGAGGTCGTAAATAACAAGATTTACATTTTAAACAAGAGGACAGGTCGAACTTTTTCAAATTTTTCAAGAAAGACAACAGACATTGCAATCGATCGGTTGCTTGCTCATGGGGGAAAGGTGCCTGTGGGCCAATTCATACCCGTTAAAATGCATGAATACACTGTTGTGGCACTCCATCCAAACCTAATAGAAAAAGATGGATATGTATGTTGGATAGATGATGAAATAGCCCTTGTGACAGAAGATATGGTCCCCGAACATGAAGGAGAGATGCCGCCAAATACCTGGGTCTCGACAGATTTTTTCCTAGCAGCGTTGCTTGACGGCAAAAAAGTTCTCATAGGACAAGGAAGAAAGATTGTCATATTTTTCCTTGAAGAGCATCCCATTTTTACAGAATACAATTGTGAAGACCCATTCCAAACAAAGTATTGGAGTCACATAGGACCTGGAATGTTACATTGGGGCCACGAAGGTGCAACTCATAAACTAGTGACATATCCTTCCAAACTCATCATCGAACCCGCATAAAAAAGCCGCACTTTCAATGATTTCAATCATAGGATTTGAGTTGAAATTGGTTGGCATTATCAAAATGTTGGAGTCCATTGATCAGCGTTCACCCGTTTGAACTTTCCAAAGGGCCGCATAATGTCCACCGAGAGGGACCAAATCATCATGCGTTCCGTCCTCAACAACAACCCCTTGGTCGAGAACGATGATGCGGTCGGCGTGACGTATTGTAGAAAGCCGATGGGCGATAATCACCGTTGTTCGCCCCGTCGAAATCTTAGCAAGCGAGCGTTGGAGGGCCGCTTCGGTTTCGTTATCGACAGCAGAGGTGGCTTCATCGAGAATGAGCAGTGGGGCATCTTTGAGCACCGCCCTCGCAATGGCAATACGTTGACGTTGCCCTCCACTCAATCGATGGCCACCCTCGCCGACAAAGGTCTGCCAGCCCTGAGGTAAGCCTTCGATGAATTCAATGGCTTCTGCAACACCAGCAGCGTGTTGAATTTCTTCAAACGTAGCATCAAGTTTCCCATATCGAATATTTTCTTCGATGGTTGCTGGAAATAATGTGACATGCTGTTCGACAAGGGCGATGTTTTGTCGCAATGATTGAAGGGACCAATCTGAAAGAGATTGATCACACCACAAAATTGAGCCTTGATTTGGTTGGGCAAACCTGAGAATAAGGCGAACGAGCGTGGTCTTTCCTGCTCCCGTAATACCAACAACGCCAAGGGTTTTGCCTGCATCCACCGTCAAATCAAGACCTGCAAATAACGGGTCCCTACCAGGGTACTGGAATCCAACCGACTGGAACCGAATTTCGCCTTCTTTTGCAACATCTCTTTGCGGGGCAAAATCCCCTTCTTCGAGGGCAATCGGGGCTGCAAGAAGGTTAAGGATTCTTGAGGAAGATGCCATAGCGCGCTGATAGAGGTCAAATGTTTCACCGAGTCGCGTGAGCGGCCAAAGCAACCGCTGAGTCATAAAGACCAAAACCGAGTATTCTCCTACTTCCATTCGGTTTTGCAGGGTGAGCCAACCACCAAGGAGAAGGGTTGCAGTAAACCCAACGAGGATAAGCATTCGAATCAGGGGAGTAAATGCAGCCGAGAACCGTATAGCATCTTTGTTTGCACTTCGATATTCCTCACTCTTTTCTCGCACCCGATCTTGTTCATATCGCTCGGCGGTGAAGGCTTGAATGGTTGTCATACCAGAGAGGTCATTTTCAAGCAGAGCATTGAGGGAGCCAGCAGCATCTCTTACTTTCTTGTAGCGTGGCTCGAGATTCTTTTGGTATCGAAACGAACCAAGGAGAATAAACGGAATAGGGACAATTGCAAAAATTGCAACTTGCCATGAGAGTGTGAAGAAGACAGCACCAACAACAATGACCGTGGTCGTGACTTGAATCAAATCATTCGCACCCTTGTCGAGAAACCGTTCAAGTTGATTGATATCGTCGTTGAGAATGGCCAGCAAATTTCCTTTTTCTTGATCATCAAACCACGATAACGATTGCCGTTGCACATGAGAAAACACATCATTTCGCAAGTCGTGTTGAACGGTTTGTGCTAAATTTCTCCATAAGAGTCCGAAGATGTACTCAAAGATGGATTCCAAACTCCAAATAATGAAGGTCAGCACACCAAGGATAAGCAACTGAGTCCAAGGGTCAGTCCATCCAAAGGACGCCATAAACGAGTCCTCTTTTTTGACCACCACATCAACAGCAACGCCAATCAGAAGTGGAGGGGCAAGGTCCCAAAATTTGTTCATCACAGAACAAAATGCTGCCAAGCGAATTGTGGAACGGTGAGGCCGCATGTATGCGAGGAGCCTGCGCAAAGACCCTTCGCTTGACATAACCCCTCCTCCGGCTTATTGTATGAGAACATGTTCTTTTGATGTGAAAGAGCAATCCAAAGGAAACTTTATACTATTACGGTGTAAAAATAAAACCATGACAATGACAACATTCACTCCAATACTCGCCATCATCGGTATGGTTCTTGCCGCAGGGGCACTTATTCTCGAGATGAGAGGACGAATTGACTCGAAAAGCAAAGTGTATTTGTTCGCCTTTGGAGCTGGCTCCTTTTTATTGATGCTTCGGGCCATTTCGCTTGGCGAACCTTCCTTTATCGTCCTTGAGGGATTGAAATCATTTGCAGCTTTTACTGCAATTTTCTTTCCCCGTAGCGAAGTTGCTGAACACTTGATTGAAGACATGATGTTGATTTGATTTCATCATCATCCTCATGAGGTGATACCCTTTGAGCGGGTCAATGCGAACTGCAGTAGCCACATTCGGCTTTGGTCGTCCAGACCATTTTTTGAGAATGCTCGCATCACTTGGAGCCTGCCCCGAAGTTCAAAGCAAGGACGTTGACGTTTTCCATTTTTTAGATGGTGGAGAAGGAAGTCAGCAAGATGAACTGACAGAAGTCATCGTCGAAAGTGGTCTTCCCTATGTTAAGATCATAGCGCGGAACGAGAACTTCGGTGTCGGTCGCCAACTCATTTCTGCGAGAAGAGAAATTTTTGATGAACACGGTTATGACCGGATGATTCTGGTTGAAGATGACATTGAATTAAACGCGACATTTTTGACGACGTTACTCCGTCTCGCGGATTGGGCAAGTCAATACAACGATATTGGAACAGTCCAAGTCTGGAATGTGGAAAATGGCTCGAAAGAAGAATTTCAACAACATCTTGATGAAATTGAACTCACCAATCGTCACTTCGTTTCGTATTGTATGTTCAAATCAACCTGGGACGCAATCAAAGAGACCTTGTACAAATACGAACAAACCTATCTGCTCAAAAAACCATACCGAAATAGGCCCCATTATCGAATTCGAGCATTCATGCGACGGTGTTTGAAACAAGGTCGAAAAACGCCCCCTTCACCTCGGTTGGACCCCCCTGTGGAAGCAATTCACAATCCCTTTCCAACCGTTTCATGGCGATGGGCGCCAACAAGTCAAGACGCCATCACATCTCTTGCGATGTATCTGGCGGGACTACATCGTGTGACCACACGGGTGCCCCACGCGTTTTATTTTGGAGTAACGGGCGTTCATTGCACCCCTGAATTGTATGAACAAATGGGTTTCAATGACCAAGGCTACTGGCAATGGCAAGCAGATGATGTGCCAACCACGTTTACGATTCGATATCAAGATGAACACGGTGCATGGCTCAAATCATCCTATCGATGAATTCAATGCCCACCGGAACCAATTTCATCAAAACACGTTTCACACACATGGCCATGTTGACCGTATCCGATTTCCTCATGTTTCCAATGCTTCGAACACACCCAAGCTTCATCACAAAAGAAAGACTCACATTGGTGAGAAGGCTCGGACTCACAATCTCCATACTGGCAGTATTTCGGGACATTTTTTGTTACCGTCGTTGTTCCAAAACACTTGACACAGGGGGATTGTATTGCCATTTTCTTTTTAGGATTCCACACCCTCATCTTTCCATTTATGCAATTTTTGCACGGCATTTCTTTTTCATTCCATGTATTTTCATTATTTTTCATTGTATCACCTCCCCACTATTTTTCATTTGTTTAAACCAAATGTGTGGGAATTTGATGATAGAATAAAAGAATGGAATGGTGTAAAATCCGAACTTTGATTCGATGGATCTATTGATTTTTCTGAATTCTTTTCCATGTGCTTTGATGTCATATCCGTATGTTTTCCAAGCAACATGATGTGCAAATTCGTGGATTATTACTCTGATTTTTTGAATTTCACTCGCTTCTTTCACAGGTTTTTTTGGTCTAAACGAAGCACAAGGATACCCGAAATATTCTGTGCAAAACCACACTTCACCTATCGAATCCTCGGCGGAATATCCAATGGGCCAAGCCATTCCAACGGCCTTTGTCGAATACTGCTCTATGAACCATTTTGGATAAAATTTGACTTCAATGTTCTGCATACCGTATTCTTCGCATATTTGGTTCACAAATTGTTGAATATATGGCATAGAACTCGTCTTCGGCCAAGGCATCATCTTTTTGTTGAATATTTTCTTCATTTTAGCGTACATCGGCAGTGTAATAAATACACTACTATATAAATTTTACTACCCCTTCAACATTCTCAAACGACCGGCAAACAAAACCAACCAACATCGCAACGCCTATGTCGTGGTTTCATCAGCCTATGTTTGAGTGCGATGAATCTTGAAAACGCTTCGATAGCGGATTGGATGGCGTCCCCCTCACCCGGGACTCGTCATATTCTTCTCATCGACCCAGACAAGCAAGAGCCCGAAATCGCAGCACAGCGAGCCATGGTCGCCGTCGACCTCGGAAGTTCGATGATTTTTGTCGGCGGTTCAACCGATACTCCCTTTGAGAAAGTGGAAGCTACCTGTGCAGCCATTCAAGAGTCGTTTGAACTACGTATTTTTGCAGAAAGTCAAAAGCCAGATGGTGATGAACAAAAATGGAATGTGCCTGTTGTGTTGTTTCCAAGTGGTGCGAATGCCCTTGCCAAATCAGCAGATGGCATCACGTTCATGATGCTCATGAATTCGAGTGATTCGCGATTTCTCATTGGCGAGCAAGCAGCGGGGGCCCCACTCATTCGCACATTTGGAATTGAACCAATTTCGATGGGATACATCGTTTGTGCCCCCGGAGGAAAAGTAGGTGAAGTTGGCCGAGCACACCTCGTTCATGAGGGCGAAGAGCAACGCATCGTTGAATACGCTACTGCTGCAGAAATGTATGGTTTTACCACCCTCTATCTCGAAGCAGGCAGTGGCGCAAGCAAACCTGTTTCACAAGGTCTCATCCGTGCAGCAAGAGAGGCCAGTAACCTTGTCATCATCGTCGGAGGCGGCATTCGAACCAAAGTGGATGCAATCAATGCCATCGAAGCAGGTGCGGATTTTATCGTAACAGGAACGCTTGCCGAAGAAACAAGTTCAGTTGATGAACTTCAGGCGGCATTATCCCCGATTCTTTCGGTTTGCCAGTGATCAATCTTCTTCGAAAACCGCCGGTTCGCCGGTTCCACCAGGCGACGGAATAGCATCCGTATCGACTTCTTTCCCTTTCTTGAGGTCCTTTTCGTCCTTCTCAAGTTCGATGGTGTCACCACCTGCGAGTTTGGCCATATCATCGGTTT
The DNA here is from genome assembly GCA_038110525.1 of Candidatus Poseidoniales archaeon. Taxonomy (GTDB): domain Archaea; phylum Thermoplasmatota; class Poseidoniia; order Poseidoniales; family Poseidoniaceae; genus Poseidonia. Next base: position 29,182 of record JAYNJV010000006.1, on the reverse strand, counting down.
TTGGAGCCTTGATCGTTCGTTCTTTATCAGGTGTTTCAGCGTACATATTTCGCTTCAACTCACGGCTTTCATGACCACGAACGAGGGTGAGCGAATCTGCAAAGGCTCGTCCAACAACTTCTCTGGTTCGTTCTCCACGCTTCGCCGATTCGAGTTCATTGGCAATGACCATACGTTGGTCTTCAAGTTCGCGTAGTTCTGCGGTACGGTCTTGGAGTGCAGATTCTAAATCGGTGAGTGTGAGTGTCATTTGTTGGAGGCGTTCATCCCGCTCAAATACATCGTTGTGCAATCGGCGTTCTCGCCTTCGTAATGATTCATACTCTCGATTTCGCTCCAACAACCTACGCTTGAGTTCTTCGATTTGCTCCACCAAATAATCGTGTTCTGCAGATACTGAACGAGGTCCTTGCATGACCCGTTCCAATTGCTCTTCAAGTTCGGCAAGACGCCTATCACGTGCGTCGAGAAGCCCTCTCATACGGTCAGCAATATCTCTTAGACGCTGGCGCTCCTCTTCCAATGCTTCATTTGCTGCACGTTCTGCATCAAGTTCTCTCCCCCTTTCATCAAGTTGGGATTTCATAGCCCGAACATCATCGGCTGTAACTGAAGTAAGCCCAGCATTTGCAGCTCGTTCGAGAGCCCCCACCATTTGCATCATTCGACCTTCCATTTCTCCGATAATCTCGTCTTGTTGCTGGGTCAATTCACGAAGGTCAGCCGCTTCTTTGGCAAGTGCTTCACGCTCTTCAAGTGTCATTGAAGATTGTTGAGCCTTCAACTCCTCCTGGGAATCATCCAACAATCGCTTGAGGTGAACGATTTGTGCATCAGCATCTTGAAGTTGCTTTTCGATTTCTTGAAGGCGTATGAGTTCTGGTGCAACACTGTCTCTTCGGTCAGCCAAATCGAGTTCAACAACACGCAATCGCTGTTTTGCATCGACCAGTTCCTCGTTTCGATGTGCAAGTTCATCCCACGCAACGAGGATTTCTTCAACCAACTGATCAACAGGATATCCCTTGAGCATTCCTTCGAGAGCAGCTCGTTCTTGGGAGGCTGACGCAAGGTCATGTCCGTTGTCATTCGGGGCTGCGCCGATTGTCATATACAGCCTATCGATGCACCACCACTCTTGAACTTTCCCAATGTTCAAGCCGCGATATGCCGAAAATTCGGCCTAACTTCCACAACCGATTCAGTTGATTGAGGTGTACATATCGTCAGGCATGTCACCTGCGAGTTTGAGTGCACCGTTTGCAACAGAGTGAATTGGGTCTTCTACACAAGAGACCGACACATCACCGATATCAGCGATTTCTCGGGCAATTCGGTCAGCGAGTCCTACGATGAGTGAGCCGCCGCCGGAGAGAATGATGTTGTTTCGAAGCACAGGTTGGTACTCAGGGTCTGCTCCAGCAACGATTCGCTTAATGGCATTTGCAACCTTTGGTATAATGCTTTCACATGCTTCTTTAATGAGGTCGCCAATGTCGACTTTCTGACTCTTACCTTCGACTGAGAGTGAGACGAGGACTTCCTGGACTTCTCCACCTACATAGGAGGATTGTTCCTTCCACTTTCGAACCATGTCCTTTGTGACTTGAGCGCCAGTGTATTTCTTTTGGATGAGGGTTTGGAGTTGGAGGTCCAACCAGTCACCTGCTTCGGTGATGGTGACTTGGTCTTCGTCGCTTGGGAAGGTTCCATACAATCGAGCAATATCAGTTGTTCCAGCTCCGATATCAACGACGATTGAACCCATGTGTTGGTCAATTCCATAGCCAGTTGCGAATGGCTCTGTGACGACCATGATAGCGTTGACTTGTCCTCGTAGGGTTGCAACGAGGTTTGACTTATCAGTGAATGAAACGTGGCTCGGTGAGCAAATGACACCAAGAACTTCGTCGTAATCTTCAGGGTCAACCGATTCGATAAGGTGTGAAACGAAGGCCTTTGCTGCAGCGAGGTTTGCTTCGTCATCTTGTGCTACACCTGCCGCCATTGGGCGGTAGAGATTACATGCAAGCTTGTTCTTGAGTGCTTCATCACCAAACAAGACATCCTTGCCGAGGAAGTTTCGTGCTACAGGGTCTTTTGGTCGTCCGACAACAGTTTCTATTGTGAGGGTTTTACCCGCGCTTGAAGATACTGTTGATTGATATGTTCCTAAGTCGATTCCTACGTATAGTCGTTCTCCCATGCTTTTCACCTATGGTTGCTAATGTGTACGCGACAACCTCATTTATTTTCAAGTTTCACCTTGAAAAATAGGCTCAAAAAATCACTCATCTTCATGCAGTGCACGCTTTTGATGATTTTCAGGCTCAACTCTCAAATTTTGAGTAAATGGGTCTAAAACCCCTCCTTCATTATCCTCGTCTTGAAGGCGTTTTGAAAGTTGGAAAGCGACCGCAAATCCTACGGCAATACCAAACAGACTCCACATCCAAATTCGTTGCGAAACACCTTGTTGGTCTCTTGTTGAATCATTCGGCTCTTCAAGGGGATTTTCCCAATACACGGAGAAGTTTTGTGGGTACAAATAATCGATGTATTGCGTACTTGCGAAAGGTGAGTTGTTGTGCGTCTGAGCATAGATTCGCAAGTTAAACGTCATGTCTTGCAAAGAATACGGGGGCAGGTCGTCAGGGTTGTTCCACTTGCAAATGTATGAAGCGGTGATATTGTTCGAGAAAAAACAGGCTGAAATAACGAAGTTTGGATTCTCAACCGAGTGGATGATCGCTCCCGTCTCATAAGAATCGTTTTCAAAATCCGATACATTCCACTGTAGTGAAATGGTTCCCCGCCACAGTTCGGTTAAATTTTCAACACCTTCAAACAGAAGAAGAGGAGGTTGGTCCACAGGAATACACCCGAATCCATCAACTTTCCATCCAAATGTCTCTTCAAATGGACAAGCATCCTCGGGGTCTAGAAAACCATCGTCATCCGAGTCATCGATACAACCATCGAAGTTTTGGTCAAATCCTGTTGCATCTTCTTCATTGCAGAGGTCAAAAAGATTCGCAACCCCATCGTTATCATCGTCATTCTGACTTTCACTGCACCCTTTTCCGTCAACAACCTCACCGAGTGTGGTTTCTGGACACGCATCATCGATGTTCTGAACACCATCACCATCGTTGTCTTCATGGGGTAAAACGCCTGATGCAACGATGGAAAACCCGATTCGATTACCATCGATACCAACACCTAATTCATCGTTTCCTGGTGCAACATAACGAGCAAGTATTTCCACATCGATATGGGTGATATTTTCGAGCATTGAGGCTGGAATGAATAGGCCCTGCGTTGTTTCGTTTGTGTTTGGTAGCAGACTTTGATTCGAAAGGTTCACCACGTTTGAATCGTAAAGAATTGGCATTCCACTCAAGTCGACCATATCCCGTACGACGGTGGTTCCGTCCGATAAATGGGCCACAAGAAGTAAATCGTCAGCTATCTCAGGCTCCGGCTTTGAAGGAAATGCAAGTCGAATCTGAACATCTTGGTGTTCAATTGGGATAAGGCGCGACGAGAATCGTTGCCCCGTTTCAAGGAAAGGACCGATTGCTCCTGAACCGTTCCAAGCGTGTGACATTGGCTCATCAACACTCGCCATCCACTCTGCTGGCGTAGACGATTCAAGTTGGAAACTATCATGGAACCAAATGTTGTATGCTGGAGTCGCATTTCCTGTTTCAAGTTGGAGTCGGAGGTCTTGGAAATCGACCAGTGCACTCAAGTTGAGCACGCCCCATCCCTCGACAGGGTTGTGTAGCAATCCTGAGCCCACGCCCCCGTTTCGAAGGGCAACATCGTAGGGTGTTGTCGAGAGGGCAAGAGTGGCCCGTAGTAGCGTTCCTGAAGGTGTGAATCCGTCGGAAAGATATACGCCCGAACTTGCATTTGAGGGGATACTCACCCAAGGAGCCTGTAGGTCATCGACGAGAACAAAATTTGACCTGTCGATGGTGTTTGAAATCCAACCCTGTTCATACATTTGCTGGATGATCGCAGCGGTGCCTGCTGCCGCAGGGGTGGACATACTCGTGCCTGAAGAAGGACGTAGGTCTGCGTTATTGGTCGTATCATCCCCGTCCCCCTTGGCTGAAATGATGTTTGAACCAGGAGCGAGAACAAAGATCCCATCTCGTCCATCCTCAAGTGGTCCACGTGCAGAACCCGTCCACACTTCTTGGGTCGAAGACTTGACCGAGGCTCCAATGGAAGCAACATTACGGCCATTGGCAGGCTCAAGCACATCCCCTCCGTTGTTTCCAGGAGCGATAAAGGAAAGGGACCAAGGAACTTGTCGTGCGTAAGCATCGAACATCGCTGTCCTTGCCGTATATTCTGTCGTGTCATCACCCCACGAATCGGAGTGGATCATGGCACCATGTTGGTTGGCTTCAAACAGTAAATCTTCAACATCCGGGATGACCCAACCTTCACTTGATACGACATCTTGAAACACAATTTTACTGGCGTAAGCAAGCGAACTACCGTTGCTTGGAGGACTCATATGTTGATTGTGAAAGACATCATAGCAAGCAAGCGTACCTGCGACATGCGTGCCGTGACGGTAATCGAGGTGGCCACTCGAATCGTAGCCATCAATCGAGTTGTTGTACAACACAATCTTTCGATGTGTTGAAGAGAACACGCCTACAGCAGTGTTGTTTGAAAATTCTGATGTTTCATTCGATTCAGCCGCCGAGCCGTATTGTCGAAAACAAGCGTGGTCGAAGTCGATACCACTATCGGCAAGCCCGATGATGACAGATTCACCGTTTAACCCGAAATCCCACGCAGGTGTTTCTGTGGTGTGCCCGTGTTGGAGCAATGATGACGCAACAGCATTTCTTCCTTCAGTTCGCATGACTGGTTCAATCCAAAGGATGCCTGGAATTGAGAGGACATATTCGGGCGAAAACAAGAGTCGTTCGGACTGGATATCAATGGATGTCGGATAAGCGACCGTTTGGAACGAAACATGACCGGCTTCTTTGATGATGTGATTGACAATACCCGTCTTGACTTCACTTGGTAGCCGAGGCTCAAACACCACTCGAAGAGTTGATGCCTCACCTTCAATCCAAAGGGTAAGGTCGCCCTTGAAATCAGCAGGAGGGGCGAGCAAAGGTGCGTAACCCGCTTTTTCGATGACATCTTGTTGACCAAAGACGAGAAGTTCAGACTGCGTTACACTACGCAAAGCAGTGATATCAAACGAAGAAAGGGTCGACCATTCTTCGTAGGTCCAAACGTCATTGTGGGCACGGATGAAAAACTCTCCATGTTCAGGTGCAAGCATCTCTTCAATACCTACATCAAGACCTTGCCCAAGGGAAGCGATGAGCAGAAAACAAATGATGCCTACCTTCCCCATACACACGGTGAAACAGTCCTTTGCTTCTAAATTGTGCTTTGATTGGCGTCATTGAAATCACCATTCAATTTAAAGAGAAAAGCAAAGTCGCGGCAAAACATGAAGGCATTTCGCGTTCAAGGAATTGCACCATTTGGAAAGATGCGACAAGGATTCACATTCGACGTCGTCGCTGAAAATGAAGACGACGCTCGAGGCCGAGTATATTCCACTCTCGGTTCACGCCACCGTGCTCCACGACGTAAAATCGAGTTGAGCAGCGTATCAGAAATTGACCCGAGAACAAGCAAAGAACCACATGTTCTCAACCACTTTCGAGAACAAATCACCGCACAAGGTGGACTCATTCAAGACGCTGAAGAAGAATAATCCAGCAAAATACATTGCCTAAAGGCAAATTTGCTTGATTTGGCCTGAACGAAACGAGTTTCAGACCACCCATTTATACGAAACGATAACCATCGAAACGATTCGGATTGGAACCACCTCGCACAGATAATCAAAACGCCGCATTCATCAAGGGGGAGCACGAGGCAGGGTCGGTCGCGATGGTCGATAGAGAAGAATTGCAACGTCTTGCGAGGGAAGTGGAAGCCCTCCGACAGCAATTCGATGAGATTCAAAATAGGGTTCAACAAATCGACGGCATTCTCGAAGAACACGACGTCACCGATGGCATTTTGGAGGCTTATATGTCAACCACCAAAAAGGCAGTGAGCCATGTACCGATTGGGTCGGGCGTGTGTTTGAAGATTGAAATTGACCCCGACGATTTACCTGTTACGCTCGTGGATATTGGAAGTGGCATTTACGGTGAAAAAAACCTCGAAGACGCACGTGCAATCACCCAAAAAAGAAAAGTTGAGATCAATGAATTACGCAATGAACTCCACTCACAAGGCCAGCAAATTGAGCAAAAACTTGGCGAAGTTGCTACCCTGTTCAACACGACTGCAGAACAGTTCAAATCAGAACAAGGTGAAGATTCAACATTTCGAAAGCTACCTAAACAAAGTATAGAGCAAAAGGAAGCCGACGAGGATGTGGATGAATCAACCAGTTCGCCGAAGAAAAAGCGAGGCAGCCTGTTTCGAAATGAACTTACCCTTGACGATTAGGTGATACGATGGGGCTTTTCGATAAATTCCGTTCACGGGTTCGCGAGGCAGCGAATGAAATCAACGAGGATGAAATGCTCGCTGCAGAAGAGAGCCAAGAAGGGCAAGAAGCACTTCAAGCCGCAATGGAAGTTGCCTCTGACCTCGAGCAACACGTGGAACACGAAGAGGCTCAAGACCACGATGATGACGACGAAGAGGAATGGGACGAAATCGAAGAACCCCCTTCAACACCCGACGAAGAGGATTGGGATGATTGGGAAGATGATGACGATGAACCTCCTACACCTCAACCCACGGCGATGATGCTATCCAAGAAAGAACAAAAGATGCTTTCTAAACACCAGAAAGAGCAAAAAAAGGCTGCAAAACAACGCGATAGGGAAATGAAAAAACGCCATGCTACTGAGGTTTCAAGACCTAAAGGCAGCCGGGTCGACCTTTCGATGATGCGAACAGCCACAGGACGACAACTCGTTGAAATTCAACAAGCTCCAAAAGGTTCTGGCACGAAAACTACGCTGACCACGGACAAGGGCGTGAGCGTTGACATCGACCTCGGTGGAGGTATTGTCAGTGAAGGAGGTAAAGTCATCAAAGCGGGAGCGGCTCTTGAAAATCTGCTTGAAGAACTCGAATGGATTTTACTCGAATCCGATGTCTCAAACACCGCAGTCCACTTCATTCTCGATGGTCTACGAGACCAACTCATCGGTATGCGCCTGAGGAAAGGAGCAGACTTGTCAAAAGTTCTTGAGGCTGCTCTCAAGCGTGCTCTTCATTCACTTCTCGCTGCTGGATATTGGGATTTTGATGCCACTGTTCAATCGTTTATCGACAAAGGCGACCTGCCCGTGGTCATCATGTTCGTTGGTGTCAATGGAACGGGGAAAACGACGACTGCCGCAAAAGTGGCTCACCGACTTCAACAACAAGGGCATTCCGTCATCGCAGCTGCAGGTGACACCTTCCGAGCAGGAGCCATTCAGCAACTCGAAACCCACTGTGAGCGACTCGGCATTCGTTGCATCTCAAGTCAACGAGGCGGAGATTCAGCGGCGATTGCACGTGACGCCATCGACTCTGCAAAAGCACGGGGCATCGATGTGGTTCTCGTGGATACTGCAGGGCGAATGCAAAACAAAACCAACCTCATGAACGAACTTGAGAAAGTTCGCAGGGTCGCCAACCCTCACCTCACACTCTTCGTTGGGGACTCCCTTGCGGGAAATGATGCCGTTGAACAAGCGATGATGTTCCAAAGTTTACTCAAATTTGATGGAGCAGTTCTGACAAAAATGGATACTGACGCCAAAGGTGGGGCTGGGCTGTCCATCGCATTTGCGACAGGTCGACCAATCGTGTTTGCAGGCATAGGCCAAAATTACGACGACCTCAAGCAGTTTGACCCCACATGGTTGCTTGACCAGTTGTTTGAATAGAGCGGGGGTATGATATGTTTAGTTCAGAAGAAGACGAACGATTTTTTTCACTTATCTACATGTTTCAGCGTTCAGCATTACTCCATCTTGGCTTACTGCCTGACCAAAATAAACAGATCCATTTCAATTTAGGCGAAGCACGTGAAGCCATCGAAATGATACGAATGCTGCAAAGCAAAACCAAAGAGTCAATCGGTGAAAAAGAAGCTCATTTGTTGCGTTCCATCATCAGCGAATTGCAACTTCAATTTACGCAGGCTCCAAAACGACAACGACAAATCGAAGAAGATGAAGCGCAGTCTGAATTGATTCGTGAAACATTTGCCTCACCTCAAAACGCCCCAGCTGAAACCATTTCAAAATCACCAACTGATGAAGAAGAGTAGCGGTTGTTTGATGTGCTATTAGTTGAACGGAAGGGCGAGGGCTATGGGACTGGTCTCGGATACAAACGATCAATCAGCACCCACCGTGCTCATTGTCGACAACAATCCAATGAGCCTCAATCGGCTGAAATCGGTGTTCAAAGTCAAAAATTTCAACATCGAAATCTGTGAAGATGGCGACCAAGCCGTCGATGAGTACATCCGAATTGACCCCGAACTCGTGGTGATGGCCCTTGATTTGCCCTCGCTTGATGGCCATATCGCCGCTCTTGAAATGAGGGAACACGGAGGCGACCAGCGCATCATTTTTGTTGCTCCGAAGCGAATGCTCGATGTTGCAAGAGATGCAGCGTATTCAGCAGGAGCGGTCGCCCTTCTTGAGAAGCCCGTGACCGCAGAAGCACTCGATGCGGTTTGGGATGAAGTGCTTGGAGATGTGCCAGAAGCACCAGGACTTGAAGACCTCGATGAGTTGTATCCTGGAGAACGTATCAAAATCGAAGCGGACACAGGCCCAATGGCAGCACCACTTCCGCTACCAGGCCTTCCTTTGCCCGGGCTCCCACTTCCAGGTCTTCCCTTACCAATGCCAAACGCAAATGAACTGACCGTATCCGTTCCTCAATCGAAGCCATCGAAGTCGAACAAAAAGAAGGGCAAAGGCAAACTCATCCTCGTCCTTCTCGTGCTTCTTGGTGGCGTAGCGGGCTACGCCTACACGCAAGGTATGTTACCCATCTAAGTGTCAAAGCATTTTACCACGGCTATGATATTTGATACCCCCATGCGATGACCATGAGGGGCGTATGGCTTACCCGAATTCTCCTCCTCTGTTTTGTGGTCGCCACAGTCTATGGAACCATGATGTTCGATACTTCGTCCGAATCAAGTGACGGCACTTCGAACCAAGAAGAAGAATTCGGTCCCCTGCAAGATGCGAGTACAGAAGATGAATCCGCAGATTCTTCGGATTCGGACGGTGCAGAATTTGCTGAATCAAAAGTCGGAACTGCTCCCGATGAAGATGGCACACCAGAATCCGAGGATTCCTCCTCTCCTACACCATCGATTTTAGTCGCTGGTGGTCTTGGTGGACTTGGATTTTTTTTGCTCTCGGGTTTGTTTTTTGAATTCATGAAAGTTGTCTTACTGATTGCGCTCGTTGCCCCGATGGTAGCAAGTCGCAAAGAGCATCGTGAGGACGAACTCACCAAAGGGCGAATCCTTGGTTACATCGAAGCAAATGCTGGCATCCATTTCACAGCATTACGGGATGGACTTGGTCTTGCGAATGGTGTGACGGCGTACCATACCAATAATCTTGAGAGGGATGGCAAAATATTCTCTTGGAAGAGTGGAAAACACCGCCGGTATGCTTCGACATTCATTCCAAAGCAAGAGAGGTTAGCCATTCAAAATCCACTTTCAGGAACACGTCTTGCCATTTTGGAGGTGCTTGCTGAGAAAGGACAACTCGGCATCGATACGAAGGAAATTAGGGAGAGGCTTGCAATCTCAAGACAACTGCTCAATCACCACATTCACGAACTCAAAGCCAATCAACTGATCGAAAAAACCGAGGGGAAGAAGAGATTATGGAAAGTCTCGAAACAAGGAATTGACCAACTTCATGTGAGTCGAACACTGCAAGAAAGTGCTTGAAGTGTAAAATCAAATTACCAACTGCTTAATATGAAGTAGGCTTGTAAGCATCATCATGGTACGAAGTAAACTCGTGGCCCTCGCTCTATGTTTGAGTATGCTCCTTTCGGGGTGCATCTCCAATGAACTTATCAAAAATCCAGACGAAACACCAATCGAATTACCCGACGAATGGAACTCGACACCATCCTACAGTCCGACTTCACCGACCTTGGTTTCCTATCCGACCTGCGAAGCACTTGAAAACTCCCTCAAGCAATCGCTTCGAGAGGAAGCACGAACACAACTTCTCCAGGCTGTTGAGGAACAATATTACTACTATTGGGGCGATGATATGGTACTCGAAGATGCAGAAATGGCCGCTGATGGTGACACCGCAGGTGCTGCAAACAACGCCAAAAGTTCGGCCCCCAGAACCGAAGGAGAAGACTTCTCAGGCACCAATAACCAAGAAGAAGGCGTTGATGAAGCCGACTTCGTCAAGACCGATGGTTACCATATTTACTTGCTCCAGGGACAAACATTGCACATTCTCGGTGTCCCAGAATTTGGTGAAATTGAGAATGCTTCGACCATGGAGATTGAAGGTACGCCACAAGCCATGATGCTCGACGGCGACCGATTGGTCGTTCTCTCATCGGTCAACCCTTGGTCCATTCCAAACACCAGTCCATTGTATGAAGCAATGGCTTGGGATGATGGCTACTACGGTTGGCGAACCTCCACCCTCACCAAGATGACCGTCATTGATATGACCGACCGAGAAGCACCCGAAACCTCCCAAGAATTGTACATCGAAGGTTGGTATTTGACAGCAAGAGAAGTCGCTGGAACTGTTCGAATGGTTTCACACGCATGGATGGATGTACCGGGATTACAAACCTGGCTCAACCTTCCAGATGGCTACTGGCAAATCGATTACGATAACCCAATTCGCCGAGCCATCCGAGAAGAAGTAGCGTACAGAACAATGCAGGCCAACGAAGCCGTTCTTGCAAACCTCACCCTTGAGGACCTCACATCAAAAGTCTACGAAATGCAAGGCACGACCCTGATTGAACATTCAATGCTCGAAGCTGAAGACTGTGCGAACTTCGCTGCACCAGCCGATGGACTCAACCGTGGTATTTCGAGCATCTTCTCCATCGACCTTGCCTCAGAACAAGTTGGCTTTGAAGTCGACCACATCATTGGCAACTATCCACAAGTGTATGCTTCAAGCGATGTTTTGGTGCTGACTGAAAACTCGTTCGACTGGTGGCGATTTTGGATGAACCAAAACCTCACTGAAATGACCAACATTCACACCTTCGACATCAGCGCACCTGGAGAAACAGTCTACACAGGGTCTGGCCGAGTTGACGGAACCATCCTCAACCAGTTCTCGATTTCAGAATACGAAGGTATCCTTCGAGTGGCAACAACCACTGGTCAATGGGGCCGATGGTGGCTTGACAACCCCGAACCGATGTCCTCCCAAGTCGTGACCTTAACACGGTCAATTGACCTCGAAACCAACCAACAAGTTCTCGTTGAAGTTGGAAAAGTAGGTGGTATTGCCGAGGGTGAACGCATTTGGAGTGCTCGCTTTGTCGGAGATACAGCATACATCGTGACCTTTGAGCAAATCGACCCACTTTGGGTGATTGACCTCTCCGATGTCACCCAACCACAAATCCTTGGTGAACTCGAAGTCCCAGGAGTTTCAACCTACATCCACCCACTCGAAGAAGGGCACCTTTTGACCATTGGACTCGGCCCTGCAAACGAAGACGGAACAGGGCTTGACTGGTCATCGACTCAAATTTCTTTGTTCGACGTCAACGACCCAACGGCACCAACCCGTGACGATGTCCTTCGAGTATCTCCAGTTCAAGATCCAAACGAACGAGGATGGGCTTGGTCTTGGTCCGAAGCAACCTATGAGCACAAAGCATTCCAATATTGGGGGCCAAAAGATTTGCTCAGCATTCCTCTCTCGACCTACCGTTACCATTCTGGATACAATGAAAATGGTAACTATTTTTGGAATTATGAATGGGTATCAAAACTCGTCCTCATCGAAGTCAACGAAACTTCGGGCGAACTCAGTTTGTACGGCGAAATCAACAACTCTGACCTGTATGACCGTGGCGACAACCGCTATTGGTGGAATGATTTCAGCATACGAAGGTCCATTTTCATGGGCGATTACATCTACGCTATATCTTCAGGTGGGGTCACGGTCACCAATCTCACCACCCTTGAAGAGTCTGACCGAGTTGTGTTTGAATTAGAGAACCCTTACTATTACTGCTGTGATTATTATGAAGAAGACGACAAGGAAGCCTCCTCTGATGGTGAAACCGCGACCTCCGATTCATCTGATGCAGGAGGTTCATCCTCTGGCTCATCGAATGGTTCAACCGGCGAAGCAGAGACCGACGAATGAACGAACATTCGTAATGAACATCACTGAAGCGGGTCTTCGATGCCGTCTTGGCCAAGAACCCACTCAAGTGTTTTGACAACGCCTTCAAGGGCTTTGTAATTCCGAGCGGCCTCTTTCATCCCCTCTTTGTCATCGTCCTTTTTGCACACATCGTACCAAGAACGCCATTCGCGACGCTTTTTCTCGGCCCGCTCAAGCATGAGCTCGATGTCCTCCCAAGTTTTGTCGTAGGCGCGCACAGGTGTGTAGTGGGGTCGTTGTTGAATCATATCCATCGCATCCTTCTTTGCCGACCCTTCTTAAACAACAGTTTTTGATGATGAAACGAGACTTCACCTGAATCGATTGAACGATGTTGTTTGGCTGAGGTCAAAGACTCAACATCGAATGGGAGTATTGATGAAGAAGATGTTTGCACCCCGAACCATGCGTCTATCGGTTTTCTTTGTGCTGGTTCTGCTTTCGACGCAGATGCTTGCGGGTTGTTTTGGCAACCAAGAAGAGACCACGGAACAAGCCCTTACAACACCTTTCGATGAACTGTTTACCTCAACCACCTGGTATCATTACCCGGGGGCAGTCAACGCTTCGAATTTCACCATTGGCTTTGATAATCTTACAGGCAATTCAACCCCCTATCCTGCGTTGGGAACATACTACGGCATCGGCGATACGACGTTTGAGCCAACCATTGGCATCACCTCGACCGGTGGCATCCACTTCTCATCCTATGGAGGAACGGGACGAGGAACCATGGTGTATTCCTCCTATGACCAAGGTCAAACATGGGTCAACAACGGACCGTTCAACCCCGTGTTCCCTGATTTCGGACAAGTGCCATCCTCGAATGACCCGTACATCTATGTCGATAAGTGGACCGACCGAATTGTCAAATTCGATATGCATGCTCTCACGGCCATGTTTGTGGAATTTTCAGACGATGACGGACAAACATGGTCCATTCCATTTTCCGCCGAAGGCTATTACAGTCCTCAAGACCACCAATCGATTGCATCGACTCTGGATGTTGACGACCTTGGGTCGTACGATACCATCTTTGTTTTCTGCATCAACACGGGCTCTTCGGCTGCAGGACCACAATGTTCACGTTCGTTTAACGGTGGCTTGACGTGGGATATTCAACGACCAGGCTACCCCCTCGGTGTCTCACAATGTTCTGGTTTGCACGGACATTTGGCAGGTTCAAACGACGGAGCCATTTACCGCGGAAATCCTTCATGCGACGGTCCAGCAGTCTACCGCAGTGTCGATGGAGGCTTCACATGGACCGAACACACCATCACCACCGAAGTTCAAATGCAACAAGGTTGGCACAGTCACGAAGTTGCTGTAGCCACCGACGAGGCGGGCAACCTGTTTGCGTCGTGGATCAGCACCGACCAAATGCCTTGGATGGCATATTCTCGTGACCAAGGCGACACATGGTCGAAGCCGATGATGATGGCTCCACCAGGAGTGAATGAAACCGGTTTTCCAACCATTTTTGCTGGAGAAGAAGGCAGAGTTGTGGTCGGATACATTGGCGAAGGCGATGACAACGGCGGGTGGTCAGGCTACATGTCCATCATGACCGACGCCTTTGCAGAAAACCCCCTCATCACCACCGTAGCTGTCAACGCTGTCGATGACCCACTTGACATCACCGACGATTGCGGGGATGTCCGCTGTGGTGGTTTTGGCGATTTTATCGATGTTGAAATCGATGATGAGGGCAGACCATGGATTGCCTTGTCACACAACACCAACGGTGAAATCGGCATTGCTGGCACGCTCATCACAGGTCCTGCTCTGTACGGCGAACTTCGTCAACTGCCAAACCTCATGGCTGGCGGGCCTTCAACCTTGTAGTTGTCACCAAATCCTCAATTTTTGATTTGAATCGACCATGTTGCTCCGTTGTCATCGAGGTCAATGACCATCCAAACATAGATTCGGTGTGGAATTTGTCTCCGAGTCGACCTTCGTTTTTGCTCATGGACGGCCACTTCGTTTTGTCAATGGCGGATTTGGTGATTGGTTTGAATAACGCCGACGACCTCTCCTGATAGAAAACCCTCTCATTGCCATCGTTGAAGGTGCGCCATTAAATGCAAGAAGAATTGGCGAGGAAATATGGTCAATACAGAAGGACACCCACGTCGATGGGCCATTCTCGGCATCATGAGTCTCAGCCTTGTCATCGTGATGCTCAACAATGTTACGCTCAATGTCGCCCTTCCAGAACTCTCCAAGGATTTAGGTGCGGGCAACTCCGAATTGCAATGGATTATGGATGCCTATGCCCTTGTCTTTGGCGGGGCTCTCCTCACCATGGGTGCTCTTGGCGACCGCTTCGGCAGAAAACGAGCCTTGCAACTTGGTCTTATCGTCGTAGGATGCTCATCCGCATGGACGGCGACGTATGCTGACACATCAACAGATGTGATTGGTGCTCGAGCCTTCATGGGCATTGGAGCAGCTCTTGTCATGCCCGCAACACTGTCGATTGTGATGAATGTCTTTCCACCAAGCGAACGCGGCAAAGCCATTGGTATTTGGGCAGCAATGGCCGGCATTGGTGCGCCCATAGGCCTCTTTGTTGGTGGTTGGGCTGTGGAGCACTATGATTGGCAAATGGTATTTTGGATCAATGTGCCTTTCATCGTTCTCGCTTTGATTCTCGGCGTCATGTTCGTTCCAGAATCCAAAGACAAACATCAAACTAAACTCGATTTGATGGGTGCTCTCTTCTCCATCCTCGCCCTTTCTTCCTTTTTGTACGCTATTATCGAGGCTCCAAGGCTCGGATGGACAAGCATAGAAACTGCAGGAATTGCGATGCTTTCGTTGTTGTTCATCGGTTTGTTCGTATGGTGGGAAAAGAGGAATGAGCACCCGATGTTACCATTGGATTTCTTTCAAAACAAAGGATTCTCAACAGGCCTTCTTGCCATCAGCCTTGCGTTCTTTGTCATGTTTTCATTCATGTTTACACAAATGCTACATTTTCAACTCGTGAGGGGAAACACACCTCTTGAGGCAGCAGTTCGATTTCTTCCATTACCCCTCGGTTTGATGCCAGCCGCTGCGAACAGTGACAAACTCGTGAACAAGTTCGGACGAAATCGTGTGGTGGGGAGTGGATTGTGTCTTGTGACCGTGGGCATGCTCATCTTTACCACCGTGTCTGTTGATACTGCCTATCTTCGTCTTGCCCTCATGTTCTTCATGCTCGGTCTTGGGATGGGACTCACGATGGCACCGTCAACCGAACTCGTGATGGAAGAAATTCCAGAGGACAAAACCGGCGTCGGCTCAGCCACCAATGATGCAAGCAGGGAAATTGGCGGGGCACTTGGTATTGCGATAGGAGGTTCGGTTCTCAACGAATTTTACCAGCGTTCCTTTGTCTTCCCAAGCGGGTTGAATGACCCAACACTTGAGGCTGCAACCTCAGAGTCCTTTCCCACCGCAATGCGCGTCGGTGCTGAATTGTTGCAAAACGGAAATCCGCTTGGCGGGGAACTCATCGCATCAGCGCGTGTCGCCTTCATGGACGGTATGACCACATCAGCCATGGTTTCTGCTGGCATTGCCTTCTTAGCCGCAATCATCGTTTTCAAAAATATGCCAAAACACAAACGTGCTCTGACCGTTGACCCAAAGATTGGAGAAGAAGAATAAGAGTTCAGAACCAGAAGGGCGTGGTCTCATCGAAGCAGAATCGTTGTACTTGATTCTTGGAATCTTGACCATCGGTGTCGTGACGCCCGGTCCGAACAATATGACCTGCATTGTTCACAGTTCGATACACGGTCCAAAGGCAAACATTCGTCTCATATCGGGTATGGCATTAGGCTTTCTTATCGTTCACATCGTCGCTGGATTTGTCGTGCTCCATGTCGATGCCGACCATCCAGGAAAGATAGCCCTCGAAGTTGTTGGGATTCTGTTTCTCATGCTCATTGCTCTCAAGGTCTTCACCCTTCAACCCTCTTCTATTCAGCAACAAATTACTGCAGAGCACCACTCCTATTCTGCTCTTTTCAAGACCACTTCAATACCCCAATTAGGCTTCAAAACAGGCATGATGATGCAATTTATCAACGGCAAAGAATGGACACTTGTGGGTGCAGTTTTGCTTCAAGTTCTCGACAACGGTTCTGGAATTGTCGACATTCTCTTGGTTACAGCCTTGACGGTACCTGGAGGAATTCTTGCTATGACGATGTGGACGATTTTAGGTGGCCGCTTGAGTTCGTTTGCGATGGACGAAAAGCGTGGAAAAATGATGTTCAAGACCATCGGTGGGTTGATGTTTGTTTTGCTCGCCATCGTGTTGCTCAATACTCTGTAATATCATTTGGTCTGGTCTGACCAGGATTTGATGATGAGTCCTTCAGCAGATTGCAAATGCTCTGCTACTGTGCCTTGACGAACATCGAGGGCGTTTGCAATATCGCGTTGTGTACATTTTCTCGGGGTATGATAATACCCCATCTGGACAGCCAAATCAATGACTTCTTTTCTTCGCTCAGGTAAGTGCGGGGCTGCGACCCAGTCCGCTTTGACGTTGGTCGTGATTCTCAATTTTATATCTCCTGGAATCATCCTATCAAGTCCAATTCGGACTTCATTGAGACCTTCTGTTGTTCCTAAGACGGTCATCATCAACCCGTTACTTCGAAGCAATGTACTTGGGGTTTGAAGCCAAGCCCCTTCGATTTCGTGGACAAGCCTCGGAATCGGACCCGTCAGAATACAGGAGGCGATGAGTGTAGTATCAGAAACACTGTAGGTGTGAATGAGTTTTGTTGCACTTGTTTCTTTTGCATGTTCATAGCCATTGGAGAAGTCCCCTTCAAACTGCAACACATAGCATGGTTCGCTGGTCACAATACAATCTGGTGTGATGAGACTGACACGATCGAACAACATGGTGAGGTCTGCACCAGGAAGATTTTTTCCTTGTTCGACTGAAACGAAAACTTGGAGGTACCTTAAACCATCTGACACACTGTCACCCGTTCATGATAGGAATTTGGGTGCTATTTCAAAGTTATTAAACATATGTTTGCAAGTTATGATAGGTTCAATATATATGAACATAGAATTCATACCAATTACATGAGCGAAGCATATGTCAAAACAAGAAACGCAATTGTGTTTTCATTGATGATGATATTTATGGCTCAAGTGGGATACCTTAGCATCCTCAATCCGTGGTATGAAACACTCGACGAAGAGTATGTGCCAGCGAAATCAACTGCACTACCAAGTGGACTTGCCTTCTCTGCTATGACTTGCGGGTATGAAGTCATGTCCGATGTTCAGGGGGACAACGGGAACAACGACGCTCTTGATATCGTTGGAAACGCATCGTACCCTGCCGTACAAACAGCATCGAATGCGACTTCTGTGTTTATTCAACTTCGTCTCGATGGAACACCTACCAACAGCCAAGGAACAAGTCTACAATCGTTCATGTGGGGCATGGAGTTTGATACCGATGGAAACAAAAGCACCTACGAACACCTTGTTTCATACTATGGCTCAGGTTCAGATTCTCTAAAGATATACAACAACACCGTCACAACAACTGCCGATAGCCCAACCGATTCCGCAGACAGCGTATCGGTCGAACTTACCCCAGCAAGCGATTACTGGAACTCATCGGTTGCAGACTCTTCATTTGGCGGAGATGATGATTACTTGTTGACCATGATTTTGCCTTGGGACGTGCTTGAAGACCATGACATGGACCGCAACGGAACGCCGTCATTCAACTGGTTTGGAACGTCAACCTCAAATCAGAATTTGAACGGCGATTTTGCCTGTCACGACGGTGATAACGATGGAGCGCCCCAATTGACCACGACCGCAAGTGACCCCGTACCTCTTGATTCAGCACGCCGCTTCACCTTTTCTGGTGGCGTTTGGTCGGGTTCAAGCACTGTCTATTATGTCAATGGAACGCAATACGATTCCCTCACCTTTGCACCCACATCTATTCCAGATGGTGCGACCTTCGAGGTCGACCCAACACTTCCTTCAGGTTTGAGCGTGAATGCATCAGGCGTGCTTTCGGGCATACCAACTCAAATCATGAGCGGTGGCACCTACACGATGTATGCAAATTCGACCGTGGATGGCGTTGCTTTTTCAGCAACCGCCAACATCATTCTTAATGTGGCTCCCGGCGAAGTAGATTTTGAATTGTGGCAGTCGGTCGTTGACGGGGCAAAACTCCCTCTTAACGCGGCTATGGATCCCATCACCTTCGGGTACGTTGAGGGCGAAGACGCCTCGGCCATCTACGGCAACGGTTCGTATTGGAACATCACGGAGGCATACTCCTCTTCGGGTTTTGGCAACAGAATATCCCAGTTGGATGGCTATGACGTGATGTTTGATGACGATGTCATCATGTTCAACGACAACAACGATTTGTACATGCATAATTTGAACAACGGAACGACGTGGAAAGAACTCACGCATTCTGGTGGATTCTATACGTTCTTGTACGTCATTGACGACGTCCTCTTATTCGACAGCTATGTTTCTTCTTTGGTGGACCAGTTGTGGGCATACAACACTTCGAACGGAACGGCGTGGAGAGTTGGTGGTGCAGGTTTTGAATTACCAACCTTCACTTGCTGCGGTACTGGTTGGCCAGTCACGGGAACGAAGTCGTTCCCTCCATCACCGCTGAAGGTCGGTGACGATTTCTATCTCTACGGTGAGGACACCAATGGGCCAGGTGAGGGGCTGTACCGATTCAATGGGACCTCTTTTGAACTTGAATTTTTATCGAATTCAACGACACCCTCGACTTCCTTTTCAAATTTGAAAAACCTCATCCATCACAACGGCACGGTGTATTTCACGGCACAGGAATTTGGCACGTACCGCTGGGACCTTTACAAACACACAATCGCTACGAACCAGACCAGTATGCTACACGATGTTACTGGCGGGTCGACGTCCTCGTCGACTTACGGCTTTGATGATCAAGTCAAGATGGTTTCAGATGATATCATCGTGTTTCGTTACACTGGCCTGTGGGCGTACAACATCACATCCAACACGTCATACCAAGTCAATTCTTCACTTGGGTTGCAGGTCAACCTCAACGAAGCCGTCGTCGTCGACAATGTGGTGTACTTTTCAGCACGCACATACAGGGAGTTGTACGCCTACAATCTTTCTTCAAACGCAACGTGGATGGTGAAAGATATCAATACGAATTTTGGGGATAACGGGTTCATCAGCAACGATGGCCCAGATATTCTGGTGCGGAATGGGAAGTTGTATTTCATTGGATTATCAGGAGCACAGGACATCAACGACAACTATCGAATTTGGGTCCATGACACCCAAGAGAACACGACCTACTCGATTGACAACGGATACAACAACGGACGTTCAGCGTCTTGGTTCCACGGATTTACTCGAGACCAACTTTTCTATCATTTCGATAGCAATTACGACTCGACACTCATGTACGATATTTCCACGAACGAGACAAGTTTTGCTCTTAGTAATCCTGGCCAGTATTGGGCTTTTGTGGATGATGTGTTTGTTTATCAGAAGACGAGCGACAACAAAATGTATGCTTATTCTCCAGAAGAACTCAGCGTTGTATCTTTTGACGCTGTCGCTGGCGCTTCCTGTAGCATTTATCCTTCCTTGCCAACGGGCTTAAGCCTCAATCAAGGAAACTGCACCGTGAGCGGAACCCCAACCTCAGTCACACCAATGACAAATTTCACCCTCACAGCGACCATCAGCGGCACAATCTACAGTTCGATGTTCTGGTTGGTCACCGACTACCTTCCGCTATCACCAAGTGTTTCTGGTTTGGAAACTAACATTGGCGAAACCATCGAACCGATCACATTTGGTGTACCCACGGGCGCCGAGGCAGGCGATGGTGGCTGGGATACGCCTTACAACAACAATTTCAGAACCTTATTAACGGGCGACTACCATTCATGTGCAGTCAAAGCAGGAGGTTCTGTGGCTTGTTGGGGCGAAAACGCCGATGGGCAAATCGGCACATCATCAACCAGCACAGATTATCTTTCTCCAGAATTGGTTGACCTACCACCTGGCAGTCCTGCAGTTGCCGTTCCGGTGTACGCAGCAGACCACAGTTGTGCCCTTCTTGCGAATTCATCACTGTATTGTTGGGGCGAGAACGGCTATGGCCAACTTGGCATAGGTTCGACAGCGTCGAGCGTTGTTACACCAACCCATGTTCCGCTTCCGAATGGACGAACAGTTGCATCCATTCATGCTGACCATAACCATGCATGCGTGGTCCTCGACGATGGTTCAGCCCTGTGCACTGGATATAATTCGGATCGACAACTGGGTATCGGAAACACGACCACGATGAGGGAATACACTCCAGTCAATGTGTTACCTTCAGGTGCAAAAGTGGTTGATATGGCCCTTTCTGCCTATTCCACATGTGCATTGCTCGAGAATGGAGATGTGATGTGTTGGGGTAGGAACAGCCAAAGCCAACTCGGTCAAGGAGATACCACGACTTACACGACAGCGAAGAAAGCCATCCTTCCCGATGGAAATATCATTGCCATTGAAGGCACAGTCCGATCCGTATGCGCCTTGTATGAAAATGGGTCTGTCGCTTGTTGGGGGGAAAATTCTCCGAAGGGTGAGCGAGGTGTAGGGTCCTCGGCATCGAATACAAGCATTGCAGGCTTTACCAACCCAATGCCAGGTAATCTTTCTGCGAAATCACTTTTCGCTGGAGATACCACCTTTTGTGTCATTCTTTCCAACGGTTCAGTAGCGTGCTGGGGTGATGCCGACGCAGCATATTCGACCACTTCTTCGAATGTCCTTGAACCAACACTCATTCCATGGCCACACGGATCAGTTCGAGCCGTTGAACTCTCGGTTGGTTGGTACCATGCTTGTGCACTGCTCGAAAATGGGTCCATGTGGTGTTGGGGGCAAGGAGATCGCGGACAAATGGGTGATGGTACAACCAATTCAGGTCCAGCATTCGTAGATATCGGAAAGATAGCTGGGCCACCAGCATCTCTGTCGACTGCGACTTGCTCAGTTCAACCCTCCCTACCCGCTGGCCTCACACTCGCACAGGGAACATGTACAATCAGTGGAACGCCGACCGCACTTTCAACCAATCAGACCTATACGGTGTATGCCAACACATCCCAAGGAACATTACGTGGACAGGTTTGGATTGGAGTTGATGAAATGCTACTTTTCCCGAGTAAAGAAGGTGCAGAACTCCTCATCGGTAAGGCCATGGCCAACATCACCTTCCAGTACAATGCCAGTGCGGCGAGCGGTTCGGGCAGCGGCATGACCAACGTCACCGGGGCACTATCGTGCACTGTTTCACCTTCATTACCGTCCGGCCTGTCCATTGACAGCAGCACGTGCACCATCAGCGGTACACCAACGGTTACGACGAGCAGAACAACGTACACAGTCACAGCAAATATCAGCAACGAGACCTACCAAGTCGATATTTGGCTCAAGACATCACCCTTCGCAACACTCACATCTTCAGTCGATGGTGCAGCCCTCGAACTCGGTGCGACGATGACACCAATTTCACTCGAATATTTCCTCACAAATGCAGCAAATATCACTATGGAGGAGTGGGTTGATTATGGCAACGATTCGACGTGGCGAGTGGCCAATATTTACGCCTCGTATCTCAATAGCCTTCCTGGACAATACATGTCCATTGTCGTTGGCGACTCCATCTATTTTGATGCAACCGATGGAGATGGTGCAGAATTGTGGGCTCATAACACTTCAAACCATTCTACTTGGCAAGTGGCCGACATCCGAAGCGGTTCAGGCAGCAGCGAACCTGGAGGACCCATGTCCATTGTCGTTGGCGACACCATCTATTTTGATGCTGTTGATGGAAGCACAGGTCGAGAATTGTGGGCCCATAACACTTCTAACCATTCTACTTGGCAAGTGGCAAACCTTGACGGCGGTTCAAGCAGCAGCACACCTAGTCAATACATGTGCAACATCCTCGTTGGCGACACCATCTATTTTGATGCATCCCCGGGACAAGGTTCAGAATTGTGGGCTCACGACACCTCCAACAACTCCACTTGGCAAGTGACGAACATCTACAGCCTTGGTAGTAGCGCTCCTGGGGCGTACATGTGCATCCTTGTTGGCGACACCATCTATTTTGATGCTGTTGATGGAAGCACAGGTAAAGAATTGTGGGCCCATAACACTTCAAACCATTCTACTTGGCAAGTGGCCGACATCCGAAGCGGTTCCGACCCCAGCACACCTGGAAGATACATGTCCATTGTCGTTGGTGACACCATCTATTTTGATGCATTTGATGGAAGCACAGGTCGAGAATTGTGGGCTCATAACACTTCAAACCATTCTACTTGGCAAGTGGCCGACATCCAAAGCAGTTCATCGTCCAGCACACCTGGAAGATACATGTCCATTGTCGTTGGCGACACCATCTATTTTGATGCTGATGATGGAAACTGGACAGAATTGTGGGCTCACGATACCTCCAACAAATCCACTTGGCAAGTGGCCGACATCCGCACCTCCTGGGGCGACAGCAATCCTGGACAACACATGTCCATTGTCGTTGGCGACACCATCTATTTTGATGCTGATGATACAAGCACAGGTCGAGAATTGTGGGCTCACGATACTTCAAACCATTCTACTTGGCAAGTGGCGAACATAGCCAGCTCCTCAAATAACGGCAATCCTGGAGCAATGATGAGCATCCTTGTTGGCGATACCATCTATTTTGATGCATATGATGGAAGCAAGGGCACAGAATTGTGGGCTCACGATACATCCAACCACTCCACATGGCGAGTAACAGACATCTCTCCAGGAAGTCGCACTACCGAACCGGGGCGATACATGGCCGCTCTCGTTGGCGACACCCTATACTTCTCCGCAACCCACAATACCGGCTCTTCATCAACCACCACAGGTGTTGAATTGTGGGCACATCAACCTGGAGAAATACAGGTGATCTCTTTGCAATCTGCAATATGGGAAACTGAACCACAACTTCCAGACGGCATGAGCCTAACGAGCGGCTCAATTAGCGGCACCCCTTCAGTCTATGCATCCAACCAAACATACACTGTTTACGTCAATCAGAACAATTACAGTTTCACACTTGACCTTTGGTTCACGGTTGATACTGACAATCCACATACGGTTGTAGAAAACGTGACCATTGACCCCATTGGTTTCCATCCACCGTTTTGGAACGGTACGACCACATGGACGGTTTCACCAGCCTTACCTTCAGGACTATCCATGGATTCTGCTACAGGTGAAATTACTGGGGCGGTCAACGGAACCCTTGCCAACACCACGTTTACAGTGACAGCAACGCACAATGGCTCAGCCACTGAAACATTCACATTCAATCTCGAGAGCCTTGCCGATTACGACGGTGACGGACTGCCAAACGACTTACCGCCCGACTATGATACGAACGACCCGCCGACGTCTGGCCTGGTTGCGGACGATGACGATGACGGCGACGGTCTTCCAGATGCAAATGAAACAGATACGGGCACCTATGTCAATGAAAGCGATACAGGTACTGACCCGCTCGACCCCGATACCGATGACGACGGTGTCTGTGATGGTCCAAATGCTATCACAGGCGTGTGTGTCGCCGGTCCAGATACGAACCTTGGACCGCTTGTTGTAACCACACCAATCGTTCTTGTCAACAACACTGCAGTTGCAGAAATCGACCCATTCTATGCCCCGACAGGTGCGACCTACGGGCTTTCACCCGCTCTGCCATCTTCACTTCAATTCGATGCGAGCAACGGCTCAATTTGGGGAACACCTGACGTGGTTATGGGTAACACGTCCTACACCATGTGGGCGAATGTGAGCGGCGGAGCGAGCATGCAATGGACATTCTATCTGGCCGTTCTCGACGACTTTGACGGCGACGGATTACCCGATGTCTTGCCAGGCGATTACAACGGTTCAGAGGACCCAATTCGCTCGGCGCCTGGTCTTGAAGAGGACTTAGATGACGATGCAGATGGATTGCCCGATACCAATGAAACAGATACGGGCATCTATGTCAATGAAAGCGATACGGGTACTGACCCGCTCGACCCCGATACCGATGACGATGGTATATGCGACGGTCCAAACGCTGTGCCCGGTGTGTGTATTGCAGGCCCAGATACGAACACTGGTCCTCCAGTCATTTCCACACCGATCGTTCTTGTCAACAACACTGCAGTTACAGAAATCGACCCGTTCTTCGTCGTGTCAGGAGCGACCTATTCGCTCTCACCATCACTTCCAACTTCACTTCAATTCGATGCGAGCAACGGCTCAATTTGGGGAACACCGGACATGGTGATGACCAACACATCCTACACCATGTGGGCAAACCTAAGCAACGGCGTAAGTGCACAATGGACATTCTATCTCACCGTTCTCGACGACTTTGACGGCGACGGATTACCCGATGTCTTGCCAGGCGATTACAACGGTTCAGAGGACCCAATTCGCTCGGCGCCCGGTCTTGAGGAGGATTTAGATGATGATGGTGACGGCTACAATGACTCGGTAGAGACAGATACGGGAATGTACCTCGATGAAAACAACACAGGTACAGACCCACTTGACCCCGATACCGACGATGATGGTATTTGTGACGGTCCAAACGCTATTCCAGGAATTTGCGCCGCAGGCCCAGACCCAGCACCATTCGGGCCAACGGCTACGGTGGTGGCAGTCAACAACACTGCGATACCCAATGTACCGCCGTACTATGTTGGAAGTGGCCTCTCCTACCAGATTATGCCAAGCTTGCCTGCTGGCTTGTCGATTGACCCTGCCACAGGTGTGATTTCAGGTACGCCGACAGAGACCATTGGTAACACCACTTTCACAGTCTTTGCAAACCATACTGGTGGAAACTCGTACTCATGGGATTTCACCATCGAGGTGCTTGAAGATACGGATGGCGATGGCGACCCTGACACCCTACCAATCGATTACGACGGCAACGAGGATTCAATTCGTGGCCCACCAGGCCTTACTGAAGACCTCGACGACGATAACGACGGCTTACCCGACCTGAACGAAACCGATACGGGCATTTGGAACGGTGAAGGCGATACGGGAACAGACCCCCTCAATCCAGATACAGATGGTGATGGATTCTGTGATGGTCCTGCCTCCGAAGTTTACGACCGACTTGGCAACCTCGTTTGCCGAGGTCCAGACCCAGACCCGCACGACCCAACCGACCCACTCGACACCGACGGCGACATGTATCCTGACGACGACCCAGATGGCGAAGGTGGGCTTGAAGCCGATGACGACGATGATAACGACGGCTATCCAGATATTTCCGAGGACGCTTGCAACTCCGATTCGAAGAATGCAACCTCCATTCCCGAGGACATGGACGGCGACGCAATTTGTGACGGTGACGACCTTGACATGGACGGTGACGGTATCGACAATCTCAACGAAACAGGCCTTCCAATTGGAACAGACCCTGACAACCCAGATACTGATGGCGACGGCGTCTGTGACGGACCTGAATCACCAGTAACGAGCAACTGTACTGCGGGACCAGACGCCTTCCCACTTGACCCGTCGGCCTCCAAGGATACTGACGGCGACGGTAAGCCAGATGACTTGGTTCCAGGCGTGAATTCAACGAGCGACCCTGCTCTCATAGAAGACTTGGATGACGACGATGATGGTTGGGATGACCTTGACGAAATAGCCTGTGGTACTGACTCACTCAATGAAACAGACATTCCTGTTGACCTCAACGGCGATGGTCTCTGTGATGTCCTCGATGATGACTGGGACGATGATGGCATTCCAAATGCGAATGAAACCAACACGAGCATCTACGTCAATGAAACAGATACGGGAACAGATCCATGGAATCCAGATACAGATGGTGACGGATATTGCGATGGCTCAATTGGTGTCATGAATGGCAGTGAAGTCGTTTGTGTTGCAGGCCCAGACCCCTATCCAAACGACCCGACTCAGCCAGTGGACACAGATGGCGACGGTTTGCCGGATGAACTCCCTGATGATTACGATGGAGAACTTATTGAAGATACGGATGACGATGGTGACGGCGTCGAAGATGTCGATGATTTGTACCCACTCAATCCAGGTGCAGATACCGATACCGACGGGGATGGTCGACCTGATGAAGTACGACAAGATGTGAACACTGACCCTTCACTCATCGAAGATTTGTTCGATGATGATGCAGAAGATGATGGTTGGAGCGACCTGGATGAGATTGCTTGTGGTACCGACCCACAAGACGACACCGATGAGCCAGGTGATATCGATGAGGACGGTATTTGCGACGCACTCGATACAGAAGATAACCGCGACGACCTCGATGGCGACGGTTGGTCAAACGTTGACGAACTCCTGTGTGGAACTGACGAAGACGATGATAGCAGCGTTCCAAAAGATTCTGACCTCGATGGAATTTGTAATGCCTTTGACCCACCAATTTTGGTCTACACCAACCCGAATGCAACACGTCAATACAACACGTCCGATATGTGGATTCTGCTCAATGAGAGCATCGTTTTGACGCCGTTCTTGGATGGTATACTCGCAGATACGTGGGAAATCAATGGAACCTTACCAGAAGGCCTGAACTTCACAGGACAGGCGAGAAGTGGTGACGGTTCAATTTTCGGAACACCAACTGAACTGATGAACATGACGACGTATTTCATTACAGCCTCAAATTCATTGACAGGCGAATCGATATCATTCATGCTCAACCTTTCGGTTGTTGAAGATACAGACCTCGATGGCTTACCAGATAACGACCCAGACGGTCCAGACGGCATCATTGAAGGTGACCTTGATGATGATAACGACGGTTGGCCTGATACAGTTGAAGAGCAGTGCGAAACAGACTCGAGTGATCAATCGGATACGCCGGCGGACCTTGTTGATGACAACAATCAGTGTTTGGAGAACTATGTTGGCACTGGCGACCCAAGCGATGAGCCATTTGGTTACGGCTTGTGTTTCCTACCACTCCTTCTCTTGCTCCTTCTGCTCCTGCTCGTCTTGCTGTATCGAGAGCGAGAAGTTCTTGTTGGACCGGAACCAGAGTTCACTGATGCTGAACCGAAATTCCAGAGCGGTCAAGGTACACAGAGTGACCCATTCGTGCTTAAATCTCCGAAGCCAATCAAGCATGGTGAATCGGTGGTGTCCAAGGAACTCATCACCTTTACCAACATGAGTCCGAACATCAAATTCCCAATCAGCGATCTCGGAAACGAAGCCAATCGAACGAGATTCAAGATGATCGATGAACGTGGTTCAGAGGAAGGTGTGTTCGAGGCTCACGGTGATGAAGAAGGTACATCTTCGATTCGAATCATGTTTGATGACTCCTTTGAAAATACTCGAGAAGGTGGTACATTCCAAGGGCTGCTCAAGATTGGTTTGAATTCGGTCTATGTGATGTGGGAAGTCGAAGTCAAACCAGACAAAGAATACCTCAAGGAACTCAAGAAGCAAGAGAAAGAAGCCGAAAAGCAACGTAAGAAGGAAGAGGCTGAAGCCAAGAAGAAAGCAGAAGCAGATGCCAAAGCCAAGGCAGAAGCGGATGCGAAGGCCGACGAGGAAGCGAAGGCAAAAGCAGATGCTGAAGCCAAAGCCGAAGAAGAAGCCGCTGCCGCACTCCTCGTAGCGAAGAAAGAAGAGGAAGAGGCAGAGAAGAAGGCAAAGAAAGAAGCCGAGGCAGCCGAAAAGAACGAAAAGAAAGAGGCTGAAAAGGAAGCAAAGGCAAAAGCCGATGCTGAGGCCAAAGCCAAGAAGGAAGCAGAAGCAGCCGAAAAGAAGGCGAAGGAAGAGGCTGAAAAAGAAGCGAAGGCAAAAGCAGATGCTGAAGCCAAAGCCAAGGCCGAAGAAGAAGCCGCCGCCCTTCTCATAGCGAAGAAACAAGAGGAAGAGGCTGAAAAGGAAGCAAAGGCAAAAGCCGATGCTGAAGCCAAGGCCAAGGCAGAAAAGGAAGAGGCTGAAAAAGAAGCAAAGGCAAAAGCCGAAGCAGATGCAAAAGCCAAGGCTGCCGCTGCCAAACCGGCCACCAAGGAAGCCAAGAAGGAAGAAGAGATTGAGCGAGTCAAAGAGCGAGCCAAATCGATTGACTTCAAGGTCCTCGGAAAAGCTACGACTTCAGAGGTCAAGGAAGAGGTCAAGAAAGGTGCTGAAACCCTCAATGTTGGTGACGCATCTTCGTTCGAAGACCAAGGTGAAGCGACCATTTCTGACGACCAAGGAAGTATGGTCATCTCATGGCAAGGCAAGGACGGCAACACCCTCACAGGTGTGAAAGGTGTGACAAGAGTCATCAAGACCAAGGCAGTGCTCATCGCTCGAAATGATTTGCAAGCCATCAAAGGTGTTGGACCATTCATCGAAGAGAAGTTGAATGCCCTCGGCATCTACACATGGCGACAAGTTGCAAACATGAACGCTAAACTTGAGGAACAAGTCAACCAAGCCATCGAGTTCTTCCCCGGTCGCGTCAAGCGAGACCAGTGGGTTGCTCAGGCCAAGATTCTGCTCGGTGAAAACGTCAAACTTGATGAAAAAGCACTCAAGCAAGCCGAAGAGTTGGCCCGTGTTGAAGCGAAAGCAGAATCGATTGATTTCGC